>URZX01000011.1 GCA_900552455.1 uncultured Peptococcaceae bacterium | reverse complement strand
AAAGAACCAGGAGTGTTTCTATGAGCCACTATACCCATCTTACTACATTTGAACGCGAAAATATATTGTACTTCCGTGCGAAAGGTAAATCTATTTCTTTCATTGCCAACAAACTAGGTCGCAACACTTCTACAATCTCTCGTGAACTAAAACGCAATTCCTTTAATGGTGAATATTGACCCGATCAGGCGGAAAAAGCCTACTCCATTCGTCGACAAAAATGTCATTCTCACCATCGCCTGGAAGATCCTTCATTGTTTTCTTTTGTACGTTGTGCCTTTCTGGAATGGCAATGGTCTCCACAACAGATTGCAGAACGTCTTCGCCTTGAACATGCAAAGTGTGTAGTTAGTTATGCAACAATCTATCGTGCCATTTATGCTGGTTTGTTTGATACGCCGGAACAGCGTCGTTCTCATGGTTGTAGAGGTGCTGCCCGCAAACTTAGGCATCATGGTAAAAAAAGATTATGAAGAACACAGAGGCAGATTCAAGGCCAGCCATCCTCGAAAGATTCATCGAAAACGCCCTCTAAACACAGATAACACAAACCAGGCCTGTACTGCTGATCCTTCAGCAGTACAGGTCTGGTATTCTATTGTGACGCATTGAAAGTTGGCAGTGGCGAAATCTGTAAAACACAAAACACCGACGTCTGCAAGATAGAGCAGGCGTCGGTGTTTTGTGTTATGGGCGCTGGGCAGCAAAAGGGCTAATGGGTTTCTCCCAATTCCATGTCGAGCAGATGGTCGATGCCTTCAATATAGCCCTGGATGCCGTGGCCGGTGATGGTCTTGCAGCAGGCGGTGCGGATGTAGCTTACCTGGCGAAACTCTTCGCGCTGGCTGACATCGGAGATGTGGATCTCTACCGTTGGAATGCCGACGGCTTTGACGGCGTCGAGCAGGGCGACGGAGGTGTGGGTGTAGGCGGCGGGGTTGATGACGATGCCGTCTGCGGTGCCGTAGCAGGCCTGAATCTTGTCGACGAGGTCGCCTTCGTGGTTGCTCTGGTAGATCTCTACGTCGATGCCGCGCGCCTTGGCGTGGTCGTTGATGAGGGTGCAGAGGTCGGCGTAGGTGGTGCGGCCGTAGATATCCGGCTCGCGGATGCCGAGCATGTTGAGGTTTGGCCCGTTAATGATGCATAGCTTCATGGAAATCCTCCAATATCTGTGAGACGGTTGTATCGACGTCGCGGTTTTCAATGGAGACGTCAGCAAAATCGGCGTAGCAATCCTTGCGTTCGTCGAAGAGCCGGCGCAGGGTCTCTAGACCACCAGCAGAAAGCGGACGCCCATCGGTCGGCAGATCCTCCAGCGCGCGCATGAGCCAGTAGATGCGCCCGTTCTGGCGCAGGAGATCTTTGTTGGCAGGGATCGTCGGCGCACCGCCGCCGGTGGCGATGACGAGTCCATGCTGCTTGCCGATCTCAGCGATGGTTTCGCTTTCGACGGCGCGGAAAGCGTCGACGCCGTGGTTGTTGATGTAATCTGGCACGCTGCCGTATTTTTCTTCGATGGCGCTGTCGATGTCGACAAAGCTGCGCCCGAGTTTGGCAGCAAGGGCTTCGCCGATGGTGGTCTTGCCGACGCCAGGCATGCCGATGAGCACGATGTTTTCGTCGTCGGCGCGCATTTTTGCAAGGATGGGCGCGATCTTTTCCGCCGGATCTGTGAGGCCAATGAAATGCACAGCGGCGTAGACAGCCTGGGCCACGAGCATTGGCAGCCCATCGCAGGTGATCACGCCGCGACGCTCGGCGTCGAGAAGAAACCGACTGCGATGCGGGTTGTAGATGACGTCGAAGCAGGCTTCAAGATGAGCGAAGCCGTCCAGGTCGATGAGACGCTGGCCGTTGTTGGGATACATGCCGACGGGGGTGGCGTTCACGATGACCTGGGCGTCGTGGTGCAGGGGGATGTCGCTGTAGGGCACGGCGTCATGCCGGCCGAAGACAACGATCTCCCGTGCACCTTTGTCGCTGAGCACAGTTGTGACGGTTTTTGAGGTGGCGCCGTTGCCGAGCACGAGGCATTTCTTGTCGGCGATCTCGATGCCGGCGCTGTCGAAGGCGTAGGCGAGGCCGTCGTAGTCGGTGTTGGTGCCGAAAAGGGTGCCGTCGGCGCGGCGGACGAGGGTGTTCACACAGCCAATGCGGCGCGCCTGTTCGCTCACTTCGTCGCAGTAGGGCAGGACGGTTTCTTTGTAAGGGATGGTGACATTGATGCCCTGCCAGTCGCCTTCGGCGAAGAACGTTGGAATGTCCTCCGGTTCTACTTCGTACAGGCGGTAGTCGTAATCAGCGATTTGCGCATGGATCTGTGGCGAGAAGCTGTGGCCCAGCGTACGGCCGAGAAGTCCGAAACTCATAGTTCGATCTCCACGTTTTTGTAGGCGCCGAGCAGGCTGAAGGACGGACAGTCGCGGGAAAGCTGGTTGATGATGGCCTGGACCTGTGGCTGGCGAATGTCACTGTCCATGTCCATGAAGAAACGGTGGGTGGTGTGGTTGCCATCTACAATCGGGCGGCTTTCCAGCAGGGTCAGATTGATGCCAAGGGCAGCCAGCGGCGAGAGCACTTCATCCAGCCCACCGGAAACGTTTGGCACCGAGAGCATGAGGCTGATGCTGTCGGCGTCCGGATGGATGCGCGGCGTTTTAGCGAGGCAGATGTAGCGGATGTAGTCACCAGGGTTGGCCACTTCCTGACGCAGTACGTGGAGCGCGTCGGAGATTTCGACATGGGCCGGTACGATCCAGCCGATAAAATCGTCGCTTGGATCGGCGAGTTCACGGTTGATGTCTTCGGCGCCGGTCTCGATGATGTTGCAGTTCAGCGTGGCGAGGAATTCGCTGCAATGGTAGTAGGAACGGCGGTCCACTTTCACGGTTTTGAGACTCGTGAATGGGACGTTGTTGGCGGCGACGAGCTTGTAATGCAGGTTGACCTTGATGCCGCGGACGATGTGGCAGGTCTTTTTGAGGAGCAGGTCGTAGGTCAGCGCCTTGGCCCCGGAGCGGTTGTCTTCGATTGGCAGGATGCCGTATTGGCAGAGGCCAAGCCCGACGGCGTCGACGATTTTCATATCGTTGTTGAGGGTCACGCAGCGTGGGTTGTTGAAAAGGGACTGGGCGACGGGCAGATCGTTGGGATCACCGCTGATGGCGACGCTGCCGCTTTCAGGGAAGGGTTCGTCGGTGAAGGTGCAGGTGACGCCGTTGATGAAGCTTTCGTCCGGATCGATGAGCTGGCTCTGACGGCGGCGGGCAACGCGGAAAAGGGTTTCGTAGGTTTCCCGCAGCGGCACGACGAGGTCCGGGCTCTTGTCCTCCGTGATGTGGTCGAGGATCCAGAGCTCGCGGTCGCGGTCGAGAATTGGCAGGTTGTTGGCTTTCTTGTATTCGGCCACGTCTTTGGCGAGGTCGAGGCGTTTGATGATGAGATCTTGCAGCTCCTCATCCACCGCGTTGATTTCTACGCGGATGTCATCTAAATTTTTCATAGTGATTGCTCCTCCAATAGTAGATCTAAGAGAACGATGGCCATCACGGCTTCGACAACGGGCACTGCGCGGATGGCGATGCAGGGATCGTGGCGGCCGGTGATGACGAGGGGATCGTTGGTTTGTCGGGACAGGGAGACGGTTTGCTGTTCTTTGGCGATGGAGGCCGTCGGTTTCATGGCCAGGCGTACAGTGATCGGTGCACCACTGGTGATGCCGCCGAGGATGCCGCCGGCGTGGTTGGTCACAGGGGTGACGCGGCCGTCTTTCATCGCAAAAGGATCGTTGTGGGCGCTGCCGCGCATGCTGACGCTGTCGAAGCCAGCGCCGAAATCGATGCCTTTGCAGCCGGGAATGCCGAAGAGCGCCTGAGCGAGACGGTTTTCGACCCCGTCGAACATCGGTCCACCGAGCCCTACTGGCACGCCGATGGCAGCGCCCTGAACGATGGCGCCGACGCTGTCGCCGTCACGGGCGGCACAGGCGATCGCTTCCTGCATGGCTTCGGCTTCGGCGAGGGCTGGAAATGCGTACTCGGCCATGCCTTCGAGCGTCGCCGCGTCCACACTGACCGGATCAAAGGCGTTGCCGCAGACGTCCGCCACTTGCAGAAGCTGGGCGCCGATATGGATGCCGCGGCGGGCGAGGATCTGTTTGGCGATGCCGCCGGCAGCACACAGCGGCGCAGTGAGCCTGCCGGAAAAATGTCCACCGCCGCGCATGTCTGCAAAACCGTGGTAATGCACATAGGCGGTGTAGTCGGCATGGGATGGACGTGGATGGTCGAGCAGGTTGGCGTAATCCTTTGAGCGCTGGTTGGTGTTCAGGATGTAGGCCAGGAGTGGAAACCCGGTGGTGACGCCGTCTTTGACGCCACTGGCCAGATGCACGGCGTCGGCTTCTTTGCGCTGTGTCGTGAGTCGACTTGAACCTGGTGCACGCCGCGCCATGAAGCGGGCGAGCTCGGCCTCGTCGATGGCCTCGCCGGGTGGCATGCCATCGATGAGGACGCCGATCATTTCTCCATGGCTTTCGCCGAAGACGCTGCAGCGGTAACGGTTACCGATCTGAGATGCCATCACAAACACCTCCCAGGGATGAATAATCGTCAAAAAAGTGCGGATAGGATTTGCGCACCGCCTCTGCACCGATGAGAGTGATCGGTGCGTCGCCATTCAGTGCGGCGATAGCCGCGGCCATGGCGATGCGGTGATCGCCGGCGCTGTCTACGGTGCAGCCACCATGGAGCTGGTTCGTACCGGTGACGTGCAGTGCATGGGCGTCGCTGGAGCAGGATACGCCCATCGCTTCGAGCAGTGCTGTCGTTGTGGCGATACGGTCGCTTTCTTTGAGACGCAGGCGCTCAATGTCGGTAAAGGTGGTGGTGCCTTCTGCCTGTGCCGCAATCACGGCGAGGATCGGCAGGGCATCGGGAATTTCTTTGACAGAAATGGTCTGCGCTTTAAGCGGCGCTGGGCTCACGTGGATGGCATTATCAATAATGTCAACCTTTGCGCCAAAGCCGCGCAGCAGATCGAGGATGGCTTTGTCGCCCTGGCTGGACGCGAGATCGAGCCCTGTCATCGTCACTGGCGCAGAGAGCGCACCGGCAGCGAGGAAAAAGCTGGCGTTGGACCAGTCTCCTTCGATGGTGGTTTCGCCTTCTGGCAGGGTGTAGCGGGCGTTTGCAGCGACATGGAAATGGCTGCCGTCTTCCTCGACGGTGACGCCAAAGCGGCGCAGCACGTCCAACGTGAGATCGATGTAGGGACGAGACTGCAGCGGCGTCGTCAGCGTGATGTCGAGGTCTTCGTCAAGCAGCGGTGCGGCGAGCAGAAGGCCCGTCAGGTACTGGCTGGAGATGTGCCCCGGCAAGGCAACAGCGCCGCCGTGAAGCGGGCCGCGAATCGTCAGCGGCAGATGGTCGTTCGTCGTCGTCGCACCGAGCTGTTGCAGCACGTTGAGAATATCGGCGATGGGGCGCTCCGGCAACCGTCCGTGGCCGATGAAATCAGCGCTCGTGCCGAGGGCTGCGCTCACTGGCAGGAGAAAGCGCAGTGTCGAGCCGCTTTCCTGACAGTCGATGGTGGCTGCGCGCCAGGCTTGGTCAATGGGTGTGATCGATACCGTTTCACCGTCGCGCGCGATCTCGGCGCCCAGTGCTTGCATGCAGGCGAGGGTGGTGTCGATGTCGATGGAGCTCGTCGGCAAGTGCCACTGCGATGGCCGGTCCGCCAGGCTGGCAGCGATGAAGAGCCGGTGTGCCGCCGATTTCGACGGAATGGCCGAGATGCTGCCGCCGAGAGTGGCAGGGTGTATGGAAATGGCAGGGTTCTCAATCATATCAGAGCGGCTCCTTTCCGAGGATGATCAGCTCGCGCAAATCGTCGTAGCTGACGGTGCGCAGCACACAGTCGCCGATGGCGTGAGGCACGACGATGGTGATGGCGCTCGCGCCGGCTTTTTTGTCGCGGCGACAGATTTCGAGGATGGCGTCGGCGTCGTAGTCGGTGTTTGCCGGCAGCGCATTTTCAGCGAGCGCCCATTCGATACGCTGGGCTGTGCGTTGGCTGCACCAGCCTTTGCGCATGCTTGCCCGGGCCATCATGGCGAGACCGATCGCGACGGCGTGGCCGTGGCTCGTGGCAAAATCTGAGAGCTGTTCGATCGCGTGGGCAAAGGTGTGGCCGAGATTCAAGAGCTGGCGCGTGCCTTTTTCAAATTCGTCCTCGCTGACGATTTTGTTCTTGTGACTCACGCAGGCGCTGGCGATCTCTGCAAGATCTGCAGCGTCTTTCGTCAGACGTTTGTCAGCGAGCCGGTCGAAGAGGGCGGCATCCATGAGCACGCCGTATTTGATGCTTTCAGCGACGCCGTCGGCAAAGAATGCGTCGTCCATCGTCTGGATGAGATCCACATCGCAATAGACCGCCAGCGGCTGGTAGAAAGCGCCGACGAGATTTTTGCCGGCCGCGATGTCGATCGCCGTTTTGCCACCGACAGAAGAATCCACCGCGGCGAGCAGCGTCGTTGGCACCTGTACGAAAGGAATCCCGCGTTGGTAGCAGCTGGCGGCAAAACCAGCGAGATCACCGACCACGCCGCCGCCGAGGGCGATGACGAGATCTGAGCGGTGCATCCCGGCCAGGCTCCAGTCGTTCATCAGACGTTCCAGCACAGCGAAACTTTTGCTTGCTTCGCCAGCAGGAACAACGCTTTCCAGCACGCGGAACCCGGCAGCTTCCAAACTTGTGCGCAGTCGCGCCAGATAAAGCGGCGCCACGTTCGTATCACTGACGACCATCGCCTGGCAGGGACGGTGCAGCACCGAGAGCATCACGCCCACTTCATCGAGCAGACCGTGGCCGATGTGGACCTTGTACGGCTTGCCGGTGCGCACCTCGATGCTTGAGGCGATCATTGGTGCAGTTCCTTCTGGCAGAATGCATGCAGCTTCAGCGCGTCAGCAGCGACTTCGTCGAAGGTTTCCGGACGCAGGCACTGTGGACCGTCGCATTTTGCGTGTTCAGGGTCGTTGTGTACTTCGATCATCAGGCCGTCAGCGCCAATGGCGACAGCCGCCATCGAAAGCGGACGCACCATGCGGCGGATGCCGGCAGCGTGGCTAGGGTCGATGACGATCGGCAGATGGGTGAGTTCGCGCAGCATTGGCACTGCAGAAATATCCAGCGTGTTGCGCGTTTTTGTTTCAAATGTGCGGATGCCGCGTTCGCAGAGAATGACCTCCATGTTGCCGCCAGCCATGATGTATTCGGCGCTCATCAGCCATTCCTGGTAGGTTGCAGAGAGACCGCGCTTGAGCAGCACTGGCTTGTTCATCTTGCCGACTTCCTTGAGTAGGTTGAAGTTCTGCATATTGCGTGCGCCGATCTGCAGAATGTCGACATCCTCGAACAATGGCAGCTGGGAAATATCCATGACCTCGGAGATGATCGGCAGGCCCGTGGCTTCCTTTGCTTTCAGGAGCAGCTGGATGCCTTCAGCGCCCATGCCCTGGAAGGAGTATGGCGAGGTGCGAGGCTTGAACGCGCCGCCGCGCAGGATCGTTGCGCCGGCAGCCTTGACGCGCTGTGCCACCTCGATGATCTGCGCTTCGCTTTCAACCGAGCATGGACCAGCGATCAGCGTCAGTGTGCCGCCGCCGATCTGCGCGTCGCCGACTTTGATGATCGTATCCTGCGGATGGAATTTGCGGTTCGCGTTTTTGTATGGTTCCTGGATACGGGTGACGCTCTCGACAACTTCCAGCGCTTCGATGAGCTCGATGTCTACGCGGGAAGTGTCGCCGACAAGGCCGATGATCGAGTAGGAGTCCCCCTCGGAGAAGTAGAGCTGGAGGCCCTGCTCTTTGAGCCAGTCGGTGAGCTGTTGTACCTGAGTTTGATCTGCGCCTCTTCTTACTTTGATAATCATGGATAAGTGCTCCTTTCAAATTGGTGGATGATGAATGATAATAAAAAAACCTGCACGGGGATTATCCTCCGTGCAGGTTCACTCTCATAACATATAAAATGTCAGATCGTGCTGTTTTCAGGATAACCCAAATAACCCTTACTGAAAACAGTAAAGGTAAAGTAGCTAAAGTAATATTGGGTTGCCTGAAGAACAGTATTGGTTGACATTTTCATCACCTGTGTGGTAAAAGTTTTCTAAAGAATATCACATTTCCTGACAGTTGTAAAGCGCCAACGAATATTTTTGGCAAATTTTTTATAAATATGCAGCCACGCGTTTATAATTATTCGTGCGCAGCTGCCGGACACTCAGAAAGGAGACAATCGCTCATGCTCACCATCCGCTGCGCCACCTGCAAAACAAAACTCTGGAAATACGACAAGATCGGCCACGGCGAAGTCCTGCGCTGCCACAAAGCGCGCATCAGCAAATGGTACGTGCCCGTCGAAATGCAGGGCGACAAGATCGTCTGCCCAAACTGCAAACGCCCCATCGGCATCGACAAAGGAACTTTCTATAAAATGGATCCCAACGCCTTTCTCTACAACGGGACAAAACGGAATAAATAATGCTGCGGCTTTTCGTCAGCGTGCGTTATAATAGAAGACAAACGAGAAGGAGAGGATCACCATGGACAATCAGAGAAAATTTATCATCCGCCCGATCACCGCTGACGACGACGCGGCGATCGCCGCTATCATTCGCGACAATCTGCGCGCCGCACATCTGGATATTCCCGGCACGGCGTATTTTGATCCAGAGCTCGATCATCTGAGCGATTTCTATAACGCCGAGCCCCAGCGTCGCCGCTATTATATCGCTGCCGATGAAAATGGCACCGTCATCGGCGGCGTCGGCTACGCAGAATTTCCCGGCGTAGAAAATTGCGCTGAGCTGCAAAAGCTCTATCTTGATGACACAGTGAAAGGCCGCGGCTACAGCCACGAGCTCATGGCAGCCGTCGAGCGCGGCGCAAAAGCAGCTGGCTACAAAAAACTCTATCTCGAAACTCACACCAGCCTGCGCGTCGCCATCGCCCTCTACGAAAAACACGGCTACAAAAGCATCCCCCAGCCCGTGCCGACCATCCACACAACGATGGATCGGTTTTATATCAAGGAGCTGTGAGGGCAAAACGAGAAAATGGTACGCATCATACAGAGAAAATCTGCGTGATGCGTACCATTTTTCTTAGATAAAGATCAGCTTCAAAATAAACAGCACGGCGAGGACGATCATGACGATCGAGACTTTTTTGCGTTTGTCGGCTGGTGCGAAGAGGTTGTAGATGAGGTTGACGAAAACGTAGCTGAGAACGCCGAGGGTGAGGCCGTCGCCGATGGAGTAAGTGAGCGGCATGGCGAGGATGGTGACGAACGCTGGCAGGCCCTCAGTGATGTTGGCGAAGTCGATGTCTTTAACTGCGCTGAGCATGAGATAGCCGACGTAGATCAGTGCTGGCGCGGTGGCACAGCTTGGGATGGCGATGAAGAGCGGCGAGAAAAACATGGCGGCGAGGAAGAGCACGCCGACGGTGACGGCGGTGTAGCCGCTGCGGCCGCCAACGCTGACGCCGGTGGAGCTTTCTACGTAGGTTGTGACGGTGGAAACGCCGAGGCAGGCACCAGCGGTGGTTGCGAGGGCGTCAGCCATGAGTGCGCGGCCGGCGTTTGGTACATTGCCGTTTTCATCGAGCATGCCTGCTTTGGAGCAGACGCCGACGAGGGTGCCGACGGTGTCGAAGAAATCGACGAAGAGGAAGGTCAGCATGATGACGATGAAATTCGAGAGCTGCTCAGGATGGAGCAGATAACCGAAATCGATCTTACCGGCGATCGGTGCAACAGATTCGAAGCGGATGATGCCATCTGGCAGGGTGATGCCAAGGGCGGCTGCTGCTTCCGGCGCGATCAGGGCGTAGCCCCAGGCGACGAGGGAGCAAAGGACGATGCCGATGAGGATGGAGCCGCGCACGCCGCGCTTGTCAAGAGCGGCGATGACGACGACGCCAAAGCAGGTGATGACGGCTGGCAGCGCAAAATGGTTCAGTCCGACGAGGGTGGCGTCGTCGCCGACAACGATGCCGCCGTTGATGAGCCCGAGAAAAGCGATGAAAAGGCCGATACCGCCGGTGACGGCGAGCTTCATATTGAGCGGAATGGCATTGACGACGGCTTCACGCACTTTGCAGGCGGTGAGCAGGATGAAGATGATGCCTTCGACAAAGACGGCGGTCAGCGCGACCTGCCATGGGATGTCATAAGCGAGCACAACGCTGTAGGCGAAGAATGCGTTGAGTCCCATGCCGCTGGCCAGGCCGAATGGCAGATTGGCGATGAAGCCCATGAGAAAACAGCCAAGCGCAGCAGCCAGACAGGTGCCTGTGACGAGCGCGCCGGCGTCCATTCCTGCTTCCGAGAGAATGCTCGGATTGATGGCAATGATATAGGCCATGGTCAGGAAGGTGGTGAGTCCGGCGAGAAGCTCGGTGCGCAGATTGACGCTCTTTTCGCCAAGGAGCGGGAAGAGCTTGATCAGCATATTCGGTTGTGGTTTGGTGGACATTGGTTTCCCCTTTCAGTTTGTAAATTCCTTTTGCAACGGGCGACTTTATCCGATCGTCCGCAGATCGAGCCAGTGGCTCTTGAGGCTGCAGACGAGACGGGCATCAATATAGGCCTGATCGCAGGTGAGAATGGTCTGGCCCTGGTAGTTGCCGGCTGGCGTGAGCTCGACGACGAGAACGATGTCGACGGCGTCGTCGCTGGACAGATGCAGCGGCAGCATGAAATTCATCGTGTTGCGCGATGGGTAGTAGGATGGGATGGCGGTGTGATAATTCCAGCGTACTTCCTTGCGTGAGAGCAGCACGGCGTCGTCAAGGCGATTTTTCAGGCGGTTGTAGAGAAGCATGTCGTCTTCCAGAAGCCGCTGGATCTTGCTGAAAAGATGTGCGCGTTGACTGTCGTCTTTGGCGTGCTCGATCTCGCTCAAGATCTTCATCGCTTTCTTGTGATCGTAGAACTGGCTCTTGAGATAGAAGAGCGGAAAGCGGTCGATGTTTTCGATGAGGATGTGCTCGTAGTCGCAGTGGATCTCCTGGGTGAGATCGAAGAGCAGATCGCCTTGGTGGAGAAAATAAGTGGCTGGCTGCGGCAGCGGATTGAAATTCTGCACGAGCTGTTTGCCCATGCCGAAATGACCGGCGATGCAGAATTCTTTGAAGAGCCATGGCGATTCGCCGGCGGTGTTTGGCACAAAGCAGGCGTAGATCTCGTCAAAATGGCGGTCGACAAGGCCGGTGTTGAAAGCGGCGAGTCGGCCATCCTGGCTTAGGAGTACCTTGCCTTCGAGCTGGATGCGGTAGAAGGTGTACTGGATGTATTTTTTGAGGATGTAGAAATTCTTTTTCTCAGCGTTTGGAAAATCCCAGTCTTCTGGCGTGGCCATATCGGCGAGGGATTGGAGAAAATCTTCCCAGCGGCCGAGAAAGGCGAAGGTTTCGAGGGCTTGCGCGGGATTGTCGCCTTTGATCTTGTTGACCTCGAGATTGGAGGATGGCGCGTCGTTGTCGTCGATATAAATGAGGGCAAACGGCGCGAGGTGTCCTGCGTTTTTTGGCGGACGCTTAAAGGTGAGATAGATCGGCTTGCCGTTTTTCGCCGGCACGTCGAGACGGAACCCAATCTTATCTCGGGAATAATCTAAAGTAGAGGAGGCTTTGGCCTGCTGGTAGCTCGATTCGAGGAGCCCTGGCAACGAGGCCTGGACACGACCTGTCTTGAGAGCGAGGAGATGCAGCATGTGGCTGTCGAGCTGGGTGTGAGCGAGCAGCGATTCTGGCGGCTCCGGCAGCTTTGGCGTGAGGGACTGATGCGGTGTGGTGCCGGTTTTTGACTTTGCGGCGGCATGTCCCTGGGATACAGCGCGGGCACGGCGGGTTTTGCCGGCGAGCACGACGGTTTTGGTTTTCTGCGGTGCTTTTGGCTGCTGCTTTTGTGGTTGTTTTTGCTTTGGCTTGGCGGCTTTTGGCGGCTGCCAGATGGAAAAACGTACACGCATTTCCTCGCTGCCGGTTTCCGGCGGCAGCAGGTTCAGAAATTCTGGGATATCGCGCAGCATGGTCTTGAGACGGCCGTAGCCGAAGTCGCGGCTGGAGATGTGGTTGTCTGCCAGAAGCTGGGCGATGTCGTTGATGGGATGGACGCCGTAATTGATCTTTTTACAGAGAAAGCGGTAGAGCTCCTCTTTTTGTTCGCTTGTTATCATAGAAGTTCCTTTCATATCATAAATGTACTGCGTGCTGGATGATGCCGCCGCCGATGACGCGGTCACCGTCGTAGAGGACGACGCTTTGCCCGGGGGTGATCGCGCGCACGGGCTCGTTAAACTGCACGCTGAGACGATCGCCATCGAGCTGCCAGCTGCCCGGCGTGCCGCGGTCGCGGGAGCGGATCTTGATGCGGGCGCGGCCACTCTGCGCATCCGGCGCAAGCAGGTTCACGCCGGTGGCGATGAGGCCGTTTGCGAAAAGGGTGTCGTTTGTGCCGACGCTGACGGTGTTCTGGACGGGATCGGTGGCGGTGACGTACGCGGGATAGCCGAGAGCGAGGCCGAGTCCCCGGCGTTGGCCGATGGTGTAGCGCCAGGCGCCGTTGTGTTCGCCGAGGGTGTTTCCGTCGGCGTCGATGAAACGGCCTGCGCCAGGCAGCTTGTCCGGACAAAAATCCTGGAGAAAAGCGGCATAGTCGTCGCCAGGGATGAAGCAGATTTCCTGAGATTCTTTTTTACCGGCGGTGATGAGCCCGAGGGAAGCGGCAATGGCGCGCGCTTCTTCCTTGGTGTGATCGCCAAGTGGGCAGAGAATGTGCGCGAGCATTTCGCGCGGAATGCCCCAGAGAAAATAGGACTGATCCTTGACGGCATCGACGGCGCAACTGAGGGCGTCGCCATTTTCGTCGTGGAGGATGCGCACATAGTGACCGGTCGCAAGCTTGTCGCAGCCGAGCCGCTGTGCTTCCTGCCAGAGCACGCCGAATTTGATCTGTGCATTGCAGCGCACGCAGGGATTCGGTGTCTGACCACGCAGATAGGCATCGGCGAACGGCTGCATCACTTCGTGGGCAAAGGCTTCACGGGCGTCGAGGATGTGAAAATCGATGCCGAATTGTTCCGCCACACGGCGCGCGTCTGCGGCAGCCTGGCTGTCGCGGCCGCTTTCAGGCACGAGACGCATGTGGATGCCGACCACTTCGTGGCCAGCTGCTTGCAAAAGATGGACGGCGACGGAGCTGTCAACACCGCCGCTGAGTCCGAGGGCAACTTTACTCATGAGCAGGTCCTTTCTTGTAGGCATCTCCGATTTTCCTTGCGGTGACGGTATCGTCTTCGCTCTGGTGCGCGGCGATGGTGTTGGCTTCGCTCCTATGTTTGTGCGCAGAGCAGGTGGCGTCTCCGATTTTTCTCGCGGTGACGGTATCGTCTTCAAAATAATATCTGGTGCCGACCAGATTATCCGGCAGATATTGCTGCTCAACCTGGTGCATTGGATAATCGTGTGGATATTTGTAGCCGATGCCGTGGCCGAGTTCTTTTGCGCCGGGATAATGGCTGTCGCGCAGGTGCTTTGGCACGGCGCCGTTTTTGCCGTGGCGCACGTCGGCCAGCGCGCGCTCAATGCCCATGTAGGCACAGTTGCTCTTCGGCGCGGAGGCCATGTAGGTGACAGCCTGGCCGAGGATGATGCGACCTTCTGGCATGCCTACGAATTGCAGCGCGTCGGCGGCGCTCTGCGCGATCACCAGCGCCTGTGGATCGGCCATGCCGATGTCTTCGCAGGAGAGGATGACGATGCGGCGAGCGATGAAGAGCGGATCTTCGCCGGCGTCGAGCATGCGCGCGAGATAATAGAGGGCAGCGTCGACATCGCTACCGCGCATGCTTTTGATGAAAGCGGAGATGATATCGTAATGTTCGTCGCCGGTGCCGTCGTAGCTCACTGCTGGACGCTGGATGCTTTCCTCGGCGACGGCGAGATCGACGTGGATGGTACCATTTTCGTCTGCCGGGCTTGAGAGCACGGAAAGCTCCAGGGCATTCAGCGCCATGCGGGCGTCGCCCTGAGAAAAATTCGCGAAATGGTCGAGGGCTTCTTCGCTGATCTCGACGTGGTAGGCACCGAGGCCGCGCTCGCGATCGGTGAGCGCGCGCTGCATCAGGCTGGTGATGTCGGCTTTCGTGAGCGGCTGCAGCTGGAAGATCAGCGAGCGCGAGAGCAGGGCGCGGTTGATGCTGAAATATGGATTCTGAGTGGTGGCGCCGATGAGGATGATGGTGCCGTTTTCAACAGATGGCAGGAGCCCGTCCTGCTGCGCTTTGTTGAAGCGATGCACTTCGTCGATGAAGAGAATGGTCTGGCGGCCGTAAAGCTGCTGCTCTTCTTCGGCTTTTTTGATCAGCTTGCGCAATTCCGGTAATCCTTCAGTGACGGCGTTGAGGCGTGCAAAGGGACGCTTCGTCACTTTTGCGATGACAGAAGCGAGGGTTGTTTTGCCGCAGCCGGCGCTGCCCCAGAGGATGATCGAGGAGAGGCGGTTTGTCTCGATGGCGCGGCGCAGCAATTTTCCTTTGCCGATGAGCGCATCCTGACCGACGATCTCGTCGAGGGTTTGCGGCCGCATGCGGTCGGCCAGCGGTGCGTGTGAATGGCCGCCGGCGCTGGCAGCGGCGGAAAACAGATTCATTTGATCAGACATATCCATCACCTTTCTTTGTCTGGATCGTGCCGATTAGTTGAATGTTTTCACCAGTTCCTTCAAATAATCAGCGAGGGCGGCGCCAATATCGTCGCGGCGCAGACCAAATTCGATGTTGGCTTCGATGAAGCCGAGCTGGTCGCCGACGTCGTAGCGGCGGCCGCTGAAAATGCAGGCCTGCATGGATTCCTGCGCAGCCAGTGTGTTAAGGGCGTCGGTGAGCTGGATCTCGCCGCCTTTTCCCGGCGCTGTCTCAGCGAGAATGTCGAAGATCGGCGGCGTGATGATGTAGCGGCCTAAAATGGCGAGGTTGCTTGGCGCATCAGCAGCCGCTGGCTTTTCGACGAGGCTCTGGATGCGGCAATGGTCGCCAGAGACAGCTTCGGCCGGTGCGACGATGCCATATTTATGGATGACAGATTCTGCCACCGGCTGCACGCCGATAACGGAAGCGCCGCAGTTTTCGTAGACGTGAATGAGTTGGGCCAGCGCTGGTGGTTCAGCAGCGACGACATCGTCGCCGAGGAGCACAGCGATCGGTTCACCGGCGGCAAAATCGCGCGCCAGCGAGACAGCGTGGCCAAGACCGCGTGGCTCTTCCTGCACAATATAGGAGAGCTTCACAATGTTTGGAATGTCTTTGATGCGATCGGCCAGTGCGTCCTTGCCGTGGGCGTGGAGAAATGCTTCGAGCTCAGCAGCCGGTGCAAAATGATCGCGGATGGCTTGCTTCTTCTCGCTCACCACGAGCAGCACTTCTTCAATGCCGCTGGCAGCAGCCTCTTCGAGAATGATCTCGAGGGTTGGCACGTCGACGATCGGCAAAAGCTCTTTAGGAATGGCTTTGGTCACCGGCAAAAATCGTGTGCCGAGACCAGCTGCCGGAATGACGGCTTTCTTTATTTTTTTCATGATGATCCTCCGATGGGTTCGTAAAGTCATGCTGCTATTATATCACTAGGAATTTACCGGTGTAAAGCCATTGGCACGCTTGTCGCAGGATTAAGGCCGTGGTAGAATGGAAACAGTTTGAATGGAGGAGGTTTATTGAGATGAAAGAATTTGGCGCGCGCTTCTGGCGCTCGCTCGTGCGCCGCGCGCGAACGTTTCAGCGAGACGCCGGACGCAGCAGCAGCTCGCTGGAAAAATTTCAGTGGCGAGCGCTGTGGCAGCTGGTGAAGCGCTACACCTGCTACAGCGTGCTGGCTGTGGCGATCGGCGCTGTCGTCGGTGTGGTGACGGCGGTGTTTGGCCATGGCCTGCTCTGGCTGAACGAATTTCGCGCGGAGCATCTTTTCTGGTTTGTGCCTTTTCTCGGCGTTGCCGGACTTGTGATCATGAGCGTGAACATGCACTGGGGCGGACGCGCCCAACGTGGCATGGGGCTGGTTTTTGATGTCGGGCTCGGCAAGGAAGGCTCGATCCCGCTGCGCATGGTGCCGCTGACGATCTTTTCCACCTGGATGACACATCTTTTCGGCGGCAGCGCAGGGCGTGAGGGGGTGGCAGTACAGATCGGCGCGACGCTGTCGATGCAGTTTGCGCGCATTGCGCCAGCCAGTCTCGAGCGCCACATCATTCTTGCCAGCGGCATGGCTGCTGGCTTCGCTGGTCTGTTTGGGACGCCGATCGCCGCCACATTCTTTGCGCTGGAGGTGATGGTCGTCGGCTCGATCTACTACGACGCGCTGGCGCCAGCGCTCATCGCTGCGTATACCGCGTCTTATACGGCGCGCGCGCTCGGTCTGCACGCGATGGCCATGCCGATCGGACCCGTGCCGGATATGAGCGGCCGGTTTATGCTGCTAACAATCCTCGCGGGACTTGTCTTCGGGATCGTTGGCTGGGGATTTTCCTGGATGCTCAACCACCTGCGTGTGTATTTCGCGTTGCTCATTGACGATCCGCGACTGCGCATCTTCATCATCGGCAGCCTGCTCGCGATCGTTTTTCTGTTTGCCTGGGATGGCCGTTATTCCGGTCTCAGCGACGGCCTTTTCGCGGGGGCGTTTACTGGCGGAGACATTTACTGGTACGACTGGCTCGCAAAGCTCACGCTCACAGCGATCACGCTGGCCTGCGGTTTTCAGGGCGGGGAACTGACGCCGCTCTTTGTCATCGGCGCAACCCTTGGCTCCTTTCTGGCGCTTTCGTTGGGACTTCCGGTGGCGCTTTTTGCAGCCATGGGCAGCGTCGCTGTTTTTGGCGCAGCCACGAAGACGATGTTCGCGCCGCTTTTTATCGGCGTCGAGGTTTTCGGCGCGCAGGGCATGCCGTTTTTTGCGCTGGTCGCCATTGTCGCTTTTCTGGTCAGCGGCCATTATGGCATCTACACGAAACAGAAATATCTGCGTGGTGCCGAACGGCAGAAATAACCCTAGGCAAGCACGCGAAAATTTGCTACTATAATGAATGGACCAACAAGTCATCAGGCGACATCGTCGCTGTCAATACATTATTAATAGGAAAGAGGAAGATCTACCATGAGTAAAGTTCTTGTTTTTGGCCATGCCAATCCAGACACCGACTCCATTGTCAGTGCCATCAGTTATGCTTATCTTCTGAACCAGACCGGTTTCGAAGCCACCGCTTATGCACTCGGTGCGCCATCTGAAGAAACCCAATTTGCCCTTGATCATTTCGGCGTCAGCGCGCCGCAGGTCATCGCCAAGGCTGCGGATGTTATCGGCGAAGGCGATGTGCTCGCTCTCGTCGACCACAACGAAGCGCAGCAGTCTCTGCCAGATCGCGCAGACTATCGCATCTGGAGCGTTGTTGACCATCATCGCATCGCCAACATTGAAACCGTTGAGCCGCTGAACTATCGCGCAGAAACCGTTGGCTGCACCAGCACCATTCTCTATAAAATGTACAACGAGCAGGGCGTCGATATTCCACAGGATATCGCAGGCCTCATGCTTTCCGCCGTCATCAGCGATACCCTGCTGATGAAATCGCCAACCTGCACCGAAGAAGACGAAGCAGCCATCATCGCGCTCGCTGCGCTGGCTGGCGTTGATTACAACACCTACGGCCTCGATCTGCTCAAGGCTGGCACCAATCTTTCTGCAAAAAGCTGCGACGAGCTGCTCAACATGGATGCCAAGAGCTTCCCGATGGGCGGCAACACCGTGCGCATCGCACAGGTCAATACCGTTGATGTGAACGACGTGCTCGCTCGCAAGGATGAGCTCACAGCGCTCATGCAGGATGCCAGCGCAAAAGAAGGGTACGATCTCTATCTGCTCCTGATCACCAACATTCTCGACAGCAATTCCACCGGTCTCATCGTCGGCAACAGCGCCAAGGTTGAAACTGCCTTCGGTGTCACCGCCGTCGACGGCACAGCAGAACTCGCTGGCGTGGTCTCGAGAAAGAAACAGGTTGTGCCACCACTCACCAAGGCATACGAAGGTTAAATGAAAAAAGAGACTGCCAGGCAGTCTCTTTTTTCAAGAGGAGCGACAATATGAAAACTTTAGACGTGAAAAAAATTACCGAGGCCATCCGCACCTGGGCGGTGCAGGTGAACACCGATCTGCCAAAGGATGTGGAGCAGGCGCTGGAGCAGGGACGCGCTCAGGAAGAATCGCCATTCGGCATTTACTGCTTCGATCAGATCCTCGCCAATGCCAAGCTGGCGCGCGAGGAACATCAGGCCATGTGTCAGGATACCGGCACCATGGTCGTTTACTGCAACGTTGGTCAGGATCTGCACCTCGTTGGCGGCGATGTCACGCAGGCCATCAACGAAGGAGTGCGGCTTGGCTATGACGAAGGCTATCTGCGCCGGAGTATCGTCGAAGAGCCAGTGTTTGAGCGCACCAATACCGGTGACAATACGCCGGCAGTGATCCATTACAACATCGTTCCCGGCGATCAGTGCGAGCTCATTCTCATGCCAAAGGGCGGCGGCGCAGAAAATATGGGTGCGCTCGGCATGCTCAAACCGACTGCCGGCAGAGAAGGCGTCATCGATTTTGTCGTGGACGCCGTTTCAAAAGCAGGCGGTAATCCGTGCCCACCGATCATCGTCGGCGTTGGCATCGGCGGTACCATGGAAAAAGCCACCGCCATCGCCAAGGAAGCGCTGGCGCGTGAGATCGGCAGCCATCACGCCGATCCACGCTACGCCGACATGGAGCAGAAGATCCTTGCGCGTGTGAACAAGCTTGGCATTGGACCGCAGGGATTGGGTGGTCGTGTGACGGCATTGGCCGTGCACATCAACACCTATCCATGTCATATCGCGTCGCTGCCAGTGGCTGTCAACATCAACTGCCACGCAGCGCGGCACGCGCGCATCGTGCTCGAAGGAGAGGAGGACTGATCATGGAAAAACACATTCACGTTCCTTTCATTGCAGAAGAACTCGCCGATCTGCGCGCTGGTGACACCGTGATGCTCTCTGGCGTGATCTATACGTCGCGCGATAAGGCACACAAGCGCATGGTCGAAACCCTCGACCGCGGCGAAGCGCTGCCTGTTGACTGGCACGACCAGCTCATCTATTACGCCGGCCCAACACCGGCAAAACCAGGCCAGGCCATTGGCTCCATCGGGCCGACGACCTCCAGCCGCATGGACGCTTTTGCGCCACGTCTCATGGATGAGGCTGGGCTCAAGGGCATGCTCGGAAAAGGACCTCGCAGCCAGGCGGTCTGCGAGGCCATCACGCGCAACGGCGCTGTATATATGGTCGCCATCGGCGGCACCGGCGCAGCCATTTCCAAGAGCGTCAAAAAAGCAGAAGTCATCGCCTACGACGATCTTGGCACAGAAGCCATCCGCCGTCTTGAGATTGAAAACCTTGCAGCCATCGTCGCCATCGATGCCCACGGCGGCAATCTCTTCGAGACCGGCCGCGCCCAGTACGCAGAAATTGACGACTGAACTTTGACCTCCAGCCATTTGCCAAAGCAGCTGGCAGATCATTGATGACGCAAAAGAGCGTTCCGACAAGCGGAATGCTCTTTTTTTGCGATTTTTGCACGATTGCAAGCACAGACACTTGACAATTGGCGTGAAATGTGCGAAGCGTTTTCCTGCTGACAGCAGGAGTTCAGAAACGGCTGTGATTTTCTTGGTGGCGACTTTTGCGTAACACATTTCGTTCGGTTTGTCCAGAGTAAAACAAAACTTTCCTCACAAAAAGATTGCAATAACTATATATATTCCTATAATAAATGGAAAAATATTAGGATTTTATTGACAGTTGTCTGTAATAAGATATAATTAAAACAAAGGATAACGATAAGCAAAGTTAATGTCGGTAGTTTCGCAATCATTGTTTGATAAAGGTTTATTGGAAAAATAAATCGGCTTTATTTCCGGGACTTGCTTGTTGCTATTCGTAACAATCGTAGCACTCATTTTCTAATACTACAAAAGAATGGAAGTGGACGTATGGGAGAAGACACGAGACAAGACAAAGTTGTTGTCAATCATCTGACGAAACGCTTCGGCGATCTGCTCGTACTGAATGACATCAACTTCACCGTTAAAAAAGGTGAGTTCCTCGTTATCGTAGGTCCTACAGGCTGCGGGAAGACGACGTTCTTAAACCTGCTGTCAACCTTGTATGTACCAAGCGAAGGCGAAGTTCTCATCGACGGTGAACCGGCTGACCCAAGAAAGCACAGTATTTCCTTCGTATTCCAGGAACCATCCTGCTTGCCTTGGCGTACAGTCAAAGAAAACATCGCTTATGGTATGGAAATTAAAAAATGGCCAAAGGACAAGATCGAAAAGAAAGTGCAGGAAGTTATGGAGCTCGTTGGTCTGACACAGACCCAGGATCTCTATCCAGCACAGATCTCCTCCAGTATGGAGCAGCGCGTGGCAATCGCGAGAGCGTTTGCAACTGACCCTGACTTGCTCCTCATGGACGAACCTTATGGTCAGCTGGACGTTAAGCTCCGCTTCTATCTCGAAGATGAGCTCGTACGTATCTGGTCTGAACTGCACAACACCGTTATCTTCATCACGCATAACGTCGAAGAAGCGGTCTACATTGCAGAACGTATTTTGGTACTCACCAACAAACCAACGACGATCAAGGAATCGATTCCGATCAATCTGCCAAGACCACGCGATGCGTTGGCAGATGATTTCGTAGAACTTCGTAACTATGTTACCGATGCCATCAAGTGGTGGTAAGAACACTTGGGCATAAGAATAAAAGGTAAAAAATTGAAGGGAGTGTGTTTCATATGAAACGTCACAGAAAATCTTGGAAAGTCGCAACAGCTGTCGTTTTATCAGTCGCTTTACTGGGCACCCTCGCCGGCTGCGGCGGCGGTGGCGGTGGCGGATCCGCGAGCAGTGAGGGCGAAGTCATCTCTGTAGAAGGCGGGTTCCAGGGCCAGATCGATGCTTGGCCAGCGTACTATGCTACCATGACCGATCCATCCATCCAGGAAAAATACGGCATCAACATGACCATGCAGTATTTTGACTCCGGGATGCCTATGGTCCAGACTGTTCCTGCTAACCAGCTCGCCATCATGAGTAATGGTTCCGTACCAACTCTGATGTCTGCACTGCGTTATGACACCCCAATCGTTGGCGTATCCTCCAACGAATCCCGTGCAAACGCCGTTCTGGCACGTGAAGGCGATGTCGTCTTTAACACTGAAAACGAAAACGGCACCTTTGGTACTGCTGAAGACATCAAAGGTAAGACTTTCCTGACCACGACTGTATCTACCGGTACTTACACCCTGTCCGGCTACCTGGCACAGTTTGGTCTCACTGAAAACGATGTAACCGTTCGTAACCTTGAACAGGCTCAGGCTATCGCTGCATTCGAATCCGGCGAAGGCGACTACCTCGTTCTCTGGGCTCCATTCCTCTACACCGGTCTGGAAAAAGGCTGGCAGGAAGTTGCTACTGCAGAACAGGTCGGCTCTACCTGCCTGATGCTGTGGGTTGCTGACCCTAAGATGGCTGAAGAAAATCCTGACGCGATCGCAAGCATGCTCGCTATGATGAGCGAAGGCGCTGACCGCTTCAACGATGAAGGCACCGATATGGCTGCTGAAATCTCCAGCTTCTTCACCGATTGGGCCGCAATGGACGTTAGCGAAGAAAATGCTGCACTGGATATCGAATCCCACGATATTCCAAGCCTTGAAGATCAGCTCGAAATGCTGCAGAGCGGCGAACTGCTCGAAGACCTCCAGAAGTCTGCTGACTACTTTGTAACTCAGGGTCAGTACACTGCTGATGAACGCCAGCAGCTCGAAGACAAGGGCTTCTGCATTGATTCTTCCTTCCTCGAAAGAGCCATCGAAATTAAAGGCGAAAAGAACTAAGATTTAATTTGTAAGGTGGAGGGGAGTCTGTTAAACAAAATAGACTCCCCCTCTTTGTTAAAGACGTGACATGAAACAAAAACACTCCTGCTTTCTGAGATGAAGGCAAAAAATTCTTGAGTGGAGGTGTAAGTATGGCGAGTAATAAAAAATTAAAACGCACAGAAAAGAAGCAAAGCTTCTATACAGCGATCTCTGTAGTTTCTGTCTGCGTATTCCTCGTATTCTGGGAAGGCATCGTACGCGCAGGTCTGATTTCTCCTCATCTGTTAGCGTCGCCAACACAGGTTATCTCGCTATTCATTGATAAATTATCCAACCCGAACCCTGATGGCACGATCATTTGGGGGCATATCGGTATCAGCTTGGAAGAAGCTCTGATCGGTTACATTCTCGCACTGGTCATTGGTATTCCTCTTGGCTTGGCAATGGGCTGGTTCACGACGTTTGACGGTCTCGTTCGTCCTATCTTCGAAATCGTTCGCCCTATCCCATCCGTTGCATGGATTCCTCTTTGCATTATCTGGTTTGGTACTGGTTTGTTCAGTAAGATCTTTATCATCTTTGTCGGTGCGTTGGTACCTTGCGTCATCAACTCCTGCTCTGGTGTAAAGATGACAAACCCTACCTACATCCGCATGGCGAAAACCTATGGCGCAGGCAGCTGGGAAATCTTTAGAAATGTCTGCGTACCATCCGCATTACCAATGGTATTTGGTGGTCTGCAGGTTGCTCTGGCAACTGCATGGACCTGCCTCGTTGCCGCTGAAATGGTCGGCGCCGATAGAGGTCTTGGTTTCTTCATCGAAATGGGCCGTCGTCTCCTGATGCCAGACATGATCATCCTCGGGATGGTTCTGACTGCGCTGACTGGTGTCGTCATCACCGTTATCGTTGGCTTGATTGAAAAACAGCTCGTTAAGGGCAGCAGAAAAGGTCAGTAAGGAGGTGCCTATCTATGAGTGAAACAATTTCTGAAGCTAGAGGCGGTAATGTTTTACAAAAAGCCTTGCGCAACAAACGTGTTCTGAACGTTATCTCTATTGTTCTCTTCTTGGGCATCTGGGATCTGATCGTCGTCGTTGGTAATGCCACGATGATGCCTCGCCCTTGGGAGGTTGTTACTGAACTGATCGACATGTTCCAGTCTCGTTTGGCTGGCTACACACTGCTCATGCACACTTGGATCAGTTTCCGCCGCGTTATGATCGCGTTTCTCTTGGCAGCTGTCATCGGTATTCCTCTTGGGGTGCTGATGGGCTTCAACAAAACTGCTAATGCGATCGTACGTCCGATCTTCGAATTCTTCAAACCAATGCCACCTATCGCATGGATCTCCATTTCCATCCTCTGGTTTGGTATCGGCGAAGCTTCCAAGATCTTCATCATCTTCATCGGTGCTTTGGTACCGCTTATTCTGAACTCTTACAACGGGATCCGTCTCGTTGACCCTGAACTTTATGACTGCATCCGTAACCTCGGCGCCACCTATTGGCAGGAACATCTCCAGGTTACTGCACCATCCTGTATCCCTGCTATCTTCGCAGGTCTGCAGATCGCGCTGTCCACATCCTGGACCTGCGTGGTCGCAGCTGAGCTGGTCGGTGCCCGCAGCGGTCTCGGGTTCGTTATCAACCAGGGTATGAGAATTGACAACACCGCGATGTGTATCGCCGGGATGCTCGTCATCTGCCTCGTATCCTTCCTGACATCCTTCGCACTGACTCTGATTGAAAGGGGGCTTTGTCCATGGACGAGAAACACACAAATATAATTGAATGCGTGGATATCTCCAAAAACTTTGGCGACAAGAAGGTTTTGTCGACGATGAACTTCCATGCAAAGGAAAACGAATTTGTCGTCATCCTTGGACCAGGGCAGTCTGGTAAGAGTACCCTGATGCGTCTCATCGCAGGCTTCGAAGCGCCAACTACCGGTCACGTTTACGTTAACGGTGAAGAAGTGGATGGCCCTAGTGATAAAGTTGGTTTCGTATTCCAGCGCTACACCCTGTTCTTCTGGCGTACCGTTATGGGTAACGTCGAAATGGGGCCAAAGCTCAAAGGGATCGGCAAGGAAGAACGCCGCAAAATGGCGCAGAAATACATCGACCTCGTTGGTCTGACTGGCTTTGAAAACAGCTATCCAAACCAGCTTTCCGGTGGTATGAAACAGCGTGTTGGTATTGCGCGTGCATACGTCAACGAACCAACGCTCCTCATCCTCGACGAACCATTCGGTCAGCTCGACGCTCAGACCCGTATCCTCATGGAAATTGAGATTGAGCGCGTATGGCAGGAAGAAAAACGTACGATTCTCTTCGTAACGTCCAACATCGACGAAGCTATTTATCTGGCTGACCGCATTATCATCCTCGATGGTAAGCTGCCTAGCCATCTCGCCGGTGAATACGTCGTCGACCTACCTCGTCCTCGCAACCTGACCGGTCATGACTTCCTCGAACTGCGTAAAAAGATCACCGATTCGATGAGTCTCGTGCTTTAATGAAAGGAGGCGTTCTCTGATGATGATCGGCGCATTGATCCCGATGGAATGGGCGTTTTTCTTCACAGCCTGTGTTGGATTAGCGGTCCTCTTCATCGTGATCCGTAAGACGGTGTTCTATCTATCAGAGCGCTTCTTAGGTAAGGACGATAGATAAGCGAAAAAATCTCGGGTTTCGGCCCGAGATTTTTTGTGCTCAGAATTGGCAGCGCTTGGCGCTTGTGCTATGATGGGCGTAGACTATTCGTGAAGGAGAGGATCTCATGCCGGCGATTTTTGCTCATTATATATTTGGCGCGGAAGCGCTCGCGGATTTTGCGGCGCCGATGCGGCGTATTGTCTGCGCGCACCGTGGACTGTTTGATCTTGGCTTGCAGGGGCCGGATTTTTATTTTTTTGACCAGTTTCAGGCGCTGAGAGGAAAGCATTATTCCAAAACAGGATCAGCGCTGCACCATGGGAGCTCTGAGAAATTGCTGCTGGCACTGGAGGGCGAGGGTGGGCGCAGACCGACGAGCGCGGAGCTGGCGTATCTCTTTGGGCTGATCGGCCATTTTGCGCTGGACAGCACAGCGCACCCGGCGATCGAGCGCTGGGTGATGGAGCTGACGTATGACCATCATCGTCTGGAGACGGAATTTGACCGTTATTTGTTGGAGAGAAGGGGATTCGATCCCCGCCGTTTTGCACTTGGCGATGTGATCGCGGTGTCGTGGCGTGAGCGGCTGCTGGTAGGGCGGCTGTACGAGAAGGCGGGATTGGGCGATGCGCACGACATCGCGGCGCTGTGGCGAGATTTTCGCTGGATCAAGAGTCACACGAGCCTGAAAAGCGACTGGACCTATGCGGTCGTACAGAAAATACTCACCCTGGTAGGGGCGCGGTCGATCGCTGGCATCTTTATGGGGCCAAAGGATACACTCTCAGACGTGACCAATCCGCGGATGCTTGCGCTCTTTGCAGAAGGGCAGGCGCGTTATCAGAAGCTGGTGGAAAATTATTGGCAGCATGTTTTCTGCGGCGCAGCGCTGGACGATTATTTTTTGCGCGATTTTGAAACAGAACCGGAGGAGGAAAAACAATGACGATTGCTGAAGAGATATGCTCGGCGCTGGTCGCAAATATCGACGAGGGTTACAAAGATTTTCACGCCAAGCTCGTGCCGACGATCGATCCGGCGCGGATTCTTGGCGTGCGGTTGCCGGCGCAGCGCGCCGTCGCGAAAGCGTTCAAAAAGGATGAGCGGCTGCCGGAATTTCTCGCGATGACGGCGCACGATTATGTGGAGGAGATCAATGTGCACGGATTCCTCGTCGCAGAGATCCTGGATGCTGGCGCCTGCCTGGCACAGATCAACCATTTCCTGCCGATGATCGACAACTGGGCGAACTGCGATTCCTTTTCGCCGAAGCTTTTCAAAAAGCATCCGGAGCTCGTGGAAGCGCCGGCGCTGGCGTGGATGCAGGAAAAATCGCAGCCCTACACCGTGCGCTTCGGCATCAATATGCTCATGGAGCACTGCCTGGATGCTGAATTTCGCCCGGAACAGCTCGCGGCGGTGGCGGATTGCGCCTGCGACGAGTATTATGTGAACATGGGCGTCGCCTGGTATTTCAGCGTGGCGCTGGTGAAGCAGTGGGGGGCCACGCTGCCGTGGATCGCCGAGCGCCGGATGCCAGAGTGGGTGCATCGCAAGAGCATCCAGAAAGCGGTGGAGAGCCGCCGCATTTCGCCGGAGCAGAAAGTGCTCTTAAAATCTTATCGCTGAATAAAAGTGCTCGTAAAAATGAACGCGCGCTCGCAAGAAAAAGCTTTGCGAGCGCGCGATTTTTATGCGTAGAATGCGTTCAGCATCTCGCGCATGCTGGCGATGGCGGACCTGACGTCAGATTTGTGAGCTTCGTACGCATCGAGAAAATCGGCTTCCGGCGCAGCTTCCAAAGCCTCGAGATTGCCGTCTTCGTCGAGGCGATATTCTTGCGAGCCTTCCCATTCAATGGTGCCGCCTTCATATTTTTTCACGCTGTCGACGAGGGCGATGGTTGTGAAGGCAAAATCGGTAATGATGTCGCCGCTATTGTTGATGGTTTGGGCGGGCCGGATGTACAGGCGCAATATTTTGTGCCCGTCAACGTTGATGATGGCGTACATACTTTGCACGTCGTCAGGAACGGTGGTGTTAAACGAGAGTAGCGATGGGAAGTCCGGCGGTTCGATGAAAAAGTAGCCTTCTGGTTGTTGAGAACCGTAACGGCCGGAGAAAGATTCGTTGCCGGCCTCGTCGATGGCGGTCATCTGTGTGAAATCATATCGTGCCAGCGTGCTCTCAAATCGTTCCTCAAAGCTCGTTTTCTGATAATACCAGTAGCCGCTGTAGCTGGCGCAGGCGATAACGACGACGCTGAGCGCGGCGATGACGATCTTGAGCAAGCGTTTTCCTCTGCGGCGTTCTTTGTCGATGGTCTGGATCATATGCTCGTCCTCCTTGAGCAGCGTGTCCAGGGAAATGCCGAAACGGTCGCTGATCGCCACCAGCGTTTCGAGATCGGGATAGGATTTTTCGTTTTCCCAATTCGACACCGTCTGGCGCGTGATGTGAAAAATCTGACCGAAGGCTTCCTGGGTCATGCTGTTGTCTTTTCTGATCTGTGCGATTTCTTTTCCGAGTTTCATGGGTCTGTCCTTTCGTTCATGGAGGATGATGCGCATCGGTTTTCCATGGCTCTATTATCGCAGGAGCGCGGCAAAAAATAAAGCAACCTGCGCTTGATCGCGCGAAAACGGCGCGCAAAGATTCTTTGACAGCGAAAAATAGCCGCCGGAGTGGCGGCTCCGGCGGCTGGGTGGGGTGTATGAAAATGAGTGGGGATTATTTTGTCATCATAGCGCTCATGGAGCGGGCGAAAGCGGTTGGATCTTCGACTGGCAGCCCGGCGATGAGGCGCGCCTGCTGATAGAGCAGGTTGGTGTATTCTTTGAGGGCGTCGTCGTCCTCGGCTTTGTAGAGCTTCTCGAGTTTGGCGTAAACCGGATGGTTCTTGTTGATCTCGAGGACTTTCTGCGCTTTGATGGCGCCGCCGTTTGGCATGGCGGCGTAGAGTTTTTCCATATCGACGGAGATCTGTCCCTCGGTGGAGAGGTAGACAGCATCTTCGTCGGCGAGGAGATCGGTGGCTTTCACGCGCACAACTTCGCTGGAGAGCAGACCGGCGAGCTTTTCGAAGAAGGCGTTATCGGCTTCTTTTTCGTCGTCGCTCTTTTCAGCGTCGTCCTCCAGACCGAGATCGTCGCCGGAGACAGAGCGGAATTCTTTTTCGCTGTATGCGCCGAGGGTGCGCAGCACAAATTCGTCGAAGGCGTCGGTGAGATAGAGCATTTCGTAGCCCTTGTTCTTGATGATGCCAACCTGTGGCAGGCTGTCGATCTGGTCGGCGCTGGCACCGGCAGCGTAGTAGATGTATTTCTGATCCTCAGGCATGCGCTCGACGTATTCCTTCAGCGTGACGAGCTTGTTTTCTGTGGAGGAGTAGAAGAGCAGGAAATCCTGCAGCTTGTCCTTAAGCGCGCCGTAGCTGTTGTAGAGGCTGATCTTGATGTGGCGGCCGAAGGCTTTGAAAAATTCTTCGTACTGCTCGCGGTCGTTGTCGCGCATCTGGTTCAGCTCGCGGGTGATGCGCTCGTCGATCTTGTGGCGGATCGTGGCGAGCTGGCGGTCGTGCTGCAAAAGCTCGCGGGAAATATTCAGCGAGAGATCCTCGCTGTCGACAACGCCCTTGACGAAGTTGTAGTATTCCGGCAGCAGATCTTCGCAGCTGTCCATGATCAGCACGCCGTTGGAATACAGCGCCAAGCCGCGTTTGTAGTCGTTGGTGTAATAGTCGAATGGTGGCTGGCTTGGGATGTAAAGGATGGCGCGATAACTGAGCGCAGCACCTTCGGCGTTGAGGTGCAGGTGGCGCAGCGGTTTGTCAAAACCGAAACGGCGTTCATGGTAGAAGTTTTCGTAGTCTTCATCTGTGAGCTCGTTTTTGTTTTTACGCCAGAGAGGCACCATCGAGTTCAGTGTTTCGTCTTCGTAGTAGGTTTCGTATTCTGGATGTTCCTCGGTGCCTTCCTTCATGCGCTGCTTTTCCATCAGCATCACGATCGGATAGCGGATGTAATCAGAGTAGCGCTTGACGAGGCTTTTCAGCAGATATGGATCAAGGAATTCGTCGTAGTTTTCTTCTTCCGTGTTGTCGCGCAGCACCAGGGTGATCTTCGTGCCTGGTTTTGTGCGGTCGCTTTCAGAGATCGTGTAGCCGTCGGTGCCGTCGGAATGCCACATCGCTGCTGGCTCGTCGCCCCAGGTCTTGGATTCGACGGTGACTTCCTTCGCCACCATAAACGCCGAATAAAAACCGACGCCGAACTGACCGATGATGTTGTGGTCGTCGTCGATCTCCTGATCGGCTTTGAAATCAAAGCTGCCGCTCTTGGCGATGGTGCCAAGGTTGTTTTCCAGCTCCTCCGCCGTCATGCCGACGCCTGTGTCTTCAATGGTGATGGTGCGCGCGTCGCGGTTTGGCGTCAGACGGATGTAGTAATCGTCCTTGTTGAAGGTGCGGTTTTCGTCGCTGAGCGTCTGGTAATAAACCTTGTCGATGGCGTCGCTGGCGTTACTGATCAGCTCGCGCAGGAAAATTTCACGGTTGGTGTAAATGGAATGGATCATCAGATCCATGAGTCGTTGGGATTCTGCTTTGAAGGCTTTCTTAGCCATTGTTGGTCACCTCGTAGAGATATTAGCACTCATGCTAGCCGAGTGCTAATATTATTGTAGCACGTTTGCCGCCGTTGTCAAGCGGAGACGGGAAAAATGACGGGATTTCTCTACGCTACGCAGAGTCTACGGCACGTAGGTTTTGTAAACGTTTGCGGCGTGGTATCCTGAGCGCAGAGATTTTCTAAAGGAGAGATGTAAATGAAGGTGACTGTTTTTAATGGCAGCCCTGCTGCGGCGCAGAGCGCCACCCATGTGATGGCAGACGCTTTTCTGCGCGGTGCAGCTCGCGCTGGCGCAGAGGTGGAAGAAATTTTCCTCGCGGAGAAAAACATCCGCCAGTGTCAGGGCTGCTTCGCCTGTTGGTTCAAAACGCCAGGGCGCTGCATTATTCAAGATGACATGGCGGATCTGATCGCCGCGTATCAAGCGTCGGACATCATCGTTTTTGGCACGCCTGTCTACACTTGGAACATGACTGCGCTCTTGAAAAATTTTGTCGATCGTCTGGCACCGCTGAAAGCGCCACGCATGACAGAGCAACAGGGGCATTTTGATCTTGAGAACGCGCAGCCGAAAACGCAGACGTTCGTCGCACTGGCAAATTGCGGTTTCCCGGGAGAAAACAATTTCGATGTGCTGCGTGCCGCAATGGCTTGCGCCAATCCGACGCTCGAGATCTATCGCAACTGTGGCAAGCTCCTGACGAGTAAGCAGCCCCTCGCGCGTGAACGCGTTGAAAAATGGCTGTCCGACGTCGAGCGTGCTGGCCAAGAATTGGCAGTGGGTGGCGAGGTTTCCGTAGAAATGCGTGCCGCGCTCGCCGCACCATTGATGAGCGTGGAAGAATACGTCGCGTTTCTCGGCATGTGAAAAAATAAGAGCACTTTCGCGGAAAACGAAAGTGCTCTTATTTTTACAAGCGCTCTTTATTGCACGATCTTCTCAGCCACGCGCAGGGGCGCAGGATCAAGAGCACGCTCACAGCGAGCCCGGCGAAAAAGAGGAGCAGCCTTGGCAGCGCGCCGAAGTACAGCAAAAACAATCCCGACGCCGCCAGCCCTGCGCAGAGCAGCGCGCCGATCAGCGTCAGCACACGGGCGCTTGTCACCACGCGCGGATCGCTGACGCCATATTTCTCCGTCAGCCACCAGCTGTCGTCGATGTAGCGCTCTGCAGCTTTGGCAAGCTCCACGCACGCAAACATATATACCAGGCAAAACACGATCGCCAATACCAGAGAATCCGCCAGCACATCAAAATGCGCAGCGCAGAATCCGAAGAGCTGCAAAAAAGAGGTCAGCCCTGCGAAAATAAAGATGATGAATAGGAGCGTTGGGAAAAAATAGTTGATGGATGCTTTCTTTTTCATAATGCGCCTCCGAAAAAATCACAACAGCGTTTCGCCGCGGCGGGAGAGCTTGCGCCAGTACCAGATGCCGGCGATATCTGCCAGCGCCCAGCCGATCGGCACAGCTGCCCAGATCCCCGTGACGCCGATCGCCGGGATCGCCGACAGCGCATACGCCAGCACAACGCGCGTGCCCAGCGAGATCACCGTCAGCACCACGCTCACCCCCGGCCGCGCCACCGCGCGATAGAGCCCGTAGAGCAAAAAGAGGATCCCAATGCCCACATAGAACGCGCCTTCCACGCGCAGATAATGCACACCCGCCGCGATGATCTCCGTCTCGCTCTCGTCGATGAAGATCGTCATCAGCGGCTCCGCGAAAAGCACCACCACCGCGCTGACAAGAATGCTGAACACAGCCGCCGTGAGAAACGCGCTCCGCACTCCGCGGCGAATGCGCTCCGCCTTTCCCGCGCCATAATTCTGCGCAATGAACGTCGAAAACGCATTGCCAAAATCCTGCACAGGGTTGTAGGCAAAGGTGTCAATCTTCACAGCCGCTGCAAACGCCGCCATGATCACCGGACCAAAGCTGTTGACCAGCCCCTGCACCAGCAAAATGCCAAAATTCATCACCGATTGCTGGATGCACGTGAGAAATGAAAAGCTCGTGATCTCGTGGAAGATCTCGCCGTCCCAGCGCATGTGCCGGCGCTCCGGCCGTAGCTCCGCAAACGCGCGCAGCGTGTACAGCGCCAGCCCAATCCCCGACACCCACTGCGAAAGGATCGTCGCCAGCGCCGCGCCAGCCACCCCCCAGTAAAACACACAGACAAAGAGCAGATCCAGCACAATATTCATCACCGCGCTCACCGCCAGAAAAACCAGCGGCACTTTCGAATTGCCCAGCGCGCGCAGCAGACAGGAAAAATAATTTTGCAAAAACGTCGCCGCGATCCCCGCAAAGATCACCAGCAGATACGTTTTCATCAATCCCGCCACCTCCGCGTCGCCAACGCGCAGAAACCAGATGATGAAATCACAGCCCACAAACACCAGCACATTGATCACCAGCGTCACCAGCCCGATAAACACAAACGACTGGAAAATCCCCGTGCGCAGCCGGTCGCGGTCGCCGCGCCCGTAGCTGATCGAAAACGACGCTCCGCTGCCCATGCACAGCCCCAGCATGATCGACGTCAGAAAAACCATCAGCGTGTAGGCCGAGCCTACCGCCGCCAGCGCATTCGCGCCCAAAAATCGCCCCACAATGATCGTGTCCGCAATGTTGTAGCATTGCTGCAGCAGATTCCCCGCGATCATCGGCAGCGCGAAGATCAGCAGACTCTTCGTGATATTTCCAGAAAGCAACGTGCTCTCCTGCATAAACCTTCCTCCAGACCAGTGCCCAATCGTCTTGCGACGGCACCACCCCTATTATAAAAACTTCCGCCGCGCCCTGTCAATCGTCCCCGCGTTGACAAACAGCCAGCGCCGCGGGATAATGAAGAGAGCAAATCACCTGCACAAAGGAGCGAATTTTCATGGCAGATTTTGATAAAAAGGCGCCCGAGTACGACGCCTGGTATAAAACACAAAAAGGCGCCCTCGTCGACGCCCTCGAAACAGAATGCGCATTTTCTCTCTTCACCCCCGCGCCCGGCATGCGTGTGCTGGACGCCGGCTGCGGCACAGGAAATTTTTCCCTGAAAATGGCCGCCCTCGGCGCGCATGTCGAAGGCATCGACCTTTCCGCGCCCATGATCGGCTACGCCCAGGAAAAAGCCGCTGCCTCGGAGTATGCCGACCAGCTCCATTTCCAGCTCGGCGATCTCTACCAGCTGCCGTTTCCCGATGAGTCCTTCGATGCCGTGCTCTCCATGGCCGCCTTTGAATTCATCCACGACGACCAGCGCGCCCTCGACGAATTTCTGCGCGTCGTGCGGCCCGGCGGCCACGTCCTCATCGGCACCATCACCGCAGATTCCGACTGGGGCCTCGAGTATCAGAGCCACATGCCGCGCGAGGATTCCGTTTTCCACCACGCCGCTTTCAAAACCGCCGACGAGATGCGCGCCCTTGCGCCGGAAAAACTTCTCGCCAGCCGCGAGAGCGTATTCTTTCCATACAACACACCAGACCTCGCCGCCACCCGCACGCTGGATGATATTTACCGAAAGCGCGGCGCCGTCGGCGCGTTCGTCTGTCTGCTGTGGGAGAAATGAGCTAGCGCTCAGGTAGGAGGGAGGAGGTAGCCGCTTCGCGGACCAGCGCGCTTCGCTTGCTGGCAGGTAGGAGGTTTTTCTTTCGTGTGAAAATGAGCGCTGAGAAATAAGTGAAAAATCAAAAACAAGCAAAACTGGTCGATTTTGAGCAAAATTGGTAAGAAAAAACACTTGACAATATGATATAATATCAGAAATAAGCAGTGGCAGAAGCCATTGTAAGTCGAAAAGGAGGTTGACAGCCATGCAGATCTGGACGATAATCGCTAACGCACGCACGCACGCACGCACGCACGCATAGCGTAAGTCTGTCCATTTTGCCGTAACCGCATATTTTCATAGTTGCACCAAGGGCGCATTGCGTCCGCAGTTTTTCTGCGGGCGTGATGCGCCCTTTTTATGTGGTGCCAATATTAATGAAGGAAAATGACAGAAATGGAGATGAATAAGATGAAACGAAAGTTATTGAGCATCACCATGATCGCCGCGCTCTGCCTGACCATGCTGCCAACTGCAGGCTGGGCGGCAGATGGAACGGGCGGAACGATTGATGATTGGCAGGTTCCAGATGCACCAACGACGACTGGATCGTGGACGGATGACGGGAGTTATGAGATTGACTGGTATACAAATAATCCATCAGCGACGGAATTTGAGCTGGAAGATGCTGCTGATCTCGCTGGTCTAGCGGCGATCGTGAATGGCACAGCGACGAACAATGGCACAACCATCAAAGATAATTTCTCCGGCGATACGATCACGTTAAAATCTGGTTCCACGATCGATCTGAAAGACAAACAGTGGACGCCGATTGGTAACGCGTCAGATTCTTATTTCGCAGGAACCTTTGACGGCAACAATGTAACGATCAGCAATCTGACGATCAACAAACAGACATCAGAAAAATATGTTGGTCTGTTTGGTTATGTCAGAGAAGGCACGATAAAGAATGTCAAAGTTGACGACGCTTATATTTCCACCAGCTTGGAACAAAACGGTGGCGCTGGCGGGATCGTCGGCGTTTTGCTTGGGCAGCAGATAAATGACGACACGACTAATTACAGTGGCAGCATTGAAAGCTGCTCGTTCGATGGCAAGATTCTGGTTGTCTATGCAAAGGGATTTTCCGCAGATTCTTATGCAGGCGGGATCGTTGGCGTGAGCGGATCGAGTGGATCGAACACGAAGTATTACAGTAAGATTAGTGATTGTACAAATTCTGGAACGTTGAGCAGTGGGCTCGCTACACAATTAGGTGGGATTGCAGGTTGTAACGGCAATTTGAACGGTAATAACACGATTGACGACTGCACAAATGAAGGTGCGATTTACCCAACCAGCGATTACGCATCGGCGATTGTTGGTGGAATCGTAGCGGAAAATTATGGTGAGATTAACAACTGCGAAAATTCTGGTGGCATTAGCGGCCAGGCGCGGCACACTGGCGGTATTGTCGGTGTCGCGCATGAGAAATCTGTCATTGATGAATGTAAAAACGATGATGTGATCATGATTAAAAATGGTTCTGATATTGGTGGTATTGTCGGGCTTATTGAGGAGGCTGACGGCGTAGCGATTAAGAACTGTGAAAATACTGGGGCGATTTCCAGCACAAACGCTACTCCGACGGTAAGTGGCGCTCTCAGCAATGAAGCTTTCACTGGTGGAATTGTAGGGGCGATTAAAGGCGACGCAAATGACGAAGTGACAATAGAACGATGCGATAATTCAGAAGCTTTGACGGTGAGTTCACCGGTTAGAAATACTCCGAGAATTGGCGGGATTGTCGCTTCTCATGTAGATAGAGGTGTATCGCTGAAGTTATCAGAATGCTATAATGCTGGGACGCTTAAAATTACCGCCAGTGCTGATCCGTCACAGGCTTCTGCTGAAAACGATGGCATGGGCGGTCTTGTTGGTGTTGTAAGCTGCGATGCAAAAATGACTGTAGAAAATTGCTACAATACAGGATCACTGAACGACGACACACAATATAATATTATCACTGGCGGATTGATTGGCCTTGTGAGAACGCTCAATACCAGTGAAAATGAAAAAAATATTTCACTCAGCAGCAGCTATAATGTCGGCGCGATCTCTGGAACCAAGGAAGCTGGTGCTATTGTCGGAAAAGACAACAGCAATCAGGCCAGCCTGACGAATTGCTCCTATTTGAGCGGAAATCTGTCTGGCGTCGGCGACAGCAAAACGGCGAACGAGATGACAGAAGATGATTCGTGGTCGACGAATCTTGGTCTGAGTGAAGAAGTTTGGTCGAAAAAGCAAAATCCGACAGCGCAGCAGGACGGAAAATGGATCGGCTATCTGCCAACGTTGAAAAATAACGCACAGTCGCCAGCGCCAACGCTGGAGCGCGTGCAGGATAAACAAGCGCAAGCAGCTTTAACGATTACGAACACGCCAGAGGGAAATAGTGTGCTGCAAGGTTCTCAGCCATTCACGCTGGGCGTGACGGGCGGTTCTGGCAATGGCGCTGTGACCTGGTCGATCACGACGGGGCAGGATATTGCTGAGATTGACAGCGCCACCGGAACGATCACATTGAAGGAAGATGCTGCGGGACCAGTTGTTGTTACCGTGACAAAAGCGGGAAATGATGACTATCTGCAAGCGTCAACGTCTTATCAGTTTAACGTTGTCGCTGAAAAGATTTCTTCTGTGGTGATCGATGGTTTGAAAGTGCCAGTTGTAGGAGAAAACCATGCGACGTCATTTTCTGTGCCAAAAGATGCCCACTATTGTGCGTTGGGCGTAGGAAGCGATGACACTATTGGACAGGTAGAGTGGTCACCATCTGAAGTCTTTGAGAAAGATAAATCCTATACAGCGATTTTTCGCGTCAAACCGGATAATAAATATTCTTTCGCAGATGAGGTCAAGATTACGCTTGACGGCGTGAACATGGGTTTTGTCGAAAGCGTGTCGAGCGCGATCGTGGACGGCGATAATCTGAAGATCACTGTAACGTTTAAAACGACGACGCACACGCACAATTTTGATGAAAGTAAGTGGGCTTCTGATGAAATGCACCACTGGCATGGCTGCACGGCCGACGGATGTCCGTTGTTTACGGAGGATATGCCGGGCTACGAAAAACACACCGACGCTGATGGCGGCGGCATTTGCGACGAATGCGACGCAACGATCGGCTACACGATCACCTTCAACGCCGCCGGCGGCGATTGCGCTACGGCGAGTGCGCGCACGGATCTCGACGGTAAGATTTCCGCGCTGCCGGATGCGTCCCGCGATGGCTACACGTTCCGCGGCTGGTTTACAGCGGCGAGCGGTGGCGAGCAGGTGACGCTGGACAAGGTGTACAGCGCAGACACGACGCTCTATGCCCAGTGGGAGAAAATCCCGGAACCACCATACACTGGCAAATACAGCTACGAGATCTTCACCGATGACAGCGAGCACGGCGCGCTGGATGTGGACCGCTACGCCACAGAAGGCGAGAAGGTGACGATCACTGTGCTGCCTGACGACGGCTATGCGCTGGATGAGATCGTGATCACCGACAAGCACGGCGAAGCAATCGATTTCGTCGATAATGGCGACGGCACGATCACCTTCATAATGCCGAGCGGAGACGTGACGATCACGGCGACTTTCGCAGAAGCCGACGAACCGGAATGCGCGCTGCCGTTTGTCGATGTGCATGCAAACGACTGGTTCTTTGATCCGGTCTGCTATGTCTATCGCGAAGGCCTGATGACGGGCACCAGCGCGACGACCTTTGCGCCAAACGCGACAACGACGCGCGCGATGATCGTCAGCATCCTGGCGCGACAGGAAAATGTGACCAGCGCTGAGGACGCAGGATTTACCGACGTGGCGGCTGGCGACTGGTACGCCACGGCTGTGAACTGGGCGGCGCGCGAAGGGATTGTCGCTGGGTTTGAGGACGAGTCGTTCCGACCAAACGAGGCCATCACCCGCGAGCAGCTGGCAGCGATCCTCTGCAATTATTCCGCCTGGAAGGGCGAGGACACCAGCGCCCGCGCCGATCTCTCGCGCTACAGCGACGCAGCAGAGATTTCCAGCTGGGCGACGGACGTGATGCAGTGGGCCGTGGCGGAAGGATTGATCAGCGGCATGACCGCCGACGAACTGCAGCCACAGGGCAGCGCCACCCGCGCCCAGGTCGCAGCGATCCTGCAGCGGTATCTTTCAGTAAATGATTAATGTTTAATGAGTAATGATTAATTAATGATGGCTTGCGACGAATGTGCTGCATTCGTCGCAAGCCGTTTATTTTTTGGCGCTGTTTTCTGTTGTGTGGTATAATCAATTAAACTGAACTTGAGAGGTGAGTGAGATGGACAGGATACGGCTTGACGACAAACGGCGGCGGGTTGCTGCGCTGCTGGGCGAAGCGCCGACGGAGGTGGTGGCGCGATTTGCGCGCAGCTTTGATGTGGAATACGCGCACAACTCGACGGCGATCGAGGGCAACACGCTGTCGCTGATCCAGACGAAGGTGATCCTTGAGGATGGGCTGTCGGTTGGCGGCAAGGCGCTGCGCGAGATCTACGAGGTGGCGAACCACGACCGCGCGTTTTCTTATGTGAAGCGGGCGGTGGCGGAAGGGCGGCTGTTGGATGAAGAGATGCTCAAGGATATCCACGCGCTGCTCATGGAAAACATCATGGTCGGTGGTGTCTATCGCAGTGTGGAGGTGCGCATCACGGGCGCGGGATTTCGTCCGCCAGCGCCGCAGGAGATGTTCCAGCAGATGCGCTGGTTTTTCGCGGATATGCCGCGCCAGCGCGAAAAACTGAACGCGATCGAATGGGCGGCCTGGACGCACGCGGAATTTGTGCGCATTCATCCGTTCCCGGACGGCAACGGGCGCACGGCGCGGATGCTGATGAATCTGCAGCTGTTGACGGAGGGGTTTCAGCCGATCTCGATCGCGAAGGAAGAGCGGCTGGCGTATTACGAAGCGCTGGAGGCCTACGCCGTTCGTGGCGAGCTGGCGCCGTTTACAGAAATGGTGGCTGCGCTTGAGGAAGCGCGGCTGGATGAATATCTCGCAGCGTTTGCGGGAGCGTGAGCGCGCATATAAAAAAACAGCCAGCATTCCGAAACTGGAAGGCTGGCTGCTGTTCTGTATGTGTGGGAAAAGCGTCACTCGACGCTGAGCGCTGCGCAGATGTGGGCGCAGACGCCGGCTGGCATGGCGCTTTCGTTGAAGCGGACGGCGGCGTTGTGGATGCCGGCGGAGCAGCCGGGCACCTGGGCGCCGAGGGTCATCATGGTGAGGGGGAGGATTTCTTTGAAATAGCCGAAATCCTCGCTCCAGCTGAAGGGCTCGGCGTGGGGCGCGGTGCGCACACGCGGCGCGTGTGCGGCGAGGGCGGCGAGGATGCTCTGGTTCAGGGCGCTGTCGTTGACGACAGCGGGCACGCCGGTGACGAAGCGCGTTTCGGCGCTGCAGCCGAAGAGGGGCGCGAGATTTTCGCTGAGCGCGACGATGCGGCTTTTGAGCTGATCGCGCAGGCCGTCGTCGTAGGTGCGCAGGGTGCCGCGAAGCTGGGCGTCGGCGGGCACGACGTTGTAGGTGGTGCCGGCTGTGATGGCGCAGACGGAAAGCACTGCGGTTTCAAAGGCGGGCGTTTCGCGGCTGATGAGCCCCTGCAGGGCGTTGTAGATCTGCACGGCGCAGAAGATGGGATCGTGGCCGGTGTGGGGCGCTGCGCCGTGGGCGCTGGTGCCGTGCACGCTGGTGACGAATTCGTTGGCGGATGCGTAGAGCGGTCCGTCGGATTGGTAGAGCACGCCGCTTTCCAGCACTGGCGAAACATGGAGCGCGAAGGCGCCGCGGTAGTCGGCGCTGATGATGCCGTTTTGCAGAACGTGGAGGGCGCCGGTGGCGCCTTCTTCGTCGGGCTGGAAGAGGATGCGGGTGCGGTGAGTGAGCGCGCTTTCGTGGCACTTGAGCAGAACGGCGGCGCCAAGGAGCATGGCTGTGTGGAGATCGTGGCCGCAGTTGTGCGCCCAGGCGGTCTCTGTGGAAAAATCTTCGCCGCTTTCTTCCTGCATGGGCAGGGCGTCGGTGTCGGCGCGCAGGATGAGCCCTGCGGGGCCGTGGCCGATCTCGCAGACGATGGTGCTGGTCGCTGGTTCTGTAAAAGCGACGCCGTGCTCGGTGAGCACGGCGCGGATGAGATCAAGAGTTTGTGGCAGATCGTAGCCGCCTTCGGCGTGGCGATGGAGCGCACGACGCCAATTGACGAGCGTTGGCTGGAGCGCCAGCGCTTCTTCGTAGATGTTCATTGAAGCGGCCTCCTAGCTGAGGAAGAAATAGGCGAGAACGATCACGCCGAGAACGATGCGGTAATAACCGAAGATCTTGAAGTCGTTCTTGGAGACGTAGGAGACGAGGAACTTGATGGCGAGGATCGACACGAAGAAGGCGACGACCATGCCGAAAAGCAGGATGCAGGCTTCGTAGGCTGTGAAGCCGAAGCCAAACTTGACGAGCTTTAAGAGGCTGGCACCGAACATGATCGGAATGCTCATGAAGAAGGAGAATTCCGTGGCGACGGTGCGGGAGGTGCCGACGAGCATACCACCGATGATGGTGGAGCCGGAGCGGGAGGTCCCAGGGATGAGCGAGAGCACCTGGAAGCAGCCGATCTTGAAGGCGGTGAGATAGCTCATCTGGTCAAAATCCTGGACGGTTGGTTTATAGTTGTATCTCGTTTCGATCCAGATGAAGATGATACCATAGACGATGAGGGCGATGGCGACGACGACGTAGTTGTAGAAATGCTCGTCGAGCCAGTCGTTGAGCGGCAGGCCGATGATCGCTGCTGGCAGGCAGCCGATGATGACTTTGCCCCAGATCTGCCAGGTGTCAGATTTTTCCTTGGCGGATTTGCGCGGCGAGAACGGGTTCAGCTTGTGGAAATAGATGACGACGACGGCCATGATCGCGCCGAGCTGAATGACGACAAGGAACATTTCCCAGAAATCGCGGGAGACATCGAGTCGCAGAAAATTTTCTACGAGGATCATGTGCCCCGTGCTGGAGATTGGCAGCCACTCGGTGATCCCTTCGACGATACCGAGTATCAGCACTTTTAGATATTCGATTAACATGCTATTCCTCCATAAAAATTGTGATCGTACCTATTCTACTGGATAAGCGGGACCGCCGCAAGGGAAGGGGGAAGAATTTATGAAAATTTTATATTTCACAAGGCTTTTTTGCGCCAGGAGTTGGCGCGGGCGTACGTATCCGATATAATGGATGTACGAGAAAAATTGCGAAGGAGGGCGGCGGATGGCGACGACGACGGTCTGGGCGATTGGCGATCTGCATTTGTCAATCGGCCTGGAAAGTGAGAAACAGAAACCGATGGATCAGTTTGGCGCATCCTGGGTGCAGCACACGGCGAAGATCGCGCGCAGCTGGTGCGAGCGTGTGAAGGCGCAGGATATTGTGCTCTTGGCGGGGGATATTTTCTGGGGAAATCGTGTCGAGGAGGCGCGGTTCGCGCTGAACTGGCTGGGCTGTCTGCCGGGGCGCAAGGTGCTGGTGCGCGGCAACCACGACAACTGGTGGCAGAGCATCGGCAAGGTGCGCGCGGCGTTGCCGCCGGGCATGTACGCCATCCAGAACGACGCGCTCCTGCTGGACGATGTCGCGATCAGCGGCGCGCGCGGCTGGACGTTTGCAGATCCGGAGGGGCCGGCGCATCAGGAAAAAATGCTGCGCCGCGAATTTGCGCGGCTGGAAGCGTCGCTTGCGGCGATGTCGGCGGACGCGCGCTACCGCATCGCGCTCTTGCATTTTCCGCCGTTTGACGACGCAGGATTGGCGCTAGAGGTGGCGGTGCTGCTCGAAAAATATCGCGTCGATCTCTGTGTGTTTGGCCATTTGCACGGCGAGGAAGCGGCGCGATTCCGATCGATAGAAAAAAACAATATTAAATATGTCTTGGCGAGTGCAGATTATATTGATTTTTCGCCGCTGGCAGTCTATAATTATCAATATAATCATGACTGAATAGGGAATGATTGCGAATGGAGGTGAATCATAATGAGCAAAAAGATCCTGGCAACAGAAAAAGCGCCGGCTGCCTTGGGCCCATATTCTCAGGGCGTGGCCGCGAGCGGAGAGATGATCTTTGTCTCCGGGCAGATTCCGATCAACCCGGCAACGGGCAACGTCGCAGAAGGTGACATCGCTGCCCAGACCAGACAGTGCATGGACAACATCGCAGCCATCCTGGCAGAAGCAGGCGCGAGCGTGGAGGATATCGTTAAGACGACGATCTACCTCAAGGATATGAACGATTTCGCCGTGGTCAACGAAGCCTACGGCAGCTACTTCGAAAAAGACGCGCCGGCGCGCGGCTGTGTGGAAGTGGCACGTCTGCCGAAGGATATGCAGGTGGAAATCGAAGCGATCGCTGTACGCTGAGAATAGGAGATTATGAAAAAGGAGGATGGTTATGCTCGATGCATTACTGTTGGCACGTTGGCAGTTCGCCATCACAACGGTCTATCATTTTCTGTTTGTGCCGTTGACCCTTGGCTTGTCCATCATGACAGCAATGATTCAAACAAAGTATTATAGAACTGGCGATCCAAAATATAAAACGATGACGAAATTCTGGGGAAAACTCTTCCTTATTAACTTTGTCATGGGGGTCGTCACTGGTCTTGTTCAGGAATTCCAGTTCGGGATGAACTGGTCCGAGTACGCACGTTTCATGGGCGATATCTTTGGCGCGCCGCTGGCGATTGAAGCGCTGTTGGCATTCTTCATCGAATCGACGTTCCTGGGCGTGTGGATCTTCGGCTGGGATAAGCTGCCAAAGGCGGTGCACCTGGCGAGCATCTGGCTGGTCGCGATCGCGTCCAACCTGTCTGCAATGTGGATCCTGGTCGCGAACTCGTTCATGCAGCACCCACAGGGCTATGTGCTCAACAACGGACGCGTTGAGATGGATAATTTTGCTGAGATCGTCGGCAATTCGTATTTCTTCCATCAATTCGCCCATGTGTTCACAGCCGGGCTGACGACGGCAGCATTTTTCATGCTGGGCATCAGCGCCTGGCATCTGGTGCGTAAGAAAAATGTGCCGGTCATGAAATCGTCGTTCAAATTTGCAGCCATCATGGGGCTCATCGCTTCGATCGCTGTCGCTGGCGTTGGCCACATGCAGGGCCAGTATCTGACCGACGAAGTGCCAATGAAGATGGCCGCTATGGAAGCGCTTTGGGAAACCGAAGACAGCGCACCACTGGCACTGTACGCAAATATCGACACTGAAAATCACGAAAACACTTCTGAGATCGCCATTCCGGGGCTGTTGAGCTTCATGGCGCATAATAATTTCACCGATCCTGTGCAGGGGATCAACGATCTCCAAGAACAGTATGAGCAGGAATACGGTGAAGGCAATTACATTCCTGATGTTCCGCTGATGTTCTGGAGCTTCCGCATCATGGTCGGCGCTGGCAGCCTGCTTGTGCTGGGCGCGCTCATCGCCTGCTTCATGGTCAAGACCAAACGCGAGGTCAAGGGCTCGAAGCTGATGCTTTTGTTCCTGCCACTGATGGCCTTCCCTTATCTGGCCAATTCCTTTGGCTGGATCCTCACGGAAGTCGGACGTCAGCCATGGATCGTCTACGGTTTGCAGAAAACCTCTGACGCTGTTTCGCAGGTCGTCAGCGGTGGCGAGGTGCTGATCACGCTGGTCGGCTTCACGCTTGTGTACCTGATCCTCGCGATCATCGACGTGGGGCTTCTGGCACGCGCTGCAAAGAAAGTGGACGATGAAGACAAGAAGCCGAAAGCGGCAGAGGAGGGCTCGTTATGGATTTAAATATTCTCTGGTTCATTCTCATCACCGTACTCTTCATTGGCTTCTTCTTCCTGGAAGGGTTTGACTACGGTGTCGGCGCGCTGGTGCCGATCCTCGGCAAGGACGACGACGAACGCCGCGTTGTGTTGAACACGATCGGGCCTTTCTGGGACGGCAACGAAGTCTGGCTGATCACTGCCGGCGGCGCGATGTTCGCTGCGTTCCCACACGTTTACGCGACGATGTTCAGCGGCTGGTATCTGGCGCTCTTCCTGATCCTTTTGGCGCTGATCCTGCGCGCGACTGGGATCGAATTCCGCAGTCAGAAGCCAAGTCTCTCCTGGCGTAAAAAATGGGATGCGGTCATCGCTATTTCCTCGATCCTGTCGGCGATCCTCTGGGGCGTCGCTGTCTCGAACCTGGTCATCGGCGTGCCGATCGACGCAGAGATGCAGTACGCTGGCAGCTTCTTTACGCTGCTCCGTCCGTTCTGTCTCGTCGGCGGCGTGATGCTGGCGCTGATTTTCCTCTATCACGGGGCCTGCTATCTGATGCTCAAGGCTGGCGACCAGGCTGTGCTCGAACGCGCACAGGGCGTTGCGGAAAAGCTGGGCATTCCGATGATCGTGGTCACGGTTGTCTGGGTGGTCTGGGCATTTTTCGCCAGCACCATGTTTGAAAATGTGCTCGCCATCGTTTTTGTCGCGCTGGCGGCTGTGCTGATGATCCTGTCGGTGCTCTTCACGAAGAAGCACGCGTCCGGCAAAGCGTTCATCTGCATCGGGCTGGCGATCGCCTGCTGTGTCGCTGGTGTGTTCGCAGGGATGTTCCCGAACATCATGATCTCGACGATCGATCCTGCGTACAGCCTTGACATTTACAACGCAGCCTCTTCGCCAAAAACGCTGAGCTTCATGACGAAGGTTGCTCTGACACTGGTGCCGGTTGTGCTGGCTTATCAGATCTGGTCCTTCTATGTGTTCCGTGCACGCGTGACGAAGAAGAAACTCAAATACTAACAGGCGCAGGCGCCTCTCGCAAGGGAGGCGCTTTTTTGATAGTTGTGGAAAGGAGGCCCTCATGGTTGACAAGAAGCTTCTCAGAGAAGCGCGCAGGCAGCGGCTGCTTTTCGCAGGATCGGTGCTGGCGAGTCTCGGCGCGGCGGCAGCGATCCTCTGGCAGACCTGGTCGGTGGCGGTGATCGTCGACGGGATCTTTATGGGCAGCGCATCGCGGGCAGCGCTCGCAGCGAGTTTTCTCACAGCGCTGGTGGCGCTGGCGCTGCGCATTGCGCTCGATTGCGCCGAAGAAATGTGCAGCCTGCGGCTGGCCACGCGCGTCAAAATGGATCTGCGGGCGCGGCTCGTCGAAAAGCTCGCGCAGCTTTCGCCGGCGCAGCTGGAAACGCTGCAGGCTGGCAAGCTGCTGAATCTGCTCTACGACGGGATCGACACGCTGGAAAATTATTTCAGCGGCTATCTGCCGCAGCTCTTCAAAGCGGTGTTCATTCCAGTGCTCTTTCTCATCGTGATCTTTCCGCGCGATCCGCTGAGCGCGGTGGTGATGCTGGTGACGCTGCCGCTGATCCCGGTTTTCATGATCCTCATCGGCAAGTGGACACAGCGCGAGAGCGTGCGCCAGTGGGTGCTGTTGACGCGTTTCGCCGCTTTTCTGCAGGATGTGCTCGCTGGGCTCGTGACGCTGAAATCTCTTGGCCGCAGCCGTCAGCAGGGAGAAAAGATCGGCGAGATCAGCGAAGCCTATCGCAAGGCGACGTTTTCTGTGCAGAAATGGGCCTTCATTTCGTCGCTGGCGCTGGAGCTTGTGGCGACGATCTCGATCGCCATGGTGGCGGTCGGGCTGGGGCTGCGGCTCTGCAATGGCACGCTGACGTTTCTCATTGGATTTTACATCCTGCTTCTGGCGCCGGAATATTACCAGCCGATGCGCACCCTCGGCCAGTATTTTCACTCTGGCATCAACGCGCAGGAAGCGGCGAAGAGCATCTACGCCTTTCTTGAAATAGAGCCGTGGCCAATGCCTGGCGGCGATCACGCGGAAGAAAAGGTCACGTCGATCCGCTTTGAGCACGTCAGCTATCGTTATCCAGACGCAGCGGAGGATGCGGTGCACGATGTGTCGCTCACGCTTTCTGCCGGCCAGTCGCTGGCCTTCGTTGGCGACAGCGGCAGCGGCAAGACGACGCTGATGATGCTGGCGATGGGATTTCTCACGCCGACTGCCGGCACGATCTTTGTCAACGAGGTGCCCCTCAAAAAGTGGCGGCGTGACGCGTATCACGCACGACTGGCGGCGGTGCTGCAGACGCCGTACATTTTCCAGGGAACGGTGCGCGAGAACATCGCCTTTGCCGGCGATCTTTCAGCGGAAGCAGCTGCGCGCGCGGCGAAGATCGCTGACCAGGTTGGGCTGACGGCGCTGTTGCGCACGCTGCCGACGGGGCTGGATACGCTCATCGGTCAGGGCGGACAACAGCTTTCCGGCGGGCAGACGGCGCTGCTTTTGGTGGCGCGCGCTCTATATCGCGAGAGTGACGTGCTCTTTCTCGACGAGATGACCGACAACCTCGATGTGGAGAGCGAACGCGCGCTGGTCGATGCCCTCGATCCTCTGACGCGCGGACGCGCCACCTGGATCATCGCGCATCGTCTGCAGACGCTGCGCCAGGTGGACCGCATCGTTGTCATGCGCCATGGACGCATCACAGCCAGCGGCAGCTACGAAGAGATTGTCGACGATGCCGGGCATTTTCTGGAAGCGACAGGAAGGGAGGCGGCTTCTTATGTCTGATACGATCCGTTGGTTATTGCGGCTGTTGGCGCCGTATCGTTGGCGCGTGCTGCTGGGAAGTCTGCTCGTGGCGTTGACGGTGCTCGGCAACGCCGGGCTTTTGGCGACGTCGGGACTCTTGCTCTCGAAAGCGGCGCTGACGCCGGAGGTGCTCCTGCTCATGCCGCTCATCACCGGTGTGCGTTTTTTCGGCATCGGGCGCGCAGTCGTGCGCTATGTGGAGCGGCTGCTCAATCACAGCGTCGCGTTTCGCATCCTCGGCCATCTGCGGCGAGATTTCTACGACCATCTTGAGCCGCTGGTCCCGGACGCGCTGCCGGATTACGCCGAGGGAAAGCTCTACAACCAATTTGTCACGGACATCAACGTGCTGCAATATTTTTATCTCAAGGCCGTCTCGGTGCCGCTGGGCAGCCTCATCATCTACACAGTCTGCGCGCTCTTTCTGGCGTTTTATCAGCCGGTGCTGATCCCGCTTCTGCTCGTCGGTCAGATCCTGGCAGGGATCGTTGTGCCGGCGCTGGCGCTTTCCGGCGGACGCGCGCACAAGCATGAAGCAGCGCTGCTGCAGACGGCGCTGTCGGAGCAATTTCTCGACGCTAAGCACGGCCTGGCGGATCTGCATCTTTTCGGCAGACTGGAAGCGGTGCAGCAGGCGCTCACAGAAAAAGCCGAGCAGCTGACGCTCCTGCACGCGCGCATGAGTTTGAAGAAAAAGCTCGTGAGTCGACTGACCTTTGCCCTCAGCCATCTCAGCATGCTCGCTGCGCTCTGGCTGATGGTGCCGGCGGTGCAGGATGGGGCACTGGCAGGTGTGTATGTGGCGATGCTGGCGCTTTTGGTGCTGGCCAGCTACGAAGCGATCCTGCAGATGCCGGAGGCGGTGCTGCAGATGGATGAATCCCTCGCAGCTGCCGAGGAAATGCGCCAGGTTTACGAGACGCCGACGCCGCAGCGCAAAATAAAAAGCGACACGCTGCCGCAATCGTTCACACTGACGGCGGAGCATGTGCGCTTCAATTATCATCAGGAGGGACGGCGTTTTATCGAGGATCTCAATCTGGAGATCCCAGCGGGACAGCACGTCGCCATCGTCGGCGAGAGCGGCAGCGGAAAATCCTCGCTGGCGCGGCTCTTCTCCGGACTCTGGCAGCCGGACGGCGGCTCTGTGCGGATCGGCGGCGTGGATATCGCGACGCTTGACGAAGCAACGCTGCATCGCATTGTGGCCAGTGTCGATCAGGAAAGCTATTTCTTCTACACCTCGATCCGTGAAAATATGCAGCTGGCGAACGTGCGCGTGAGCGACGACGCCATCTGGCAGGCGCTGGAAATGGTTGAGCTGGACGAGATCGTGCGCGCGCTGCCGCAGGGATTGGACACCATCCTCTCGGAAAATGCGCGGGCGTTTTCCGGCGGCCAGCGGCAGCGCCTGGCGATCGCGCGCATGATCGTGCAGGAGCCAAGGATCGCGATCCTCGACGAAGCGCTGCAGAAGCTCGACAAACGGCTGGCTGAGCGGATTTTCGCGCGGCTTCTGGCCTGGGGCGAAGGGCGTACTGTGATCATTATCAGCCACAGCCTGACGCTATTGGAAAAGCTTGACTTTTCATACGTGGTCTCGTATGGTAAAATCATTGAGCAGGGGTCGCACGCTGCGCTCCTCAAACAGCGCGGCGGTCATTATCGCGCCCTGTATGACATTGAATGTTCACAATTTTGAGGAGGAAGATCATGTATCATTTGCAAACGAACAATGGCCTGGTCTGGGTGGAAGCCGACGCGCTGGCTGCTCAATCCGGCATCGTCCACGCTTTTTCAACGCGCCACGGCGGCCGCAGTGATTTTCCTTATCAGTCCCTGAATCTGGGTCTGCACACAAAGGACGACATCATGACGGTGCGCGCCAACCGCGACCGTTTTGTGACAAATTTTGGCATCAGTCCGAGCGAGGTGGTAAGCCTGCACTTCATCCACTCCAACAAGGTGCTCGTGGCTGGTGAAAAGGACGGCGGCCGCGGATTTCACAGTGCCAGCGACGCGCTCGGCGATGCCGACGGCATGATCACCAACGTGCCGCGACGCGCGCTCTTTGTCACCTACGCCGACTGTGTGCCGGTGCTTTTCTACGATCCGGCGCATCAGGCCATCGGCGCCTGCCACGCCGGCTGGCGCGGAACGGTGGCTGGCATTGCGATGGAAACGGTGCGCGCCATGCAGGAAAATTATGGCACCAATCCAGAGGATCTCCTCGTGGCCGTTGGCCCGGCGATCGATCCGGAGCATTTCGAGGTTGGTAAAGAGGTCGTTGACGCTGTCCGTCCACACGCCGTGAAGCCGGAGCGCTTGCTCGTGCCGCGCAAAAATGGCAAATATCTCTTCAATATCTGGCAGGCGAACATCGATCAGCTGCGTGCTGCTGGCGTGCCGCAGGAAAACATCACGCTGGTCGATCTCTCCACCTTTGCCCGGGACGATCTGTTCTTCTCGCATCGCCGCCGTTTTGGCGGAGAAGTGGGGCGACAGGCCGCCTTTATCATGCTGCGATAGGAGAGAGCCATGCTGTCAAAACGACTGGAAGCGGTGGCGGAGCTGGTGCCGCAGGGCGCGCAGGTCGCAGATATCGGCTGCGACCATGCGTATCTGCCGATCGCGCTCATCGAGCGTGGTCAGGTGCCAGCCGCCATCGGCTGTGATATCAATAAGGGACCGCTGGAAGCGGCGCGCAAAAACGCTGCCCGCGCCGGCATTTCGCCAGAGCAGCTCGCGCTCAGGCTGGGGGACGGCCTGACAGCGCTCGCGCCTGGCGAGGTCAGCGTGGTGACGCTGGCTGGCATGGGCGCCGGGCTGATGGCAGAGATCCTCTCGGCAGCGCCGGAGGTGGTGGCTGCCCTTGCGCGCATCATCGTTTCGCCAAACGTGGCGCCGTGGATCCTGCGCCGCTGGGCGATGGACCATGGCTTTGCGGTTGTGGAGGAAACGGTGGTCCTGGAAAACGATCATTATTATGAAGTGTTTGCGCTGGAACCGGCGGCAGCGCCGGTGGTCTACAGCGAGACTGCGCTCTATTTTGGCGTCACGCTGCGCACGCGCTCTGACGCGCTTGCGACGGCGTATTTTGCCGCCCGCCGCGAAAACGACGAGCGGCTGCTTGCTGCCTGGGAGCCGGTGCGCACACGCCGCGCCGAGGTGGCAGAGCGTTACGACAGGCTCAGCGCACTTTGGAGAGAATGGGAGGAGGAACGATCATGCAGGTAAAAGACATTATGCAGGCGCTGGAAAAACTGGCGCCGCAGCAGCTCAAGGAAGACTGGGACAACGTCGGCCTGCAGCTCGGTGATCCCAACGCCGAGGTGCGGCGCGTGCTTCTGGCGCTGACGCCGTCGCTGGCGGTGACAGAGGAAGCTGTGCGTCGCGAGGCTGATCTCATCGTCAGCCACCATCCGTTTATTTTCAAGGGTGTGAAATCGCTGCGCACCGATTCTGCCATCGGTCGCATGAGCCAGCTCTGCCTGAAGCACGACATCGCCATTTATTCTGCGCACACCAACCTCGATATTGCGCGCGGCGGTGTCAACGATGTGCTCGCTGAGCGGCTGGGACTGGTGGATGTCGAAGGTTTGGCGGAAACTGCGCGCAAACCACGCTATAAGCTGGTGGTTTTTGTGCCGCTCAGCCATCTGGAGCAGGTGAAGGCTGCGCTCTTTGCTGCCGGCGCCGGCGCCCAGGGCGCGTACGAAGCCTGCGCCTGGACGGTGCAGGGGACGGGGCAGTTCCGTCCGCAGGCTGGCGCGTCGCCATATCTCGGCACGTTGGGCCATCTGGAGCAGGTGGAGGAAGCACGACTGGAGGTGCTCGTCGATCACGACAGGCTGGCCGCTGTGCTGCAGGCGCTGGTGGCGGCGCATCCATACGAAGAACCAGCCTACGATGTGTTTGCGAGCGCAGCGATCGAAAGCCTCGGGCGCATTGGCCGTTTGCCGGAGCCGCTGGATTTTGATGTGTGGCTGGAGCGTGTGAAGCAGGCGCTGGGGATTTCTGTGCTGGCTGTTGCCGGTCCGACCCAGGGCCGCGTGGAGCGGGTGGCGCTCTGCGGTGGCAGCGCGACAGAATTTCTCGCCCAGGCAAAAGCGGCTGGCGCCGATGTGTATGTCACCGGCGATATGAAATACCATGACGCGCAGCAGGCTGTGGAAATGGGCCTGCCGATGGTCGATGTTTCCCACTACGCAGGGGAGCGGCCGGTGCTCGCAAAGCTCGCTGCTTATCTGCAGGAGTGCTTTGGCACAGCGCTCGATGTGGTGATCTCGGAAGACGAAGAAAATTTTTTGCAGTATCGATGAACAGGGAGGAATGATTGAAATGAGAAAGTGGATGAAAAAAGCAGGTGCGCTGCTCCTTTGTGGTGCCATGACAGTTGGGCTTATGGCCTGTGGCAACAGCAGCGAAGGCGAAGAAGCGCCGGCAGCGAGCGCCGTTCAGGAAAGTGCGCCGCCAGCCGCAGAGGATCCAGGAAACGATGTGGTCCGTGTCGGCGTGCTCTCGATCGCAGACAGTCTGCCGATCTTTGCGGCTGAGCAGGAAAACATGTTCGCCGACGCCGGGCTCAACGTTGAGATCTATCCGTTCGCGTCGAGCTCCGATCAGTCCAAGGCTGTGGAAGCCGGGGAGCTGGATGTCGTGATGAACGACATGGTCGTGCAGAGTCTGATGAAAAAAGCAGAGACCGACACCAAGGTCGTCAGCCTGGCCTTCGGCGCAACGCCTGAAGAAGGACGCTTCGTCGTCGTCGCTGCCCCAGACAGCGGCATCACCAAGCCGGAGGATCTCGAAGGCAAGCGCGTGGCGATCTCCACGAACACGATGATGGAATATCTGATGGATCAGTACGAGGATTATTACCAGCTCGACAGCGAATCGATCGAGCTCGTGAACATGCCGGATCTGATGCTGCGCGTTGAAACCCTGCTCCAGGGCAAGGATATTGATGCTGCTATCCTGCCGGATCCACTGGCGTCCTTTGCCATCGCCCAGGGCGGCATCAGCGTCATCGACGACACCACGCTGGATGAAAATTTCTCCCAGTCGGTCTTCCTGGCAACGGACGATTTCATCACCAATCATCAGCCAACGCTTGATGCCTTCATGGATGTGCTCTTCCAGGCCATGACGGATATCAACGAAAATCCAGACACCTATCGCGATCTGCTGATGGAAAAAGCCAACGTTCCGGAAACGCTGCGCGATACCTATCCAATGCCAACCTACACGCCAGGCGCTGTGCCAACGGAGCAGCAGGTTGCCCGTCTGGAATCCTGGCTCGTGGAAAAACAGCTGCTGGACAAGGTCTACAGCTATCACGATCTCGTTGACACCTCCTATGTGACGGAGGCAGAAGAGTGATCTACCAATTAGACAATGTCGGGTTCAAATACCCGGAAAGCGCCAACACCTTGTTGGCGCATTTTAACTTGCAGATAAATTCCCGCGAGCGCTGGGCGCTGATCGGTCCGTCTGGCTGCGGCAAAACGACGCTGCTCTATCTTCTCGCCGGGCTCAAAAGCCCGACGGAGGGCAGCGTCCTCTGTCAGGGAAAACCAGCAGCGGCGCCGATGGATCGCGTCAGCTTCATCCAGCAGCAATACGGGCTTTTTCGCTGGAAGACCGTGCGCAAAAATCTGGCGCTGCCGCTTCTGTTGAAAAAAACGCCGCGCGCTGAGATCCAGGCGCGTGTGGCGCGGGAGCTGGCGCGGCTCGGGCTGGAAGGGCTGGAGGATAAATTTCCTTCGCAGCTTTCCGGCGGGCAGTGTCAGCGCGTGGCGATCGGTCGCGCGCTCATCGACGAGCCGGAGGTGCTCCTGATGGACGAGCCGTTTTCCGCTCTCGATGCGCTGACGCGCGAAAAGCTGCAGGAGGAAGTGCTGCGGCTGTCGATCGAGAGCGGCGTCACCCTTGTGCTCGTGACGCACAGCATTGAGGAAGCGGTTTATGTCTGTGATCATCTGCTCGTCTACAGCAAGGACAGCGAGACGCCGCAGGTCATCGACAACACCAAGACGCCGCAGGATCGCTACGACGCTGCGTTCGTTGCGCAGTGTGCGCGGGTCAAGGCCATGCTGGAAGGAGGCGAGAGCGCATGAAAAAAGGGGTATCCATCGTAATCGCCACGCTGGCGCTGCTGGCTTTTTGGGAGCTGGCGAGTCTGGCGCTGGACAAAGCGTTTCTGCCGGGACCGCTGACTTCCTTCAAAGCCTTTGTCGCGCTCTGCGCCGACGGCGAGATGTGGCCGCAGTTTGGCATCAGCGCACTGCGTGTTCTCGTGAGCACAGCCCTCGGTGTGCTCCTGGCTGTGCCGCTGGGGCTGGCCTGCGGGCGCTCGGAGAAGCTCTATCACATCGCGACGCCGCTGGTGGCGATCCTCTATCCGCTGCCGAAGGTCGTTTTTCTGCCGATCCTGGTCGTGCTCTTCGGCCTCGGCAATCTGCCAAAGATCGTGCTCATCACGCTCATCATTTTCTTCCAGATCTTCGTGGTCGTCTGTGATGCCGCGCATCAGCTGCCGCAGGAGAGCGTCGACGCCATGCACACGATGAGCCGCCGCACCTGGGATGTTTTTCGCCATCTTCTGATGCCCGCCTGTCTGCCACAGGTTTTGACGAGCCTGCGTATTTCTGTCGGCACGTCGGTGGCGGTGCTCTTTTTCGCTGAAACCTTCGCGTCCTTCGACGGGCTCGGCTATCTCATCCTCGACGGTATGGAGCGTCGCGAATATGCAGATATGTTCGCCGGCATCATCGGCATGGCGCTGCTCGGCGTGCTGCTCTACGAGATCATCTATTTTGTAGAAAAACGCTGCTGTCGCTGGCTTTGATTGTAGGATCGACCTAAGCATGTCGTTAAACGGCTTTTTTCTGTTGTCAAATTGTGGAGACATTGTTGATATTTGGTGATAATTTCATCGGAGCCCTTTTCGGATGGCGCGTTATGAGCTATGATATAATAGATTGGTAATGAATAGGAGGCAGTATGAAAAGACTAGCTTTAATATTTGCGCTGCTCCTGTGCACGCTGCCGCTTTCTGGCTGCGCCATTCTTTTTGAGGAACCTTCGGCGCTGATCTTGCCTCCGGCGAGTGACCAGGAGGAATACGTCGAGCGCACGCTGATCAATTCCTTTTTGAACGACGGCGCCCATCTGCAGGTGCCAGAGGAAATGGAAGATCCGGCAGCGATCATCGACCTTGACATCGATGGCGACGAGCAGGACGAAAAACTTGCGTTCTGGTCCAACAACAACGGCCATGAGGTTGGCGTGATGCTGATGCATCAGAATGACGAAGGCACCTGGAGCATTCTCGATCAGATCCAGCAGTACGGCAATGGCATCGATTTCTTCCGGCTCTTCGATATTGACGGCGATGGCTCAGACGAGGCCTGCGTCGGTGTCGACGTCGGCGGCAACAACGTGCTCTCGATCTATCACATGAACAGCGACGGCTTTACAGAAATGACGCAGATCAACTATTCCTTCCTGGAAATGGCCGATCTTAACGGCGACGGCAACGAGGCGATCCTCTGCGCCCTGAACAATTACGAAGACACAGCACCGACGACGACGCTGGCCGTTTATGAAGGCGGAGAGGATGTCACCTCTGTATACGAAAAGAGCTTTGATGGAAACTGCCTGGAGATGGCCTTTGGCAACGTCAGCGATTCGCAGCGCGGACTTTATTTCGTCCATTCGAACAACTACAGCGACCTGAACGTGGAGCTGCTTTTGCCGACAGAGGACAACAGCTTCGAGGAACAGATGACCTCGCGGGTGCATTTCATCAACAGAGTGGCTACGCGCGATCCGATCATCGCAGATATCACCGGCGACGGTGTGCTGGATGTGCAGTCTGTTCTCGAACCGATCGAAAAGATCGGCCGCGAAGAAAGCGACTATCTGCGCATCTGGAAAACCTGGGACGGCGACAGCGCCCTGGAAAATATCTACGGTGTGCTCGAAAACAGCACCGATGGCTACACCTTTGTGCTGCCGCAGTATTGTCTGGATACGGTGCGCTATCAGTTTGTGAACGACAAAGGCTCCAGCCAGGTGCGGCTCTATGACGGGAACAACGCGGAACCAGCCATCATCCTCTATGCTGTGACAGCGGCAGAGGCTGAGAATATAGAAAATACACGAGGGATCATCCCGCTCGGGACATCCCCAAGTTCTCAGCGCGTGTACTACGCGTTGTGCAATACGGAGAGATTTGCAGGACAAAAGATCGATACAGACAGTATCAAGCAACTCTTCCAAATTGAAGGAGGACAACAAAATGACTAATAAGATTTTGGTAGTAGAAGACGAAGAAGCCATTCGCGGCTTCATAAAAGTCAATCTCAAACGCAATAATTTTGACGTCATCGAAGCGGGCAGCGGCGAAGAAGCGCTGGAAAAACTTGACGACAGCGTCGACATTGTGCTCTTAGACGTCATGCTGCCTGGCATCAACGGCTTCGAAGTTTGCGCGAAGGCGCGCGAAGCCTTCCCGCAGCTCGGGGTCATCATCCTCACCGCAAAAGGCCAGGAAGAAAACAAGATCGAAGGTCTGGAGGCCGGCGCCGACGACTACATCGTCAAGCCGTTCAGCCCGAAAGAATTGCTCGCGCGCATCAACGCGCTTTTGCGCCGCCTCTCCATCCAGGTGGATGAAGCCGGTGAAGACGCCAAGGAGATCACCACCGGTATTTTCACCATGAACATCGACGAGCGTCGTTTCCTCAAAAACGGCAAGGAGATCGAGCTCACCCCGATCGAATTCTCCCTCGTCAAATATTTCATGGAAAACGCCAACAAGGCCGTGCATCGCGACGAGATCCTCAACAACGTCTGGGGCTACAACTACGTGGGCGATTTCAAGATCGTCGACGTCAACATCCGCCGCATCCGCCAGAAGATCGAAGAGGATCCATCGAAGCCAAAATACATCGAGAAAGTCTGGGGCTATGGATATCGTTGGTGGGGTGGTGATTGATCGTGGCATCAGGTCTTGGCACAAAGCTGTCTTTGAGTTATGTGCTGATCAGCCTGATCACGCTCATCATCATGGAAAGCCTGTTCATTTTCGCCATTTACCAGTATTATGTGTCCGGCGTTGAACAGACGCTCACCAACAATGCCGAAGCCGCCGCGTCGATGTTCAATCGCTACGCGCCCTCCGGCGATATCGAAGACAAACAGGACTTTATTTTTGAAAATATGGACAGCCAGGAAAAAGCCCTCGTGGAAGTGTATGACACCAATGGCCATTTCCTGATCAACAATATTGGCGACACCGAAAACGCCACCGAGCTGACCGACGATTACAACGGCGCCGTCGCCGGAGACGTTGACGCCTGGCGCGGCAGACTTGACACCCGCGAGGCCGTCATGTCTGTTTCCGTGCCGATCTACGACGGAAAGATCGTCGTGGGCGTGCTGCGCTACGTCTCCAGTATGTCGATGGTCAACGCGCTCGTGAAATCCAACGTCGTTGCCGTCACCATCATCGCCGTGGTGATCCTGCTTGTGGCGACCATCGTTGGTCGCGTCATGAGCTCGCTCATCCTGAAACCGATCCGCAACCTCATCCGCGTCACCCGCGAGATCACCAAAGGCAATCTGGAAGCCAAGGCCACCGTCTACAACAACGACGAGATCGGCCAGCTTTCTAAGGCCATCAACCGCATGACCGATGAGATCGCGCAGTCGTATAAAACGAAGAACGATTTTATCTCCAGCATTTCTCATGAGCTGCGCACGCCGCTGACCTCCATCAACGGCTGGGCCGAGACCATCGAGGATTCGCCGGAGGACGTCGAGACCACGCGCATGGGGATGGAGATCATCTCCCGCGAGACCAAGCGCATGATCCGTCTCGTCAACGACCTTCTTGATTTTTCCAAGTTGCAGAGCCATCGCATCGAGCTGGAGCTGGAGCCGATCTGGATGAACGATTTTCTCGAGAGCCTCTACAACCAGTTCCTGCCGCGCGCTTCTCAGGAAGAGATCGCGCTGCGCTTGCATCTCGGCAACACAGATGTCATGGTCATGGCCGACGAAAACCGACTCAGCCAGGTTTTTGTCAACATTCTGGACAACGCCTTCAAGTTCGTCAAAGGGCGCGCCTATCCTGAGGTCGTGATCCAGGCGCACATGCTCGACGACCAGGTCGTCATGACCATCGAAGACAACGGCCCGGGCATGTCCAGCGAAGAGCTCGTGCGCGTCAAGGAAAAATTCTATAAAGGGTCCAGCAAACAGAGCGGCACCGGTCTCGGGCTATCCATCGCCAACGAGATCGTCGCCCTCCACAACGGGACCTTCTACATCGACAGCATCCGCGGCGTCGGCACGAAAGTGTCTGTCGTGCTTCCGTACGAAGACACCACCACCGACGAAGATTCCTACGATCTTGAGAGCGCGCCGCTGTCCGACGAAAACACCAACGGGTATCAGATGTGAGGACATCTGATGCCCGGTTTTTTTTACTATAAAAAGCGTTTATTGGCACAGATGGATACAGCGCAACTATAACAGTTGCTTGTTGTTTGACAGCGTGAACGCTTGTCTGCCGATCAAAGACGGGAAAAAGATGGTTTGAAATCAGCAGTTGCAAATAAAATCGAGCGCAGAAATGTGTGAAAGCGTACACACTTGGCGCTGCAGCGTGGTCGCTGAAAAATGCCACCGACATCCATCAGTTCTGGTTATCGATCCATAAGAAAATGTGTGTTATAACAGATGAAAAATATAAGCTCTGTTATAACACAAAATGCGATTTGAGGCTTGAAATCTTCAGAAATATCGCTATAATATAGATAACGGTACAGAACCTAACAAGTTATAGATTGAAAGAAAAGAAGGTGTGAATAGGCGTGATTGGAGCAGATATCTTATTAAGTTGCCTTGAAAAACAGGGCGTTGATCTTGTTTTCGGACTGCCAGGGGGCGCAGTCATCCCATTGTATGATCGTCTAAAACATTTTGGAGTAAAACATATTTTGATGCGCCACGAACAGGGCGCGGTTCACGCAGCCGACGGCTATGCGCGTGCGACTGGTAAGGTCGGCGTTTGCTTTGCAACGAGCGGCCCAGGCGCGGCAAATATGATGACGGGTCTTGGCACTGCCTCGATGGACTCGATCCCGCTGGTTATGATCAGCGGCCAGGTCGCAAGCTCCCTCCTCGGGAAGGACAGCTTCCAGGAAGCGTACGTAACGGGGATGGCAGATGCTGTGACGAAGGCGAGTGTGATGGTCACCGACGCCAGCCAGATCCCACAGGTTTTGGCGGATGCGTTCTACATTGCCTCCCATGGCCGTCCAGGCCCGGTTTTGGTCGACATTCCAAAGGATCTCTTTACGCAGGATGTGAAGAATCCGGATCTGGATGTTGAGCCAACGGAACGTTACAGAAGAAAACTCAAAAACAGCGTGATCACCCGCGAACAGATCCGCAAGGTTGGCCGCATGTTGGCTGAAGCGAAAAAGCCGCTGATCATCATTGGTGGCGGGGTGAACACGACCGAAGCGGTACGCAAGAATGTGCTGACGGTTGTCGATCAGCTGGATGTGCCAATCAGCCAGACGCTGATGGCAAACGGCGTGATCCCTGGCGACCACAAGAATTTTGTCGGCATGGTCGGCATGCACGGCACGACGGATGGCAACTACGCCATTCAGAACTGCGACCTGCTTCTGGCAGTGGGGATGCGTTTTGACGACCGCGTGACCAGCGACACGTCAAGATTCTCGCAGCATTCTAAAAAGATCCATGTGGACATCGATTCTTCCGAGATTGGGAAGAACGTTCAGGTTGATATTCCTATCGTCGGTGACGCTGCTGAGTTCTTTGAGCTCCTGGCAGGCGAGGTTGCTGACGAAAACGCTGATCACAGCGCATGGCGCCAGGAGATCGCGGATCATTATCGCCCGCTCAAGCATGGCGATCCAGACTCGCTCCCACCAATGGAGCTTTGCGACATCATCAACAAGGAACTGGATGAAAACACCATCGTTGTGACGGATGTCGGTCAGCACCAGATGTGGGCGGCGCTTTTCCTGCATCCAAAGGGCCCTCGTCATTTCCTGACCTCCGGCGGTCTTGGCACGATGGGTTACGGCTTACCGGCAGCGATCGGCGCTCAGTTTGGGAAAAAGGACGAACGTGTCATTCTCATCACCGGTGACGGCAGCTTCCAGATGAACGAGCAGGAGCTCTGCATTGTCAAGGAATTCTCCGTTCCACTGAAGATCGTGATGTTCAACAATGGATACCTTGGCATGGTGCGTCAGTGGCAGGAAATGTTCAACGATGCCAACTATGCGGCTACGCCTCTGGAGGTTGGCCCGGATTGGGAAAAACTGATGAGTGCGTACGATATCCCATATCGCTGCATCACCACCCTGGATGAGGCAGAAGCACAATTGCCGGCGTTGCTCAAGCAGGATGGCCCTCTGTTTATCGAATGCAAGATCAACAGACTGTCGAATGTTTATCCGATGATACCAGCGGGCTGCTCCTTAGATGAAATAGTGGGGGAATTTGAAGATGAAGCATAAATTAGCAGTAACAGTAGAAAACAACCCAGGTGTTTTGTCACGTGTTTCCGGTCTGTTCTCCAGACGCGGCTACAACATTGACAGTCTTGTCGTTAGTGATACTGAAGATCCAACAGTCTCCCGCATGACCATTGTGGTCCATGGCGACGAGGTGACCATTGAACAGGTGACCAAGCAGCTCCACAAGCTCATTGATGTCATCAAAGTCAACGACATTACCCATGAAGACACGGTTGAGCGTCAGCTTCTGATGGTTCGTGTGTCCTGCGACCATGAGACTCGCGGCGAGATCAAGACGCTGATGGATATCTTCCATGCGCGCATCATCGACGTTGGCCGTCGCTCCATGATCATCGAAGCCACCGGCGACGACGACAAGATCGACGCGATCATCAAAACCCTGCGCCCATTCGGCGTTCAGGAAATCGTTAAGACTGGGGCGAGCGCAATGGTTCGCAGCCCAAAAGAAAAGTAAGATCCACCGTATCAACGGGTGATCAATATAATCCAAATTTCTAGGAGGAAATTGTTACAATGGCAGCAAAAATTTATTACAAGACAGATGTTCCTACTAATGTATTGACCGACAAGCAGCTCTGCGTTGTTGGTTATGGTTCCCAGGGTCACGCACACGCAAAGAACCTGCGTGACAGTGGCTACAATGTCATCATCGGTATCCGCGAAGGGAAATCCGCTCAGGCTGCACGCGAAGACGGCTTTGAAGTTCTGCCTGTCGCAGAAGCGGTCAAGAAGAGCGATGTTATCATGATCCTGACTCCGGATGAAACCCAGCCGGACATCTATAAGAACGAAATCGAACCAAACCTCGAAGCTGGCAATGCCCTTGGCTTTGGTCACGGCTTCAACATTCACTTTGGCTACATCAAGGCGCCGGAAGGTGTTGACGTATTCATGTGCGCACCAAAGGGCCCTGGCCACATTGTTCGCCGTGAATTCACCAAAGGCTCCGCTGTGCCTGATCTCGTAGCTGTTGCTCAGGATGCAACCGGCAATGCGCTGCAGATCGCGCTCTCCTGGGCCGATGGTATCGGCGGCACCCGCGTTGGTGTTATTGAAACCACCTTCAAAGAAGAGACCGAGACTGACCTCTTTGGGGAACAGGCAGTTCTCTGCGGCGGCTTGACCTCTCTCATCGAAGCAGGCTTCGAAACCCTCGTAGAAGCTGGCTACCAGCCAGAAATGGCATACTTTGAATGCTGCCACGAAATGCGCATGATCATCGACCTGATCTACGAAGGCGGCATGGACAAGATGCGTAAATCCATCTCCAACACTGCTGAATATGGCGACTATGTCACTGGCCCACGCATTGTGACCGCTGAAACCAAACAGCACATGAAGGAAGTTTTGGCAGACATCCAGAGCGGCAAGTTCGCAAAAGAATTCCGCGATGACTATGCAAATGGCTTCAAAGAATTCTACGCTATGCGCGAACATGAAGCCGGCCATCAGATCGAAGAAGTCGGTGGTCAGCTCCGCAGCATGATGCCATTCCTCAACGCAAACGACAAAAACGACTGATCCAAAAGCACTGACAGGGGCGCCCAGCGCCCCTGGGTTTAACAAGTAAGGAAGGTGTTGCTATTGAACGGCGCAGAAATTTTAGTTCAGGCATTGCGAGATGAAGGCGTAACGGATATTTTCGGATATCCAGGTGGTGCCTTGTTGGAAATATTTGACGCTCTTGATAAGAGCCCGATCAACAATGTTCTTGTCCGTCAGGAACAGGGGGCAGTGCATGAAGCGAGTGGCTACGCACGTGCAAAGAACACCGTAGGTGTCTGCATTGCTACGAGCGGCCCTGGGGCGACCAATCTGGTCACCGGGATTGCCACGGCCTATATGGATTCGATCCCGGTTGTTGCGATCACTGGTCAGGTTGCCAAGCACCTCATCGGGACCGACGCGTTCCAGGAAACCGACATCACCGGCATCACGACACCGATCACCAAACACAATATTCTCGTACAGGATGCGGAGGATCTTCCACGCATCGTCGCTGAAGCATTCTATATCGCCAGAACTGGCCGTCCTGGTCCTGTTCTGATCGACATTCCTCGCGATGTTTCCCAGCAGCAGGTCGCTGTGTACGAACCATGGAAGCATGTGGACATCCGCAGCTACAAGCCAACGGTCTACGGCCATGCTGGCATGATCAAGCGCGCTGCCAAAGCCATCGCTGAAGCCGAGCGCATGGTCATCATCGCTGGCGGCGGGGTCAATACCTCTGGCGCTACAAAGGAAGTCATGGCGCTCGCTGAAAAGAAAAACTGCCCGATCGTCTGCACGATGATGGGCTTGGGCAGTGTCCCTGCCAGCGATCCGCATGTGGTCGGCATGCTCGGCACCTATGGCAATCAGGAAGCAAACGATCTGATCCGTCAGTCAGATGTGATCCTTGCCATCGGCACGCGCTTTGACGACCGCATCATCAACGCGCCGAATTTGTTCGCACCAGACAGCTTCGTCATCCATGTTGATGTGGACCCAGCCGAGATCGGCAAGAACATTGTTCCGGATATTCCGATCGTTGGCGATGCGAAGCAGGTCATGCTCCAGCTGGAAGACGCGCTGCAGCGCAAGGCGGAAAGTCTCGTCGGCTGCGGCTATCTCGAACAGGCGAAGGGTGCGCCGGAACCGGACCGCATCGTTCCGAAGGTGCTCGACAAGCTCAGCGATCTGGTTGATCCGGAAAACTGCTTCTTCACCACAGACGTCGGTCAGCACCAGGTTTGGGCGGCCAACTATCTGAAGTGTGAAAAACCACATCAATTCATTTCGTCCTGCGGCCTTGGCACCATGGGCTATGGCATTCCTGCAGCGGTTGGCGCTCAGGTCGCCTGCCCGGATGCCACCGTTGTTGCCGTCACCGGTGATGGCAGCTTCCAGATGGGAATGTATGAGCTGGGCACGATCATGGAGCAGAAGCTCCCTGTGAAGATCCTGCTCTTCAACAACCAGGCGCTGGGGATGGTGCGTCAGCTCCAGTATCACTACGTTGGCAAACGCTATTCCAACGTGCTCTTCCAGTGCGACATCGATTTCTCGAAGATTTTCGAAGCCTACGGGTTTAAGACCTATCGCATCGAATCGGAAGACGAGATCGAGGCTGTGCTCAAGGAAGCGCTCGCAGATCCAAGCTGCGCGCTGATCGAATGCCGCGTTCCGATGCCGGATAATTGTTCACCAATTACTCTCGGTGGGGCGAACATCAACGATATGGTCAATTGCTAAGGATTATCGCTCAAACTGCAGCACAATGTGCTGCAGTTTTTGTGTTCAGCGGGATTTTGCAGATAATTTACAATAATCCGTGAAATGAATGGAAGCGGGAATATCCTGCAAGTCCTCTTGACAAGGACGCGATCTTCGAGTAATATCCTTATGTAGCGGATGAAAATCCGCCGAGAATAGACGAAAGGACGTGGCATGATGAAAGACAATGCTGTGAACAAGCGGTACATCGTTGATGAGACCATTTTGCCGGAAGCGATTCTGAAGACTGCGCAGACCAAAGAGCTGCTCGCGAAAAATCCTGGCCTGACGATCAACGAAGCGGTCAAGCAGATTGGCCTCAGCCGCAGCGCGTTTTATAAATACAGAGATGGCATTTTTCCGTTCTACGAAGCGGTGAAGGAAAAGATCGTGACCATCCAGATCAATATGGAAAACGAAGCGGGCGTGCTCTCGCGCTGTCTGAACGTCGTCGCTGATTGCGGCGCCAATATCCTGACGATCAATCAGGGCATCCCGAGCGAGGGCATCGCGCGCGTGACCATTTCCTTTGAATCCCGTTCTGACGAACGCTACAATCTTGAGCTGATGCTGGAATCTCTCTACGATATTCCCGGCGTGATCAAGGTTGAGCCGATCGGTCAGAATTGACAAGCGACGGAGGCGAAGCATGGGAAAAGAAACGATTAAGGTAGCGCTTCTGGGCATGGGGACTGTTGGTTCCGGTGTGTATGAAGTGATCGAAAAGCTGCAGAAGGACAATTTTAAGCACAAGGTTGGCGCAGATGTGGAGGTCAAGCGTGTATTGGTGCGCACGCCGGCAAAATACGCCGACAAGGTGATGCCGCACACGACCCTGACGACGGAATGGCAGGATATTTTGAACGACGACGAGATCTCCATCGTCATCGAGCTGATGGGTGGCATCGAACCAGCGCGCACCTATCTCACAGAAGCGCTGCGCGCCAGCAAGAACATTGTCAGCGCCAACAAGGATCTGATCGCTGTGCATGGGCGCGAGCTCGAAGCGCTCGCCAGCGAGATGAAGCGCGATTTCCGCTACGAAGCGTCGGCGCTTGGGGCGATCCCAATCGTGCAGCCGCTGAAGGAAAACCTCGCTGCCAACCATTTTTCTGAGATCGTCGGCATCATGAACGGCACGACGAACTACATCCTGACAAATATGGCGGAGCATGGCATGAGCTACGAGGACGCGCTCGCAGAAGCGACGGCCCTTGGCTATGCGGAAGCGGACCCAACGGCAGACGTGGAAGGGCTGGACGCCGGTCGCAAGGTGGCGATCCTGGCAAACATCGCATTCCACACGCCGGCTGTGTTCGACGATGTGCACGTGGAAGGGATCACGAAGATCTCCAAGCTCGACATGGCCTACGCCGAATCCATCGGCTGCGTGATCAAGCTCCTTGGCATTGTCAGCAAGGAAGAGGACGGGCTTTCCCTGAGCGTGCATCCGGCGATCATCGCCAAGAGCCATCCGCTGGCCAGCGTTGGCGGCTCGTTCAACGCAGTGTTTGTGCAGGGTGACGCCATCGACGAAGCGATGTTCTACGGCCGCGGCGCTGGCAAGCTGCCGACGGCGAGCGCCGTTGTCGGCGATGTCATCGATATCTGCCGCGATATTGTCTATGGCTGCGAAGGACGCATCGGCGACTATACCTACGAAAACATTCCGATCAAGCCGATGAGCAAGATGAAGAGCCGTTTCTACGTGCGCCTCTGCATTCCAGACAGACCAGGCGTGCTCGGCGAGGTGGGGATGCTCTTCGGCGACAGCGGCGTCAGCATTGCCCAGGCGATGCAGAAGGATTCGTCCAATTCTGAGGACGCGGAGTTTGTCATCATCACCCACGAGGTCCTCGAGGAAAAATTCAACGAAGCCCTCGCACGCATGGAAAACGCCGATTCGGTGCGCCAGGTTGAAAACGTGATCCGCATCTATGGGAGGCTGCCACAATGACCAGAGAAGCATTTTTTGCAGGAGCGCCGGCGCTTGTGATCAAAACACCGGCCACCTCGGCAAACATGGGCCCTGGCTTTGACTGCCTGGGTATGGCGGTGGCGCTTTACAACGAGCTTTGGGTGAAACGCCTGGCAGAGGGTGAATCCTCCAAGATCAGTGTCGAAGGCTATGGCGCAGGGGAGGCAGAAAGCCTCGACAATCTCATTTACCAGACCTACCTCGACGCGATGGCCAAAGCCGGCAAGGAGCCTGTGCCAGTGGCGCTGCACTGCGTCAATCGCGTGCCTTTTGCGCGCGGGCTCGGCTCCAGCTCCGCAGCTGCCGTGAGCGGGCTGGCGCTGGCGCAGATCATGAGCGACCACGCCTTCAGCGAAGACGACCTCATGCAGATGGCTACCGCCATCGACGGCCATCCCGACAACGTGCTGCCGGCGCTCTTGGGCGGCATCGTCATCGGCTGCATCGGCGACGACGGCCGCGTCACCGCGAAAAAGCTGGCGCCGCTGGACGGGCTCTACGCCTACGCCCTCGTTCCCGACTATCCGCTGCCGACCTCGAAAGCCCGCGCAGCCATGCCCGATGGCTACAGCCGCAAGGACGTCGTCTACAACCTCGGTCATCTCGGTTTGCTCGTGGCAGCGCTGGCCACCGGCGACAAGAGCCTGCTTGCTGCAGCCTTCCGCGACCGCGTGCATGAGCCGTATCGCCTGCCGCTGATGCCTGGCATCGAGGAAGCAAAGCAGATCGCCCTCGCCCACGGCGCCATCGCAGCCCTCGTCAGCGGTGCCGGCTCGACCATGCTTATCCTCGCCGATGAACCAAAGGATTTCAGCGCCTGCACCGGCGCTCTGGAAAAGCTTGGCTACAGCGCCGAGCTCATAGAAGTCGCGCCGATCACAACCGGCGTGCAGTGTTTTGAAAATGAAATGGAGTTGAAACTATGGCCTTAATTGTACAAAAATACGGCGGCACCTCTGTCGCTGATCCCGACCGCGTCAAAGCAGTGGCAGAGCACGTCGCCAAGACCAAGCGCGAAGGCAACGACGTCGTTGTCGTCGTCTCCGCCCCAGCCGGCATGACCGACGACCTCACAAACCGCGCGTATAAGATCAGCGACATGCCAAATCCTCGCGAAATGGACATGCTCCTTTCCACCGGGGAACAGATCTCCATCGCCCTGACAGCGATGGCCCTGCAGGAGCTCGGCCTCAAAGCCGTGTCCCACACCGGCTCCCAGGTCTGCATCCGCACCGACGACGCCCATCAGAAAGCGCGCATCGTCGACATCAACGCATCCAAGATCGGCCGCGAGCTCGCCGCTGACAACGTCGTCATCATCGCAGGCTTCCAGGGCGTCGGTCCTGACGACGAGATCTACACCCTCGGCCGCGGCGGTTCTGATACCACCGCAGTCGCCGTCGCAGCCGCCATCAACGCCGACGTCTGCGAGATCTACACCGACGTCGACGGCGTCTACACCTGCGACCCACGCATCGTGCCAAACGCCACCAAGCTCAAAAACATCTCCTACGATGAGATGCTCGAACTCGCCAGCCTCGGTGCAAAAGTCCTGCACCCACGCTCCGTCGAAGTGGCCAAAGTCCACGACGTCAAGCTCTGTGTCCGCTCCAGCTTTAATACATATATAGGGGGAACTTACGTGGTTAAGTCAGAAGAACTCGAAAAAGAATACGCCGTCACCGGTATCGCCTGTGACAAAAACGTTGCCAAAGTCAGCATCTTTGGCGTGGAAGACCGTCCTGGTATCGCAGCAGAAATCTTCGGCGCCCTCGCTGAAGAAAAGATCAGCGTCGACATGATCATCCAGAGCGCCATGGTCGATGGTCTCAACGACATCGCCTTCACCATCGCCAAGAGCGACGCCAAGCGCGCCAAGCTGATCATCGAAAGCCTGCAGAACGCCCTGCAGTATCGCGAATTCTACGTCGACGACAACGTCGTCAAGATCTCTGCCGTCGGCGCAGGCATGGTCGGCGCCCACGGGGTTGCCGCGCGCATGTTCTCCGCGCTGCGCGATGCCGGCATCAACATCGACCTCATCGGCACCTCCGAAGTGAAGATCTCCGTCATCGTTGAGCACGACGAAGACGCCCTCAAGCGCGGCATGCAGGCCCTGCACGACGCCTTTGAGCTCGATAAGATCGAGTAATTTTTTTTGGTGAGTAATGATTAATTTTTAATGAGTAATTGAGGTTGGCTACCAGCGATCATACCGCTAACATGTCTGATCGCTGGTAGCTTTTTTATCTTATCGGAGTCTGGAAAAACCAGGTTCCGTTTTTTGCTTGACGCGTGGCTGATTTTGTACACTGGCGGCGATCTGTTAAGTGCAATTTCCTGGTGGGCTTGCTATAATGGGGATAATCGAGAGAATTGGGAAGGAGATCCATGATTATGAAAAAACCAAAATGGTTTCTGCAGAAGCCGGCGAGCCTGCGCGAGACTTTGCGCATGACGCGGCTGCTGTTTCTGGCGCAGATCAGGCCGCTGCGGGGAAATGTGGCGGCGGCGCTGGTCTTTTTGGGGCTGCTTTTGCTGCCGCCGCTTTACGCCTGGTTCAACATTGGCGCGAACTGGTCGCCGTATGATCTGACGAAGAATCTCAAGGTGGCTGTGACGAGCGAGGACGCAGGCGCGGAGATCGAAGGGGTGAGTGTGAATGTCGGCGACAAGATTGTGGAGGCGCTGAAGGCGAACGATGCGATCGGCTGGCAGTTTGTGTCCTTCGAAGAGGGACAGAAGGGGGTGGACGGCGGCGACTATTACGCGGCGCTGGTGATCCCGAAGGATTTCACGCAGACGATCACGGGCTTTCTCTATGGCGACACGAAGCAGGCGACGATCGACTACTATATCAACGAAAAGGAAAATGCGATCTCCACGAAGATCATGGGCACGGGCATGGACACGGTGTCCAGCGAGATCAATGAAACGTTTGTGGAGACGGTGACGACGATCGTCCTCGACAGCCTGAAAGTTGTCGACAATAAATATGCGGACTACGAGCCGAGCTTTATGCGTATGCTGGACACGATGGATCTGGCGTCGGAGAATATGTCGCTTTTTGTGAAAAACATGGACGAATTTGAGGACACCCTCGACGCTATGAACGATCTCACAGAGAGTGCGGAAAAGCTCCTGCCAGAGGCGAGCCAGGCGCTGAAGGATGCGTCGGACCTGACGCTGGATGCGCAGAACACGCTGCAATCGTCGAAATCGACGGTGAGCGACATTCGCCGCTTGCTGGAGCAGAATGTGCTGGCGCTGAATGGCTATGCGGACGCGCTTTCGCGCGAGGCGGATCAGCTTGCTGACGCCAGCGCGGAGGACAGCGCGGCGGCTGAGGAGCGGCTGCAGGAGATGATGGACACGGTGGCGCAGCTGAAGAGCCATGTGGCGACGCTGGCTGACAACATCGACCGCTTCAACCAGCTTTTGCCGAAGCCGCTGGATGCGCTGAGCGCGTTTGTGAGCCGGCTGGACGCGCTGGAAGAGGCGCTGGACGATGGCTCTGCGCAGCTTTCGGATCTCAAGGATGCTGTCGGAGACGGGAGCACGGAGGTGGCGGATGCTGCAAACGACGCAGCGGCGCTGGCGGAAGGCCTTGCAGACGATGTGACGGATGCGTGGAACGCGTACAACGACGGCGTGGGCGCGGCGCTTTCTGAGAGTGCCGACGATCTTTCGACGACGCTGGACGATTCCTACAAGCTGTTGCAGAGCCTATCGGGCCTGATCCCGCAACTCGATGGGGTGCTCGGCAGTGTGCGCAGCCTGGGCCCTGTGGGCAGCGAAACGGTGGACCGCTACAAGAGCATTATCGAGGATACGCAGTCGCTCCTGGAGAAGGAGACAGGCGATCTGCGCGATCTTTCGGAGGATGAGCAGCTGGAGGAGGTGCTGCAGTTTTTGCAGCAGGATGTGAAAAAGCAGAGCGCCTTCCTCGCAAGCCCTGTGCAGCTTGAGACAAACCGGCTCTATCCCGTTGCCAACTACGGCAGCGGTATGTCGCCGTTTTACACAACGCTGGCGATCTGGGTCGGCTGTCTCTTGATGATGGCGATGATCAGCACAGTCAACGAAAAAGGCCTCGAGGCCTATCCAGGGGCGCGTGTGACGCCGATGTATCTCTCTCGGCTGTTGCTCTTCCAGTGCATCTCTGTGCTGCAGTCGACGGTGATCGCCTTAGGAGATTTGATGATTTTGCACGTAGACTGTAGGCATCCGGTGCTTTTTGTGGTATTATGTATATTCATTGGGCAGATCTTTTCGATCTTCGTCTTTTCGCTGGTCTTCACCTTCTCGGCGATCGGCAAGGCGCTGGCGATCATCGTGCTGGTGCTGCAGATCGCAGCCAGCGGCGGGACGTTTCCGATCGAAATGACACCAGCCTTTTTCCAGTGGATCCATCCGCTGTTGCCGTTCACCTATTGCATCGGCGCCATGCGGGAGATCTGCTTTGGCATCTACGCGCCGGCGCTGGCGAAGGATCTTGTGATGATGGCGCTGTTGCCGATCCTCTCGGTGACGCTCGTCATCCTCTTCGGGCCGATCCTGCGACGGTTCGTGGTATTCTTTGAACGCTCCATGAAGAAAAGTGGTTTAATGTAACATCTCAACAGAAAGGGGGAGAATGCATGGCAGTAAAAAAATCCCGCACCGGGAAGAAAAAAAGACCGGAATACGGTCCACAGGGCACCAAGACCAACGCTGTGCCGGAGCCAACCAAGCAGGAGATCAAGCTCTATAAGAACGCCCGCCGCGCCAACTATGCGTCCATCGGGCTCCTGCTCGTGGCGATGATCCTGCTCTTCATCTCGCCAAACTCCTTGAACGGCGACGTCTCCAACGCAGTCACCGTCATCATCGCCTATGTGCTGACCGTCATCGCCGGCTGCTTGATCCTCTACACTGTCAAGTACGTCGTGCCGGAACGCGCCAAGATGACCAAGATCACCGCCGGCGTGCTCATCGTCATCGGTGCAGCAGGTATCTTCATGACCGGCAGCAGCCTCATGAATATGTGACGAATGCAAAATGCCCGTCCTCAAGCGCGAGGGCGGGCATTTTTGCTTGCGGGAGCGGCGAAAGTGGCGTATCATGGTGGGAGATGATTTTTCCGGAGAAAGGATGATGAGCATGAAGATGGTGGTTCTTGACGGCTACACGCTGAACCCTGGCGATCTTGACTGGCAGGTGCTGGCGCCCTTTGGCGCGCTCAGCGTGTATCCTTCGAGCATGAAGGAGGATGTCTGCGGTCGCATTGGCGATGCAGAGGTGATCTTCGTCAACAAAACGCAGATCACAGAAGAGGTGCTCGCCGCCTGTCCAGGCGTGCGCTACATCGGCATCCTCGCCACCGGCTACGACAACATCGATATGGAGGCCGTGCGCCGGCGCGGCATCGCCATCACAAATGTGCCTGATTACGGCGGCATCGCCGTTGCGCAGCACACCATGGCGCTGCTGTTGGAACTCACCAACCGCACCTGCGCCAACCACGAACGCATCCTGCGCGGCGAGTGGTCCAGCATCACCAATCCCGACCGCGGCCTCTGGCAGATGGAAATGACCGAGCTCGCCGGCAAGACCATCGGCTTCGTTGGCTACGGCACCATCGCCATCTACGCCGCGCGCATGGCCCAGGCCTTCGGTATGCGCACCCTCGGCTATTCGCGCAGCGAGCGCGAGGAAGGGCGGCGCTGGGCAGAATACGTCGATCTCGACACCCTGCTTCGCGAAAGCGACGTCGTCAGCCTCCACATGCCGCTCAACGACGGCTCGCGCAACCTCATCAATGCCGACGCCTTCGCGAAAATGAAACGCGGCGTCTACCTCATCAACACCGCCCGCGGTGCCCTCATCGACGAAGACGCCCTCGTGCGCGCCATGGACGACGGCACCGTCGCCGCATTCGCCACCGATGTGATGGTGGAAGAGCCGTTCAACCTCAGCCATCCCCTCGTCGGACGCGAGAACGTCGTGCTCACCCCGCACATCGCCTGGGGACCGCGCGAAACCCGCGCGCGGCTTTTGAACACCGTCGTGGAAAACCTCCAGGCCTGGCTCGATGAACCGCCCCCTGTCAAGTAGATAGGGTAAATAACAAAAATATTGTTTCAAAC
>URZX01000010.1 GCA_900552455.1 uncultured Peptococcaceae bacterium | reverse complement strand
AAGGCTTTTTGCCATGTTCTTCACGGTCTTTATTGACTTCTGCGAGGAGCTCTTTAGCATAACGTTTGGTCTGCTTTGGCACCATTTTCTTAGCTTTTTTCTTTGTGTTGGCACTGGCTTTAATATGAGTGCCGTCAACAAATACTGCCTCTGTATCGAGATAGCCTTCTTCGGCGGCAGTATTCAAGATCCAACGAAAGACATATTCGATGGTTTTCTGAGAGAAACGATGTTTGAAATTATGGCTGACTGTAGAGAAGTGCGGGATAGGCTCATTGATGGGGATACCCAAAAACCAGCGGTAGGCCATGTTCATATTGATCTCTTCCAAGGTACGGCGAAGGGAAGGAAGGCCATAGATGTGTTGGATAAGGACGATTTTAAAAAGGATCACCGGATCAATGCTTGGTCTGCCGTTATCTTCACAGTAAAGATCTTGCACGATGTCATAAATCCTGTCAAAATCAATGGCAGCATCTATTTTACGAAGAAAATGGTCTTTTGGAACCATGGCTTCGAGACTGACGAATTCAATGACGTTACGTTTATTAGGATATTTAGCTAACATATGAATCACCCCACATACATTTTACTGCATGTGGGGTGATATGACGAGAAAAAGGCCGCCAAAAGGCGACCTTTTTCGACAAGCTGAACCGGCGGTTTCCCGCCGGTCTGCACTCATTTTTCCTGATAGAGCTTGCCGAGAATGTCCTTGAGCACAAGCATCGCATCCTCGTTGCTGTAGCCGTGATCCTGCGCGAGCTGCGCCAGCAATCCGGAGAGCGCTTCCAGATACGGCGCTGTCTCAACTTCCTCAGGATAGCGCGCAAGGATCGGATATTTCTGCGCTCACACTGCCGTCCAGTCCACCTTCTCAGCAACCTCGTCCGGCACTGCGAGGGTCATCTCTGCCAGCTCCTGGGCTTCGATGTCAAAATCGATCAGCGCGTCCAGCGTCACGCGATAGAGCATCGCCAGCCGTTTTGACTGACGAATGTCCGGCAGCGTTTCGTCCAACTCCCATTTGCTGATGGTCTGTCGGCTCACGCCCAGCTTTTCTGCCACGGCTTCCTGGGTCAGGCCGGCTTTGCGGCGCGCCTGCGCCAGGCTTGTTCCTAAACTCATGACGAGCACCTCCTTTGTCGATGCTTTCATGATACACGCTCGCCGTCACAAATTCCAGCGCTCTCGCGTGGCATTTGCGCACGGCTGGCGGGCGCTGCTGCAAACTCACGCGGCGAACCAGCCGATGTACGCGCCGAACACGAGCGCCACCGCGCCAACGAGACGCACGACGAAGCGCGCACGCTGATAGCCGAAGATCTGGATCATATTCGGCGTGGCAAACGGACAGAAGATGAGCGCGATCCCGACAATGAGCACGCCGACGCCGGTGACCTCGCGACCGATGAAAAACGTGCCGACGCCCATGCAGATGAGACCGAGCACCATCGCGTAGAGCAGAAACCGTGCTTTGGCAGCGTCGGCCCGCGCGAGCGCATCAAAGGTGTCGTGACATTTCTTGCTGCAGAAATGCTCGCCTTCGTTGGCGTCGAAAACTTTATGACAATATTCGCAGCGTTTTAACATGATTCATTTTCCTTTCCTGAAAGCGCAGCAGCCGGCAGATAGAGCGCAAATGTGCTGCCTTTGCCGGGCGCGCTGGTGCATTTGATATATCCTCCCTGGCCCTGAGCGATCTGCCGCGCCAGATAGAGCCCGATGCCGACGCCAGGCTTGTCGTAGGCATTCGGCGCGCGGTAAAAACGGGCGAAGATCTTCGCCTGCTCGCTTTCGGCAACGCCCGGCCCGTCGTCGCACACGCGCAGCGCGCAAAACATCGGATAACAGACGACGTCGAGCTGCACATTTCCGCCGGCGGGCGTGTATTTGATGGCGTTATCCAGAAGATTGCAGAGGGCTTCTTCCGTCCACTTGGGATCGCAGACGGCGCAGCCCGCCGTTTCGCCCAAGGATAGCGCCACACCGGCGGCTTCCGCCTTTGCCGCGTACTGGCTGGCTGCGCTCCTGACGAGCGGCGCCAGCACCGTCTCTCGCGGATGCAGCGCGAGAATGCCTGTCTCCAGCCGCGAGCTTTTGACCAATCCCTGGATGAGTCCGTCGAGTTTTTCCGCCTGCGCAGCGATGACAGCGGCGCATTCCGCGCCCTGCGCAGAGAGCGGTTCTTCGGCGAGAAGCTGGCTGTAGAGACGGATATTCGCGACAGGCGTCTTCGTCTGATGGGAAACGTCGCTCACAAGACCGGCGATCTGGTCGCGTTGCTCCGCCAAGCGCAGCGAAGAATCGGCGCCGGCCTGGAGATATTGCGCCAGCCTGCTCTCGAAAGCAGAAAGCTGCGACTCGTCAAAATCGCTGGCGTGAAACCGCCCTTCCACAGCGGCATCGAGCATGTCGTCGAGCCGGTTGAAAAGCGCACGCTCACGCCGCCAGCGCCAGACGAGCACAGCGGCGCAGAAAACCAGCGCCAGCGCGCAGCAGAGCCAGCCGATCATGGCTCCCGCCTCCATTCGTAGCCGATGCCGCGCACCGTGCGCAGCCACTGGGGATGGGCGGGATCGCGCTCAAGCTTGGCGCGCAGCCGTTTCACTGTCACCGAGAGGGCATTTTCCTCGACGAACGCCGCTTCCTCGCTCCATACACGGTCGATAAGATCCGATCGGCTGACAGCGTGGCCACGATTTTCGACGAGCACGCGCAAAAGCCGCTGCTCCGTTTTGGAAAGCTCCACCGTCGCGCCCTCGCGGCTGAAAACCATGCGCGCAAAGTCAAAATGGAAGGGACCGATGCGCACCGCATCCTCCTGCGCTCTTTGCGTGCGCAGCTGCACAGCGACGCGCGCCCTGAGCACCGCCAGCGAAAACGGCTTGGTGATATAATCGTTGGCGCCGGCCTCCAGCCCCACAACCTCGTCCATCTCCATGTCGTTGGCGGTGAGCAGGATCACCGGCGTCTGGTCGCCGTTCGCACGCCAGTCACGCAGAAGATCCAGACCGCTCGCATCCGGCAGATTGATATCCAAAAGCACCAGGTCAAAACGCTCCGCCGCCACTGCGCGCCGCGCTTCCGCAGCCGTTTGCGCAGCGGTCACCGTGCGTTCGTGCGCGTCCAGCGCCAGCGCAATGCCACGCGCCAGTGCCGCGTCATCTTCCACGAGCAGAATGCGTTCCATCGTTGTCCCTCCTTGTCTCCTGTTATTATAGCGTAAATCATATGGTCAGAAAAGTCTGGCTGTGATAAAATAATTGTAGAAAATGTAGCGCAGTTTGCGCGTCCCGTTTGGATTGATCGTTGGTCACCTATCAAAAGGGAGGATACTCTTATGGAAGCCGTCATTGGGATCGTCGGTGTTGTTTTGAATCTGTTTTTGCTTGGCATCATCTTCAGCCTGCCAGGCCGTTTCCGCGAGCAGCAGGAATATATGGACAAGCAGAAACGGGAGATCACCGACAAACTCTACGCCATGCAGAAAACCCAGGACGAACTGCTGCGCCTGGTGGAAGCCCTGCAGAAAAACGACGACGCCGCAAACACCGCGCCGCGCGATCCGCAAAACGATTGAGCAACTCACCAACAAAAAACGTGCGCCCCGCTTAGGACGCACGTTTTTTTGTGGCGTTGGCGCAAATCCATCAGCGCCTGTCGTCAGCTCTTTTTTGACTGCGGAAGCGCAGCGGTGTCAGTGCGTATTTTTGCCGAAAGGCCTTGCTAAAGCCGGCGTTGCTGCCATAGCCACAGGCGTGGGCGATATCGTGCACGCTGAGATTGGTATTGACAAGCAGTTCGGCGGCGCGTGCCATGCGACAGTCTTTGAGATAGGCGCCGATGGTGGTGTGATAGCAAAAAGCGAAGCCAGCTTTCAGTTTTTGTTCATTGAGGTAGACCTGGCGGCTTAAAGAGGCGATGGTGTGATTGACTTCGGGATGCTCGGTGATGAGACGGCACGCCTGGTGGATGGCCTGGTGGTCCGCCGCCGAAAACGACAGCCGCCGCTTGCCAAGGACAAGGGTGAGTGGGCGGTCCTGCGGTGAGAAATAAATTTCTGCCGCCGCCTCTGCCAATTCGCCCAGACATTGCAGCACCATTCCCTCCAGGCGTAGCGGCGAGAGCGTTTGTGTGTCGACCAGTGCCGCCATTTCGCGCAAGAGCGTAACGACAGCAGGCGGGAGCACATTTTGGGTGACATTGGCAGGAAGCCGATCAAGCAGGGAAAGTTGTGCGGCAAGGGGCTTGAGACTGTCGAGATAAGGCTGCGAGAGCGCCAGTTCGATGCCGCGGCAGTGGTCGCCGCGCTGCCAGCTTTGCTTTCCTCGAATGCCCTGCTCACGAACGAGAAAATGAACCGGCGAGGAAGATCCTGCCCGGCAGCCGTCCAGTTGGTAATGAGTGGCGCCTTCGTAGAGGCTGCCGAAGCGCAGCGTCGGCCGGTGGCTGCGAAAAGCCAGGGAAAACGGACGGGGGATGTGGTAATCGGCCACGCTCAGAATATAGGCGCCGGGGCGTTCGAAAATATAGCAGAAACCGGTTTCCGCAGCGGCAGGGTCGCGCCAAAGCTGCCCGAAAGGGAGCGCGGCAGGGCTGAAATTGAGACAGCGAAGAATATGTTTTTGATACATGCTGTGGGTTGTTAAAGACATGGGCGCCTCCGAAAGCGAATGAAAATAAACGAATGGGTGCATAAAATAGTCCAAAGGGGTGTATTTTCACAAGGGTGTTGAGTTTTGAGTGAGCATATGATAACATGTCACCCGTAAATTAGCGCAAACTAATTATAAGCGGCCAACGCAGAAAAGGAAAGGGTGAATCATCATGAAATCATATAAATGGATGACGCTGGTGTGTCTGGCGGTGTTGATGCTGGGGGTGTTTGCCGGCTGTTCGAGCAGCGAAGGCGGCACGTCGGCAGCAAGCGAAACAGAGACCGCCGCCCAGGCGATGCGCACCGTGGAAACGGACAAGGGCGAGGTGGAGATCCCTGAGGAACCGAAGGTGATTTTTTCGGATTACTACCTCGGTGAATTTCTCGCTGTCGGCGTGAAACCGACCATCGCTTCGCCGTACGCTTTGTCCAATCCGTTCCTGGCCGACTATGTGGACGGCATTCAGGAGATGAACACGACAAGTTCAGAAACATCCTTGGAAATGATCGCTGAAGCGCAGCCAGATCTGATCGTCACGATCACCGAGGCAGATTATGAGAAATACTCCGAGATTGCGCCAACCGTTTACATCGAAGACGGCAAACGCACCGACGAAGAACTTTTCCGCTACATTGCCGATCTGGTTGGCAAATCTGAAGAAGCGGAGGCCTATATCGCGGACTTCAACCAGCGGGTGATGGAAACCAAGGACGAGATTCAAGCCATCGTCGGCGACCGCACGGTGTCCATTGTGGAAGTGTGGCCGCAGGAGGTCTACACCATGGGCAGTCACTTTGCGCGCGGCGGCAGCATCCTCTATGATATGTGGGAGCTGAAAGCCCCGGCTAAGGTGCAGCAGGAAATGGTCGATGGCGATACCACCTATGAGGTTGTATCTGTGGAAGCGTTGCCGGAATACACCGGTGATTTCATTCTCTACGGGGTGCTTGCAGACACCGATCCATCCTTTGTGGAGGATTCTCAGTTGTGGCAGAGTTTGGATGCGGTGAAAGAAGGGCGCGTTCTTTCTTATGATCAGGTGGCTTTCATGCACCGCGATCCGATCACCTTGAACGCACAGTTGGATATTTTTCTGGAATTCTTCCGTGGCTTTGCGGCATAAGTGGGCAAGGCGCCATGAAGAAAAGATTTTGGATGTTTATCACAGGGGGATGTGCCGCAGTCGTCATTGCTGCGGCACTTTCCCTTGTCTTTGGAAGTACGGAGGTGCCGCTGGAAAAAATCTGGCAGGCGTTGACTGCGCCAGATCTGACAGACCAGGAACAGATTGTCGTTTATGAGTTGCGTCTTCCGCGCGCCTTGGGCTGTATGCTTGTAGGGGCAGCGTTTGCTGCCGCCGGTGCGATCATGCAGGGGGTGACGCGCAATCCTCTGGCGGATTCCGGGCTGTTGGGAATCAATGCCGGCGCTTCGTTTGCGCTGGCGTTGTGTCTGGCGCTTTTGAGCGGTGTCAGTTTCTCGGCCACGGTGTTTTTTTCGTTCCTTGGGGCAGCGGCATCGCTGGCGGTGGTCTATCTCTTGATGAGTCTCAAGCATCGCAAGCTGGACCCGGTGCGCCTGGTTTTGGCAGGCAGCGCGGTGAGTATGTTTCTATCGTCCATCTCTCAGGCAGTGTCTATTTATTTCAACATTGGCTACAGCCTGACGTTTTGGACCGCCGGTGGTGTGGCAGGGATTCGCGGCGATCAGCTTGTTTTTGCGGCGCCGGTGATTGCGCTTGGTTTGCTGCTAGCGCTGCTGCTTTCACGGCAGGTATCGCTTCTGAGCCTAGGAGACGACACGGCACGTGGATTGGGCTTGCAGCTTGAACGGACGCGGCTGCTCTGCCTTTTTGTGGTGCTGCTTTTGGCTGGCGGCGCGGTGGCGCTGGCGGGACCGGTGTCTTTTGTGGGGCTGTTGGTGCCGCATGTGGTGCGCTTTTTCCTCGGCGCCGATTATCGCAGCATCATTCCGGGATCGATGGTGGCAGGTGCGTTTTTCATGCTCGTGGCCGATCTCATCTCACGCACGCTGAACGCGCCGAGCGAAACGCCGATCGGTCTGGTTTTTGCGATTGTCGGGGTGCCGTTCTTTATTTGGACTGCACGAAAGGAGGAAAAGAGTGTTGATGATATCCCGTCCTAAACGTATGCGCGTCGGTGTGGTGTATGCAGTATTGATTGTGCTCCTGGCGGTGGCTGTCTGGGTGGACATCAATGCCGGTTATCGCCATATCAGCCTGGAAACACTGGGGCAAATCGTTCTCGGAAAAGGCGAGGCCGGCGCGCGCTACACCCTTCTCCATCTGCGCCTGCCGCGCGTGCTGACAAGCTTGCTTGTGGGCGTTGGGCTGGCGGTGGCCGGTTGTATTTTGCAAGGGGTGTCGCGCAATGAAATGGCCGAACCGGGGCTATTGGGCATCAACGCAGGAGCGGGGCTGTTTGTGGCGGCCTTTATCGTCTTTTTCGCTAAAAGCAGCGTCAGCACCTCTTTTCTGTTGCCGCTGCTGGCTTTTGCCGGTTCTGTGTGCGCCGCCCTCATCGACTATCGCCTGGCGCTGACGGCGCGTGGCCTCTCGCCGCGGCGGCTTTTATTGATCGGGATCGCCATGAGCACCGCCATTTCAAGTTTGACGACGGTGCTCATGCTGCGCATGTCTGACAGCGAATACGCCTTTGTGCAAAACTGGCTGTCCGGCAATATCTGGGGCGCCACCTGGCCGAACGTGCTCATGCTGCTGGTGGGGCTTTCGCTGCTTTCCGCCTTTCTTTTTTACAAAAGCCGCACCTTGAACGTGATCAGTTTGGGGCATCAGATCGCCACCGGTTTGGGGGTCGCTGTATCGCGGCAGACGGTGGTGCTTTTGGCGGCCGCTGTGGCGATGTCAAGTCTTTGCTGTGCCGTGGGTGGCGGCTTGAGCTTTGTCGGGCTGGTCTGCCCACATCTTGCGCGCCGCCTTGTAGGGCCGGATTTCCGCGTGCTGTTGGGCGCGACGCTGCTCACCGGCGCGCTATTGATGACGTTTTCCGATATTCTCTCGCGCACGTTGCTGGCGCCGAATGAGATTTCTATCGGCATTGTGGCAGCGGTGATCGGTGCGCCGTATTTTTTGTACCTGCTCGTGAAATCATAAGGGAGGAACGCTATGGAACAAACGATGGATGCCATTTTGTCCGGCATAGATATTTCCGTGGGCTATCAGCATACCACTATCATCCCGCCGCAGTGTGTGGAGATTCCGCGCGGCAAAATCACCTCGATCATCGGGCCGAATGGCTGCGGCAAATCCACCCTGCTCAAAGCCCTGTCGCGCATGATGCCGGTGCAAAGCGGCCAGATTGTGCTGGACGGGCAGATGATCGCCCAACTGCCGACACTCGAGGTGGCACGCCGCATGGCTATTTTGCCACAGAGTCCGCAGGCCCCCGGCGGCCTCACGGTGGAAGAACTGGTTGCCTACGGGCGCTATCCGCACCAGAAAGGCTTCGGCCGCTTGCGGGAGGACGACCACCACGCCATTCGCTGGGCGCTGGAGATCACGCACATGGATGCCTTGGCGGCGCGCGACATCGATGCGCTTTCCGGCGGCCAGCGGCAGCGCGCATGGATCGCCATGGCGCTGGCCCAGGATACGCCGCTGATTCTTCTAGATGAACCGACGACCTATCTGGATATGGCACATCAACTGGAAGTGCTGGAATTGTTGAAAACACTGAATACAGCATCGCAGAAAACCATTGCACTGGTGATTCACGATCTCAATCTAGCAGCGCGTTTCTCTGACTGGATGATCGCCATGCGCGATGGCGTCGTTCGCTACGAGGGCACAGCAGCACAGGTCATGACCAGGGAGGTATTGGCGGACGTGTTCATGCTGGATGCCTATGTGGTGCCGGACCCATGGACCGGACGGCCGACCTGTATTTCCTATAAAATGCTTGGAGCAGGGTCGTGAGGTTTTGACTGCGTGCAAAAAAAGCTGCCCCACAAACGCCCTGTCGTTTGTGGGGCAGCTTTTTATCATTCCTCGCGCAGGCGATCGACGACGGAATTTCGCTGCATGCGGTGCACGCTCGCCAGCGGGATCAGCACGCCAACTGCAGCGAAGACCGGCGCCGCCACGGCCAGCGGCCAGTAGGTTGGGCGGTAGCTGAACCAGAAGAAGAGTCCGCCCACCGCTTCGCCGGCAAACGGCGAGATCGCCAGCACCAGCACAGCAGCGAGCGCCACTGCGCCGAGGGTGTAAAGCAGCCCTTCGATGACGAGCATGCGCCGCAGCTGCTTGGCGGTCATGCCGATGGATTGCAGCATGGCGAGCTCTCTACGACGGCTGGTGATGCCGGTGAGGATGGCGTTGAACACATTGAGCACACCGATCACCGCAATGATCGCCGAAAGCGTTCCGCCGAGAAGCGCGAACATATTGCGGAAGCCATTGAATTCGTCGATGTAGGTTTGCTTGCTCTGATAATCCAGCGCTGGATCGATACTTTCCGTGTAGTCGCTGAGAAAATCTTCCATTCCTGCCGTCGCAGCATCGCTGGTGTCGAACGCGTAATACATGATATCGTCGTTGCCGCTGTCTGCGATAAAATTCTGCGCATTTATGACGATCTCTTCACTCTCCAGCATGCTGTAGCCATAGCTGAGCGATCTAGGCACGGCCACCAATGCTGCCACGGTGTATTCCACATCGTGGTATTTTTTTGCACGCTCTTCGTAAGCCACTGTTTCCGGAATATCATCCGGCGACGCGTAGACCTCGCCGGTCTCACGCGCGACGTATTCCCATTCTTCGACAAAACGCAGCCACATCTTATCACCCACCTTGCGGCTGGTCGTGTCCGGGATCGCCTTGCCATAATCGTCTGTCGGAACGGCGACAGCGACAGCCTTCTTCGTCGGGTCGTAAACATCGGCAAGGTCGCCGTCAACAAGCGTGAGATGATCGAGGCCGTAATCCTCCATGCCGTAGAGCATGGCCATCGATTCAAGATTTCCTTCTGGGTCCCGTGCACGCTCAGAAAGCATCGCATTCAGCGCGTTTTCATCGTAGTACGGATTCATAGTCTGGCGCAGCCAATCTTCCGGCTGAAAACTCTGCACCGATGCGCCGGCGCCATAGGTACGCCCACCAAACGTGACACCGCCCTGCGCATTGATCGCCGCGATCACATCTTCCGACAGCGGCCAATCGGCGCCCAGCTCGCCATTCTGGAAATAGCCAGCGTCCGCGATCTGGAAATCGCTCGCAAACGAGCGCGACACATAGCGATCCATGTCAAAACCATTCACGAACGTCACCACGAGCTGGAAGAGCACAACCGCCAGCGCCAGCGAAACGATGGTGATAAACGTCTTGCCGCGGCTGCGACCGAGATTAGCCCAGGCCATGGAGAAGATGGAGACTTTTTTCTTCTTGCGGCTGCCCTTCGTGCGACCGGCGCTTTCTGTGTAGCGCAGTGCTTCGATCGGTGAGACACGCCCAGCCATGCGTCCCGGACGCAGGCAGGAAATAAACACCGTCACCAACGCAAAGAGCGCCGAGCCCACGAAGATCCACGGACTTGTCGAGGTTACAGAGCTGACGCCATCGAGCTGGCTGATAACAACAGGCACCAAGGCTTTGCCAACGAGCCAGCCGAGCACCAGCCCAATCGGAATGCCCACGACAGAAAGTAAGAGCGCCTGCTGGCGGATCATGCGGCGGATCTGCCGCGGCGTTGTGCCGATGGTCTTGAGCAGGCCGTAGAACCGCACATCCCCTGCCACAGAGATCTGAAACACATTGTAGATGATCAGGTAGCCGGTGAAAAGAATGAGCAGAAGCATGACGACGATAAAAATCGCCGTAGTTGGGTCGAAATTCTCCGCCAGATTTGCACCGGTATAGCCCCAGTTGACGCCATAGTCGATGTAGTTCGCAGCGACCACATCCTCGCTTTGATAGCCGTTGTCCGCCAGGATCTGCTGCATATCTGCATCAATGTGCGCGCTGCCGCTCTCAAGCATCACATCCATGTTCCATGTGCCTGTCATGTTGTCGGTCACGCCGCCAACTTCTGCAAGCACTTCATCCACACGGCTGTTCGGAATGAACACTTCACTCGCCGGCATGGCCTCGTCCTTCTCCCACCAGCCGCAGAGGGTGAAAGTCTGTGTCGTTTGTTTTGCGCTGTTTGCGCCGACATCAAAAGTCAGCGTGATCTTTTTGCCCAACTCCGGCTCCACGCCGAGCAGCTCGAGCACCGATGTATCCATCGCTGCTTCGTCGGTTCCTTCCTCCGGCAGACGACCGGTTGTCGGCGTCGCAAAGCTGAACTTGGCATAATTTTCGTCCGCCGAGCGGATCTCCGTGATGCTCTTATTAAACGGTGGCTCCGATGGCGCGCCCAAAAATCGGCTCAAGCCCTGTTCAGCGATGAGCGGATCTTCTTTGAGCGCGTTGTACTGTTCCTCTGTCATACGCTTGAAACTGCCATGCGCGTAGCCGCCAACCTGGCGGAAATTCGCCTGCTGGAAGCCTTCGTTGATCGACAGCGCGATCGTGAAAAGCGAAGTGAAGAGGAGCGCCGTCAGCGCGATGGCGCAGATCGCAACAATATTGCGCGTGCGATTTGCCGACAGGCTCTTCCACGAAAGATGGCGGATGATCTTGCGATTGCGTACTTTCATCCCGCTCACCCCCTCAGGCCGGCGTTACCCACAATGCGCCCGTCTTCGATGCGCACGATGCGGTCGGCCATCTGGGCGATCTCTTCGTTGTGGGTGATCATCACCGTTGTTTGGGCATATTTCTGGCTCGTCACCTTGATCAGGCCGAGCACATCCTGGCTCGTTTTGCTGTCGAGGTTCCCCGTTGGTTCGTCGGCCAGGATGATCGCCGGTTTCGCCGCCAGCGCACGCGCGATGGCCACGCGCTGCTGCTGACCGCCGCTGAGCTGATTTGGCAAGCTCGAGAGCTTTTCGCCCAGGCCCAGCGCCTGCACCACGTCGTCGAGAAATGCTGTGTCCACGCTGCGCCCGTCCAGCTGCAGCGGCAGCACGATGTTCTCGTACACGCTCAGCACCGGCACCAGATTGTACGCCTGGAAAACAAAACCGATCTTGCGGCGGCGGAAAATGGTCAGCGCTTCATCCGAAAGATCGAAAAGCTTCTGTCCATCCACCGTCACGCTGCCCGATGTCGGCCGGTCCAGCCCGCCCAGCATGTGCAGAAGCGTCGACTTGCCGCTGCCCGACGTGCCCACGATCGCCACAAACTCTCCGCTTTCCACGCTCATGTTCACGCCGTCCAGCGCGCGCACCTCCGTCACGCCGCTGCCGTAGTATTTGCAGAGATCCTTCGTTTCTAATATCGTCGTCATAGTAAAAAACCTCCTTCGGTTGTCGGTCGTCTCTTTCTATGCTCCCATCTTACCACAGCACCGTGACCAGTCCGTGACCCGAAAGTGACAGTTTTGACAGATTCCGCGCAATAAAAATGGAATCCATTCCATTTTTGCACGATGATCGCAAAAAGTTGGAATGAATTCCATTTTTCTCGTTACATTTTCCCCATTCTCGTCAAATCTGGGTAGAATGTGACGAGAAATCCCTGCCGTATTTTCGGCAGGGAAACATTCAATTGATGCTTTCTTCCTCTGGGCCTTTGCGCGCTTGCTTGAGGCGATAGAGGGATTGGTCGGCTTCGGCACGCAGGCGAACGAGCGCGACTTCTGTGAGGGGATTGTCATCACCGAAGCTGGCGGCGGCCCATCCGTAGGAAACGCCGTCGGATGGCAGGCTGTGGTCCCAGCGCGTATTGAGCGCTTTGCTGAAACGGTCGAGCAGCGCTGGAATGCGGTCGATCTGCCGCCCTTCGATGAGCACTTCAAACTCGTCGCCGCCGGTGCGGTAGCAGCTGCCGGCGCCTTCGAAAACCAGGCGGATCTGCTGCGCGCAGGTGCTGATGGCGGAATCTCCGGCCTGATGGCCGCACTGGTCGTTGATCTGTTTGAGATTGTCGACGTCAAAAACGATGATGGCGAGGGCTTCCGGCGGCTGCTCGAGCATGGCGCTCCAGTGCAGCTGGAAGGCGTTGCGGTTGTTCATGCCAGTCATGCTGTCTTCCATGGCGAGTCGGCGATAGCGTTCGGCGATGTCTTTCTGTCGCCAGAAACGACCGAAGACTGTGAGAGCATCCACTGCCATGAAAATAAACAGCAGTGAAAGTCCCAACGGGTACAGCGCAGAAGCGCTAGAAGTATTAAAGCCTCGCAGATAAAAGAACACAAGAGAGACAAGCACGCACGCTGAGATCAGTAGCATGCCGAAAAATGTAAAGCGCAGATCGGATCCACGCCGCCAGGCTTTGTTACGCAGAAAAGTCCAGATCGCAGCGAGCATTGACAGGATAATCAGCGCGTGAATGCTGAAAAGAGTGGCGCCAATGGTCGCGATCCCGCTCAGGCAGATCAGCATAGAGAGCACAGCATTTGCGAGCGCAACCCAAATCAGTGCTGTGAGAATGCGCTGGCCTTCGCTGGCAACGAAGCGGATGTAGAGCAAAAACGGCACTGGCAACAGCAGAAAGGCTGCGTAATTGAGGAAATATGTCAGCGCAAGATTGCCGCCGAAAATATTCAGGATCTTTGCATCCAAAAGCACCCATAGACCGGACAACGCGACAAAAATTGCCAGCGCCAGCAGCTGCAGATGGGCGCCGCTGCGCCAGCGATAAAGCACTGCACCACAGATAAACAGCCCAAACGTGAGCAGGATGCAGATGGCGCAGAAAGTAATCACCAATGAATTTTGCTCGATCAGCGTATGTTGAATGGCGCTGGTGGTATCGAGATACGGCGCATCAAGCTGAAAAGAACCATTGCTGAAATAATGCGTCAGCTCGATGGTGATGGTCTCAGCACCGCGGCATTTCTCCATGGGAATAAAATGCCAAACGCTGGTCGGCACATGCTCTTCGCCCTCTGGCGATGTATAGACGAGGGTATCGTCGGCCCAGACACGGATGGCGGCGTAACTTGCGTGAAACGCGAGCACGTCGTCGCTGTCCTCCATTTCCGAGGTCAGCGCGTGGCGTAAAATGATACTTTCCTCCGGTGTGCCCAAAGTAACAGGCAAGGTTCCGAGCGGTCGCGGCTCATCATCTTGCAGATAGGTCCAGCCGTCGGCGAGCTGTTTTGCTGGTTCGCCGTGGAGACCATTACTGTCTATAGCATAGAGCATGGCGCCCACCAATGCCAACACAAAAACAAGCGCCATTACAGCAAAGTACCCACCGAAACGCTTTGATGCAGAAATGCGCGTCCACAATTCTTTAAGTGATGCGATGACCATCACCTCCCCTCATCGTGGTCGTTGTGATTTGCCCACTTATTATACCATGATTTTTATGGACATTTCAACGAATAGCCACGATAAATACCCCACCCGTTATAGATTTTGTATTGCCCACAAAAAATGCCGCCCGACGAAAGGGGCGGCAAAAATCGTCACGCCTGCTCACGCTGCCAGCTGAGCGCGCTGATGGCGTAGACGGCGGCTGCGATCGGCAGCGCTTTGTCGTTGAAGCGGACGCTTGGATTGTGCTGGTTGTAAGTTGGCGTGCCATCGTCGGTCTCGGCACCGATGAAAAACATCGCCGTTGGCACATGTGGTGCGAAAAACGCGAAATCCTCAGAACCTGTGGTATGCACGCCGCCGTGAACAGCGAGCGCTGGCGCTGCCTGCTGAACAGATTCGGCCAGGCGCGCGTTGAACGCTGCGTCGCAAACGAGCGCTGGAATATCGCCGAGAATCTCAAATTCCACTTTGGTGCGATAAGCAGCTGCGATATTTTCCACGACTTCGCCAATGCGGCGGATGAGCTGCACGCGCAGCTCGTTGTCGAAAACGCGCAGCGTTCCCTGCATGACGGCGGTCTCCGGAATAACGTTGAACGCGCTGCCTGCAGAAAGCTGGCCGATGGTGAGCGTCGCTTCCTGGTCGGCTGGCACTTCGCGCGCGATGAGCTCCTGCAGCGCGAGGTAGATGCGCACGGCGGTATTGATCGGATCAATGCCGAGGGCTGGCATGGCGCCGTGGGTGCCTTTGCCGGTGAGGGTGATCTTGAATCCGTAGACGGCTGCGTTCGGCACATCGCCGTAAGCAACGAGGCCGACTGGCGCGATCGACGCAACATGCGTGGCGACGGCAGCGTCCACGTGCGGCGATTCAAGCACGCCGTCTTTGATGCAGGCTTCTGCGCCGTTGAACGTTTCCTCGCCTGGCTGAAAGAGCAGCTTCACGGTTCCACGGAGCTCAGCTTCGTGCGCCTTGAGAAGCTTTGCCGCGCCGAGCAGCGAGGTCGTGTGCATATCGTGGCCGCAGGCATGCATGCAGCCGTTCGTCGACGCAAAATCGACGCCGGAGGTTTCCGCAACAGGCAGCGCATCCATGTCAGCGCGCAAAAGCAGGCACGGCTCCCCTTCGCCAAGCTGAGCAACAACGCCGTTTCCATTCACAATCGTATGAAAGGGCACATCCATCTCGGCGAGGCGCGTCTGCACAAAGGCGCTGGTCTTTGGCAGATCGAGGCTCAGCTCCGGCATCTGATGCAGGGCATGGCGCCAGGTTGCGAGCTCCTCCTGCATGGCGAGCGCTTCTTTGAAAATCTCTTGTTGATCCATGATCGTTCATTCCTTTCATATAAATAGCGCCGTTCACGAAAAACGAACGGCGATCAGATCAGTGTTGCGACGCGTAGAGCGCATCGAGCATTGCGAGATACGCCTCGTCCATGGTCTGCGCGAGCAGCGTTTCGAAATCGCCGCGCAGCTGGTAGACTGGCTTCGCGCTTTCGAGATGCATCGGCAGAATCGGCGAAACGGGCCCACGCGCAGCGGCTGCGCACCATTTTTTCAGGATTGTTGGCAGCGCGCCGTTGAGCACCGGCTGCCAGCGCGCGTCCTTCTTCTCGTAGAAGCCGAAGAAATGGCGATTGGCAGCTGGGGCTTCAAAGCTTTTCTTCACATCGAGCACAGCTTCGCGCTCCTCTGGCTTCATGCCAAAAGTTGGCAGTGTCATGACGCCGACGATGGCGGCTTCCTGCTCGCGGCTGCGTGGCTTGGCGAGCCCTTTTGTGTAATCGGAAAGCGCGCGCAGATCGACAGTGCGTCGTGCAAATGGCGCTGGTTCAGCAGCGAGCATTGTGCGCATTTCGCTGGCGAGTTCTTCGCGAGCGGCTTTCTTGGCGCTGCGCTTTTTCTGGCAGCGTTTGTGCATGCTGGTCATGCGCGAAATTTCTGCGCCGGCTGCCAGCGCCAGCAGATAGGTCTCGGCGCATTCCTGTTCGTCGTCGAAGCTGTGCAGCTCGCCGTTCGCGAGAAAGCCGTAAAGCGTCACGTCTTCGCCATAATAACCGGACTGCGCCATTTCCTCAGCGACCATGCCGACGTAAATATCGCGATGGATTTCGTTGGATTCGTTCATAAAAATTCCTCCTATATAACGACAAAGGCAGAGTCCCCACTCTGCCTTTGCCATAGATCACCTTTTTTTGAAAAGGAAAGGATATATGGAAGTTATGTGATCTCAGTCTTCGAGCATCTGATAAACAGGTGCACCTTCGCAGTCAGCTGGCATTGGAACGCCGAGCAGTGCTGCGACAGTTGGAGCAACGTCGACCTGGCGGACGATGCGCTTCATGTTTTCTACGTGCTTAACGCCCTTGCCGCAAGCGACGAAGATTGGCGATACGCTGGTGCCATAGTAGCCACGATAGGTGGACAGGCCCTGGCCATGTTCGGTGACGAAATGTTCACGGTTCATGTAAACGATATCGCCGGTGTATGGGCCGTTGAGGCCGATGACTTCTGCATCCTTGTTATGGAATGCCATAGCGATGATGCGGTTGCCGTCTGCGTCACGATATCTGTAGAGATCGTCGATGATCTGTTCTTCGAGATCGTACTTGTCGGCTGGGTCAACGATGCCGTATTTGTCGCGGCCCTTGGTGTTAATCCAGATGTAAGAGGTACGAACTGCGAGGGCTTTGGTCTTGGAGAAATCGACTTCGGCGGTGTCGTTGCCGTTTTCGTCCTTCTTCATGACGGTGTAGCCGAGTTCACGCATGATGCCTGCGCTGACGCCGCCGGCGCTGCCGAGACGTGCTGGTGGCATGGTGTGGATCTGTTCACCGTGGTCGGAAGTCAGGATGATGGTCCAGCCTTCGTCGAGCAGATGCAGGTAGCTGCCGATGTATTCGTCAGCGACTTCGTAGGTCTTGTCGATCTGCTTCTGATATTCTTCTTCTGGAGCCATGCCTGGTTTCTGCAGTGCGAAGTTCCAGAACTGATGTGCGCTGTGGTCGATGAAGTGATGATGGCTGAATACGACGTCGAGATCTTTTTCCTTGATCAGATAGTTGATCGCGCGGGACTGCCACATAGCATTGTGTTCCCAGCTTGGAGTCAGAATCTTCTGTGCGAATTCGAGGGTGGTGCCGCCCATCTGGGTGAATGGTGGTACATAACCGCAGTTTTCGATGACTTCTTTGTAGATGGATTTTGGAGACCAACGATCGTCGCAGTCAACTTTGAACGCGGTGCTCATCCACATACGAACCTTGCTGCCGTCTGGAGCGATCTCGAGGACCTTGTAAGAACGGGTAGCCATGGTCTTTTTGCCGTGGTCGAGGTTTTCATCGAGAACGTCGGTGACCATTTCTTCGCCAACGAGGGTGCAGAGAGGTTCTGCGTCCTTCTTGGAGCGATAAACTTCAACGGTGTCATAGATGCCGTCAGCATTTTTCAGGATCAGGCATGGACGACGCATCTGACCACCAGCGGTGTAGGTGATGAATTCACGCGCGCCTTCCGGCAGTTCTTTGGCCCACTTGGTTGGTTCAGAAATGGTGCTCTTTACTTTATCGAATGGAACCTTGGCGAGCTGTTCCATAGCAGCGCCGCCCTGTTTGTGGAAGTCGACGTTTTTGATGCGTTTCATTTTGTAGCGGTTGAGCAGAAGTTCTGCGCGGTTTGCCTTAGCATCGGTCTTGGACGCATCAAATTCTGCATATTTGTCTTCGTCGCTCTCTTCCTCGAGATCGAGTTCATCGATGACGCAGTCGGTAGCAGCGTCGCCGAGGTTCTTGGAACCAATATGGTCGATGAATTCGTTTTCGGTGATCTCGGTGGAAGCTTCGACGTATTTTTCGATGTCGATGTTAGCGATGGAATAGTTTACGGAAGCTGGCTGGGTACCGTCGACAACCATGAGGTTTTCGCTGTCGCTGCTTGGAGGCCAGGAGCTGCCAGGCCACTGCCATACGAGCGTCTTGAGGCCAGCGCGAGCGGTAACGTTCCAGAGCTGTTCAGCCTGGCAAAGACGGCTGTCGAGACCATAGATGATGGTGTCGAGGTTTTCAAGGTCCTGGTTCCAGAAGTCGGTAACACCGTGTACGCCAGGGTTGCAGCCGCAAGCGAGGGTGGTCCACTGAGCAGGGGTGATGGTTGGCATGGAGCCAAGAAGTTCGAGATTTTCACGGGCAGCGCCGTTTTCTACCATTTTTTTCAGGTTAGGCATTTTGCCTGCGTCCATGAGACGTTTCGCAGTGTATGGTTCCATACCGTCGAGGCCGAGAACCATGACTTTTCTTCCAGTAGTCATTGAATGTTTCCTCCTTGATGAAGTGGTTGTTTATCAACTTGTTGGTTACATTTTATCAATTCCATTTATGCGCCGTTGTTGTGAGCGCAACAGATTCTCAAGACAAAGCGCACTTTTCTTCAATATATTATCCTTACACCGGGAACATCAGATTTGCCAGTGGTACGCCAATGGCGGCATAGGCGATCATCACAAGCACCACGCTCATGATACCGAGATAATACGCCCACTTTGGCGCGATCCATTTTGTGTTGGCGAAAACCAGCCCGCTGCGAGAGCTGGCGCCGGCTGTAGCCAGCGCTGTCGAAAGGATGACAATACCGATGAACGTAATGGTAACTGGATTTGCGCCAACCATTGTACCAAACTGCAGAGCGATCGGTGTGAAAACGGCAAGCAGCACGACATTATGAACAAACTGTGTGACAATCCCGTAGAGAACGATCAAAACGATGTAGAACAGCACCGGCGACAGCCCCTGAACGAGCGGTCCAAAGACAGCATGAATACCTGCGATGATGCCGGCGTTTTCATTTTCAAGCGCAGAGCCCATGACAGCATTGGCGACCATGAGAAATACGATCTGCCATGGCACAGCTTCCTGCGCAAGTTTGTCGATCTGGCAGAGTTTCTTTCCATTCGTTCGGCCAACGCCGAGAAAGATCAGGAGAATGGCGCCCACACCGAGCACGCCCATCTGATCGAGGAACTTCGTCAGCGTCCATTCTGCTGGCAGCAAGCTTGGCAGATACATCATCACAAAGAACGCGATAAAAAACACAGCGCCAATTTTCTGCTCATGCGTCAGCACCACCTTCTGCTCCGGCACGCGATAATTTTTCAGCGGCGACAGATCGAGGCGCATCATTTTCCCGATGAGCAGATAGCAGGCGATGATCACCATCGAGATCAGGAACATGTAGAGCGTGAACAGCGAGTAATTGATCGTGAAGCCATCGCCCATGAATGTGTCGAGCGCATTCACGCCGATGAGGCTCCATGGCGAAAATGGCTTCGACAGCATGCCCAGTCCAGAAATAAACGTGATCGCAAAACACATATAGCTCGAGAATTTACCAGCGTGCTCAAATCCTGCCTCGTCGCAGATCTGATAAGTGACAGGCCAGAGCAGAAAAATCGCTGGGTAAATATCGATCATCAGCCCAAGCACATAGATCAGCACCATAAACGCCGTAACAAAAAGCCACGGATGCCCCTGCAGAAAACGAATGCGGATAAATTTCTGCGCAATGTAATTGTCAAGCCCCACCTTATTGGCGTACGCAATGAAGCTCGTCAAAACAATGATGACCACAACGATCTCGCTGGAAAAGCCCGCATAAAAGAACGTTTTCGCCGCTTCCCCACTGGCAAGCGCGACAAGAATGATCGACATGAAGCTTGGATAGATGAGATCCAGGCAGATCCATCCAAACATCAGCCCGACAAAAATAAAGATGACCTTCATCCCAAAAGCAGTGACTGGTCCCACGGGTGGCAAAAACCAACCAGCGAACGACAGTATGAGCCAGATGGCGACACGGATCCAATAGCTCGTGCCGGCTTTTTTTGCTACATTTGACATGTTTTCCCTCCTAAAAAAGACAAAATCCTTTTGTTGCGGCCACAACACTCATTAGATTTATAAATGCATCATATCAATTTTGTTTTCCGCTCGGTGTTGTCGCCACAACATTTTTTCTTTATAATGGTGATACTGACAAAATTCCTCATGCGATCAACAAAGGAGACCTATCTATGTCTGAAAAAGATTTTCTTCCCGTTGAATCCAGTCGACTCAGTGATTTTTTTCCGGAGCTCAAGCACTTCATCCTGGCCAATTACAGCCGCACCTTCACCATCAAAAAAGGCGGCCAGGTACCCGTCGCTGACAATCCGGACGAGCTGCTCTATCTCGCCACCGGAAAAGTCAAGGCCTATATGTTTGATGATGAGGGCCACGAGCGCTTGCTCTATATCTTCATCAAGGATACGCTCATTTTCCACTCTGTCAGCGAGCAATACTGCAAAAATCTCGTCACGCTCGAAAAAGCAACGCTCTACAGTATTCCGCTCACCGACGTTTTCGCTTTTCTGCAATCCGATGCAGCCTTTATCCGCAAATATTCTGCGCTCATCGCAGCGCGCTATGGCATTCTCCTGCAGCAAGTGCTGACCACCAACCGCCTCGGCGCAAAAAGCAAGGTCTATTCCTTTCTTATTTCTCTCGTCCATAAATACGGCACGCTTCAGGAGGACGGCAGCTATCTCGTCAGTAAATTTCCAACGCTCACTGATCTTGCCTCTCTCACCGATGTCCATCGCTCCAACGTCACCAGCTATATCAATTCTCTTGAGACACAAGGGATTATTCATCGCCAGAAAAAACAGCTCATCGTCAACGACCTCGAAGCCCTCGAAGCGTTGGCTGAAGAAGGCTGACAGAAAAAACACAGGCCGCGATCTGCGGTCTGTGTTTTTTCGTATATATCACGCCAGCTTCTCCCATTCCCAACGCATGAGACGGGCGATGTATTCCATTCTTGTCTGGCCGGTGAAGGTCCAGCCGTCAGCGTCCTGGGTGAAAGCGGGGCGTTCTTCTGTGCGGATGTGGGTGAAGTGGCATTTTTCCATGACGCGCTTGGACTGGGCGTTGATATCGTTGCAGCAGCACCAAAGGGTGTCATATTTAAGCTCGGTAAAAGCGTGGGCGATGAGCGCCTGACAGGCTTCGGGAATGTAGCCTTTTCCCCAATGTGGCACGCCGAGCCAATAGCCGAGCTCTGCCTCGCGAAAGGCGAGCGGCAGATTGGCGGCATCTCCGGTTTGCAGGCCGACGCAGCCGATGGGTTCTCCGCTTTCGCGCAGGCAGACGGCATAGGTTTCCGGCGCGGCGAAAACGGTGCGGATGATCTCGCAGCTTTCTTCGACACTCTGATGCGGATTCCAGCCGGCGATGGGGCCGACAGCGGGATCCTTGGCGTAACGATAAAGCGCGTCGGCATCAGATTCCTGCCAGGTGCGCAAGATCAAACGATCGGTGGTGATCATGAGCAGCTCCTTTCTCTGTCAAGCAGGCGTTTCAATCCATATCCGAGAACGGCGGCGAGAATGAAAATCGCAAAATACGCGGCGAGGTACGCGCCCAATCCACACGCGGACGCAAATTCACCTGCGCTGAGTGTCAGATGCGCGGGCAGATTCTGCCAGAAAAACGCAGCAGCACCGCCGGCACAGATGAGCGCGAGAAACGCTCGCCAAAAACGCGCTGGCAGGTGAAAACGCTGCGCCAGCATGGTCTGAGCAGACCGTCCGTGTTGCCCAAGATGCAGCGCGATGAAGAAAAATCCCCAATAAGCGCAGACCTGGTGCGGTGTCTGGCCAACGCCTTCCGGCAGCCCCAGCGGCAGAAAGGCGAACACATACTCCGAAAGCATCAGGCTCGAGACGATGAGCCCAAGCGTCACGAAGCAGACGAGCCCGCAGAGCACGCTGCCAAGAACGCGCGCCCCATTCCACCGACCGCGACGAAGGCTCGTAAACCAGCGACGATTGCGCGCGAGATGCAATACAAAAAGCGCCAGCACTGCTGTGCCGATCCACTCATGAAGCGCCTTGCCAATGAGGGAATAGCTCATGCAACAGATGAGCCCAATTGTCATGATAATATCCAAACGCCAGCGCTGAGCGATTGTGACCATAGCGCTCTCCCCTTCCGTAAAAATCTCTTTTCATCATACCACAGGCACTGCGCAAGCGCAAACAGAGACGCCGCCCAACTTTTGGGCGGCGTCTCTGCAGCATAATGGAGGATGATCGTTATTTGATCGTGACAGTATCAATAGGATTGGAAGCCGGCGCTGTTTTGGCAGCAGTTGGCACTGTGCTGCTCTTCTCAGCTTTGCTCGTATTTTCTGCTGCGTCTGTCGATTCTGAAGGGCTTGCTTCGCTCGCAGAAGCGCTGTCGTCGGCTTCAAGGATCGTGATGCGCTGGCCGCCATCATTGCTGATCGCAACCATATCCCCAACAGCGAGGTTGTCTGCAGCTGCCGTCTGGGTCACACCATTGGACTGGCTTTCGACAACAACATCGTCCTGGAGAGCAACCGTTTCGCCTTCGCCAGTGTCCGTAAGCGCTGCAGCATCAATATCCTTCACCTCAGTGACATCCTTGTCGGATTTGTAGAGATCCAGCGTCAGTTCCTTGCCGTTGATGTTCGTGATCTTGCCGATCATCAGCGCGCTGGCTGTTTCCTTGGACGAAATACTTTTCTCGCTTTTGCTTTCCGACTTTGTTTCCTGCTTTGCGCTGGACGCCGTATTGTGCGCCTTGCCGCTCGAGCTGCTGCAGCCCGCAAAGGCAAAAACCGCAACGAGGGCGATCATGAGCATTGCCACTATTTTTCTGGATGTTTTCATTTGTAAATACCTTCTTTCATAATCTCGCATAAGATCGTCGGCCGGTTTCCCGATCGACGCGTGTAGTATAGCCCTGCGCCCTAAAGATCGCCTTAAGAAAACGCCCTTTTACCGCATCACCACAGATTCTCCATGATCTTCACAAAATATATCTGTAAAATGGGCTCGGGCGCAGTCCGCCATTTTGGACTGCGCCCGAGTGGGTTTAATATATGGATGCTGGAGGGTCATTGTCGCCGCGACTCCTGCAGGCTCATCCGCAGCATTCGCCGCAGCGTCAGGAGTGCACGATGACCGAAATATCAACAGCAACTTGGCAAAGGAAACGGGGCAATGGCCTCGTTTGTATATAAACGCCCGCAGGCGGAGATTTTAGACTGTCACTTCGACACATCTCAGGGAGGACAGCATCCCTTCGTAAGGCGACAACTTACTGTCTTTATTATAGCAAATGCCCTTTAACAAGTACTGACGATCCTGTCCAGATCCTCTCGGGAAAATGTCAGGACCGCCACCACCCAGTCTTCACATTTTCTTAAGCCACAATTCAGCGCTTCTCCACAACAACCATCTATAATGAGAGACATTCTATAAAAGGAGATTTTTTTCTCATGCGTCTCTTACTCGCCACCAGCGACCACCAGCTACACACCACACTTGCCCGTCTCCTTCATCGAGCCAATTATCTTTTCGACAGCGTCACCACCGCCGCCGACACCCTCGCCTACGCCGAAACCGGCGAATACGACGGACTCCTCCTCGACAATACCCTGGCAGAGGATGACAACCTCGCCATCATCGCGCAGCTGCGCCAGGAACACATCGCCACCCCCGCGCTGCTGCTGTTCGCCGAAAGCAGCCGCCCAGCCATCATCACAGCTCTGGACGCCGGAGCCGACGACTGTCTCACAAAGCCCTTCACAAACGCCGAACTTCTCGCCCATCTGCGCGCCATTTTGCGCCGTCGCCCCACCTACACCCCCGACCTCCTGTCCGCTTACGGACTGACCCTTGACCGCACCGCCTGCACCTTGCACCACGCCGATCGCTCCTGCCGACTCAGCGGAAAAGAATACCAGATTCTCGAAATGCTCCTCACCACTCCCGGCGTCATCCTGCCCACAGATAAACTCATCGCCCACATCTGGGGCTGGGACAGCAACATCAGCATGAACACCCTCTGGGTCCACATCTCCAACCTCCGCAAAAAGCTCTCCCAGCTCCAAGCCCCAGCCACCATCCGCTTCATCCACAGCGCCGGCTATGTGCTGCAAGGGAAATTATAACCAAATGGAAAACCTCTACCCAACAGGATCGCACTTCCTGAGGGCAGAGGCTTTTCAGCTATATTTTATAGAGGATGAGAAATATATGTCAGTGTTCCTTTGCAAAAGTGATTAGAGGGTCCAGCCTGCATCGAAGCCAGTGTGAACAGCATGTACAATGCTGGAAGCTTTGACGCAGTCACCAACGTTAATGACATCGAAAGCAGTATCAATAAATTTGTCACGCTCTTCAGCAAGAGATTTGGTGCCAACAGCAATAATGACGGTGTCTGCTTCAAGCAACTTCTGATTGCCATCAGCATCTTCAATAACAGCGCCCTTGTCGGTAATTTCAACACACTTGGTATCAACCATTGTCTGAACCTTTTCCTGTTCAAGCCATTCAAGATAGGAAATTCTTTCGGTGAGCTGTGCTTTTGGAGCAATATAGTGACCCATCTCAACGATGGTGCATTCATGACCAAGTTCGTTAAGGTAGATGCCAAGTTCTACGCCGATATCCCCGCCGCCAATGATAGCAACTTTTTTACCTTTGACGTTTTCTTCTTCATGACCAAATACATCAAAACTCATGACAGCTTTTTCAACGCCAGGAATATTTGGCACAACCTGTTCTGCGCCGACCGCTACAATGACAGCATCTGGATCGAGATCGTCAATAATTTCCGGAGTGCATTCAGTATTGAGGTTTACAATAATGTTTTGACGTTTACGCACCTGACGTTCGAGATATTCGTGGAACAGCTTCATTTCTTTCTTAAACCACATAACGTCAGAAAGCAATGCCTGACCGCCAAGCTTGTCGGTCTTTTCGTAGATAATAACCTCGTGACCGCGTTCCGCAGCAGCGAGTGCTGCTTCCATGCCAGCAACACCACCACCAACAACAGCAATACGTTTTACGCGCTCAGCTGGTGGGAAATCGCGCTTGGACAAGCTCTGGAACGCAAGCGGATTGGTAGCGCAATGACGGTCATAGCTTGGATGACTGAGCAGATGCAGCTCGGTAGTCAGCGCTTCGCGACGACCATGGTCCATGCAATAGTTGCAACGCAGACATGGACGAATATCGTCTTCGCGACCTTCCTTGGCCTTCTTGATGATTTCAGGGTCAGCCATAGCAGAACGTGCCATGAGTACATAGTCAGCCTGGCCCTTTGCCAGTACTTCTTCAGCAACTTCTGGCGTATAGATAGCGCCAACAACACCAATTGGAATATGAACACCAGGAGTGTTCTTGACGATTTCAGACGCATAAGCATTGTGTGCCATTGGGAAGAAGTTGCTTGGATGCTGTTTTGGACGGCTCAGCGCGTCGACACGGTGACCGCAGGTAATATGAATCATATCAGCATATTCCTGCAGAATCAGAACCTGCTGTGCAGCGTCTTCCGGCAGAATACCGCCTTCAACTTCGTCATTACCATTAAGACGGAGCTCGATAAGCAGATCGTCGCCAACTGCATCGCGAATAGCCTTCAGAACCATCATTGGGAAGCGGCAGCGATTTTCGACGGAACCGCCAAATTCATCTGTACGATGGTTGGTGAGCGGAGAAAGGAACTGGTTGAAAAGCCAGCCGTGTGCCATGTGGATCATAAGTCCGTCGAAGCGGGCGATCTTTGCCCAAAGTGCATACTGTGCGAAAAGATCGCAGATGCCTTTCATATCTTCGAGAGTAGCTGCCTTAACAGGATAACCGTTGGTCACATAAGTATCCGCGCCAAGGCGTGGGTAATCCGGCAGGTTAACAAATGGACCGCAGTGCAGCAATTCTGCAAAAGTCAGTCCGCGATAAGCATGTACGGAACGCTGCAAAAGATGGAACTGCATCTGGTTGCAGGTTTTAGGATTGAGATTGAACATGTGCTCATGCCCGCCATCAATAGGCACTTCCATTGGCAGAGCAACAGTGGAAAAACCGCCACGGATATAGTTCATGCACTGATCAATACCGTTCTGAGAAATGCGGCCTTCGCTCATCTCGCCGCCACCAGTGGCAATGGACCCAATAGGCGCCATGCAAGCACGGTTGTTGAAGCGGACCTTATTCTTGCCAACATACATTGGCTCAAAAAGGTGTGGGTATTTTTCTTTATAGGTTGGTTTCATGGTTCTACTCCTTTTCGTAAAACATAGTGGGACAGGAGATAACATTGAAGCGCAAAAGCGCTATTCAATACATTCACAGGCGCTGCCATTTGTCAGGCAGCAGGTAAATTTTTCACGGATAATATCCAGCATGCGGATTTCATTGATAGACAAATTTTTCAGATCCGGATAAATCAGATAGTAACTGATCCTTGTCTCTAAATCCTTCACCGGAATTGCCTGAATCAGTCCGCTTTTCAAGAAGTAACTGCTACGTGTCGTCATTTCTGGGAAAATTGCCGCTGCGCCATCTTCTGCAACAAGCTGGAAAATACTCTCGCGGCTATCGAGTCGAAATGCTCGATCAGGATTAAAATATACGCGATAAAACTCCGATATGTCATCTGTCATGTCAGAATAATAAGCCAGTGTCAGCTGTTTTAGTTCGTCCTTGGTCAGAAACTCTTTCTTAGCCAAAGGATTCTTGCTGCTAAGCAAAAGGCAGCGTTCATCTTCAACCAGCTTTTCGACGGTCAACTCTCGATGTGCGGCCTCCTTCAAAAAATCCTCTTCCTTCTCCTGCGAATATGAGCTAACCCCGATGTTTACAGCACTGTTCGAAATTAAGCGCAACATGTGCTGTGGCGTCGAAGCGTACATAAACACAGACAAGTTCGGATATTTCTTTTGCAATTCCAAAATGATCGTGTTCGACATCGCAACACAAACAGAGGGCGTCGCCTGGATGTGTACATTTCCGCTGAGCGTATATTCTTTGTCCTCAGATAGATACCAGTTCTGAATAATATCCATAATCCGTTGCGCATCCTGCACCACCCGAGCGCCATCCTCCGTGAGAATGACGCCCTTTTTGGTACGAGTAAGGAGCGGATAATTGAGCTCTTCTTCCAAAGAATTAATGGCGATGCTCAGAGCTGGCTGAGTAATATAGAGATTATGTGCAGCCTTGTTGATCGATTTACTATTTGCAATCTCAATCAAATAACGAAGTTGTTCCAATCTCATAGCGAAGCCCCCTCATTCTTATTCGTTGTTAATGGTAATAGCAGCTTTACTCATTACAATACTTTACCATACATTGAGAAGGGTGACAAATTAAAGGATATATCCTGCATCGAAACCGGTTTCAACAGCGTTCTGCATATTGGACGCTTTCTTGCAGTCCCCGATATTGATAACATCGAAAGCAACATCTTTGAAAGAGTCACGCACTTCGGTGAGCGCACGAGTCCCTGTGCTAACGATAACGCTGTCAGCGTCAAGGAACTGTTCGCCATCAGCATTCTTGATCTTAACACCACTGGCGGTAATTTCCATGGCCTGAGTATCAAGATAAGTTGTGACCTTCTCCTGATCCATCCATTCAAGAATCGACATGCGTTCAGTCAACTCTGCATTACCGGCTACAAAATGCGTCATTTCAACAACACTGCATTCATGACCGAGGCCGGAAAGATGGATCGATAATTCACAACCGATGTCGCCACCGCCAATAATAACCACTTTCTTACCGAGTTTATCTTCATTACCAAAAACATCGAAAGCCATGGTTGCATTTTCAATGCCTGGAATTGGTGGAACAATCTGCTCTGCACCAACTGCAACGATGGCTGCATCAACATCCATTTCGCTGATCAGTTCAGGCGTCGCTTCAGTTTCCATGAGCAGTTTGATATGAGGATGCTTCTTGACCTGGCGTTCCAGCCATTCATGATAAGCCTTCATTTCTTTCTTGAACCAGAGCCCATCAGAGAGCAATGCCTGACCGCCGAGTTTATCAGTCTTTTCGATAAGTGTGACATCATGTCCGCGATCACCAGCAGACAATGCTGCGTTCATCCCAGCAGGACCACCACCGATAACGGCGATCTTTTTGAGCTTGGTTGGTTTTGGGAACAATTCCTTACTGATGCCCTGCATAGACAGCGGATTGACTACGCAACGACGGTCGAAACTGACTTCAGTAGCCATCGCCAGTTCTTTGCCAGCAACTCGAGCCTTACGACGTCCGTGGTCAAGGCAGTAGCAGCAACGCAGGCATGGACGAATATCTTCTTCGCGACCTTCTTTAACTTTATTAACCCAATCATGGTCAGCGATGGCTGCACGCGCCATGAGAACATAATCCGCTTTGCCATCCGCCAGCAACGCTTCTGCACGCGCTGGATCCTGGATTGCGCCGACAACACCAATAGGAATCTTAACGCCCGGCGTATTCTTGATGATCTCGCTGGCATACGCATTGTGTTCTGTTGGGAAATAGTTGGTTGGATGCATCTTTGGACGGCTTGTAACGTCGACGCGCGTACCACAGGTAATATGGATCATATCAACATAATCCTGCAAAAGCAGAACCTGTTGAGCAGCGTCTTCTGGCAAAATGCCACCTTCCATTTCGTCGTTACCATTGAGACGCAACTCAATGATAAGATCATCGCCGATGACATCGCGGATAGCTTTCAGCGCCATAATTGGGAAGCGGCAACGATTTTCTACAGAGCCGCCAAATTCATCGGTGCGTGTGTTGGTGATTGGTGACAGGAAATCATGGAAAAGCCAACCATGCGCCATGTGCACCATGATGCCATCAAAACCAGAGCGTCGCGCCTGGCTTGCAAATTCACGGCAAAGCTGAAGAACCTCTTCCATATCATCGCGATCCATACCTTTGACAGGCTTACCCTGATACTCGCCATCAGCAGCAGCTTTCAGTTCCAAGCCCTTAGCGACCATGCAACGGCCGCCGTGAATCAATTCAGCAAAGGTTTTCCCATTATAAGCATGAACAGAACGCTGCAAGAGATGCATATTCATATAGTTGACATCATCAACATCCATATTGAACACGCCTGCATGCGCACCTTCCTTTGGAATCTCCATTGGCAAGGCAACGGAAGAGAATCCACCACGAATGAATTCGGTCCAGTGCTCAACGCCGAAAATATTGATACGGCCATTATCAGCACCACCACCCGTGGCAACGATACCAACAGGAGACATCATGATACGATTGTTGAAAACAACTTCATTTTTCCCGCGTTTGATAACAAGTGGATCAAACAAATGCGGATACTTTTCTTTATACGCAGGTTTTGACATAATATCGCTCCTTTATCACTTTATTCTGAAACTAATTGACTCTTTAAGTATAGCGCTGTTCTCGCTCTCATGCGAGAACAGCGTTTTTATAGCGTGTTATTCGCCAGAATTTATAACAAGCGCCATTTTTCCGTGCTCATTATAAATTCCATTTAAGGAATGCTTAGCCCAACAGCAGCGAGCCAAGAGGATAGATGATAAAGATCGTAACGATCAAATTGAACAAACTGCAAACCGTCCCGTTAATATATGCAGATTTGCCTGGGACCCAGTCTTTGTCACCATGAAGCATAGCACCGGTAGCGCTGGCAGGAGGTGTGATCATACCAACGTTGCAGGCTGCCATCATGCAGGAAATCAGAGTTGGCAGGTTTGCACCGAGCGCAGTACCAATAGAAAGAACAATAGGGGTAAAGAGCACGCAAACGGCCTGGTTATTGGCAACATTCGTCAGGATGCAGCAGATAATGCTGATGATAACGATGAACATGAATGGGCTCTTTCCTTCAACAATAGGGGTAACAACACTGGTAATCCATGCAGAGATACCGGCTTCTTCAGAAGTGAACGCACCAGAAATCGACATGGCAGCAGCGAGCAGGAAAATAATATTCCAGGATACATTTTTTGCAAACAACTGATTGAAGGTGATGCCGCCCTTAAACTGGCAGGCCACAAAGAATACCACTGCAATAGCCAGAATACCAACATTACCAATGTTCTTCAGCACACCTACGCCAGGAATGGTAGCTGGCAGCAGGTTGGGGATAACCAAAAGCAGAAGAACGACAACAAAGTAACCAAGAACAAATTTCTGATAACTGGTCAGCTTCATTTCTTTGTTAGGATCGATCTTGCAATCAACAATAGGTTTTACGTCAGGCTTTACAATAAACTTCACCCAAAGCATGAAAAGCACAAAAGCAACAACCGTGGAAGCAGCGATAACGACCATAAATGGCCCCATGGCAATGGATTCACCAGTATTCGCTTCATACACGCCGAACACGATCAGTGGCAGAGACTTAAAAGGCAGGATCAAATAGCTCGTAGAGCCAATGTAGACAAGACCAGTCAGCATCAGCATCGGCCATTTATCTCCAGGCTTAAAGCCATAGATTGTAGCGATACTTTGGATCAGAGGGATCATAACAAGGCAGGCTGCCGTTGCAGATACCATGAAGAAGCAGACAATACCAGCAATCATCAGAAGAACAGACAGCATCCAAGGTTTCCCATAGGCGATCTTTCTGGTCGCAATCCATTCAGCAACAAATTCGATAATACCAGCCGAGTTCAGGATATTTGTAAAAAGGAAGAAAAAGAGCATCAGGAGAACAGTATTGTTACCAAAGCCACTTGCAAACGAATCCTGTACCGTCGTGTAGTCGGTCAGCCCCATCAACACCAGGCAGGCGATACTAGGCCAAACAACATTACCAACGACCAGCCAGCCATAGAGCGTACCAATGAAGATACCAAGAATCTCAACGCCAAGTGGCGTCAATGGATCAACGACCGGGCAAATATATTTGAAACCGATCATGATCGCCAGCGTAATAATACTATTGATAATGTAAGCTGGAGAGATTCCTAGCTTCACTTGAGTAGGAATAGACTTTTCGCTCATAACATAAACACCCCTTCATTTTTAAGAAGATTAACAGGTTCCCTAAGAAGGATCGATCTTTTCTTATAAAGAAATTATATCAAACCCATTTCCGAGCTATCAATTCCTTCAATTATATATGGCGTTATAAAGGAATTATATAAGCCGCCCATTCTTCCCCGAAACAATCCCAAAAGCGCTTTATAACAGCAGTGCGCTTAGCGGATAGATAATAAATATGGTGTTTAAAAGATTGAACATCGTATAGATAAATCCATATACATAGGCCAGTCGTCCTGGTATCCATGCTGTCTCGCTGTGCAGCAAGGCGCTCAAAGTTGTTGCCGGCGGAGTAATGATGCCAACATTACAGGCTGCCATCATACAAACGACCAACATCGGCAGGTTAGCATCCAAAGCCGTTCCGACAGTAAGAACGATTGGCGTAAAAAGCGCACAGATCGCCTGGTTATTAGCAAGATTGACCAATACGGCACAAATCACACTAATCAGCACAATAAACATAAATGTACTTCTTCCCGCAACGATCGGTGTAACCAATTCAACGATCCACGCCGATATTCCTGTCTCCTCTGCAGTAAACGGTTTAGCAATAGCCATAGCGGCTGCGAGTAGAAAAATGATTCTCCAGGCAACATTTTGCGCAAACAACTCGTTTAATGTAATGCTGTCTTTAATCTGAAGCGCCAGAAAAACCACAATCGAAAGCAACAGCATGCCAACGTTGCCAATTTCTTTCAGCGTGCCGATAATCGGCAAAGAAGCTGGAAGCAGATTCGGCAAAATAAGCAGTAAAAGCACCACGCAGAAATAGCCGAGCACAAATTTCTGATAGCTCGTCAATACTAATGGCTTCGATGTATCGATGTCATGCTCAACGATTGGTCTTACATCGGGCTTGAGTATAAACTTGGTAAAGAAAAAAAAGAAACCCAGAGCCACCACTGTCGAAACTGCAATAATAAACATATACGGTCCTACCGCAATTTCTTCACCAGTGGTTGCTTCGTATACCCCAAAAACAATTAACGGCAGAGATTTATACGGCAGAAGGATATAACTCGTGCTGCCAACGTAAACGAAGCCAAAAATAATTGCCAGCGGCCATTTTGATCCAGGCCTGAATTCATAAAGTGAGGCAATACTTTTGACCAGCGGCATCATCACAAGAAACGCTGCTGTACCAGAAACCATGAAAAAGCAGGCAATGCCAGCAAACATCAATAGTATCGACAATACCCACGGCTTTCCGTAAGCAATTTTCCGTGTTGCAATCCATTTGGCGATAAACTCGATAATACCCGCAGAATTGAGGATATTGGTAAACAGGAAGAAAAACAGCATAAGCAGTACGCTATTATTCCCGAAGCCTTCTGCAAAAGCCTCCGGCACTGTCATAAATCCACTTAGCCCCAGCAGAATCAGGCACGCAATGCTCGGCCAAATAACATCATCAACAATCAACCAGCCATATAAAGTTCCAAGGAGAATACCAAGGATCTCCACTCCCAGTGGTGTCAATGGATCGGAGGCCGGCACCACATATTTAAACCCAATCATAATTATAAGGGCAATCACGCTGTTGATAATATACGCCGGTGAGCGTTCGCTGCGCACCTTGCTCGGAATAACATGCTCATCCATACACAGGACCTCCCTTCAAACAGAACGCCAATATTCATAAATTAATTGTATGGCACCCATAACTTGCGCAGCAAATTTTTACATTTTATATCGGGATATATGCCCGCCTTGTAACAGCTTCTCCCATTTCTAAATATACGAAAGCCAGAGCAGACCTTGGACTGCTCTGGCCAATCAATTAACAAAAATGAAGGGAAAGTGCTAACTATCTTATAAGGTCAGCCCTGCATCGAAACCGGTATGAACAGCGTGAACAATCGTAGATGCTTCAACACAGTCACCAACATTGATAACATCAAATGCACAGTCAATAAACTTATCGCGTTCTTCTTCCAGTGGTTTGGTTCCTGCACAGATGATAACAGTATCTGCTTCGAGGAGCTGCTTATTTCCATCCGCATCTTCAACAACAGCACCATCATCAGTAATCTCAACAACCTTAGTGTTGACCATTGTCTTCACGTTGTTTTCATTCATCGCATTGATGTAAGCGGTACGTTCAGTAAGCTGGCACTTTTCGCCAATGTATTCACCCATTTCGACGATCGTGCTTTCATGACCAAGACCATTGAGATGAATGCCCATTTCGATACCAATAGCGCCACCACCAACGATAACAACCTTCTTACCAACTTTATCTTCATTACCAAATACATCGAACGCCATCTGAGCTTTTTCAATACCTGGAATTGGAGGAACAATCTGGTCCGCACCAACTGCAACAATAACCGCGTCTGGATCAAGTTCATCAATAAGCTCAGGAGTTACTTCAGTATTCATAACGACCGTGATATTAATACGTTTCTTGACCTGATGTTCGAGATATTCATGGAAGAGCTTCATTTCTTTTTTGAACCACATAACATCAGAAAGCAACGCCTGTCCGCCAAGCTTATCGGTCTTTTCATAGAGAACCACTTCGTGACCGCGGTCCGCGCAGCTGATCGCTGCTTCCATCCCGGCAACACCGCCACCAATGACGGCGATTTTCTTCTGACGATCTGCTGGCTTGATGATGCTCTTCTGCGCACTCTGGAACTGCATTGGATTAACCATGCAATGACGGTCATAGCTTGGATGCTTCAGCAGATGCAGATCTTTGGAAATGGCAACACGGCGGCCATTGTCCATGCAATAGTTGCAACGCAAGCATGGAATGATATCGTCCTCTCGGCCTTCCTTTGCCTTCTTGATAATCTCAGGGTCAGCCATTGCAGAACGTGCCATGAGAACATAATCAGCCTGTCCTTTGGCCAACACTTCTTCAGCAACTTCCGGCGTATAGATCCCGCCAACAACACCAACAGGGATCTTGACGCCGGATTTCTTAACGATCTCACTGGCATACGCATTATGAGCCACGCGCTGGAAACCTGTAGGGAACTGTTTTGGTCGAGTCATCGCATCCAGACGATGTGCGCAGCTGATATGAACCATGTCAACATACGGTTCGAAAATTTTAACCTGCTCTGCACATTCTTCAGGAGTAATACCGCCTTCAACTTCATCGTTACCATTGAGACGAAGCTCGATCAGCATATCATCGCCAACAACTTCACGCACCGCTTTGATAACCATAAGTGGGAAACGGCAACGATTTTCAACACTGCCGCCAAATTCATCGGTACGATGGTTGGTAGCTGGGGAAAGGAAATAGTTAAAGAGCCAGCCGTGTGCAAAATGCAGGCAGATGCCGTCAAAGCGCGCTGTCTTCAGCCAGCCTGCATATTCTGCGTGAAGTTTAACAATATCATCGATATCTTCCCGAGTGCAGGCACGCGCACCAAGATGCGGTTCATCGTCAGCAGCCAGCTTTGGATAGCCTGGCAGATAAGTGTATGGACCGCAATGCAGGAATTCTGCAAAAGTCAGACCATTGAATGCGTGCACAGCGCGCTGCAGTCTTTGGAAGTTCATCTGATTGCAGGTCTTTGGATTAACATTGAACATATGTTCATGACCACCGTCGATTGGAACTTCCATTGGCAAACATACAGAAGAGAAGCCGCCCTGAATATAACGCATCCAGAAATCGATACCAAATGTGTTGATACGGCCATCACTATCTTCCCCACCACCGGTAGCACCGGAGCCAATTGGCGCCACAAGAGCGCGATTATTAAAGCGGAAGGTCTTTTTGCCACGTTTGATAACCATCGGTTCAAACAGGTGAGGGTATTTTTCCTTATAAATCGGTTTCATAGTCGTTCATCCTCCTAAATAAAAACATTGACTACACACTCCTCATAAACAATTACAAAAACGTCAAGCTTTTTGTTTTCCTACTGAAGCTATCGTAACACATCGCTGCAGAAGCGCCTAATCCTCAAATTGCTATAGGTGGCTATAGATGTAATTTATATCATTTCGTTTGGCTCAAATTTAATAAATCCAATTTATAAAATCCATATTTATACCCGGGTATAAAAACATTAGGATTACCCAGACAAGCCTGAATGTGATTAAATGAAACCATAATTTATGGATTCCATAAGCGCACGTGTCAAATCATCTATTCTTCAAAAGGGGGTTATTTATTATGAGTGCGCGAACACGTATGACAAATTTAACACCTGGTTATGCAATCAATTCGATTATCGCTATTGCAATTATGATTGGTTTTAAGTATGTTGTTACACCAAGTGATCCTTTAACTCCATTAGGCGTAGAAATTCTCGGGATTTTCCTTGGGGTTGTCTGGGGCTGGCTACTTTGCGGGGATATCTTCTGGCCATCCCTGTTTGGCCTGGTGCTCCTCGGTGTCAGCGGTTGGCACACTGTGCCAGAAGTCTTCACCATGGGCTTCGGGCATAACAACGTCATGCTGATGCTGTTCTTCTTCCTTTTCACGAACATCATCAACGCAGCCGGTATCACTGAATTTATCGCCCGCTGGATTGTTTCACGCAAATTCGCTCAGGGCAGACCATATCTCCTGGCTGTCATGATCTGGATTGCAACATGTGTCCTCTATTTTATGGTCACAGCCACTGCTGCCATGCTCATTATGATTCCTCTGGTCATGGAAATTTCCAAAGTTTTAGGCCTCAAGCCTGGTAATATGTGGAGTATCCTCGTACTTTTCGGTACATTTACCATCGGTGGTACTTCTTATATTCTTCTTCCATACAAATCTCTGCCGCTCGTCGCCTTCTCCAGCTACGAGGCTTTAGGCGGCGATCCAATCAACTATCCTGGCTATATGCTCGTCATTGTTGTTACAACATTGGTTTATGCAACGGTTTATTTCTTGACAATGCGTTACATCTTTAAGCCTGACGTTTCTGCAATCACCAACAAAGCTGCAGATATCAAGGAACTGCCAAAGCTCAACACCTATCAGAAGCTTGTGCTGGCGTTCTTCTGTGTCGTCATTATCGTTGTCATGATCCCGAACTTCGTTGACACCTCCGTTCCTATTTCCGGTTTCCTGAAGAGCCTCGGCACACCGGCCATCATTGCCGTCGCCGTTCTTCTCTGGTACGGTTTGAAATGGAAAGACGGGAAAAATATGGCAGAATTGTTCTCTGTCGGTATTAGCTGGGGCGTTATCTTCATTCTCGCCTTCGCACTGACCATCGGTTCTGCATTCACCGACGAAGCAACCGGTATTCAGGCATGGCTGACCACCATTATTCAGCCAATGGTCGAAGGCAAGAGCCCGCTGATGATGACCTTTATTCTCGCTCTGATCGGTCTGGTTCTGACAAACGTCGCCAACAACCAGTCTGTTTGCGCAATGCTTACACCAATTCTGCTCTCCATCGGTATCTCTACCGGCGCAAATCTGCCAGTCCTGCTTACCTGCCTGATCTTCACAACAAACGCCGGATATTGCACACCTCCAGCCAGCGCGACGGCTTCTCTGATCTTTGCTCTGCCTGAATGGATCCCTGGTAAAAAACCTTACATTCTTGGTTTGATTTGCGCCGCCTACACATTGGTTATCTGTTTTGTGGTTATGTACCCACTGGCAAATCTCGTTATGTAATGGCGGCTCCCGGTACCGAACTATTTCTGACATAAACACCTATAAAACAAACACGACACCAAAGGTTCCGGTGTCGTGTTTGTTTCTATATAATAAATGATGGCTTAATAATTTAACTCCAGAAATTCTTCCTTGATCCGCGCAATAATCGCCTTTTCCGCAGAAGAAAGCAGCTCTGAGTCCGGATACAATAGGAGATAGGTCGCCGGCAGTACCAAATCCTCGACCGGCTTAGAAATAATTGATCCATTTTTTATTAAGAAATGATCGCTAAACAATTTAGGTGGATAAACAGCAACGGCTTTATTCTCTGCTACAATCTGCAGTATGCTGTTTTCACCATCAAGATAATAGCAATGATTGGGATTAAAATATTGCTTGTACTGGCTTTTAATCGTATCAGCAGTGTAGGTGTAGCAAGCCAGTGTCAGCGCCGAAAGATCAGCAACCTTCAATGAAGTGCGATCGGCATACATATTTTCGCAGCTCATCAAGACCTCACGCTCTTCCTCATGGAGGATATACGCGTGCCAGTTCTGCCGTTCAATGGCCTGCACGGTTTTTTCCAGTTCATAGGAATAGATCGATGTGATACCAATATTGATTTTATCTGTAAATAGTTTTTCCATAAATACATCGCGATGACATTTATGGAAGAAAACCTGTATATCACGCGCCTTGTCATCTATATCTGCCGCCAGCAGCTTTCTGGTGAGAAAATCATATGCCGTCGGCACAGTCAAAAGATGCACATCGCCGGACAATCTATCTTCTTCCCTACTATCACCTAAATGATACCATCCATCGATGGTTTGCAATACAACAGCAGCTTCTTGATAAAGCTTTTCGCCAGCATCCGTTGGGATGACCCCTCTATAGGAGCGTTTCAACAGCTTAATGCCCAACTCCTGTTCCATACGATTCATAGAGGCACTGAGCGCCGGCTGAGTCATGGCAAGTTCACGTGCGGCTTTGTTAATAGATCCGCAATCAATCACTTTTACAAAATAGCCAATATCTTCAAGATGCATAAACTCCCTCCTTTCAGCTTTGAAATCTGACACGTCCATTTGTTTAATTGGTTCTAACATTTTAACTATTATATCTTCTTTTCAGTGCCAACAGGTTATTTTCGTTTTTTATATGGCTTTATCTCCGCCAAAGATGACATATAATAAAAAGTAGTGAACAAACGACCACTCGCCGTTCGTCCACTACTCTCCTTATTCTAATTACAAAATTGCGCCAGCATCGTAACCGCTTTCGACGGCGTGTGCAATATCAGAAGCCTTCTGACAATCGCCAATGTTGATAACATCAAAGGACACATCAATAAACTGATCACGTTCTTCTGCGTTTTCTCTTGTGCCAGCACTGATAATAACCGAATCCGCTTCAATAAATTCTTTATTGCCGTCTTCGTCTTCAATCCAAACGCCATTGTCTTCAATAGAGGTTACTTTGGTGTCCAGACGACTTGTTACATTGCGTTTTTCCATAAACTGCAGAGTAGACAAACGCAATGTCAGCTCCATGGAACCACAGAGGAAGTGAGTCATTTCAATGACGGTGCTTTCATGCCCCAGCTCGTTAAGATGAATGCCCAGCTCGCAGCCAATGGAGCCACCGCCAACAATGACCACTTTCTTTCCAAGCTTATCTTCATTACCGAACACGTCAAATGCCATCGTTGCTTTTTCTATACCAGGAATTGGCGGCACAAACTGATGAGCGCCAACAGCAACAATAACTGCATCTGGATCGGAGTCTTCCATCATTTCGCGGGTGACCTCCGTGTTCATCATAATATAGATTTTCGGATGTTTCTTTACCTGTCGTTCCAGCCATTCATGATAGAGCTTCATTTCCTGTTTGAACCAGAGCCCATCAGAAAGCAGGGCCTGACCACCAAGCTTGTTGGTTTTTTCATAAAGAATAACCTCATGACCACGATCTGCTGCCGACAGCGCTGCGTTCATCCCTGCAACACCACCGCCAATGACGGCGATCTTTTTGAGACGTGTTGGCGCTGGGAACCGTTTCTTTGTCGCACCCTGCATAGCTGTTGGGTTGACTGCACAACGACGGTCAAAGCTAACATCGCTTGCCATAACAAGTTCCTTGCCAACAAAATGAGATTTGCGACGACCGTGGTCTAAGCAGAGATCGCATCGCAGGCATGGGCGAATATCTTCCTCACGACCTTCACGAACCTTGATAAGAAAATCTGGATCGGCAATGGCGCTGCGAGCAGTAAGTACATAGTCTGCCTGGCCTTTAGCGATAACTTCTTCGGCAATAGCAACAGTATAAATGCCGCCTACAGTACCAATCGGGATTTTTACGCCAGGTGTTTTCTTAACAATCTCACTGGCATAAGCATTATGTGCCCCTGGGAAATAGCTGGTTGGCATCTGCGTGGTACGGCTGGTTACATCAATACGGGTTCCGCAGGAAATGTGAATCATATCTGCGTATTCCTGGAAAATTAAAACCTGCTGCGCGGCATCTTCTGGTGTAATACCCCCTGGCATGTCATCGCTACCGTTAAGGCGCAACTCGATACAAATGTCTGGACCAATTGCTTCACGAACAGCTTTTAAGATAGCGAGTGGGAAACGGCAGCGATTTTCAACAGAACCGCCATATTCGTCAGTACGATGATTGGACAGAGGAGACAGAAAATCGTGTGGCAACCAGCCATGTGCAAAGTGAAGCATGATACCATCAAAGCCGCCACGAACAATGAGCTTAGCCTGTTCGACATACAAAGCAATAGCCTCTTCCATATCCTTTTCGTCCATACCTTTTACCGGACGACCGTTGTAAATACGATTGTCGGCACCGACGAGTGGAATATCCTTACGGATCATGCATGGACCACCATGAATAATCTCCGCAAAGCTCTTGGCTCCGTAAGCATGAATGGAGCGCTGCATTAAATGCATGTTCATGTAATTGTGCTTATCTTCATCGACATTGTAAACGCCATCATGGCTACCATCATGTGGCACTTCCATTGGCAGAGTGAAGCCAGCAAAACCGCTGCGGGCAATACCCGTCCAAAAATCGACACCTATCAGATTCATGCGGCCATCATCCGCACCGCCACCGGTAGCACCAACACCAACAGGTGCTTGGAAAATACGATTCTTAAATGTAATGTTCTTGTTTTTACCAACGGTCAGTGGTTCGAAAACGTGTGGATATTTTTGCTTATATAACGGTTTCATTATCTCACCTCATTAAAAATATGTGGGCTGAATGCGTTCTTTGTCGTTACATGCGCATGAACAACATTTAATGAGCTCTGTTGTTTATGCTTTTAGTATAACTCATATTTGTCTGTCCGAAAAATATATCTTATATATCTCTGGAGATAGCTTTTTTTCATAGCCAAGCGATAAATAAAAGACATATTCTGCCAAGCCTGCCTGCCAAGATAATTGAAACACATTATTTTATTAATCCAGAAACAAATACTTGAACACAGAAGGTGATCATACATGCATATCAATCAGCTCATTTATTTTTCTAAAACGGTGGAAGCCGGTGCCATTCGCATTGCTGCTCAAAAGCTCCACATTTCTCAACCGGCGCTCTCCAAAAGCCTCAAAGAGTTGGAAACCGAATTGGGACAGCCCTTGCTCTTTCGTACAAATCGCGGCATTCAGCCAACAGAAATCGGCTGGAAGGTATACAATGATTTTCAAGGCATCAAGCCAATCATTGACAGCTGGTACACCGCCGACCACGTTTCTTCTTTTAATGAACCGGTTTATATCAGTTGCATCCATTCCGCCAGCAGCATGGTACTTAATCAGATTATTTTGCCGTTTAAGAAAAAATATCCTAACATCGATATCGTCACACAAAACCAATTTGTCACGGAAATTTTCGACACTCTGAAAAATTCGCCAGTAAACATCGCCATCACCTCTTTGCCTCAACTTGAAGAAGAAAATTTCTTGGAGGAGGCCCGCAATAAAAAACTTAACGTCCACGTCTTATTTAAGGGAACACGCTGCCTGCTGATCGGTGCTTCGCATCCGATGGCACAAAAGAGAACACTAAGTGTGGAAGATCTCAAAAATCTCTCTCTGGTAACTTACTCAACCTCCCGGGACCGCCCGGCAGATATCTATGCGCCATATTTTGATAATCTTTACAAGTTGGCGAACAAGGAAAGCATCATGGAATTGGTTGTCGAAAATGAAGCAGTATGGTTACCGGTCAAAGAGCTGATCCAGAACGATTTTTATATCAAGAATCACCTGCTGAAAATCTATCCAATTCCAATTTCTGAGATCGATCACAAGATTTCAGTTGTAGCAATTACAACATCTGTACTGTCAACGAATGAACAACGCTTTATCGATTTTCTATTTACCCATTTTTCTCTCATCTAGCCGCACAACACAAAAGCCATTTTTCGCTCACACAAAGCAAAAAATGGCTTGTTTTTTTACCTATACCAGCCCCAGCTGTGCTCTAAGCTCATCATTAAGCCGCTTTACGATTTTTTTATCTGGTGGCACTACCGCTGAAAGCAAATACTCCCTGCCAAGCTGGCTATATTTATTTTCGCCATAATTATGATATGGCATCAATTCGTAATCCTTCAGAGATGGAAGCTGTTGCAAAAAGGCAACAATACGCGCCAGATGTTCACGGCTATCATTGATTCCCGGAATAAATGGTGTACGCACCCGAAGAGGAAGCTGCGGATATTTTTGCGACAGCTGTCGTAAATTATCCAGTATTTGCGCATTATCAACACCCGTATAGCGCTTATGAACCCTTGGATCCATACACTTTAGATCAAAGAAAACAAGATCAAGATATGGTGCAGCCGCTTCTAGAGCTGAAAACGGTACAAATCCGCAGGTCTCAATCGCCGTACTCAATCCCTCTTCGCGAAAACGTTGCAGCAATTCGACAGCAAATGCCGGTTGCGCCAAAGGTTCTCCCCCGCTAAGCGTTATCCCACCTTCTGCCCGCCAGCTCATGTGCTGCTTAATAACACGTTCAACCAAGGCTTCGGCCGTGATTTGTTCGCCAACTTGGCTCAGTGCACCGGAACAACAGGCTTGTGTACAGCGAAAACAATTTCGGCAGGAAACACAATCCACGGAAATGCTTCCGTCACTCTGCACAGCAATCGCCTGAAAAGGACACACCGAAACACAGCTATGGCAGCCGATACATTTGGATGCACGATAATCCAATTCGGCAAGCGGACTCTGTGACTCCGGATTGGCACACCATGCACAATGCAGTGGACATCCCTTAAGAAAAATCAGATCACGTATGCCTGGTCCGTCATGAATGCTAAAACGCTGAACATTAAAGATCGTACCGGTTGTTGAGGTTGACAATACCCCTCCCTCCCTTCCACGAGAAATTATTCAGTACACATTGATGTATGCTCTGTGCGATTAATAATCTCATTTTGAAGATTTTCACTGAGATCAGTAAAATATGCGCAATATCCGGCCACACGAACAACAAGATTACGATATTTGTCCGGTTGCTTTTGTGCTTCTATCAATGTTTCTCGATGAACAACATTAAACTGTATATGCCAGAGTTTCAGATCTACAAACGTTCGAATGATCTGGATAAAATTGCGAATCCCTTCCTCTCCTTCCATAAACGAAGGAGAAAGCTTCATATTTAATAAGCGTTGCATTGTCAAATCGTGAGCATGACTATTGATTGCTGCCACGGCATTCAAAGTTGTAATCGGACCATTTTCGTCTGTGCCCTGTGTTGGCGAAATTCCTTCCGACAAAGGCTCACCTGCCTTTCGACCATTTGGCGTAGCGATGGTTTTTTTGCCCAAAGCCACATGAGAAGCCACTGGCACGAATTTCAGATGTTTCTTGCCACCGTACATGGTGCGATGACGTATAATGACATTTTGCATCATTGCATCAAATCGTCTGGCCAAATTCAGCGCATGCTCATCTCCATTGGCAAACTTTGGTGCATGAAGCAATTTTTGACGCATAGGTTCATACCCATCAAAATTAGCATTGATGGCCGCCTTCAATTCTTTCAGAGTGAAAAGCTTTTCCTCAAAAACAAATTTATCTATCGCCGACAAGGATTCTACCATCGTCCCAATGCCGATTACATTAACCGCCCCATTGTCAATATACAGGCCATAATCTTTGTCGCAAGGCTGATGCAAATCCTTCATATTTATACGTCCAGCTTCGCTTAACGCGGAGGTAAACGGACAGGCCAATTTGAGCGCATTGCTTTTTTCCAACGTTCCCGTGCGTTTCATAATATGACGAACAAAAAATGTGAATGCGGACTCCAGATTAACCATAAGATCATCCATATTTTGGATCTGATCAGCAGGAATTGGCATTTCAATAAATTTCTCGTATTTATTATCGCCAAAATGTACCCATCCGTCATTAATGGCCATCTCCAGCACAGCAGTAATATTGAGATTGCACACTGCAACCAGATAGGTTTCATAGTCCGGAAGACGTCCGCCACAGCAGCCACTTGCAGCATAAGTACGTGCAATATGCAAAGGAACGCCTGCAGCTAAATAATGGTTAATAAATTCTTCGTCATTAAAAAATTTCGGGCATCCATACCCCACGCGAACGACCTCCGCTGCTGCACGCAGTAATTTATTCGGTGTATTTGCATGAACACGCATACTAACGTCAGGATATTGGAACGGAAATTCTTTTTTAGAACGAAGGATTAAATACGTCAGAGAATTTGTGGCATCCCGTCCATCAGCGGTCAGGCCTCCCAAAGACAGGGCTTCAAAATGCGTGTAGCCCTCGTGTCCGCCTGCCGTGCTTTTCCCCTGATACGGAACAACTTCTCCCACCTTGATAAACATACATTCTAAAATTTCTAAGGCTTTTTCTTCAGTAAGACTGCCATCGTCCAGGCCCGCCTGATATATAGGATACAAATATTGATCCAGTCGACCGAGACCCACACCCCCACCGTTCATATTTTCAATACGATATCCTACCTGCAAAAACCACTGACTTTGTACAGCTTCATAAAAATTCCGCGCTGGATGCTCTGGAACCTGTCGACAGTTTTCCGCAATAATCTGCAATTCTTTCTTGCGAACCGGATCCTTTTCCACCGCAGCCATTTCAGCCGCTTTATCAGCATAGCGATGTGCAAAAGCAATCGTTGCTTTGCACACCATAATTGCTGCATCCAAATAATAGATCTTATCCATTTGATTGTCGAAAAGATTTGCTTCAATATTGGCTTTCTTTTCCTCTAATTCACGGATAATACTCTCTAAGCCCTCGTTGATCACCTTTTCATAGGACCCTGTCCAACTAAGCGTATGCGCGTTATTCGCTTCATCAAAGATCAAGCCATGTGTCGTATACTCGTCATCCCCATAAATTACCCTGCGAGTATCTTTTGGCAGCATATTAAGGTAAAGCTCATGCGATGTTTTTCCTTTCCAATACGGAACAATATCCCTGAGAACAGTATCTACCTCTTCCTGCGTCATCGCATAGCCTGCTTTTCCCTCAGACTTTAGAATCTTCGGTAGATCTCTTGGAAATTGCCCACCTCTTGTCTCTGGATAAAGCATACAATAGCGTCCAGGGCCACCGGCCGTCCCTACAATAAGTTCGTCATCTTGAATCTCTACAGCTATGTGTTCCAAAACATATTGAATAGCCATTGCTATACGCAGAATCTGCGGATAAGCTTCGGTAGTACGCATAGATTCAGTAAATAACACTGCTCTTTGAATATCTACACGAGGTTTTTTCCCATAAAAGCGATTATCCATAATTCTATTGATACGTTCTCTCGGAGACGAAAGCTGTCTTCCATCTTGAATACGCTCTTCAAGATCAGTCAAGCCCGACATTTCTCTAGAAACAGCATACATGTTAATTCCCCCTGTTCGTTTCATTAAATATTTTCACACGCAGCGAAATTCTGCGATTCATTTCTTTTATTATAATGATATCGGATATAGCGCTCTGTAACAAGTTTTCATATTTTATAACCCTCGTTTCTATGCGCTGACTGACAGATGCCATCTGTCAGCCACGACATCCTCGACATATCGTCACTGTCTCCCATTTTTCAACGAAAAAGAACCTTTCTACACAACGGTTGCTGTGTAAAAAGGTTCTATTTGTTTTTTGTACTAAACGGTTTAGAGAATCTGATCTTTCTTCCCAAGAATGGCTTCGCATGCTGCGCAGGCTGGGCAGTCGCAGTAGAGCTTGCCGGCTGCTTTGAGGTCGCGGCCGTGCTGGGCGACGCCTTTGGCTGCTTCTTCGCCACCGAAGACCTGGGCGCCTGCTGGAGATTCTGCGAAGGCGATGAGGCCGTCGAGTGGCATGATGTCGGCTTCGAGCTCGGCGATGTAGGCCTTGTTGGCTGCTTCGCCTTTGTCGCTGGCGAGCCATGCTTCGGCTGCTGCTTTGCATTCTGCGGCGGTGGTTGGCGCGGCGATGAGGGCATTGGTCTGTTCAACTACAAAATCGAGTACTGCTTTTTCCATAATGAGGATTCCACCTTTCGTGATTTTATCTGGTTATATTGTACCATAAATCCACGGGTTCGGCGCGAAAAATCACAACCAATACGAAAGCAAGCGCTCCTGTCATTTCCGCACCATATTGCTCACAGCATCGATTGCTCCGTACAGCACACCAGCGACAGGCCAAATGATCCAAGTACGGTACCACTCCCAGGTGAGGAAGCTCCAAAGGAGATAGATCGCGGTGACAATGCACCAGTAAGCGATAGCGATGGGCGCCATTTTTCGATTGCGCAGCTTCTTCTCGCGGCTGTAGTCGCCTTCCTCGAGCAAACGCTGATAACCGCCCTGGATGGTGCAGGTGAGCACAATATTGTGAACGCCGAAAGCGACGATGAGCAGCGTGATGCAAAAGCCGACAACGCCAAACATGGTCTCTGCGTCGCCATCAACGGCTGTGCAGATGAAAAGTGGAGCTGCAGCGAGGATGCAAAGCCCGATGCCGACCATCAAGCGCTGGCTGTGCTGGGCAGCGTAATCATTCTTCCGCTTTTCAACCACGCCGTGTACGCCGTAAGCGAGCTCGATCGGCTGCTTTTCGAGAAATTCGTAGTCCTCCAGCTGCCGCCCATAGAGAATGAACTGCGCCGCACCGCAGGCGACAAGAAATAAGAGCACCGGCAAACCGATAGCGGGCACGCTCCACTCTGGCAACAGATAGCCGCCCTCCTGGTCTGAGAGACCGCCGAGCAAAAACAGCACGATCGGCGAAAAGATGCAAAGCATCACACCGCGGGCGATGCGTGGCGCTGCCATCTGTACCATGCTCATATAATGATAGGCGTCCTCCATCGTAATCAGGCGCGCCGTTTCGTCGCTTGCCTGCGGCGCATCCACCGTCGGCGCCGCATCGTCGATCGGTTCGGCGTCATCCTTCAATAAATAGTCGGTGGAGACGCCGAAAATTGTGCTCATTTTCAGGATACGGTCGAGGTCCGGGATGGATTGGCCGCTCTCCCATTTGGACACGCTCTGGCGGCTGACGCCGAGCTGGCTTGCGAGCTCTTCCTGGGACCAGCCGTTTTTCTTTCGTAAATCGATAATTTTATCTGCGAGGATCATGAGGATCGCTCCCTTCGTTTTTTTGCTGAGACTTCCTGCCTCTGCACATTTATCCTAACAAAAGGGTGGGTTGCGCACCACCAAGCGGCCTTGGAAATTTGTCAACTGGCGGTTGCATCCGCATGGTTAAGCGAAAAATGCATGGTATGTTTTCGTTTTCTTCATTATGCGGGAAAGGCTGCTTTTCTGCAAGAGCAGAATCACGAAGGCAGGAAATTTTTTCTGCGAGCGCTGAAAGCGGCAAAGCGATTTTCATTTTCACATAATCCTGCGCAGCAAAAAACCCGGGCTTCCAATCTGGAAGCTCGGGTTTATGACGATCGTGTTCATTCGCCGTCGTCGATGCGACGGATATCTGCGCCAAGGCTCTCGAATTTGCCGATGAGGTCTTCGTAGCCGCGATCGAGATGGTAGAGATCACTGACGGTGGTCTCTCCTTCGGCAGCGAGGCCGGCGATGATGAGCGCTGCGGCAGCACGCAGATCGGTGGCGCGCACGGAAGCGCCGTGCAGCTTTTCTACGCCGCTAATAAAAGCGGTGCGTCCTTCGGTCTGGATATTGGCGCCGAGCTTGCGCAGCTCGTCGACGTGCATGAAGCGATTTTCAAAAATGGTCTCTGTAACCTGGCTGGTACCTTCGGCGAGGGTGAGATAGGCCATGAACTGGCTCTGCATATCTGTTGGGAAGCCTGGGTACGGCAGAGTTTTGATATCGACAGGCAGGATCTTGTCTGCGCCGTGCACGGTAACGGTGTTGTTCACTTCATCGACTTCGATGGCGGCGCCGCTCTCAACGATCTTGTCGAGAACAGGGCGCAGATGGTCGGCGATGCAGTTGGTCACACGCACGGTGCTGCCGGTAATGGCGCCGGCGAGCAGATAGCTGCCTGCTTCGATGCGGTCAGGAATGATGGTATGGTTGGCGCCGTGGAGCGCTTCCACGCCTTCGATGCGGATCACGCCGGTGCCTGCGCCACGAACTTTTGCGCCCATGGCGTTGAGGAAATTGGCGAGATCGACGATCTCTGGCTCTTCGGCGGCGTTTTCGATGGTGGTGGTGCCTTCAGCAAGGCTGGCGGCCATCATCAGATTTTCAGTCGCACCAACGCTTGGCACGCGCAGGAAAATGCGGTCGCCCTTCAATCGGCCACCGCCCGGCACTTCTGCGACGACTTCGTCATCGCGGATCTGGATCGACGCACCGAGGATCTCCAGACCCTTCAGATGCAGATCGATCGGACGCGCACCGATGGCACAGCCACCAGGCAAGCTCAGCACAGCACGTCCAAAGCGCGCCAGAAGCGGTCCCATAATGAGCACCGAAGCACGCATTTTTTTGATATATTCTACAGGCGCCTGTACCTTGTCCACAGGCGCTCCGTCGACTTCCATTCGATTGCCCTCGAATGTGATGTCTGCGCCCAGCGACAGCAACACATCTTTAATGATCTCAACATCGGCCAAGCGTGGCACATCATCCAGCACACAGCGGCCTTGGGACAGCAATGTTGCGACAATGATTGGCAGGACCGCGTTTTTCGCACCGCTGATGCGAACCTCACCGCTCAGCTTGCGGCCCCCGGTAACAATGATCTTATCCAATTCATCTCGGACGAAGCCGACGTCACCTCCTTCAATTGCATTATCTTTATTGTAACCCATTCCTGAAAGCAGGTCAATTCCTAACCTTTGTCAGAACCGCCTACAAATAAGTTTTAGCTTCTGTACAAACGCACAATCTAATTTGTGTGGAACTCTCCACAAGTAATATGTTATAATGGTAGAACAGTCAGAAAATTAACGTTGAATAAATACAAAACCAACCACAACCAAAGGAAGTGTTGCAATGGATAAGCACGATTATAGCAGAATCACGCCGGGCGTCAACGCCCTGACAAAAAAACTCGAACGCAATTCCCACATCGATCCTGAGCTCTACAGCAAGTACGATGTCAAGCGCGGCCTGCGCGACATCACTGGGCGCGGTGTCATCGCCGGGCTGACGAACATTGCTGATGTCCACGCCTACGAAAAGGACGCCAACGGCAATACGGTGCCCTGCGACGGTCAGCTGCTCTATCGCGGCTACGACATGCAGGAGCTTGTGCGTGGCATCATCGACGACAAGCGCTACGGCTTTGAAGAGGTCACCTATCTCTTGCTCACTGGCGAACTGCCAAGCGCCACGCAGCTGAACCTTTTCGTTCAGGAGATGAACAACCACCGCGCGCTGCCAGACGGTTTTGTGCGCGATATCATCATGGAAGCGCCAGCCAACGATGTGATGAACGGACTCGCGCGCTCTGTGCTCACGCTCTACACCTACGACGAACGCGCCGACGATATCAGCCTGCCAAATGTCATGCGCCAGTGTCTGCAGCTGATCAGCAGCCTGCCGGTCATCGCTGCGCACACCTATCGCGTCTATGACCACTACCACAACCACAACAGCCTCGTCCTGCACGATCCGGTCGAGGGCCTTTCCCATGCGGAAACCATTCTCTATCTGATCCGTCCGGACAAAAATTTCAGCGAGCTCGAAGCCAAGCTGCTCGATCTCTGTCTCATCCTCCATGCGGATCACGGCGGCGGCAACAACTCTGCGTTCACCACGCGCGTCGTCACCTCCACTGGCACGGACACCTACTCGGCTATCGCCAGCGCGCTCTGCTCTCTCAAGGGACCTCGCCACGGCGGTGCCAACATCCGTGTGCGCCACATGTTTAACGATCTCAAATGCCGCGTCACCGACTGGACCGACGACGAACAGATCGAAGAATATCTGGCAGCCATCCTCGACAAGCGCGCCTTTGACCGCTCCGGTCTGATCTATGGCATGGGACACGCTGTGTATTCCAAGAGCGATCCCCGCGCCACTGTGCTGCGCAGCTTTGTACGCGCGCTTTCGCAGGAAAAAGGCCGCGAAAAAGAATGCGATCTCTACATGAAAGTCGAAGAGATCGCCGGCCGCATGATCGCCGAAAAGCGCAAGATCTACAAAGGCGTCAGCGCCAACGTCGACTACTACAGCGGCTTTGTGTATGACATGCTCAATCTGCCAGAAGAGCTCTACACGCCGCTTTTCGCTGTTGCCCGCATCAGCGGCTGGTGTGCACACCGTCTCGAAGAGCTTTCGCAGAACAGCAAGATCATCCGTCCGGCATATCTCGGCATCGCGCCTCGTCACGACTACGTGCCGCTCAGCGAACGCCACGATTCGCCGTTCCCACCAGCTTATCTGCAGCAGAAATAGATCCATCGGCCAGGGCCAGCCATCGTGCCGGCCCTGGTTTTCTATTGTATCCCGCAGCCAGGAGAAATCCTTCGCCCCGCCTTGACACGTCCTGCGATCTTTGCTATGATAGATATGCTTTTGAAAATCATCTGCGGGTGTGGTTCAATGGTAGAACGGCAGCTTCCCAAGCTGCATACGAGGGTTCGATTCCCTTCATCCGCTTCCTGAGACGGTGTGAATCTTTCACACCGTTTTTTCTTTGCCCGGCTAAAATTTTCCACAAAAAACGCCCAGCACAGTGCTGAGCGTAAAATTATTTTCTACGGTTTAATATTGGCGTTTTGGTTCAAAGCCGTGGTCTTCCAGCGCTTTGATGATCTGCGCGACGTGCTCATGGCCGTTGGTCTCGGCGGTGACTTCGAGCACGACACGGTTGAAACGATCCTTGGCCTTGAACTGGTTGTGATCGAGCCCGATGATGTTGGCGCGCTGATCGGCGAGGATCTTTGCGATCAGGAGCAACTGACCAGGTGCATCCGGCAGTTCAACGCTGAAGGCGAAAATGCGTCCGCTGGTGACAAGACCGGAGCGGATCATCGAGGAAATGGTGACCATGTCGATGTTGCCGCCTGTGACGACGCAGCCAACTTTTTTATTGCGGCTGTTGAGATGGCGCAGCGCAGCCAGTGGCAGCGCGCCAGAGGCTTCGACGACGAGTTTGTGCTTTTCGAGGAGCAAGAGCACAGCTTCCATGATCTCTGTTTCACTGACGGTGATGATGCCGTCGACATATTTCTGCACGAAGTCAAAGGTCAGATCGCCAACCTCGCACACAGCGACACCTTCTGCGCAGGTGGAGGTTTTCGCCAACGGCGTCACTCTGCCGCGCTCGAGCGAAAGCTTCATGCTGGCAGCGCCTTCTGGCTCTACGCCAGTGATGCGAATGTCCGGCTTCAGCGCTTTGGCTGCCAGCGCCACACCGCTGATCAGCCCGCCGCCGCCAACCGGCACGAGGATCTCGTCCAGATCCGGATTTTCGCGCAACATTTCCAGCGCCAGCGTGCCCTGGCCACAGAGCACACCGTAATCGTTGTAGGCATGGACGAAAAGCCCGCCAGTTTCGACAGCAACTTCCAGCGCCTTGCGATAGGACTGGTCATAATTTTCGCCGTGGATGACGACATTGGCGCCTTTTTCCTGGGCGCTCTTGATCTTAATGAGCGGCGTCACTTCCGGCATGATGATCGTGCAAGGGCAGCCGAAATGCTGCGCGGCATAGGCAACACCCTGTGCGTGATTGCCGGCGGAAGCGGTGACGATGCCACGGGCGCGCTCCTCTTCTGTGAGCTGGGAAATGCGGTTGTAGGCCCCGCGGATCTTGAAACTGCCGGTCTTTTGCAGATTTTCCGGCTTGATCCAGACATCGTTGCCAAATTCCTGCGAAAAATAGCTGCTGTGGATCATGCCTGTGTCGCTGATAACGCCCTGCAGACGCTCCGCAGCTTTTTCGATCTCGCTCAAATGTTTTTCTAATACACCTTCAGCCATGTTTTGGCCCCCTTCATTTTTATATTGTCTTAATATAGTCAGTGCCTACAGTATAACACAAGGCTGCTGCGTCTTCAAGCGCCAGAGATATACCGACAGGAATCCGTTTTCTCTGTTATATAATAAGAATCTTTTTGGTCAGAAATGCGTCTGACGCCTTGTTATTTCCCGAGAGATAGCCTATGCTTAAAGTGTACACGAGCTGGAGCTTCTTCCGTGTTTGTGTATAATCGCGATCCTCTGTCTGGCTGGTGCCGGGCCGCCTACCCACGCAGTCTCACACACGATGGGTCTCGATTAACAACCTCTTTTTGGACAGACCGCAATGCATAGTCCCCCCTTTTGTGCCAATCGCGGTCTGTCCTCTTTTTGTGGAAACAAACGTTGTCACCGCCCGCCATTAACGGTATAATAAAGCCAAATGACTATCACATACTAAGCGAGGCAGGTATGAAAAAACACATCAAAGAGATCATCGTTGTAGAAGGCAAAGACGACGTCAGCGCTGTGCGCCGTGCTGTCGACGCCACGATCCTCACGACCAGCGGCATGGGGCTGGCGCATCTGGACGAGATCGCCGCGCTGGGCAAGCGCCAGGGAGCGATCATCCTGACCGATCCAGACGTGCCGGGCACACGCATTCGTCAGCGCATGACAGAGCTGTTGCCGAATGCAAAGCATGCGTTCATCGCGCGCAAGGATGCATGCCATCCTGTGACAGGAAAGGCCGGCGTCGAATACGCCGCGCCGGAAACGATCCTGCGCGCGCTGGAAAAAGCCTACGCAACGAGTGATGCGCCTGAGGCACGCTACACGATGGCCGATCTCATGCGCTGGGGGCTGGCCGGTGCTGCCGGCAGCGCCGCACGGCGCGAACGTTTCTGTGAAACGCTGGCGCTGGGGCACGCCAACAGCAAAACGCTGCTCAAACGCCTCAACAGCTTCGGCGTGGAGGAAGAGATCATCCTGGAAGCGCTGGCGGAATTGGAGGCAGACAATGAATCTGAATGACCGCTTAAAAAAACATCACATCACCCTACAAAAAAAATACGGGCAGAATTTCATCGGCGATCCTGCGCTGCTTGAACGCATCGCCACGGTCTGCGACTGGCAGCCAGGCGATCGCGCGCTGGAGATCGGCCCCGGCGCCGGCACGCTGACTCGGGCCATCGCCCGCGAAGCAGAGGAAGTGCTGGCCGTCGAGATCGACCGCCGTCTGGCGCCGCTGCTTGAAGAAACCCTCGCCGACTGTGCCAATGTGCACCTTGTTTTCACCGATGCGCTGAAAGCAGATCTCGACGCCCTGATGCGCGACACCCTCGGCTGGGATGGCCGCTACAAGCTCATCGCCAATCTGCCATACTACATCACAACGCCGCTGATCATGCACGTGCTCGAAGACAGCGAAAAGGTCAGCGAGCTTGTCATCATGGTGCAGAAGGAAGTCGGCGAACGTCTCTGCGCTGCACCTGGCAGCAAAGCCTATGGCGCTGTCACCGTGATGGTGCAGTACGCCGCCACCGTCGCGCGCGCTTTCGATGTTGGCCGCCATGCCTTTGTGCCGGCGCCGGAGGTGGATTCAACGATCCTCCACCTGATCCCGTACGAAAAGCGCCCGATCCAGGTGCAGAGCGATGCTGTTCTGCGCCGCGTTGTCAAGGCGGCGTTCAGCCAGCGCCGCAAAACGCTGCGCAATTCTCTCTCCAGCCTGGGCTGCGACAAAGCCCTCATCAAACAAGCGCTGGAAGCCGCCAGCATCGAAGATTCCCGTCGCGCAGAAACGCTTTCTGTGGCAGAATTCGTTGCACTGGCGGATGCATTTTACGAAGGAGGTCTCTCATGAACGCACGCGAAACATATCAGGCCTGGTGCGCCCGCACCGACCTTACCGACGCCGAACGCGCTGAACTCGCTGCGCTTGACGCAGACGACGTCGCGCTGAACAAAGCCTTCGGCGCCACGCTTTCCTTTGGCACAGCTGGCCTGCGCGGCATCATGGGCATGGGCACCAACTGTCTCAACCGTTTCACCATCGCCTGGGCCACGGCTGGCATTGCTGAATGGCTCGGCGAGATCGGCAAAAAAAGCCAGCCTGTGGTGATCTCCACCGACAGCCGTCTGAACCACGAAGAATTTGCGCGCACGACTGCCCTCGTGCTGGCGCAGTACGGCATTCCTGTGCTGCTCTGGCGTCAGCCAACGGCGACGCCGATCCTCTCCTGGAGCGTGCGCCATTTTGGCTGCGCCGCCGGTATCATGATCACTGCCAGCCACAATCCACGCGATTACAATGGCTACAAAGCCTACGACGCAAATGGCTGTCAGCTTTTGGCGGAGGATGCTGGCATCGTCACGCGCTATGCCGACGCTTATTTTGGCGGCAAGCCGTTCACTGTCGCGGGCGATTTCGACGCGCTCTGTGCCAGTGGCCAGATCCGTTTGCTTGAAAACGAGCTTGCCGATTATCTGCGCACCATCGAAGAAACGGTGGCGCCGCTGCAAAGCGCTGGCGATACGCTGCTGGCAATCGGCTTCACGCCGCTGCACGGTGTCGGCGGTGCGCCGGTCTGCGCGGTGCTCGATCACTTCGGCATGGATGTGCACGTGGTCGCTGAGCAATTCACGCCAGACGGACATTTTCCAACGATCGCCACGCCAAATCCAGAGCTTCCTGTGGCTTACGACCGTCTCTTCGCGCTCGCCAGCCGCGAAGAGCTCGATCTGCTCATTGCCACCGATCCCGACAGCGATCGTCTCGGCGCAGCGGCTAAGGACGCCGACGGCCAGTGGCATCTGATCAGCGGCAACCAGATGGGCGCACTGCTCATCGATTTTCTCGCAGAAACCCGCGGCGTTCAGCCTGGGGATACGATCATCACGACTACGGTGACCTCCGAGTTTGGCAAAGCCACCGCGCGCGCCTGCGGCTACGAGCTGATCGAAACTTTCACCGGCTTCAAATACATCGGCAACTGTGTGACCGACGTGGTGGAGGATCCGGCCCGTCAATTCGTTCTCGGCTACGAAGAATCCTACGGCTATCTCTACGGCGACCACGCCCGCGACAAAGACGCCATCGTCACCGCCGCGCTCGTCGCCTGCATGGCTCAGGCCGACAAAGCCCAGGGCCGCACGCTGCTCGATCGTCTGGATACCCTCTACAAAAAAGTAGGCTTCTGGAGCGACCGCCTCATCAATCTCGTCTTCGATCCGATCCCAGGACAGGAAGCGGTGAGCGATATCGTGATGCGCGCCCTTCGTCAAGATCCTCCACACACAATTGCAACCATTCCTGTAAATAAATTGATCGATTATCTTAGTGGTATTGATTCTCTCCCTAAAGAAAATATGTTACAATGTATATTGGTCGACGGTTCCGTTGTGTGCTTCCGCCCATCCGGGACCGAGCCAAAAATGAAATGCTACATCAGCGCCTGCGGCGACACCATGGCAACTGCCGACGCTCTGAGTGAAAAACTCGAACAGGCATTTCATTCCTTTGTTGCCCAATTGAAGGAGGATGCATCAAGTTGATACAAGCGGATTTTTCAAACGCTCACACCGACCTCTCCGATCCTGCGCTGGCTGAACGCGTCGCCAAGATCCACGAACGCCTCCACCATCATCCGGACCTCATGTGCGGCTGGGTGGAATATCCATTTCAGGTGTCCGACGCCGCCCTCGAGCGCATCATCGCAGCGGCAGATGCGGTGCGCAATCGCTGCAGCGTCTTTATCGTGATCGGGATCGGCGGGTCCTATCTCGGCACCATCGCCGGCATCAGTCTGCTGCGTCCGCCGTTTGAAAAACGCGGAACCATCGGTAATCCACGCATTATCTTCGCCGGACAGCATCTGAGCAGCGAATATTATAACCATCTCATGGAGATCCTCGAAGATCCTGAAGAAGAGATCTGCGCCTGCATGGTCAGCAAATCCGGCACCACCACGGAGCCAAAGGTGATCTATGCGATCATCAAGGAAGCGCTGGCCAAACGCTACGGCGACAAGCTCAACGAACATATGACGATCATCACCGATCCGCGCTGGGGCTATTGCCACGAGGAAGCAGAGAAAAACAATTTTCCATGCTTCGAGATCCCTGTCGACATCGGCGGGCGCTATTCCGTGCTCACCGCCGTCGGCCTCTTTCCATTTGCCGTTGCCGGCATCGACATCCGCGCACTGATCCGTGGCGCGCGCCAGTCGGCGACAATGTTCATGGAACCGCGCCTGGAATACAACGACTGCTACCAGTACGCAGCCACGCGCTATCTACAGTCGCAGGCCGGCAAACGCATGGAGATCTTCGAAGTGTACGAAGGCAATCTGCTCTATTTCACCGAATGGCTGCGCCAGCTCTTCGCAGAAAGCGAATGCAAGGACGGCAAGGGCCTCTTCCCAGCCACCATGCAGATGACCACCGATCTCCACTCCCTGGGACAATTTCTCCAGGAAGGCCGACAGGATTTCATCGAAACAGTGCTTTTTGTTGAACACATCGAAGACAAGATCAAGATCCCGGCAGGCGTCGCCGGCAGCTGCACCAGCCTGCACTGCCTCAACGGCATCATTCGCCACAGCGTGCTCACCGCGCACCAGGAAAACGCCACACCGAATATCCTGCTCAACATCAGCGAATTTTCGGCCTTCACCTTCGGTGAGCTGGTCTATTTCTTCGAAAAAGCCTGCGCCATGAGCTGCTATCTGACCGGCGTGGACCCATTCAACCAGCCAGGTGTGGAAAACTACAAAACCGAGCTCAAGGCTCGCATCGATTCCATGATCAATGCCGAGCATCATGAGCATGCTTAACCAACCATAACAAAGGAGGGTGTTCCATGAGCTATCAGGCATTATACCGCGTCTATCGTCCTCAGACTTTTTCCGAGCTGATCGGACAGGACGCCATTTCCCAGACGCTTTTGAACGCCCTCCGTCAAAACAGACTCGCCCATGCTTATCTGTTCTGCGGACCTCGCGGCACCGGTAAAACGAGCACCTCAAAGATCCTCGCGAAAGCCGTCAACTGTCTCGATCCGCAGGACGGCGAACCCTGCAACGCCTGCGAAAACTGTCGTGCCATCAACGAAGACCGTTTTCTCGACGTGATCGAGATCGACGCCGCCTCCAACCGCGGCATCGACGAGATCAGAGGCATCCGTGAGCAGGTGCGCTTTACGCCAAGCATGGGCAAACGCAAAGTCTACATCATCGACGAAGTGCACATGCTGACGACAGAAGCCTTCAACGCGCTCTTGAAAACATTGGAGGAACCGCCGGAGCATGTGCTTTTTGTTTTGGCCACGACGGACCCGCAAAAAGTGCCAAAGACCGTGCTCTCGCGCACCCAGCGTTTCGATTTTCACCGCATCCCGACGCCCGTGCTCGCCGCGCATCTGCGCGAGATCTGTGACCGCGAAGGCATCGACGCCGACGACGAAGCGCTCTCGCTGATCGCCAAAAATGCCGCTGGCGGCATGCGCGACGCCATCAGCCTGCTCGATCAGACGATCGCCTTTGCCGGCGACCAGATCGACCGCCATGCCGTCACGCAGATGATCGGCGGACTCGACGACGACACGCTGCACACCCTCGTCGCTGCACTCCAAAGCGGCGACACCGCAGCACTCATGCAGCAGCTCGAGAATCTGCTCTACAGCGGCAGCGACAGCCGCGCACTCATGCACAGCCTGCTCGCCTATCTGCGCGATCTCCTGCTCGTGCGCGTCGGCTCCACCGCCGACGGCAGCACACCGAGCGAAGCCCTGCGTCAGCAGGCCGCCGGTTTCAGCCTGCGCCAGCTCGAACAGCTTCTCGCCAAAGCCGCCGAAGCCGAGCGTGACATGCGCATCGCTCCTGACGGCGAGCTCGTGCTCGAACTCACCCTCGTGGAAATGGCGCTGCTCCTTGCTGGCGAAAGTCCAGCGCAAAGCGCGCCACAAGCGCGCGCCCATCTTCCAGCAGCCGGCAACGCACCTGCTGCAAAGCCGCAGCCTGCAGGACGACCACAGACCACGCACGCCGGCGAAACGCCAGCCAGCGACAGCAACAGCGCAGCAAATGAAAGCACAGCGCCAGTCGCCGCAGCAGATGCAGACGACGCCGCAACCCTCGACAGTCTGCGCCGTCTCTGGCCACAGGTCGTCGAAGCCCTCAAAGACGTGAGCATCCGCATCCACGCCTTTGTCAAACCCGCCGAACTCGTGCGCTACGAAGCCGGCACCCTCACCCTGCGCTGGCCGCGCGGCGCCATCTTCAACTGCAAACAGATGCGCCTGGCCGACAATCAGAAGATCCTTGCCGACACGCTCGCCGTACGCTGGCCGCATCCCGTCCATTTCAACTGCGAGCTCGAAGCAGAAGAGCATCAGGAACCATCCATCGATCTCACCAGCGCCATCCACCAGGTTTTTGGTGAGGACGTACCCATAGAAATTCACTGACAAAAATCAACACACCTTAAAGGAGGCCCAATTATGGCTAATATGCAAAACATGATGAAACAGATGCAGAAAATGCAGCGCAACATGGCGCAGCTCCAGGAAGAGCTCGCCAAAACCCCAGTCGAAGGCACCGCCGGCGGCGGCGTCGTCAAAGTCACCGTCAATGGCGCCAACCAGATGCTCGCCATCGAGCTCGCACCAGAAGTCGTCGATCCAGACGATATCGAAATGCTCCAGGATCTCATCGTCGCTGCCACCAACGACGCCGTCGCCAATGCGCAGAAGCTTTCTGAAGAACGCATGGGCGCCCTCACCAAAGGCATGAAGCTGCCAGGCGGCATGGGCGGGCTCTTCTGATGCAGCCCTACCAGGACGCCATCGGCGAGATGATCGACGCATTTGCGCGACTGCCCGGCATCAGCCGCCGCGGCGCTGAGCGTCTCACCTATCATCTGCTGCAGCAGCCTGAGGAAGTCTCCGACACCCTCGCCAATGCCATCGCCCACGGCCGCCACAGCATCCATTACTGCAAACGCTGCTTCAATCTCACCGACGAAGAGCTCTGCCCGATCTGCAAAAGCAGCAAGCGCGACAAGCACCGCGTCTGCGTCGTTGAAGAAGCCCGTGACATCATCGCCATCGAACACAGCGGAGCCTGGAAAGGCCTCTACCACGTTCTCGGCGGTGTCATCAGTCCAATGGATGGCGTCGGCCCGGACCAACTCCACATCAAGGAGCTTCTCGCCCGCATCGATGAAGAAGGCATCGAGGAGATCATCCTCGCCCTCAACGCCAGCGTCGAAGGCGAAGCCACCACCCTCTACCTGATCAGCCAGCTTCACACCAAAGATGTCAAGGTCAGCCGCATCGCCCAGGGACTTTCAGCCGGCAGCGACATCAAATACGCCGACCAGATGACATTATCGCGCGCAATCGAAGGAAGAACTGAAATTAACTATTGACAAACGAACCATAATCATGTATTCTATAGAAGTGCTCGTGAGAGTACTTTCGCGGATGTGGCGGAATAGGCAGACGCGTACGTTTCAGGTGCGTATGCCGCAAGGCGTGTGGGTTCAAGTCCCTCCATCCGCAGCAAGCGCTGACCAAATGGTCAGCGCTTTTTTGTGCGCACAAATATTATTCACAAAAAATCATTGAGCGATCTCCTGTTGCAGGATATAATAAAACTACTATTTATATAGAAAGAAGTGGTGTCGAATGACAAAACTCAACGAAGTATGGCTCCATGCAAAGCCAGTAGATCGCGACGTTTGCATGGAGTAAAAATCGTCGCATAATCAAGATGCTGGCTTTGCTGCTTGACGATCATCTCAAGGAGGAAGCCCGCATGAAATACATCAATGCAAAAGATCTTCTTCCCGATGCGCTGGTCAAAGAATTGCAGCGTTATGTGCAAGGTGGCTATCTATATATCCCAGCCGACCAGGCGCAGAAAAAGCGATGGGGAGAAGCTTCTGGCTATCGACAGGAATTACAGCAACGGAACCGCAAAATCGTAGAGGAATTTCAAAACGGAAGCTCTATGGAAGCGTTGGCGGAAAAATATTTCCTGTCTGTATCGGCCATTCGCAAAATCATCTATCAGAAATGAACAGGCAGGAGCGGCAAAAATGCAGCTCCTGCTTTTGTGTTGTATACAGATTGCTTCGGTATTATCTGGTGGATAGAAGCGCTACCACGCGAGCAGTATGCTATAAGAAAAAATATCTGCAAGAGGAGGAAACAACCATGTGTACACGATTCGTCTATCGCGGTGATGATGTGATCACTGGATTCAATTTTGATATCGACCTTGACGTATGGAATCACAAAATCATAAAGGAGAAGGACTGCTTCTATATCGGCATCCTGCGTCCTGATGGCGTGCGCCACTCCTATCACGGCGTGAACCGCAACGGAAATGTCGGAACCTTGTTGTATGTTCACGGAAATCCGGAAGGAGTCTATCCGGATGGCAAAGACTGCACGACGATCGCAGACCTGACGGAGCAGTTTGTTCAAGCAAAGATCACTTTTGACGATGCACTGCAGCTGCTGCGGAACCGAAAGATCGTTTACGCTCCAGATGCCACCATGCAAGCCCTGCTGTCTGACCAGCAGGGGCGAACACTGATCATTGAGCCCGGCGTTGGCTGGCGGGAAGAGCGTGGCCGTTACGCGCTGATCACAAATTACTCTGTCCTTGCGCCGGAAAGCACGCGCCCCTTCCTTGTGCCGGGAGATGACCGCTACGAAAGGGCTGCGCAACTTCTGAACACATTTGGAAAACAGTTCACCGTCACTGATGCGTTTTCTGTTCTGCAGGCTGTCCGCCAGGAAGGAATGTGGGCAACCAGAGTTTCGTTCGTTTATTCAGCAACGGAGCGCGCTGTTTATTATGTGCAGAACAACGATTTTTCGCAGATCAAACGCCACGCATTTTCACAGCCTTGAAAGGACAAAAACCATGAATCCAGAATGCATTTATCCGCGCACAGACGACCACGACACCGTTTATTTGAAAAATGTCATCAACAATCCTAACATCTGCGTCGGAGATTTTACCATCTACAACGATTTTGTCAACGACCCGCGACAGTTTGAGAAAAACAATGTGCTGTACCACTATCCGATCAACCACGATAAACTTGTGATCGGAAAATTTTGCTCCATCGCCTGCGGCGCAAAGTTTTTGTTCACCAGCGCCAACCACACACAAACGTCCTTATCCACCTATCCATTCCCGATCTTTTTTGAGGAATGGGGACTGGATGTCCAGGACATCACAACTGCCTGGGACAATAAAGGAGATATTGTCATCGGCAACGATGTGTGGATCGGTTATGAGGCGGTGATCCTATCCGGTGTTACCATTGGAGATGGTGCGATCATTGGCACGCGCGCCATTGTAACAAAAGATGTGCCGCCTTATACGATTGTTGGCGGCGTTCCCGCGAAAACGATCCGCAAACGTTTCGCGGAGGACACCATCTCAGCTTTATTGGAGGCCCGATGGTGGGACTGGCCCGAAGAAAAAATCAAGCAGCATATTCCAGCCATCCAGGCTGGAAGGATTGACCGTTTACCGTCCGAATACATTTGAAGCTGCCTCTGCGGTGATATGGTCGACGCTTTTTTTGTGCGCACAGATATGTTACACTTATGGTAGAACGGTTGCTTTCTACAGGAGGGAGAAAACGATGAGCGAAACATCGATCTTATATCATGGCAGCAAAACGATCGTAGAATCACCAGAGATCCGTATCCCGAAATACAACAAGGACTTCTACTTTAGATTTTACTGCACACTGCTGCCGGAGCAAGCCATTCGTTGGGCAACGCGCTTTGATGGCGTTGGCTATTTGAATACGTATCGGTTCACGCCAGATCCTGCTCTGCGTATTAAGCGCTTTCCGGAAATGACAGAAGAATGGCTGGATTTTATCGTCGCCTGCCGCCTAGGACGTGCGCATGATTACGATATCGTAGAAGGTCCTATGGCCAATGACACGATCTTCAACTATGTACAGAATTTCGTCGACGGAAAAATCAGCCGTGAGGCGTTTTGGGCGCTGGCAAGATTCAAACATCCAACGCATCAGATCAGCTTCCATACTGCGCGTGCTCTGGCTACGTTGACATTTCTACAGGCAAAGGAGGTTCGTGATGAAAAATAACAGCGCGCTTTTTTACACCTGCAGCCTCATCGAGTTCATCGGCCGACAACAGAAACTGCCGCGCTGCGAAGTGGTGCGCGCGCTGGGCGAAAAAGCGATCGCACGCATTTATGCCTACGCGGATGTTTTTCACTGCGAGCCGATCGAGAAAACAGCCGATGATTTTATCACTATGCGCGAGGTGCCTGTCGGCGATTTCGACAACGTCGGCGCCTGCCGTTACACGGTGCCGGATTACTGGACGATTGGCGAGGTCTATGCGCGACTGATCGAAGATGTCTGCGGCGACGACGAAGCGCAGATCATTCCACGGCTGATCGAAGTCTACACTTCCTGGATCGATGCTGCCATCTCCAACTACAATACAGATTTCTACTACCAATCCCGCGATTACATCTACGCCTGCTACGAGGCTGGCGAGATCTGCGCGTAAACTGCGCCCGCTGGCGAAAATCGCCAGCGGGCTTTCGTTTCTCAGGCGGCGAAAATTTGCGCTAATTTTCCAGGCATGATATAATATATAGATGTCTCACAAGAGAGGAGTGTGAATGCATGAGCCCGCGCAAATCTTCTGCGCCTACAAAAAAACGGTCGTCAGGAACGCGCACTGCGAACGCGCGCAAAAGCGCGACGACGTCGCACAAAGCGCACAAGCCGTCGGCCGCTGCCAAACGTCGCCCGGCGAAACGTCGCAAGCCGCGGCGGGCAGACACGGTGATGAACACGTTCGTCTTTGCGATCGCGGTGTTTTTGGCGCTGTGTGCGATCAATCTGATCGGCCTGACGGAATATGTGGAACAGCCAAAAAGTGCGGATGTGACCTACCAGGTGGGGGATCCGTCCAGCTTTTTCAACGCGCTGGGGCCGATCGCCGAAAAATACGACGACACGGGTCTCTATCCTTCGGTGATGCTGGCACAGGCGGCTTTGGAAAGTAATTTTGGCGAGTCTCAGCTCTCATTCGATTATAATAATTATTTCGGCATCAAAGCCCACGGTCATCACCGCAGTGTTAAACTTGCGACAACGGAATACTACGACGGCACAGAAACGACGATCCGCGATTATTTCTGTGTCTACTCAAGTCCGGCAGACTGCTTCGAGGACTATGCCGAGCTCATTGTCTCCAACGAAAATTATGCTGACGCTGTCGGCGCCAAATCACCGGCGGTCGCTGCGCGTGCGCTGCAGGAAGGCGGCTACGCGACGGATCCGTATTACGCCAGCAAGGTGATCTCGGTGATCAACGAATACAATCTCACACGTTTCGACCCGATGGAGACGCCTGGCAGCCAAAAATCTGACGCGGCGTCCTCCGAGACGACCTCTGAGGAAGGAGAGGGCAAATAATGGCACAAAAGCTCTGGACGCGCCCATTCATCATGATCATGGGCATCAACTTTCTGATCTTTCTCAGCTTCAACATGATCAACCCGTCGCTGCCGCTGTATTTCCAAGATCTCGGCATCAGCGAAACGATGACGGGGGTCTGCATCAGTATTTTCACGGTGGGCTCGGTGATCATCCGCCCGATCGCCGGAGATGTGCTGGACCATTTCGGCCGCCGTGGTGTTTTCTTCATTAGTATGATCCTGCTCGCGGTGCTGATCTTCTGCTACTCGTTCATGACGACGATCGCATTGATCCTGATCCTGCGCGTGCTCCACGGGATCGACTGGAGCTTCGCTTCGACGTCGACCTCCACGATCGCCACGGACATCATTCCGCGCCATCTCACCGGCACAGGCATCGGCATCTTCGGCATGTCGATGTCGCTGGCGCTGGCTGTGGCGCCGGCGCTGGCAGTTGAGCTCATGGACAGCGTCGGTTTTGCGACCATGATCCACATCAGCTCGGCTTTTCTCGTGGTGGCGTTGGCGCAGGGATTTTTCTTCCCGTTCGACCGCACGCTGCAGCAGGAAACGCCGGTGGAGCGCCAGTCGAAAAAGCGCGACAAACGCGACATTTTTGAAAAAAGTGCTGTGCTGCCGGCGGTGATCATGGGCTTTATCACCCTCACAATGAGCGCCGTGACAACCTACGTGCCACTCTATGGCACAACCCTCGGCCTCGGCAACACGGGCTATTTCTTCACGATCTACGCCATCGGGCTGCTGCTCGTGCGCGCCTTCATTGGCCACGCCATCGATCGCTTTGGCGTCATCGCGACAACGCTGCCATCCCTCGTTTTCATGCTGGCAGCGATGCTGCTCCTGGCGTTCGCGCAAAATCTGCCGATGCTCCTTTTGAGCGGTTTTCTCTACGGCTCTGGCTTTGGCGGCGCACAGACGACGATGCAGAGCCTGTCTGTGATGAACGCGCCAAGCGAGCGTTTCGGCGCTGCCAACGGCACCTTCTTCATCGGCTTTGACCTGGGCATCGGTTTTGGCGCGCTGCTGGCTGGCACGCTCAGCGACATGCTCGGTTTCCGCATGATGTATCTGCTGCTCATTATCTTCATCGTCATCGCCACGGTGCTCGTTCTGCGCTTCCATCCGTCGAAAAAATCTACCATATGATATAGAAAGGAACTTTCCATGAAATACCTCATCGCATCCGATCTCCACGGCAGCGGCTCCTGCACGCGCCAGCTGCTTGAGCGTTTCGCCGCAGAAGGCGCCGACATGCTCGTGCTCCTCGGCGACCTGCTCTACCACGGCCCACGCAACAATCTGCCTGGCGAATACGATCCCAAGATCGTCAGCGCCCTCCTGAACGAACACAAGGAACACATCATCGCCGTGCGCGGCAACTGCGAAGCGGAAGTCGACCAGATGATGCTCGAATTCCCATGCATGGCCGACTACACCTATCTCTGGCTCGAAAACACGCCGGTTTTCGTCACCCACGGCCATCGCTACAACAACCACAGCCTGCCGCCGCTGGCCACTCCGCGCACGATCCTGCTCCACGGCCACACCCACATTCCGGCCAACGAAACGTTTTCCACCCATCGCTACATGAACCCAGGCTCCACCACCCTGCCAAAGCAGGGCAGCCCGCAAAGCTACATGCTCATCGATGGCAACGACGTTTACTGGAAACATCTCGCCGACGGCACCGTCTACATGCAGGATGTGCTGAACAAAGAAGAATAACAACAAAGCGCAGTCACCGCGACACAACGTCGCAGGGACTGCGCTTTTTTCATAGTCCGCCGTAATCGAAATCCGGCGCCGACTCGCGCTGACTTTCTTCCTCCAGCGCGCGGATGCGCTCGTCGTAGCCGCTGAGCGCCGAAAACGCTGCAAACTGAGCGGCGCGTTTTTCGCGCGACATCGGCGGATGACGCTTGGATACATGGTGGGGTTTGTGCAAGATCGCTTCATATCGTGGGTTCATGCTTTGTGACCTCCTATCTGTGCATTGCGCTGCATGGCGGTGGCGCCATCTTCAAGACTGGTGGCGCGCAGCAGGATATTTTTGCCGAATCGCGCCTTGAGCGAGAGCACCGTTTCCTGCACGCGCCGCTCCCGCGCGCGGACGTCTTTCTCTGTCTGCGGCTGCGCGTCGAAAAGGCTCAGCTGGCGCGGCGTGGCACGGCGGTCGTTCTCGCGCAGAACATGGCAGGCGTCGATGGTGATGCGCCGGATCAGCAGCGAGGGATCGACGATGCGGTCAAAGAGCGCCGCCGTGGCTGTGATGATGTCCTGCGACGACGCGCTGTGGCGCTCCAGATGGACGGTGCCGTGCGCATGCTTGGGCACAGCGCGCCCGTAATGATCGATGTGGAGCTCGCCGCGATACGTGCTGCCTGGGCCAATATTCGCCACGTCGTAGCCGATCGTGAGCACCAGCTGGTCGGTGAGCACATGCTTGCGCACAAGATCCAGCGCCATCTGCTCAGCCATTTCCAGCGTCACAAGCCGCGCTTTTTCGGCGCTGTAGGGCTCGTGCAGCACCTGTCCGGAGCTCAGGCTGTTGTTCTGCGGCTGATAATTGCGGATCTCCGCCAGCGTCGCCGGTTCCCAGCCCCAGGCATGATCGATCAACAGCTCTGCGCCAACGCCGAAGAGCTTGTAGAGCTTCTCTTCGTTATAAAACGCCCCCTCCGCACCCTCAGAGCAGAGCGCGATATCGCCCATCGTGTAGATGCCGAGCTTCTCCAGCCTGCGCGCCGTGCCTCGCCCAACGCGCCAGAAATCCGTGATCGGGCGGTGGTCCCAGAGCGTCTCGCGAAAATGCTGCTCATCGAGCACCGCCAACCGCGCACCCTTGGCGTCAGCCGGCATGCGCTTGGCGAGAATATCCATCGCCACCTTTGCCAGAAAGAGATTGGTGCCCACGCCAGCCGTCGCCGTGATGCCTGTCTCTGCGTGCACCCTATCCACGAGAAAACGCGCCAGCTCCCACGGCTCCATGTCATACGTCCGCAGATACGGCGTCACATCGATGAAGACCTCGTCCACCGAATACGGTACCATATCCTGCGGCGCAATATAGCGCAGGTAAATGCTGTAGATCTGCAGGCTCACCTCCATGTAGCGCGCCATGCGCGGCGTCGCCACGATCGGCTCCAGCGCCAGGCGCGGATTTGCGTCCAATTCCTTCGCATCTGCCGAAGCGCCGGAAAGTGGCGCCCGCGCCTTCGTTTTTCGCCAGGCGTTGATCTCTTCGACAGCGCGATTCACTTCGAACAATCGCGGCCGCCCGCCAACGCCCATCGCCTTCAGGCTCGGCGTCACCGCCAGACAGATCGTCTTGTTCGTGCGCGACGCATCCGCCACGACCAAATGGGTCGCCAGCGGATCCTTCCCTCTGTCCACACATTCCACCGAGGCATAGAATGATTTCAGGTCGATCGCCACATACCAACGCTGCATCTCGCTCCCTCCAATCGAACATATGTTCGCTTTTCTCTATGGTATCACAGATTTCGCCTGGATTTCAAGAACATATGTTCGTTTTTTGTGAAAAATTTTGGCCGCCGTCTCTCCGCAGAACAGAGAAACAGCGGCCAAGATCTTTCAGCGTGCGCGGCGACGTTCCAGCACCGCCGGCGCCGTTTCGCGCAAAAGGAGCACGCCGCCAGCCACGAGGAACGGCAGCAAAATGAGCAGATGCATCACCTGGCTGGTTCCCACCGCGCCAGAGATCATCCCGGCGACGACCGGCGCAACCACTCCGCCCATACATTCGCCACAGGCCGGCGTGAACGATGTCGCGCTGGCGACAAGCGATTCCGGCACCGATTCGCTCGGGATCACCGAATTGCAGATCGCCATCGCCCCGCTCATGAAACAGGACGCGCCTGCCAACGCCAGCGTTTGCCCCAGGCTCGAAAGCGGCGGCAGCACAAACGCCGCATAGCACGCGCCGCCCAGCACCGCCGCCAGAACGACGGTGGTTTTGCGGCCGAGTCGGTCGGAAACGAACGGCGCGCCAAATTCGCCGATGAATCCGCCGCCGCCAAATCCTGCGAAGATCGCGCCTGCAGCCACCGCCGAAAGCGCCCGTGCTTCCATCAGATAGAGGATCGTATAGGCAGCGACTGTGAAATACCACATCATCGCCAGACAGGCCAGCACCGTGCTCAGCACCACATTGCGATGGCGCAGAAGCGCGCGAAAGCTCTGCTTGTCACCGCTCGTCGTCTCGCTGCTGCGCGGGATCCCACGCCCGCAGACAAAGAGCAGCAGCGCGCCCAGCGCCAAGAGTCCTGCGATCACAAGATAGCTCCCGCGCCAGCCAACCGCCGTCGCAGCAAGCCGCGTGAACACCACCGCACCGATCGCCGAACCGATCAGCGTGTAGCTCGACTGCGCTGCGCCGTAAAAGAGGCCGCGCTTTTCCGGCGCGCTCTGCTCAGCGAGAAACGACAAACTCGCCGGCACGATCGCGCCGCAGCCAAATCCAGCCAGCGCCGTCAGCACATAGAGCAGCGCCACCGAACCAACTGCTGCCGAAAGCCCGAAGGCCACAGCCCCCAGCACCAATCCCGGCACCATCAGCCGCACCTGGCCAATGCGATCGGCCAGCGGACCATTCACAAGGATCGACAGTGTCCAGAAAAACGCGAGCGTCCCTGTAAGATAGCCATTGTGCGCTGTGCTCAGCGCAAACGTCTCGGAAAAATACGGAAAGAGAAACGAGATGCCGTTGTGCACCAGCCCGATCACCGACCAGGCCAGCATCATCAACAGCAGCGCCCGCCATTGATAAGGATGGGATCGCATAGCTTCACCTCCAGAAAAACTGCCCTCCGTCAACGGCGGAGGGCAGCGATCTGATCATCGTCAATGAATGTAGATGAGATCCATCATGTTCCAGTATGGCACCAACAGCGCAAAGACGATCACGAAGTTCAAAATGATCTTGAAGATCATCGCCTTCACAAAATGCTTCATCTTGATCATGCCAAACGCAAAGACGAGCAAGTACAGCGCATATTCATAAGGGAATACGATCTGGTCCAAACCACTGGTGACGATGAAGTACACCGTCGTTGGATCGATGCCGAGATTGATGGCGATCTCTGTCAGCGGTTGCGTGAACGCAGCCATCATAGCCAGCGGTGTGAGCAGGAAATTGCAGAGGAAGAACAAGAGCCAGCAGAACAGGAAGAACACATAGCAGCTCTTTCCTTCGAGCACAGGCAGTGCATACGTCGAAACCGCTGCACCAACGCCGAGGCTGCCGGCAACGTTACCGATCGACAAGCAGCCAGCGATGAAGAAAATGAAGCCCCAGTTGATCTTGTACACATCCTGGTCGTTCATCAGATCCACGCCCGGCAGGAAGCAGAGGCAAGGAACGATCGCGAACAGCCAGCCAGGTTCCAGCCCAGTCAGGCTGGAAGTGACGAGCAGCGCAAAGAGGATCAGCAGGATAACGAGCGCCTTCTTTTCGTCCTTGCTCATGCTGCCCATTTTGTTCAGTTCGCCGCGGAAATAATCTTTCCCGTTGATCTGTTCTTCAGGACGGAACAGCACCAGACAGAGCACACCAAGCCCAACAGTATAGAGCACCATTGGCAGCTGATGCTGGATAACTTCGAACCAGCCGATGCTCGCAGGACCGCCGGAAGACTGTCCCAGCCCGATCAGGATCGCCAGGTTGGAGCTGTACAGCCAGTTCATCGGCGTCAGCGCGCTGAACGCAGCCGCCAGCATGATCCCGGCAGAAGCCTGCCCCGGTTTCAGATTCATCGCGCGGCAAACGCCATACGCCAGCGCCGCCATCGGGATGATCGAGTTGTCCATGATGAAAAGGTTCATGATCACGCCAGCCAGGATCAACCCCATGACAATGCCCTTGTAACTCGCCCCAGTGAGCAGGATGCAGTGATAAGCGATGCGCTTCATGAGCTGTGTTTTTTCCAGCACCAACGACAGGATCAGTGCGCCGATCATCATCCATGGCACATAATTCAGCCAGGCTGAGAAAACGACATCCCCCGGCGCAATGCCGAGCACCACATACGCCACAGGCAGCGCGATCGCGACGCCTGTTTGTGGCAGAGAATCGGTAGCAAAAGAAATGATTGCGATGAGTGTGATGACAAGGAACAATCTAAAATCCGCCGTGAACACATCGTTCGTCGGCACCAGGAAAATAAACAGTGGCAGCAGCACAGTGATCGCCAGTTTGATCAGATCATTGCGGCTGCGTCCCCATAATACAGTATTACTCGACATGATTTTCTCCTTTCCTTATATAGCGGAGCGGGGAGCGCCCCCGCTCCGTTTGCAATCGTCAGAACAGATCGCCCGCGTTTTCGTCGTCATCCTCCGTGACGCAGGCAGCCATTTCGCTCGTGTAGCCCAGCGCTTCCGGCACAGTCGTGATGTTTTCGAGCATCCCTTCCGCAGCGCCCGGCATGCGGAACGTCATGCAGTCAACGCGTTCCACCGGCGTTTCCACAGGCTTTTCAAGCTGTGGCACATAATCGTATGGATAGCGATAAGCGCGATAGATGTATGGGCTTCTGGACAGATGATCGAATGGCGCACGATATTCCCAGACAATCTCCTTCTCCGGCGTCACCTCGAAGAGACGGCAGAAGCAGCCCTCCGTGATCAGCGTGTTGCCGTTTGGCAAACGCTGCGCCGCGCTGATGAGCTGGCTGTAGAACGTCGTGTTGTTCGTCAGGCCCATCATCCCCTGCTCGCTATCGCTGCCCACATAGCTCCAGACCACCTTCAGCGTCGTTGGATCGATCTCCAGCACACGGCTGTGATCGCGCTTGTCCACCTTCGTGCCGTCGACACTCATGCGATCCGGAAGACCGTAGCCAGCCCAGCCACCGTTGTCAAAGATCAGGATATTCCCTTCGCCCGGCAGCCCCTGTGGGATCATGTGCACATGATGCTGACCAATGATCTGGCCAATCTTGCGCGACTCCTTCGTCTCCGTAAAATCCGGACCCAGCTTCCAGACAATCTTGCCTGTTTCCTTGTCGATGATCGCCAGGATATTCGCTTCGCGCGCATCCCAGATGATGTTTTCCGGCTTAAAGCGTTCGTCGCCAGCGTCGTACCATTTATTTGGCCCCAGCACACTCATCGAATTGATGTGCATCCAGTCGCCAAGCTCGCCATTGTTCGTGAAATGCTGGTTCGGATTGCGGAAGAGCACATTCTTCGCCGCCTGAGAAAATCCCAGTTCGCGGAAATGATCGCTCACATGCCATTCCCAGACAATATTGCCTTCCCAGTCCACCTCAATGAACACATCGTCCAACAGCCGCTTGTCGCTGATCTTGTGGTCGTGGATCGTTTCGTGGCAGAGGATCAGCGTGTTGCCGCCATCCGTCTTGCTCTCCATCCCCGGCACATAATAGCCAACCGGATTTCCCTCGCGCTGGTAATCGTGATGCTGGCGCGCCATCCACATCGGCTCCTTGCCCTCGTCCTCAATGTATTCCTTGTGGTCAAATTTCCACACAACATTGCCGTCCCAGTCCAGCTGCGTCACATCCGTCTGGTCCTGATAGGAAAACGCACTGTCGCGTGCGCCCAGCGACCCCAGCACATAACCGCCCGGCAGCAGCTTGTTTGGAAAGCCCTGGAAATCCTTCCACACCTTCACAACGCGCCCATTCATATCGATCAGGATCGCGCCAATGTCGTCGATCGGAAACAGCGTGTACCCGTTCCACGCCTTTTCCGGATCATAAATCGTTGTCCCCGTAGGATAAATAGTTGGTCTGCCCATGAAAATTACCTCCGTTTCTTTGATAAGCTCATTTTATGCCATCCATCGCCAGCCAACCATAACGGCCGTTAAACTTTCCGCAAAAATTCCCCGAAAATTCGCGCGAAAAAAGCCAGCCCTCACAGGCTGGCAAAATCTCAGTCATATTTCATTTTCCGCGTCCCGTCCAGATACTCGTGCAGCGCCTCCGTGTCGCGCAACAGCCAACCCTCCGCCGTGCGCACCACCACACCCTCGCGCTTCAGCGCGCTCATGATCCGCGACACCGTCACACTGTGCATGCTCAGATGCTTCGCGATCTCCACATTGTTGAATTTTTTCGGCAGCACCAAACCTTCCGCGCGCTCCAGCCCGTGCGTCAGCAGAAATTCGCACACCAACTGCGGCGCCTTCAGATCGCGCTTGTGCATCATCAGCGACTCCATCTCGTCAAAGAGATCGATCGCCATCGTCAGCGCCTCCGCCAACAGCTCCGGGTGCTCGCCAAGATAGCGCATACACACCTCCACCGGCACCCGATAGCACACACAATCCTCGATCGCGATAAAATCATCGCTGCAATAACCATTGAAACGCGAATCGTAGATTTCCAGCAGCCCCACGATCGATCCCGTGATCTGACCACCAACCTTGATCGTGTTGATCATCTCCGAGCCATACGGCGTCAAAACCTCCCGCTTCACCTCGCCCTTTTTCAGATAGTACACATACGGCATCGGCTCCCCGCGCCGCAGCAGATATTCCCCCTGCTTAAACCGGCACGTCGTCACGCCCGGCAGATCCCGAAACAGCATAACCATCGCTCCCTTCTACCGTCATCATAGCGCATCCCCGTCCCGCACGCAACGCAAAATCCCCTCGCTCACCGGGAAATTTTCGCCCACAACATACGAAAAACCCCGCGACGAAATTTCGTCACGGGGTTTGATTCACTCAGTCAGAGCATGGTCGTCAAAGACGATTAGCTCTGGAATACAACACTGGCGGTAAGGTTATCAGCATTGTAGAGTGGGGTTACTTCGAAGCCCATAGCTTCAGCAGCGAAACGGATTGGAACATAGGTACGATCGCCCTGAATAACAGGTTCGGTATCCATAGTCATTTCTTCGCCGTTGACGGTATAGGTGGTTTCGTCAATAGTCATTACAACGGTCTGTTCGTTATAGTTAATGGTTACAGTACGAGCATCATTATCCCAGATAACTTCTGCATCGAAGCCTTCCATCAGGGCACGGAGAGGAACCATGGTTCTCCAGTTGCTGTCAACATAAGGAGCTGCATCCATTTCGAAGAGCTGCTTGTCAACAACATACTGGGAAGCACCAATAGTCATGGTTACTTCATGATGAGCAATACCGAGGCCTGCCCCAACAGTGTATTCGAGAGTACCGGAGTAGATTCCGTTATTACTTCTATCCTGGATAACTACAACGATGTCTGCAGTAGTATCTTCAGTAGAATAGATGCTGATTTCGCCTTTGCCACTGATGACATTTGCACTGTCATACTTGACATCTACAATCGCATCTTCATTGCTCTGATCATCAACATAAGCAGTTACGATTTTGCCTGCTACCTGAGCAACACTGCCATCTTCCTTAACAACAGAAACGGTGACATCGTTCCATTCATTAGCATTGCCTTCAGTTGGATCAAATTCAAGACTCAGGTCATTATAGGAGTCAACCACAGTCAGTTCAGCAGTAGCATTAGCAGCGCTGTTAGCAGCAAATGCTTTTACAGTTACGAGTGTACCGAGCAGAGATTCATTATCAGCTCTGTCGAGCTTCGTATAGAAGGTCAAGGAATCGGTAGCACCATCAACGCGAGTATCTTCATCGATTACGGCTTTACCATTAGCACCAAAGAATACCTGATCGGCTTTAATCTTCAGGCCATTTTCGTCAACATATTTAGCAGTTACTGTTACTTTCTGACCAAGGGTTACCTGATCATCAAGAACAACTTCTCTACCAGTGCTGTTATCCTTTGCAATCATGTCAAGTTCGAGATCCTGAACAGTGCCAAATTCAGCAACATAGAAAGTAGCTTCAGCATAATCAGCACTAGCAAGTGCTACACGAACAACATATTTACCAGGATAGAGGTCATTACCATTGTCCCCATTAACATATCTTAAGGTGTAAGTATCACCAACAGCAACCAGTTCTAATTCATCTGCATCCAGATCGGATTTCTTAGGCTGTTCGGTGATCGAAACAGTCTGGCTATGCTTAGCATCATTCCAAGTATGAGCAGGTTCATTAGCAATTACATCGCCACCAGTTAATACATTGCCAGCTTTATCGGTTAAAGTAAACTGCACAGCATCCTTAAAGGTATCAGCACGATCTGCCTGATGATCACTGTCGGTAGTAGCAAGAACGTATCCGCCATCTTCTGCAGTATCAATGTCGTAAGCAGTAGTTACATTTGTAATGATATTAACAGCATAGCGAACCCCATCAATTTCAATGTAAACTGGAATGTTTCTCTTATCATTCATGGTAAACGCGAAAGTGAATTCGCCTTTGTTGTTGGTGGTAGTCGTCATTTCACCAGTTTCATTTGTAAACTGGAGATTTCCTGCATCACCAGAAATGATTTTTACTTCTTTACCTTCTGGAGCTGGGTTACCATCTACCTTTGCAGTACCAGTGATAGTGTATTTAGCAGTCCCATTCTGATCCCAAACAGTAGAATTAGTCAAATCGAGATCGGTCATTGGATTGCTCTTGCTTACACTGATATTCTTTCCATCAGTACCAACCATATCAATACTATTAACAGTAGTATCAGGATCAGCAACCGTTACATCAATATGACCACTCAAGTTAAGGAAGCCAGGACCAAATGCGCCCGTTTCAGCGATATCGCCAATACCTGCATAGATTTTATATTCACCGCCTGCAGTAAATTTCAGAGCGAAAGAATCACCATTGTAGACAGGACGAGTAAATTTATAAATATTAGCGTTATTGGTGCATGGCGCTGGGCTATCATTATTCGGTACGTATTCTACAGTATCAACAAAGTTACCATCTTTGTCTGTAACCCATACTTTTACTTCTTGCGCTTCAAAAGGATCCGTACTAGCAATACCATTGCCAGTACCTTCTTCATTGATTACGAAGTCTACGGTTACAGTATCGCCAGCTACAACATCAGTCACAGTCTGACTACCGTCAACTTCAATGCGACTATTCGTTGCGCTTGGCTCCGCGAAAGCAGCAGCAGGAACCAAGGTCAGCACGAATGCTGCCATGGTAGCCAGCGCTACAA
>URZX01000009.1 GCA_900552455.1 uncultured Peptococcaceae bacterium | reverse complement strand
AGTGTAGGCTCGATTTTTGTTATTTCGAGTATCTACTCTATGGGGAGCATATCAAAACAGACAGCGGCTGCACCAGTCAGATCAGAGAAGCGGCACATCCTTTCCGGCATCGCGCGGAAAGATGTGGATGACGTCGTTGCGATCGAGATTGACGAGGATCGACAGCGCGATCGGGATCCCGAAAAGCCCGATCACCCCGAAAAGTCGCAGCCCGATAAACATCCCGACGAGCGTCACGAGCGGATGCAGGCCGATCTGTTTGCCAACAATGCGCGGCTCGATGATGTTGCGCACCACGAGAATGAACACATAGAGGAACAGCAGCCCAAACGCCAGCGCAGGATTGCCGAGGATGGCGACGATGATCGCCCACGGAATGAGGATGCCGCCGGTGCCGAGGATTGGCAGGATGTCGAAGATCGCCACGCAAAAGCCGATCAAGATCGCATTCGGGATCTGCAGCAGCGAAAAACCGACCGACAGCTCGATGAAGGTGATCGAAAAGATCAGCGAGTAGGATTTGATGTATTTCACAAGGATGTTTTTCGCGTAGACGACCGTCGTGCGCACCGTGCTGCGTCGGGAAACCGGGATCAGTCGAAAGCCCTGGCTGACCAGCTGGTCAAAATCAGCGATCATGAAAAATGTCGAGATGATCGTGATCAGCACAGCAATGAAGATACCCGGCAGCGCCGACAACGTGTCCGTCAAAAGCCCGACACCGCGCATCGAATATTCGGTGATGTAGACGCGCATGTTCTGCATGGTTTCGTTGAAGATCGCATTGATCTCGCCAGCCAGCGCCGGATCCACCTCGTGCGCAAGCTCCTGGATGCGGTCGTAGAGCATCCACAACGCCGGTGCGATCTGTGTTTCAAAAAGCGCCGGAATGCGCGCGATCAGATCGCCCACCTTCTGCGTCAGCTGCCAGCCAAAATTCACCACGAGATAGCCCAGCAGGATATAAAACGCCGCGCAGAGCGCGATCGCAAAAGGTTTTTTCAGCCGCGGTTCATGCCGGCCGACAAAACGGATCAGCGGATTCAAGGTCATCGTCACAATGAGCCCAACGATGAACGGCGTCAGCACCGGCAGCAGATATTTCGCGCCAACCACCAACAGCCCCACAATGAGCACATAGAAGATAATATTGACGATGAACCATTCTTTCTTTTGGTAGCCCGTCAATGGGTTCATTCCTTTCTGGAGATAAGTTCACAGCGTCGCGGAGATCGCGCCGCCGTGAATTTATCATAGCATATCCCGCCACCGATTACCATCGCTAATTGGTGAGAAATTTGCTGTACGCACCAAAATCCATCTCCGTTAAACCGCAAATCATCAGCGCAATATCCCATCAGGCTGCTCACGAAACGCAGCACTTGTGGTATAATACTCTCATGATCGCAATTTAAACATTAGGAGGGATTCCTCTATGCGTCTGGAACAATTACATTATTTCATGACCGTCTGTGATAAGCGCTCGATCAATTTGGCCAGCAAAGAATTATTCATCACACAGCAAAGTCTCAGCAGTTCCATTAACAATTTAGAAAAAGAAGTTGGTCAAAAACTGCTGGTTCGTACCAACCGTGGCGTCTATCCCACGGAACTTGGCAAGCGCGTCTACGCTTTCTCACGCCGGACCCTGAACGAATGGCACGAAATCCTTTATGATTCTAGCGATCGCATCTACACAGATTTTTACGGTCAGTTAGATACGCTTTGCACTTATAATTTTCTCAAAACATTCATGCCCAAATACAGTGTACATATCTTGGAACATTTTCCAAACATTCATGGTTCCGGAACAGCAAACACCTTAGAGCATATCCTAACCTGCCTTCATCACCGCAGCATCGACTTCGCATTTGTCACCTTAGCTTGCGATGGCTCCACAACAACTCTATCCCCCTCAGATGAATTTGTTTTTATCCCACTTTTTTCTTGTGAACTGTTCGCGCTGGTCGGTAATCAATCAGCTCTTTCACAAAAACCTTATCTAACGATCAAGGATATTCTCAGTCAACAGATCGTCCTTAACCAAGAAAGCGATATGCATCTTTATCGCACCATCTTTAAGACGCGATACAAAGAATTTCTACAAAAAGCACGCTTGTTTCACCTAAACGAGGTGGTAATTGAATATGTTCGACAGGAAAATCGCCTAACTTTAGATCTTAAAATGGGGCCTCACGGACTAACGTTTCAGTCACTTTTACATGACAATAACGTCACACATATCCCAATCTCATTCACTGATCAAAAAGTCGAAATTTACGGTGGCGTCTTAACTTATTGCAACAACGAAAAATGGCCACTCATCGAAAATATCCTTAGCACCCTATAAATGTCACATACAGATGTCTTTTTATTCGTGCATGCTCTCTCTAGCGCATGATTTCTTTGCTGCTTGTGCCATCAATCGCTTTACCCATGCAAGCATATTCGCCTTTTGTTTAGGATATTCATTTTCATGCCAGTCACGTTTTGCTTGCGCATCAAAGGCTGTCGAAAGATATTTGTCATAATCGTTAAACTGCAGAGTATTGGTTACTAGAAAGGATTCCGTTGGTCCCACCTGTCTGGACATATTTGAGCATAAATGAGCAATCAAGGCACCATACATTTTTTCTGCGATCTCATTTGGAGCATTCATAGTAAAGATCATACCACAAACGACGTTGCGTAGATAATTACTCGAATAGCTTTTGTCGTAATTCATACCCGCAAACCACAACCGCTCCAAAAGCGCCCACATATCTGATGAAATATGACCGAAATAAATTGGCTGTCCAAAAAGAACCACATCTGCTTCCAGAATTTTCTCTAAGACAGGCGACAGCTCGTCACGCAAAACGCATCGTCCAAAACTTGCCCCACCAATACGTTTGCAAGCAAAGCAGCTGCGACAGCCTTTGTAGTGTAAATCACAGAGATGAACGAGCTTTGCCTCTGCACCTTCTTGCTTCGCCATTGCCACAGCTGCGCCCAACATATCCGCTGTATTCCACTGCTTACGCGGACTTCCATTGATAGCTAAGATTTTCATGATGAATCGCCCCCGATATTGAGTATTTTTAATAACAGTCTACCACACTGTTAATATGTAATAATAGGCTGCTGTAGAAATATGCACATATTTTCTACAGCAGCCTTAATTATTTCAGCGTTATCTTAGAATTCCTGATCGAAAATCTGATAAACCGGTGCGCCTTCACACTGTGCAGGCATGCGAACATTAAACAATGCTGCAGCGGTTGGTGCCAAATCGACCTCACGAATCATACGTTCCGTTTTATAGCCAGCCTTAATCCCTTTACCAGCAGCAATAAAGATTGGCGATACGCTGGTCTCACAATCGCCTACGCCAGTGGAAAGGCCATCGGCATGATCGGTATTGTAACCATCAGCGATGAAGTAACAAATATCTCCGCACTCTGGACCGCCATAACCGAGCAACACAGCATCTTTATTGCGAACAGCGAGAGAAACAACACGGTGGCCAGTCTTTTTATCTTTGTAGCTGTATAAATCCGTCATGATCTGTTCTTCGAGTTCGTACTTATCTTCGGGATCGACGATGCCATGTTCATCGCGACCTTTCAGATTGATGTAGATATTGCATTCACGGTTGGCAATCGCTTTCGTGTGTTCCCAGTCGATCACTGTATTACCGTTTTCATCTTCTTTCAATGCAGTGTAGCCGAGTTCTTTCATGATGCCAACGTTGACACCCTGTGGGTCGCCAAGCATCACAGGACGATGCTGTGGGCAGACCTGACCGTGGTCGGAAGTAATAATAACAGTCCATCCTTCATCGAGGAGATGCAGGAAACTGCCGATATATTCGTCAGCCTGCAGATAAATGTCGTCCATAAACTTCTGATACATCTCTGGTTCGCCGGCTTCATAGTCTTCCTGATAGCGCTTATCTCCCTTGCTCATAAAGCGGATGAAACGGTGTTCCTGCATATCGATGCTGTGCAGATGCGAGAAGATAGCCTGAACACCTTTTTCTTCGATGAGATAGTGGATAGCTTTACTCTGCCATTTGCAGGCCACGTTCCAGTTGTCCCACATGCAGTCATGAACCATTTTCGGATCATTGTTGCCGCAATAGGAACTTGGGCAGATGTAGCCAACGTTTTCTGCAATATCGTAGAACAGGCTGTGTGGCTGGAAAATGTAGTCAGCATGCATATCTGTCCCACTGGAAACATAAATTTCAAGATAGCTACCATCTTCTGCGATATTCAAAAGCTTCATATTATAGTTGGCATCTTTGGTCTCACCATCAAATGCGACGGCTTTATCACGAATCTGCGCAACCATCTTCCCAACTTCGAGTACTGCGAATGGTTCCGTTGCTTTTTTATTTTTATAGAGTGCAACACGGTCGTACTTGCCCTCTTCATTCTTCAAAATCAACCCATTATGATGAATTTGACCTTTTGAAAGCAGGAAGACGAATTCCTTGGCGCCTTCTGGCACATCGATTGCCCATTTGGATGGTTCGCTGATAGGAGAAATGATCGCAGAGAGCTGATCTGGAATATTTTCTGCATTCAGCCCATCATGGTAATCCAGGATGAGGTGAGAACGTTCACTCTTATCGCGTACCTGTGCGGTGGTAGCAACTGCAGCCATAGCATCCTCCGGCTTTACAATGCAGGCCTTTTCAAGGTCTGCAGTAGCAGATTTCGCATAGGTGACCTCCTGTACACTGGTATCTGCACTCATGATAAATTCTTCAGCAATGGTAGCGGCACCCATGCCAAGACCGCCAGGCGTCGAACCGTCGCAGACGAGCAGATTTTCACTATCGCTGGTTGGAGGCCAACTGGAGCCCGGCCAATGGAAAATTGCTGTCTTAACACCAGCATCGGCTAATACGTTCCAAATTGGTTCAGCCTTACACTGACGCGAATCGAAGTTATCGACAATTTTATCAAGTCCGCTGCCCTGACGGAAATAACCTGTAATACCATGAACATTGGCATAGCAACCAGTCGCAAGCGTTGTCCACATTGGTGGTGTAACCGTTGGGTGTCCACCAAGCATCACAAGGTCTTCACGGCAAGCACCGCGATCAATAAATTTCTGCAGATTTGGCATTCTTCCTTCGCGGAGCATTTTACGGCTATAGCGCGGATCGAGGCCATCAATCCCTAATACAAACAGTTTGTCGGTGTAAGCTTTGTTTCTAATTGTCATTTTCATTTCCTCCTATTTAATCTTATTTCAAATAAATAGCATTGCCAGCGGAACACCAATACAAGCAATACTCAAAGCTACCGTAATAACGCTGATAGAAGCATATTTGTAAACCTGGCCACTGGTCATCCACTCGCTGTTACCATGCATAAATGCACCAAGTGGAGAACCGCTTGGTAACACTAACCCATAATCAAATACAATAGCCATCATCCCAACAACGAGGCCAGGATTAACGTCTTTCGACATGAATACCATAGTTACGATTGGAATAACCAACTGAGCAGCAACAACATTGGTGATACAGTTAGTAAGAATCAAAAGCGCGATAAGAAGAACGGTGGCTAAAACATATAGACTCATATTACCAGTCATATTATTCAAAACACCTTGTAGTAATGCAGCGATGCCAGCTTCTTCACTCACCAAAAGATTTCCCAGCGCGATGGCGGAGCCCATGATAAAATAAATGCTCCAGTGTACAGCACCATCCTCCAAAGCTCCTTCGATGGTGATAAAACGTTCGCCATCAACAGTGACTAAAGACATAACAACCACCAAGGCTGCAAATAATCCGGCTGTACCAAAGCCAGACATAAAAGTTTTCACAGGAGATTCCGCAGGAAGTAACATCGGGACAATCATTATCAATAGCAGGATAATGATAAATGTAAAGCCCAGCTTGACTTTTTTATTCATCTTTTCGGTCTTAGTAAACAGTCCCTGCGCATTTTCCAGAGAAAATTCTGGTTTAGCAAAAGTAGCAAACGCAATTTTAGAAATAATAGCTGTAAAAAAATACATTCCCAGTGTCAGCGCCCAGTTGATAGCACAAATAGCAGGTACTGAATAGGTGATCGTTGGATCTACTGCAAGCATGAAGGATAGCGCAACAAACAAATTACCAGAATACGGAACAAGGCCAATCGCCAATGCAGAAAATCCACAGATAAAAACCAGAACAAAAACACTATAGGAACTGCGACGTTTTGCACCTATTTTTTCAGCTACATCATAGAATATACTAAACATAATCAGCATCGTCGCAAATGGCTGACAACAGATCGCTGCACACATGATTGTACAAAGCCACATGCCCATTGCCAGATGCCATGGAGATTTTGAAACCCATTTCCAAGATAGAATTTTCGCTGACACCCAGCCTAAAATGCCGCACTTATTCAAACCATAAACAAAGATCAAAGCCCAGAATACAATCATAAGGGGCTGTGCGCCAAAGGCTGTTCCGAATAATGTATCGGCTGTCTGTCCCGGAAAAAATAATCCACAAACCACCAGAGCCATCACAGCTGTGATTCCGTTATAACCAAAAATCCACCCAAAGATCATTCCAATGAAAATACCAAGGATTCTCATACCAACAGATGTAATGGGTTCTGTAAATGGCGGAATAAAACCAAAGCCTATCATGATAGCTAACGAAATCGCCATAACAATATAGAATTTTTTGGTCTCTTTTTGTTTTGCAATGTCACTCATGATAATCCTCCTTACTTTTTAACCTCCAAATTGAATAGTTCTCCAAGTCGACTTATCAATTGAAATTATAGTATATATATGCGTTCTGAGCTAACAGAATGTCATTTGATTTCAAATCTGGCCATCAGGAAAAAACTGTATCCAACAAAAAACAGCGCTACACCTTTCACTATAAATAGCAAAACGTATAGCGCTGCTTATTGTAAAACCTGCTTTATCTTTACGTCTGGTGCTCCTCACCATTGGTACGCTCTGGCGCGTCTCCAAGGCTTTCTGCTGGTATACTTCTGCACCGGAAATGGCATGTAATATTCCTCATAGAATATCCCGCCACCGATTACCATTGGAATGTGAAGAAAATTGGCTGCATGAAAAAACGGCCTGCAAAACGCAGACCGCCTTCGTCGCCGTTTAGCGGCGCGCCTCGTCGAGCATCGGCAGGAATTTTGCCATCAGCGGCACATAGCTGAGCACGAAAACGCGCCGCCCCCATTTGCGCGCAGCAGGCAGCGCACGCCGAGGCAGACGCAGCGCGACGAGCACTCCCATAGAAAACAAACAAAATTTGACAAGGGCGAGATCTTGCCAATCGCTCTGGCGACACCAGGCATCGGCAGCTTGAAAAAGAGAAGGCATCGTTTTACTCCTTTCTGCAGTCGGGCCAAACTTGTAGCTAAGATTATTATACGCCATCGCAGCCACTTCCACAATCCCAAGGAGATTTTTCCTGAGCTGGTCTCACACGCTGCACACACTCAGATTCTCGGTGCAGCCGTCGCAAATTTTTTCAAGATTGAACAACATTCCCCATAAAATATTGCAATCCCTCATCTGGCGGCGTACAATCAAAAGCACGAGAAATCTTAATAATTGGAGGCCACCGTCATGCATGAATCAGAAGACACGCTCAAGCTGGAAAATCAGCTCAGTTTTTCATTATACGCCTGCTCCAAAGAGCTCATCCGCGCCTACAAACCCCTGCTCGAATCGCTGAATCTGACCTACACCCAATACCTGGCGATGACCGTGCTCTGGGAATTTGGCCAGACCAACAGCAAGGTCATGGGCCGGCTGCTCTATCTCGACAGCGGCACCCTCACGCCAGTGCTCAAAGCCCTCGAGCAAAAAGGCTATCTGCGCCGCAGCCGTGGCCAGCTCGACGGCCGCCATCTCATCGTCACCATCACCGACGAAGGCTACAAGCTCAAGGAAAAAGCTGCCCACATTCCTGCAGAAATTTCTGCCACACTCGGGCTCAGCGAAAAAGAGCACGCCCAGCTCTCCGCGCTCCTCGAAAAACTCCTATCCGGGCTGACAAAATAAACAATGCCGCGCCGCCTGTTCGCAATTTTTGCGAGCAGACGGCGTATTTTTATGTAACAGAAATGAGCGGCAACAGATGAATGAATATTATTCATTGACAATTGACAGAATCCGTGGTATCCTCTAGTCAGAAAAGAGGTGATAAATATGACGCGCATCACCAAGCCGCCGGAGGAACGGCGACAGGAGATCATCGATACGGCGATGAAGGTTTTCTACGAGAAAGGCTACGAAAAGACATCGATCTCCGACATCGCACGAGAAATGCACGTTGCGCAGGGACTTTGCTACCGTTATTTTTCATCGAAAGAAGAGCTCTTCGATACCGCATTGGACCAATACGCTACGCTGCAGGTTCAGCGACTCTGCGCCAACATGCGGCCGGATATGAGCTTGTCTGAACTGGCTGCGAACGCACCGTCCTTCCTCGAAACAGAAAATGACGACAGCTACGCAGAAAAATTTTACCACGACAGCGGCAACACAAAATTTCACTGGCAGCTTTCGCTGAAAGTCTGTGAAAAATTGCAGCCGATCGTGGCCGATTTTCTACGCGCTGCGATCGACCGTGGCGAGATCCGGCTGGCGGATCCGGACACGGCTGCATCCTTTTTTGTCTACGGGCAGCTCGGCATCCTCCTGGATCACACGTTGCCGGCACAAGAACGCGTCATGCGCGTTCGCCGATTTTTAAGCGATATTTTGAAAAATTTCTGTTGACCACTCACCCCTGCTTTTTATGGCAGGGTATTATTTCACACTGTTAATGAATGATATTCATTCATCATCTGTAAGGAGGTTCTAACAATGAATTTGACACAGGATTTTATCCACGGAAGCACAAAGAAAAGTCTCGCCGCGATGGTGCTGCCACTATTGATCGCCATGGTCCTGAACATGGCGTACAATCTCGTCGACAGTCTCTGGATCGGCAATTTATTAGGCGAAACTGCTTACGCTGCGCTGACAAACGCCACGCCGCTCATCCTCATACTCAACGCCATCGCTATGGGTGCTACCAATGGCGTCGCCATTCTGCTCTCACAGGCGGTGGGCGCTGGCGATCGCTTTCGCAGCGCTCGCCTGATCACCACGTCCCTCGTCGTGGCAGTGGTATTTGCGCTCGGACTGACGTTGATCCTGGAACTTACACTGACGCCGCTCTTGCTGCTGTTGCAAACACCATCGGAAATCTTTTCGCTGACACACAGCTATCTGGCGATCTACATTCTCGGCTACCTGCCAGTGTATCTCTACTGCTACTTCGCCGCAGTCATGCGTAGCTACGGCAACAGCGTGTTCCAAGTGATCGCCATGCTCATCTGCACGCTCCTGAACGCTGGGCTCGATCCGCTCTTCATTCATTTTATGGGCTTTGACGGCGCAGCTGTGGCGACACTGCTGTCGCAGACACTCTGCCTCCTCTGCATGCTCGGCTATCTGCACCGCAAGCCGCTGTTTTCGCTGCATCTCTCACAATTTGACGGATGCCTCGTTACAGATTTTATCCGCAAAGGTATTCCTTCTGCTTTTCAGCAGAGCATTCCAGCAATCAGCACGAGCTTTCTCACCGCACTTGTCAGCAGCTATGGTATTTCGGCGCTGGCAGCCTACGGCATCACAGGGAAATTGGAAACGATCTTATTCTATCCAGCAATGGCGCTGAACATGGCGCTTACGAGCATTGTCGGACAATGCGCCGGAGGAAAACGTTACGATCGCGCAGGAGATTATATCAGGCTCTCCCTATTCTATGGCGGGCTCGCTCTGATCGTGCTCTCGGCAGCGGTGGTCATTTTTGCCAATCCTTTATCACACCTCTTTGTCGACAGCGACGCCGCAGCTGAGATCGTCGCCAGCTACTTCCGCATTGTCGGCATAGGTTATGTGCTCAACACCGTCACAAATTGCTTTCTCGGCAGCTTGAACGGACTCGGCCAGCCAACAAAAAGCATGCTCTGCATGGTGCTCTACTATCTCATTGTGCGCATGCCTCTGGCAGGAATCCTCTCTGCGCTGGGCTTTGGCCTGAACGGCATCTGGTTCGCTGTGCTTGTGAGCCATCTCATCGCCGCTGCCGCAGCAGCGATCACCTGCAGCCACGCCTTGCGAAAAATGAAGCGCGCCATATTGTAATAACACAAAAACGCGGCATCCACTGCACATTCGCAAAGGATGCCGTTCTTTTCATTCCGCGAGCAATTCCTCATAGATCGCGAGGTCGAGATCTTTGAACACGTTGAAGACGACGCGTTTGACGCTTGTGTCCTTAGCGAGAAAATCGCGCACGGTTTGGGCGGCGATCTCGGCGGCGCGGTGGTTTGGGAAGCAGAAAACGCCGGTGGAAATGCAGCAGAAGGCGACGCTTTCGAGATGATTTTCGGCGGCGAGGGCGAGGCAGCTTTCGTAGCAGCTGGCGAGCTCGGCTTCGTGCTGCGGCGTCAGCGGTCCGTCGACGATGGGACCGACGGTGTGGAGAATATAGCGCGCTGGCAGATTGTAGCCAGGTGTGATCTTGGCCTGGCCGGTCGGTTCGAGATGGCCCTGCGCTTTCATGATGCGGTCACATTCGAGGCGCAGCTGCATGCCGGCGAAGGTGTGGATGGCGTTGTCGATGCAGTTGTGGTTCGGCTGATAGCAGCCGGTCATGCCGCTGTTGGCGGCATTGACGATGGCGTCGACGCGCAGCGTGGTGATATCGCCCTGCCAGAGATAAAGCCCCGGAGAGATCGGCGAGAGATCGTCGATATCGGTGATGCCCTTTGCGGCAAGCTCGCGGCGCAAATATTCGTCCTGCACCTGGAGCACATCGTCAGCAATGGGCGCTGGCGGACGCACGTTCATGAGCGCGCGCAAAAGTCGGCGCTGCTCGTCGCTCTGGGCGGGGATGGAAATTTCCTGTAGCTGCTCGTCTTCGGCGAGCAGCGCTTCGATGAGAAATCGGCGGCAATCGGCTTGAGTCATGGAAGATCCTCCTTTGTGATCGATTTTTTCCATTATACACCAGCGCAGACGACTGTGCCAACAATTTGACGGAGCGTCATTTTCTACTTGCATCGGGACGAAAAAAAGATGTACAATATATTCTTGACTAAGGAATTATTTAATCGAGGCTACTGAACCTCGTTCATCAATTGAAAGGAGATCTCATGGCAAACATCGTCCAACAATTCGGCAATGCTGTGCAGAAAACCTGCACAAAAGATCCGCTCAAGGCGCGGCGGCTGCTGCGCATTGGTTATCACGCAAAAAATCTGCAGTTCAAATTCGCGCCTGGAAAACTCAACAGCGCAGCCAGACTGGCGGCGCGGAGCACAACATCGGCGATGGTGGCGCCGCTGGATCATCCTGAAGAGGCGGTCATGGTGACGCTCTTCACGCCCTGCGAAATGCTGCATGTGATCGGGATGCATCCTTACTGCTGCGAGGGACTGGGGTGCTATCTTTCCGGCGCTTGCGCAGAAAAAGCGTTCATCGATTACGCCGAGAGCGAAGGGCTGCCGGAAACTTTCTGCAGCTACCACAAAGCGTTTATCGGCGCGGCGGAAAGCGGGCTCATGCCGAAGCCGCGCTTCATCCTCTCAACAACGCTGGCCTGCGACGCCAACACGCTGACGTTCCGCCGTCTGGCGGATCATTTCCGCGTGCCGCATTTTGTGCTCGATATTCCCTACGAGCAAACCGAAGAAAGCGTGCGCGATGTGGCCGCGCAGCTGCGCGAAATGAAACGCTTCATCGAAGACCACACGGGAAAAACCATCGACGAAGCGGCGCTGCGCGCGTCTGTCGCCCGCAGCCAGCGCAGCATGGCCAATTTCCACAACTACATGTCGCTGCGCGCTGACAAACAGATCCTCGACAGTCTGACGGGAGAAATGTACACCGGCTTCATGTTCCACAATCTCCTGGGTAGCGAGGAAACAGAGCGCTACAGCGAGGAATGTCTGCGCGTTGCTGAACAGGCGCCGGCGGCGAGCGGCATCCGCCTGCTCTGGATGCACACGAACCCATTCTGGGTGGAACCGCTGCGCAAGCTCACCGATTTTAATCCGAAGGTGCAGATCGTCGGCTGCGACATGAGCTTTGAAGGCTTTGTCGACGCCGATCCGACAGATCCTTACGATGCCATGGCGCGACGGCTCGTGTTCAGCGCGTTCAACGGGCCAGTGAGCCATCGCATTGCGCGCGGCATCGAAGAGGCACGCCGGCTCAAGGCCGACGGCGTGGTCTGGTTCTGTCACTGGGGCTGCAAACACACCCTCGGCGGTGCGCAGCTGGCGAAAAAGCATTTTGAAGAAGCTGGCCTGCCCTGCCTCATCCTCGACGGCGACGGCTGCGACCACAGCCACGGTGGCGAAGGTCAGATCGCCACGCGCATCGAAGCGTTCGTAGAAATGCTGGAAGCAGAAAAGGAGGCCAACGCATGAGCACCACCTACTACATCTGCAAATACACGCCCGTCGAACTCCTCGAAGCGTTTGGCGGCGAATGCGCGATCTTAAACCACATGCCGGATAACTTCGAGCTCTCCGACCAGGTCGCTCATCCAAACATCTGCGGCTTCGGCAAATCGCTGCTCGAAGCCTGCATGGAAGGAAAAGTCAAGGAGCTCGTTCTTGTCAACTGCTGTGACACCATCCGCAGCGCCTACGACGTGCTGCTCGAGTACGGCAAGCTCGATTTTCTCTTTCTCCTCGATATCATGCACTCCGGCGGCACCTGCAGCCGCGAGCATGCGCAGCACGAGCTGCGCCGTCTCGCCGAATCCTACGGCGCCTATAAGGGGACCAGCTTCGACGCCGCGCGTTTCCGCGAGGCTTTTCGCACACGCAAACGTCCAACCGCGCCCTACATCAGCGTGCTCGGCGCGCGCGTCGGCGACGAGCTTTTCCAGCTGATGGAAAAAACCATGCCGCTGCCCGTGCGCAACGACACCTGCGTCAACAATCGCGTCGTGGCGCTGCCAGAAGAGCTCGATGCCGATTTTGACACCCTCATGGCAGATTACGCCCGCATCCTGCTCGGTCAGATCCCCTGCATGCGCATGATCGACACCACCGGCCGCAAAGTGCTCTATAACGATCCGCACCTGCGCGGCGTGATCTATCACACCGTAAAATTCTGCGATTACTACGGCTTCGAATATTCAGAGCTGAAAGGCCGCCTCGACGTGCCGCTCCTGAAACTTGAAAGCGACTACACCATCCAATCCTCCGGCCAACTGCTCACGCGTCTCGAAGCCTTCGCCGAAAGCATTGCGCCGGAGCGCACCCTGCGAAAGGAGACCCACACAAACATGAACGGAAAAGGACTCTACGCCGGCATCGACAGCGGCTCCACATCCACAGACGTTGTGATCATCGATCGCGACAAAAACATCATCGCGCAATCCATTCTGCCAACCGGCGCCGGTGCTGCGGCAGGCGCTGACCGCGCCCTCGACGAAGCGCTCGCGCAGGCAGGACTTTCACGCAGCGACATCAATGCCACCGTCACCACTGGCTACGGACGCACAGCCGTGGGGCTCGGCGACCAATCCATCACTGAGATCACCTGCCACGCCAAAGGCGCTTATTTTCTCGATCCAAGCGTGCGCACCATCATCGACATCGGCGGCCAGGACAGCAAAGTCATCCGTCTGGACGAAAATGGCAACGTCACCAACTTCGTCATGAACGACAAATGCGCCGCCGGCACCGGTCGTTTTCTCGAGCTCATGGCGCGCACCCTCGAGCTTTCCCTCGACGACATGAGCCGACTTGGCCTGGAATGGAAAGAAGACGTCACCATCTCCAGCATGTGCACCGTTTTCGCCGAAAGCGAAGTCGTCAGCCTCATCGCTGAAAACCGCACCCCCGCCGACATCATCCACGGCCTCAATCGCTCCGTCGCCACAAAAACCTGCGCCCTCTGCCGACGCGTCGGCGGCGAAGAAAGCTACATGATGACCGGCGGCGTCTCCAAAAACCGCGGCGTCGTCACTGAGATCGAAAAAATCCTCGGCGTCAAGCTCCACATCTCCGACAAAGCCCAGCTCAACGGCGCCCTCGGCGCAGCCCTCTTCGCCCTCGAGCTGGAATAATGCGCAAAAAAATGCAAGGACCTGATCAAAGGACCTTGCATTTTTTATATCACGCGCTCTTTGTTGATCACAAGCGCAAATTCGCAGCCGAGCTGTTCGGCAGCTTTGCGGCAGAGGATCATGCGCTCGAGAAAGATCTCGAAATAATCCATCACGGAGCAGACAGATTTGTCGAGCTTCAGCGACGCCTGGATGACGTGGTCGCTCACCTTCACCGTGCTCTGCTTGACGGCGAAATTGACGCGGTCGTGTTTGTCGAATGTGGCCGAGTCTTTGTTGCGCACGCGCGTCTGGCGTACGTCGGTCTTGTCGGCGATGATGATCGCAGCAGTAACAGCGTCGACAGGATAGGCGTTTGGCTCGTCGTGATTGCCGATGGCAGTGATCACAGCAGCGATGTCCTCCGCCTTCATGCCCATGTGATCGAGAATGCGCATCGCCATCAGCGCGCCCGTCTGCGCGTGGTCGTGGCGGTTGACGACGTTGCCGATGTCGTGCATGTAGCCAGCAATGCGCGCAATCTCGATGTCGTGCTTGGAATACTCCAGCTCCTTGAGGATCTTTCCAGCCACCGACGCCACATGCGTCACATGCGGAAAGCTGTGCTCAGTAAAACCCATTCCCATGAGCGTGCGATCCGCCTTCTCAATATAAACGCGGATCGTCTCATCGTTTTTTACATCTTCAAATTTTATTTTCAAACAACCTTCTCCCTTTCTTTTTCAATTTTCATAATTAAAAACACCATCACTGGCGTTACCAAAATTTGGAGATCTGCGATCTTCAAATTTTATTTTCAACTTATCATTTCCTTTCTACAAATTTCTTATCCATCTTAGCACAGAATTGTTCGGATCGTTACCGGTATTTGATGAAGTTTATGTAAAGTTTCGCCAGCGCGCAAAAACAACGCCCGAAATTGGGCGCTGCGCATCAATTCAATTTTCCCTGCGGCTCGTCGCCGGCGAGCCAGCGCTGGATATTCGCGGCGAAATAGGCGATGCGTTTTGCGTGGAATTTCGGGCCGTCGGGATAGCCGGCGGTGTGCGGTGTGAGGATGACGTTGTCGAGCTGGCGCAAAGGGCTGCCTGCCGGGAGCGGTTCTTCGGCGAACACATCGAGACAGGCACCGCTGAGCGTTCCATGCTGCAGAGCGCGAACGAGCGCCGCTTCGTCGATGAGTCCGCCGCGGGCGGTGTTGATGAGGAGGGCGCTGGGCTTCATCTGCGCAAGCGCGGCGTCGTCGATGAGATGGCGGGTGTTGGCTTTGAGCGGAACGTGCAGCGAAACGATGTCGCTTTCTGCGAAAAGCTGCGAAAGCGATACGGGCGCAACGCCAGGAATCTCAATAGGCCGATAGCTCCAGCCGAGCACACGCAGACCAAACGCCTGCGCGCGCACGGCGACGGCGCGGCCGATGTGTCCAAGTCCGACGAGCCCGAGGGTGCGCCCGCTAAGCTCGCCGCCATGATAATCCGGCAACGAGGCGCTGCCGCCGATGCGCATAAACTGGTTGAGCAGGCAGATGTTTTTATAGTGACAAAGCAGAAGCGCCATCACATGCTCGGCGACGGCGTCGGCATTGAGTCCGGCGGCGTTACAAACCTGCACGCCGCGCCGACTACAGGCGGCAAGATCGACGTTGTCATAGCCCGCGCCGACCTGGACAAAACGCAGCCGCGGCGCCTGCGCAAGAAAAGCGTCGTCGACGAGAACATGCTCAGGGATCACCACTTCTGCGTCGGCGAGATACGGCGCGCAGGCATCGGGCGCAGCGATGGTGATCTGCCACTCTGTCGGAAAGGCGGCGCGCATCCGCGCCTGAGTGGCGACGGGATAATCACCGATAATGAGTAGGTTCATAGCTGGCTCATTTCTCCGGCTGGTGGTCGCAGACGAGGGTCAGCGCGCCGGTGACGCTGTCCATGACGTAGCCAGAAACGTAGATATCTTTCGGCACGAGCGGATGGTTGATGACGACATCGACGGATTCGGCGACGGATTTTTCCACCGTCTCAAAACCAGCGAGCCAGCGCTCGAATTTGACGCCGCAGTAGCGCATGATGTCGATATCGTGGACGCTGACGCCGCGCGCCTTCATCTCTTCGATCATGCGGTCGCTGTCGATGTGGCTGACGCCGCAGTCGGTGTGGCCGATGACCATGATCTCTTCGCAGCCGAGCTCGTAAATGGCGATGAGCAGACTGCGCATGGCGCTGCCAAAGGGGCTGGAGATGACGCCGCCGGCGTTTTTGATGATCTTGGCGTCGCCGTTTTTGATGCCGAGGGCAGCCGGCAGCAGCTCGATCAGGCGCGTGTCCATACAGGTGACGATGGCGAGCTTTTTGTTGGGATATTTGTCGGTGACAAATTCTTCGTAGCCCTTTTCGGCGACGAACCGTTTGTTATATGCGAGAATATCTTCGATCATGAGAGATCCTTCCTTTCATTATAAACAGCAAAGAAAAATCTGCCGCCGGGCAGATTTTTCTTTCTAGTGTAGACCAACGCCGGCGATTTTGCAAGAGAAAGCGTCGCGTCTTGACAGCGCGCGGCAGTAAGGCTAGAATAACTACAAAGGAGGGATGCAGGATGAAACGATTATTCATCGGCGGTCTGCTCGTCGCGGCGTTGATGCTTGCTGGCTGCGGTGCGCAGACGTCTGCGGAGGAATCGTCACAGACGCGCGAAGTCTACGCGATGGACACGGTGATGACGCTGGAAGCCTACGGGCAAAACGCAGACGCGGCGCTGGACGAGGCTGTCGCCGAGATCGAGCGGCTGGATGCACTCTGGTCGATCGCTTCAAGCGACGGCGAGATCGCGCGGCTGAATGCGGAAAAAAAGATCACAGCCTCTGCGGACACGCTGGCGCTTTTGACGCGCGCAAAGGAAATCTCTGCAGCGACAGACGGACTTTTTTCAACGACGATCGCGCCGCTGATGGAAGCCTGGGGATTTACGAGCGGCGATTATCGCGTGCCGGATGGAGTGGAGCTGTCTGCGCTCCTGGCGCACGTTGACGACGAAGAGATCGCGATCTCTGACAGCACAGTCACGATCCCCGCCGACGCGAAGGTGGATCTCGGCGGCATCGCCAAAGGCTTCACATCGGCGCGGGTAATGGAAATCTTCCGCGAAAATGGCGTCGAAAACGGCATCCTCTCCCTCGGCGGCAATGTGCAAGCGCTGGGCACAAAACCGGACGGCAGTCTCTGGCGCGTCGGTCTGCAGGATCCGGCGGACGAGCGTGCGCTTTTCGCCGCCCTCGAGATTGACGACAAGGCAGTGATCACCTCTGGCGCTTACGAGCGCAATTTTGAGCAGGACGGCGTCGTCTATCACCACATCATCGATCCGCGCACAGGCTATCCTGCGGAAAGCGGACTCAGCTCGGTGACGATCGTTTCCGACGACGGCACGCTGGCAGACGGACTGTCGACGGCGCTCTATATTATGGGAAAAGAGGCGGCGGTTGAATTTTGGCGATCCAATCGCGACGACTTTGATATGGTGCTGCTTGCAGATGACGGCGCAGTCACCGTCAGCGCAGGGATCGCAGACGCGCTCACCCTGTCAGACGGCAGCGCAGCGGAGGTCGTCTCATGAAGCGGCGCAGATTTTTGCTCGCTGCGCTGGCGCTCGTGCTCGTGATCGCAGCCGGAAGTGTGTACTGGTTTTGGCTGCGCGGCGCCGATGAAACGATCGCCACGATCACGCTGGACGGAGAAGTCATCGCCGAATACGATCTCAGCCAAGTACACGAAGCAGAAACGTTCACCGTCGGCGCGCCCGGCGCGGAGAATACGATCCGCGTTTCGCCGGAAGGAATCGCTGTGATCAGCGCCGATTGTCCGGATCAGGTTTGCGTGCATCAAGGCGTGCGCAGCCACGGACCGCAGCCGATCGTCTGCCTGCCGCATAAACTGAGCATCACCTTTTCCGCAGATGCGAACGGCGTCGACGCCGTCGCCGGATAGCGAGGAACGCACCATGAACACGCCACATTCTCACGCCGCACGCCTGACGCAGCTGGCGCTGCTCACCGCCGTTGCGCTCATTCTTTTTCTCGTCGAAGCGCAGATCCCGCCACTTGTCGCCATTCCTGGCGTAAAACTCGGACTGGCAAACATCATCACCCTCGTCACGTTCTATCTCTACGGTCGACGCGATGCGCTGATGGTGCTGTTGGTGCGCATTTTTCTCGGCAGCGTCTTTTCCGGGCAGATGCTGATGATGCTTTTCAGCCTCAGCGGCGGACTCTTCTGCTACGCCATCTGCGCCCTGCTCTATCCGCGCATCCCGCTGAAAAAGCTCTGGCTGCTCTCGATGATCGGCGCCGTCTGCCACAACATCGGCCAAATCCTGGCAGCAATCCTCGTGCTCGGCACAGCGGATGTGCTCTGGTATCTGCCTGCACTGCTCGTAAGCGGACTCATCAGCGGCTGCTTTACAGGGCTGGTCGCCGGCGCAGTGCTCGCGCGACTGCCGCGCGCGTAAAAAGTGCTCGTAAAAATGCGAGCACTTTTTTATGAGCACCTTTTTCTCAGCCCCTTGACACCACGGGCGCACGCTGATACATTATTGAGAGACAAGGAGGAAACGAATCATGAATCGACGACAACGATGCCGCCTGCAGGCGCTGATCGCGCTCTGTCTGTTTTGTGTGGTGATCGGAACATTGCTGGGCATGCGCCATACTGGCGAGGTGCTGCACACACAGCAGACACAGGCGCTGGGCACCTCGATCCTCATCGGCGCTCAGGGCAGCGAATCGCGGCCAGCGCTGGCGGCAGCGGAGCGCGAGATCGAACGGCTGGATGCGCTCTTCGCCTACGACGGCGACGGCGACATTGCAAAGCTCAACGCCGAAGGCAGCATCACAGCCGACGCCGACACCGTGGCGCTGCTGGAGCGCGCAAAAGAAATTTCTGCCGAAACAGACGGGCTCTACAGCTGCACAGCGGCACCGCTGCTCGACGCCTGGCGGCTTGCGGCCAGCGCCGACCGCGTGCCGACGGACTCTGAGCTGACGCCGCTCCTGGATAAGGTGGACGACAGCGAGATCAAGATCAGCGGCGACCGCATCACCATCCCCGACGGCGTGCGCGTCAATGTCGACAGCATCGCGCGCGGCTACATCGCCGATCGCGTGCGCAAAATATTCTCCGACTACAACCTCGAGCGCGGATTTGTCAACCTCGACATCGACAAAGCGCGCTTCGCCAACGGCGACGCCGGTCTACTCGAAGGCGGCGGCATCGCCTGCTACTCAACAAGTCCGCGCGACAGCGCCTGGACGATCAGCATCCCAAATCCTGCCGATCCAGAGCGCGTCATCGCCAATTACCAAACCCTCAGCGACGCCGTTTTCAACGCCGGGCTCTATCAGCAAACCGTGCAATCCGGCGGACGCAGCTACCGGCTCATCATCGATCCGCGCAGCGGCGAGCCTGCCGACACCAGCCTGGCATCGGTGAGCGTCTCGAGCAAAGACGGCCCGCTGGCGGCTGCGCTCGCCGAAGCGCTCTACGTCATGGGCAAGGACGAGGCGATCGATTTCTGGGACGATCACCGCATCGATTTTGACGCCATCTTCATCGACGACACCGGCTTCGTCACGCCGACAGGCAAAGACATCACCATCACCTCCGGCATCTACAAGGACGAAGGCGCATCCTTCACACTCATCGACGATCCCGGCGGCAACAGTCCCCTGGAAGAATCCGACGAGCGCGCCACCCGCATCATCTGAGCAAAAAACAGCCTGCAACGCGCTCCGCGAGTCTGCGAAGCCGTTGCAGGCTGTTTTTCTATGAGGGCTTATTTTACAATGCTGCCATTTTTATCGATGGTGATGGTGAGATCTTTGTAGCCTTCGGCAGAGATGGTGATGGTGTTTTTCTCTTTGGTGAAGGCGGTTGGATCGAGAGTTAATTGAGGATCGCCATAGTTTGTCCAAGCATAATTATTGTCATCGACTAAGAGCGCAGAAGATTTGAACGCATAGGTTGTATCATTGACAACGACTGTTGCTTTTCCAGATTTGATGGCAGTCTCCCAATTACTGTCAACATTATTCTCGAAGTGAAGAATATAATTACCAGAGTAATAGACCTTTTCACTGGACTTTACTGCTGGTGCATCTTTTCCATCCGATGGCTGTTCTTCATCACTCGCGCCTGGATCAGCGGTGGAGGTCGTGATGCTGCCGTCGGCATGCACGGTGACAGTCAATGTTTTGTAGCCCTCGGCTTCAACCACTACGACAGTATCTTTTTCGCTTGAGAACGTGGAACCTGTGAAGGCAATGTATGGTGTAGAGCTGGAAGTAGCATACTCGTTAGCACTTGGGCTGTTTCCCCACGCTTCAAAATATTCCGTTCCATCAACAGTAATACGTGAAATGGCCTTGATGTAGTTTGCGCCATCCGTGGAACTCATTGATCCATTATCGATGTAAAGATACGCCGTACCGTGACCGTAGTTTTTGTAAGTTACTTCAGGCACGTCCTTGATGGTGTCCCCCGGTTCCTCTTCTCCATCAATCTTCACGGTCACTGTCAGATCTTTATAGCCTTCAGCTTTGATCACAACGGTATTTTCGCCAGTCACGAAAGAAATCTTATCGAGATAGAGCGCATCGATACCCTGACTTTGGGATTCTTGCCATTCATATTGCTTTTCACCGGGATTGCCAGTAATGTCATCGAATTTGCTGTAAGCGGTATCGTTAACTGTCACCTCAGTAACTGCGTTACGATACTCCCACTCAACCGTATCCGCGAAAGCAAGCGTCACATTTCCAGCTTCATCCACAGTAGCGGTTGGCGCTGCTGGTGCTGGCTTGGCTTCTTCGGCAGGATCTTCCGGTGCGCCGACAAGGCTGCCTTCACTTGTCACCTTGATGGTTGTGTCATTATAGCCGGTGGCTTTGATGGCGATGGTGTTTTCATCCTGGGTGAAGCTATGTCCCTGAAGCGTCAGATCGAAAGTACCACGGATGTTATCCCATTGGTATTGGTTCTTGCCCAGATCCGTGATGGCGTCTTTTTTCGTATAGGTTTTGCCGTTTACGGTGATGCTGGTAATGGCATTTTTCCAATCGCTTGTAGCGCTTTCGTCAAAATGCACGACGTAGTTATTATCGCTGTTCTTCTCAGCTCTGATTGCCGTTGGCGCAGATTTCAGTTCGCCAGTGACAGTAAACGGCTCAGTGGTCAGACGGTTGTAATACTGCGCATCGATGGTGATGGTATAGGTGCCGTCTTCTTTAAAAACACTGCCGTCGTTGTCAACGATGGTAACGACGTTGGGACTGCTGGTACTGTAGTAATCATCGACATAGCTGCCGACGCTGTACGGATAAATCACAGATGTAGCTCCGCTTGGCTTATGCACGGTGACTGTAGTAATGTTGTTAACAAAATCACCTTTAGAGCCTGTAATTTCCATACGCACCTGATCGCCACGCTCGATATTTCCTGGGCCAGAGATGGAAAGTCCAGTTTCAATTTCACGGGTGTAGTATACGCTCAGATGTTTTGCACGATAGCCGTCAGCGTAAAGCGTAATGGTGTTCTGACCGGGATTTTCGATGCCCAGTGCATCTTTGTAGATGGTGAGCGTGTCGCCGTTGACCTTATAATAATTTTTAGGAAGATCGAGCTGCCAGTTATTAATGTTGATGCTGTCAAGCTTATCGAAATATGTCGTGTCTTTGGTTTTTAGAATGATGTCGTCATCCTGCTCCACGGCGGTAATGGCGTCCCCGTCACTGTTGACGAGCGTCACTTCCGGTGTTTGCAAGCCAACCCAGGTGCCGTTGTACTGTACATCGCCGAGCAAGTTGTCTTCAAGGACGCTCTTGATGGCGTATGGCGTACCGCTGAGATCATATCCTGCACCTTTGGCAAATTCAGCGAAGGAGAGATATTCACCCCGGTTCCGCGCATCATTTACTGCTGTCAGGTATTCGTTCCAGTCGTAAGCATTGCCTTCGTGATCCCAGACGCTGTCATGGCCACTCATTTTCGTGCTCCAACGATTAACAATTCCTGCTGCCGCCTCATTAGCAAGACCGAGTTCGTCCAGAAGGAAAGCGTTCGTGAGCAGATCGGCATCATATTTCAGATTGGCAGAGATTGCACCACCACCGCTACTGCTGTCCCCACCGCCAACAGAAGTTGCGCGGGAAACAGCGTCAACGTTCATGCTGCGCGCAGCGCGTGTGGTCGTTTGTTCTGGTACGTCTTCACCATTTTTAACAGTGAAAGTAATGCTCATGTCTTTGAAGCCATTGGAATGAACAGTCAGCGTATATTGGCCGTTGTATGGAATATTGTTGCGGCCGTTTTCTGCGTTAACATCATTATAAAGGATGAAGGAATCGCCGATCTGATACCAATCGCGGATCATTTCCAATTCAACAGTCTTGCCATCTGGGCGCGTTAGTTCAGCGGCATAGGTTGGGTTGGTGATTTCGTAAGTCATGTTCAAAATCTTGAAATGAGCATTCTTGCCGGAGCTGTAGCTGCCATCGCCATCAAGCTGCAAGGTTGGTGCGACAGCATTGACCACATGAATCGGAACGAGCGCACTGTCATGATTCGTGGAATTAACGCGCACATAATAACGTCCATTGCTCATGAAGTTGGTCTGACCAAGCGCGATTGTAATCGTGCCGTCGTCATTTTTCGTGTAAGAAAGATTGTCGTTGAGCACATTTTTGTTATCATTATAGGCAACAAGCTGCACAGTGTTTGCGGTATTCTCCGGCACAGCGGCGAACCATTCTTTGTCGGCGTCGCTATCCTGTGCAAATTCGATCACTACCTGACCACTGATCTGTCCCGGTGTCGCACCTTCTGTGAGTTCTGCGTCAGCGCTGTAGAAAGCCGGAACATCGCTCGCAACTTTACCGCTGAGATTAAACGTGGTTTTTATTGGATCGACGCGCGGCTGCCCTTTATCGTCATAGTTGGTCAGATAAAAATCCCAGTAAGAAAGACTGCCATGTGCCAACATAAATTCTGGCGCAGAATCATCCGCTTTGACAACTTCCGGCTCCGCCGGATTGGCATTATTCGAAAGCGTATCGCTCTGGCTTTCGCCGCCGCTGGTCGCAACGAGCTGCGCTGGGTTCAGATCGGTGATCTCCCATTTGACAATGCTGCGGTCATCGGTGACTGGGGTGAAGGCGCTGGTCACGTCGGTGCCATCGATGGTGAGCGTGGTGTCGCTCAGGCTATGGCCATCTGCAAACTGCACGACAACGTACTGGCTCCAACCGAGGTCGATGAGTTTGGTGGTTTCAGTGTTGATGATCTGAGTGGTTTCCTCTTCTCCGCCAGGAGTCGGGTCGGTGGTCTCACCACCGCCGGTGTTGCCGCCAGTATTCCCACCAGTCGAGCCGCCAGTCGAACCCGGGTTCTTATCGTTGTCACCGTCTTCTGCGCTGTCGCCAACAGTAGTGCTTTCGCCGGCAGAAACGTTTTCGCCGCCTGCGGTGACGCCGCTGGTGCCTTTTGCTGCGGTGACTTCGGTGCCGACTATGTCAACATGCACATCATCGCCATTGGCCAGCACTTTTTCTACTGTACCATCGCCTGTCACGCGCACGTCGTCGGCATTAACAGTGATCTCGCCGATGCTCGCGTCGTTTTCAACGGTGATGGTGGCACTTTCAGCAACGCTGAGTTTATCCAGACTGCCGCCAGCGAGAATGAAATCAGAAAGCGCAGTGACAGTGCCGAGGTCGCTCTTATCGTCCACATCGAGCACGGCGGCGCTGTTCGGATTGGTGAAGATGACACCGCCGATGCTGCTGTCCTCAACGCTCAAACTTTCACTCGCCCCGCGCACGACAAGCCGCCCCGTGATCGTCACGCCACTCAGGCTGGCCGCGTCTGCGGCATCAGCAATGATGACATCCCCGTTGATCGTATAGCCGGAAAGATCCACATCCCCACGCACGATGACATTGCCGTCGATCGAAAGGCTGCGGCTTCGCTGTACATCCTCTGCGTCGATATACTGCGCCACGATCTTGCTCATCACGGCTGCAAATTCTGCGCGGGTAATGGTCTGCTGCGGATTCAGGCGATTACCGTCCGATCCATTGACGTAACCGGCCGCAGCCATCGCTGAGACGCTCCCTTTCGCCCAGCTCGACACTTGCGCGCCGTCAGAAAAACTGGCGAGCGACGAATCGTCACCAGCCTCCAGCGCAAACGCACGCGCCAGCACCGAAAACGCCTCCTCTCTGGTGATGGCGCGATCCGGCTCGAGCAGCCCATTGCCTGTGCCTGAGAACGTGCCCATCTGCACAGCTTTCGCCATATCCACAGCATACCAGGCATCCGCTGCGACGTCTGAATAACTACTAAGCGACGCCTGTTTTTCTGCTCCGAAAGCGCGATTGATGATCGCTGCCATCTGTGCGCGCGTTACTTCACCCCGCGGAGCAATGCGCCCATCGCCTACACCGCCAAGCAGCTCATTTTCCACTGCTGCAGTCATCGCGCCTTGCGACCAATCGTTGGGGAAGTCAACAAAATCTGACGGGGATGCACCCAATGCGCCGGTCGGACTCAACAGCAAGGCTGCCGCGCAGACGAAAGCAATGGGTTTTTTCGGTTTGATCATAGAAGTTCCTCCTTGTATTTGTATTTCAGTTCGCTTCGGCTAACCACGACCACAGTATACTCCTCATTGTTAGCTTAAGTCAACCTTTAATTATTCTTTTTTTCTCATGCGTGCGCATTCCTCTGATATGCGCACGCTTAAAAGCAAAAAAACAGCCTGCACCACTTTCGCGATTTGCGAGAGTGGTGCAGGCTGTTGTGATTTTCAGCCAATGCGCCGCGCGGCCACGAGAAAGCGGCCGTTTTCTGTGTGGTAGCTGCAGGTGGAAAGGATGAGGATCTGCTCGCCAAAATTTGGCGTCACGCCGGTGTCGTAGAGGGCGTTTTGCTTGAGCCAGCCGACGAGGGCGTCGAAGCCGGCCTGATCGAGCGGACCGGCGGCGTTATAGTAGCGGTAGCCGTCCTCGCCATCGCCAAGGATGCGCGTCTGCACGGCGGCGAAAACTTCATAGGTGCGCATTTCTGTGCGTGTGTAGATATTGATCGGCTGCTTCTGCGCAGCGAAGGCGGCGTCGGCGTAGCGATCGAGCTCGCCGAACATGGTGCCGTTGTGCATTTCATGGCCGTAGATGATGAGGCAATCGCTATCGATGTCCGAGCCTTCGCCGATAAACGGCGTGCCTGTCGCGGACGACGACTGATCGAAGGCGCGGCGCAGATAATATTCCGGCTCGCTCGGCGTCCACATCACAGGATAATCGATGGCGGTGCCGCCAACGGTGAGCCAGCCGGCGTAGTCGGCATTCTGGCTGTGCAGGCTGTCGTAGCCGGCAGCAAGCGCAGCAGCAGCGGCAGCTGCGTCTGCATCGGCCTGAGCGCGCTGCTGTTCCTGCTGGGCACGCAGCGCGTCGAAGGCATCGGCAGATTTTTTATCCTGGTAAAGCTGCCAGCCGAGCATTCCTGCCGAAACGCAGAAAACGCAGGCGAAAAGAACGAAGAGCAGCGCCAGCAGCCGGCGCTTACCCCTTGAGGAAGCCATGGCTCCACCTCCCTGGAAATAGAAAACGGCGGCACGTGCGAGACGCGCCACCGTCGGTTCTGTCAGAAATTAATGCAGACGACGTCGGCTCAGAAGCCAGACTGCTGCGATGACCACCATGCCGCTGAGAGAAATGATGGCGACGGTGCCCAGAAGATGGACATTGGAATTGTCGCCGGTCTCTGGCGTGCTGCGATTCTTGGATGATTTATCCTTGTCGTTATCGCTCGTCTTTGTTTTTGTGCTGGATTTAATCGTCGGCGTTGTCACCTTAGGCGAGCTCGAGCTCTTCGCGGTGTTTGTCACTGTCCAGCTGTTGCCGCTGTTCGACACTTTTTTGCTGTAGCCGGATGGCACAGATGGCTCGTTGACGGTCCATTTATAGGAAGCGTCGAGATTGCTCCAGGTGTATTTCCAGCCGTTGTCGCTGTTGAGGGTAACGCTGCTGCCGTAGCTCTTGCCGTCGCGATAAAGCTGCATCTTGACGGAGCTTGGACGGCTGGAGGATTTGTCGTTCTTCCAGACTTTGTTGACTGTCACAGATACGGTCTTGGTCGGCGTGGTCGTCGATGGCGTTGTCACATTCTGCGCAGCGAAGGCTGGCAAGCCTGTGTAGATGACGCCGTCCTTTTCGTAGGTCACGGTGGCCGTGTAATCTTCGCCGAGGCTCACATCGACCTTGACTTTGTAGACGGTTTTGTCATAGGCGATGGCAGAATCGCTGCCTGCCTGCATGCTGATCGTGTAATTGTGGCTGCCTTCCTTGTCGAAGGTCAGCGCGTCGAAATTCACCACGCCGCCGACGTTCGTTTTGGACTGCAGGATATTGCCCGCTTCATCCTTGAGCAGAAGGGTGAACACGCCATCCTTCGGTGCTTTGCCGCCAAGGCTCACATCTGCGCCCAGTGGCACAGAAGCTGGCTGCGGATCGTGGGCTGGTGTTTCATTTTTATAGGTGGTGACAAAATCCAGATGGATCACGGCGCCCTGGTCGCCCTTGAGGCTGAATGTCTGCGCCTGACCGACGGTGAAGCCTTCGGTCTCGCCAGTCAGCACTGGCACAACGCGATAGCTCTGCTCGTCGTCAAAAAGGGTGAAGGCCACATTGCCGGTAGCTTCATTGAGCGGATACGTTGCCAGCGGCTGGTCGCCAGCCTTGGCATCTTCCGGATAAAGGGCAAAGGAAAGCGCCGGCGTTTTCACGCCAGTCAGCGGCTGACCGTTTTCATCCAGCCAGCGATGGCTGAGCTTGATGCTCGCAGGCTTCTGCTGCGCCGCCGAAACTGCCACGAGATTCGTCAATTTTTTGCCGTCCACGCTTCCGGCGGCGCTGCCATCATAGAGATCGAGACCAAAATTGGCAGGCGCAGGATTTTTCTGCGAAGCGGCAAGCAACGCATTGACATGCGTCTGTAGCGTGCCGGCGCCGGAGCGGCTGTCTGTGAGCACCCAGATCGTCTGCTGGGTCACGGCGATGTTATAAAGCGTGGTCAGCGCCGCTGGCGTCAGCCCGCTTGTTTCTGCCAGTTTCGCCGGATCGCCGCTGACACCCTTCCAGCTGCCCTCGAAATATGGATAACCGTTCCAGATCACATTCAGCACATCCTGGCGCAGGGTCGATGGGCTCGCCGCCTTGTCTACGCGCGTCACCCAATCCTGGTTGGTCGTATCAGCAAGTTTCGTGAAGCCTGCCGTGCCAGCCGCAGCCGGCAGCGCGCGCGACATATTCAGCGCATAAGCGAGAGCGCCAGCGTCTGAGCCGGTTTTCACGCGCAGCTCTTTCATGCCATCGACGGCGCCGGCGGCATCTTTCAGCGCCGGGGTGTTGTCGTAAGCAGTGTAGCTCGCAGCCGTTCCGCCAGCTGGCGCAGCCAGCGCCCCCGCGTTTGGCAATAAGACGCTCGCTGCAAAAACAAACAGCGTCAGCAAAGCAATACATTTCCTTTTCATGGTCGTCATCTCCTTTGTATGGTTGATGGATCAGATTCAGATCTTCAGGTAAAGCGAGGATTGAGCTCCTCTTTACTCATAGTATACCGGATTTCCGGCGTTCAGGCAACGAATCTTGAAGAAATTAATACAAACTTAAGGTTTGTCCAAAACTTTTCCCTGCGCCTTGTATTTTCACCGAGCCACGCCCTTGCGCAATCGCCAGCACTGACTTACAATAGGGGATAGACACGCTACAACGAAGGAGGACGCCCCATGGCGCAGACATTTCTCTCGATGGCCGAACGCGCACCCTTTGCACAGATTTTTGCACAGGTGCAGCAGACACATCCGCTGGTGGATTGCATTACAAATATTGTCACAGTGAACGACGTCGCCAACGGGCTGCTGGCGATCGATGCGCGGCCAGTGATGGCCAGCGCGCCGGAGGAGATCGCCTGCTTCATGGCGCGCGCCGATGCGCTGCTCGTCAATCTGGGCGCGACCGGCGCCGAACAGCGGCAGGCCATGCTCATAGGCGCAGAAACAGCGAACGCTCTGGCCAAGCCAGTAGTCATTGATCCAGTGGGCGTCGGCACATCGCCGCTGCGCCGCGACACGCTGGCAGAGCTATTGACGACACGCCAGATCAGCTGCATCCGCGGCAACATCAGCGAGATCAAAGCGCTGGCCGGTCTTTCGACAGACGCCGGCGGCGTGGACGCGTCGGAATCAGATCTCGCCGATCCTGCAGCGTTCGCGCTGGCTGCGCGCATGGCGCGAAAGCTGGCAGCTGCTCACAACACCGTGATCGCGATCAGCGGACCGCAGGACATCATCTCCGACGGGCGCACAACCTACGTCGTCAACGGCGGCAACGCAATGATGACGCGCGTCACCGGCAGCGGCTGCACGCTGACCGGCATCGTTGCCGCATTCGCAGCGGCAGCGCCGGAAGACGTTCTGCGCGCAGCGACGGCGGCGATCGGGCTGATGTGTCTGGCTGGCGACCAGGCGCTGGAAAAAACTGGTCACCACGCCACCGCCAGCTTCCACACGGCGATGTTTGACGCGCTTTCGGCGATCACGCCGGAAGATCTCGCCGCTGCCCTTCGCCTGGAACAACTCAACTAGGAGGACAAGATGATCAAGGGAATTTTATTTGACATGGACGGCACCCTCGCCGATACGATCAAGTACTGGAACGAGCTCATCCCGGACTTTATCCGTTCCCACGGATTTGAGCCAGATCTGGAAACGATGAGCGCGCGCATCCACGCGATGTCGATGAAGGATTCTGCAGCCTATGTGCGCGATCTCTACAATCTCGAGGAAACACCGGAGGAAATCCTCGACGCCTGGAAAGCCGCAGCAGATCACATTTACACCGACGTCGCCCCACTCAAGGACGGCGCTTACGAATTTGTTCAGCGCCTGCACAGCCTGGATATCCCGCTCGTGCTCGTGACCAACAACGACAAAGCGCTCGCAGAAGCGCTGCTCGTGCGCACAGGCATCCGCGACTGCTTCAAGGATCTCTATTGCGGCGCCAATCTCGGGCTCGGCAAAACCGAGCCAACGCTGATCGAGCTCGCGCGCAAGGCCTGCGGCAGCGCTGCCGATGATACCTGGATGTTCGAAGACAGCCTCGGACCGATCCGCACCGCCGCCAGCATCGGCATCCACACCGTCGCCATGCTCGACGCTTACCACGACGACGCCGAGATCGCCGAGATTCACGATCAGGCAGAGACCACGTTCGAAAACTACGCCCAGGCAGAAAGCTGGCTCGACAGCATGCTGGCGTAAAATTGCAGAAAAGCGCCAGGATTCAACCACGCAGATTGAATCCTGGCGCTTTTTTCATTTTATGCATTGCGACTTCCCAGCCAGGCTTTTGTTGTGATAATGATCGTCACTACCAGCCAGAGCAGGAGCACATAGCTCACTTCCATGTAAAAAACGAAGCAGAGAAAAACGAGCGCGAGACCGCCGATGCCCCAATACATCCAGAAGCGGTTCCACTCTGGCTCTTCTTTTTCTTCCTCCGGCACATCCGGATTGAACGCCGGCGCAGCCGCCGCCAGATTGCGCCCACAGCAAATGGCCACAAGGAGATATGGCAGCCATTCTACGCGCTCCGGCAAAAGTCCCGGCGTAAACATGCGCAGCGCCACAAGCACCAGCGCGATCAGCCACAGCGGGATGAGATACCATTCATTCTTCTTCATTCATTCTTTCCTTTCAATCTTATCTTTCATCGTCGTTCTTTTCCGTAAAAGCCTGCATCGCGCCAGCAAGCGCCACCACCACACAGCCAAAGAGGATCAGCGCCAGCCAGCCGAAAAGCAGCATCAGGATGGTGCCATTCTCCATGCGCGTCCAGGCCGCAAGCGCCAGGAGCACCAGCGCCACCAGCGTTACGACAGCATTCACGAGCGCCGTGCGTCGGTCGCTCTTGCTGCGGGCACGGCGCGCCGCCCAGAAAAGCACGAGAACCTGCGCAATGCCGATGACAAAAAGCAGCCCCGCACTCACAGCCATTCCCTGCGGCGTCACAAAAAAGTCAAAGATCTGCGTCCGTATATGCCAAAACGGCCAGAGCTCCGGCGCCCAAACCATCACGAGAAAGGACAGGGCAACCACCGTGACAATGAGGATGCCCAGCTGCTGTCTTCGTTTCATGCCTGCCACCGCCTTTCAGGATGCGTCGTGATCAATGAGAAACGCCACTACAGCAGTGCCGCCGATGGCAGCGAACCAGATCCAGCCAGTGAAGAAATCCAGCAGATGATTGGCGGACAAAAGCACCGCCATCACCAGAGACCAGAACCCGAGCAGCACCTTTTTCCACGGCTGGTCCGTCGCGGCGATGCGCGCACAGGCGATCCTGAAAAATCCCCAGCACATGTAGAGGATGATGAACAGGCTGAGCGCATTCATATACAGCGACAGCCACGCTTGGTGGCGCAGCACGTAAAACAACGGTGCGAAGATCAACACGACCAGCACCACATTCAACAGGATCCTATGCCGACAGTCCATGCGGATCGCCTCCTCCACTGATGGATTATTTTTTATTTTACCATGGGCCGCTCTGCAGAACAATCTTTTTCCATACTGCGCTGCCCTGCGGACAAGAAAAGAGCCCCGATGGGACGGACTCCCACCGGGGCAGAGACAAGCAGGAATTATCGCACGTTTTCATCTGTCTGCTGCGGCGCGCGCGTTTGTGCGCGCTCGACAGTATCGAGTTTGGCGCTGACATCAGCAAGTTGAAGCGCCAGCGACTGCATCTTGGTGCGTTGGTGCACAAATACAGAAATGAGCAGAAGCGGCAGGATAATGAGTTCGGCGTAAAACAAATAAACAAAAAACATGATGTGTTCTCCTTTTCACTTATTGGTCTTAAACTGACTTCTCGTCGTTAAGTTTTACTTTCTTTGTACGACCATATCATACCGTTTCAGAAGGAAAAAATCAATACGCCAATATCACATAAAAGATTTCCTGAAAAGGATCCTGACATCTTCCTGACATTTCATCCGAAACGAAAAAATCCCCGATGCCATATCAATATGCATCGGGGATGATCGTTTTCAAGCGGATAGCTTACTTCACGAGGCCAGCTTCTTTAACAGCCTCAATGGTTTCGGTGGCGATGGCATATTCTTCGTTGGTTGGGATAACGAATGCATGTGCCTTTGCGCCTTCCGTGCTGATGTCGCGGAATTCGCGGCAGCCGTCGTTCTTGGCTGGATCAACAGAGATGCCGAGTGCATCGAGGCCGCTGCAGATGGAGCCGCGCACGAGGTCGTCGTTTTCGCCGATGCCGGCAGTGAAGACGATGGCGTCGCAGCCGTCGAGTTCTGCATAATAAGCACCGATGTACTTCTTAACCTGGAGCACGAACATGTCGTAAGCGAGTTTCGCGCGTTCGTTGCCTTCCTGCATGGCTTCTTCGAGGTCGCGGAAGTCGTTGGAGATACCGCTGACACCGAGAAGACCGCATTTCTTGTTGAGGTAGGTATCCATTTCGTCGATGCTGTAGCCTTTGTTCTTCATAATGAAGAGCACTGCTGCAGCGTCGATGTCCCCAACGCGGGTACCCATGACGAGACCTTCCAGTGGGGTGAAGCCCATGGAGGTATCAACGATCTTACCACCCTTGATAGCAGAAACGGAAGCACCATTGCCGAGGTGGCAGGTGATGAGCTTGAGTTCTTCCAGCGGACGGCCCATAGCCTTTGCTGCTTCGCGTGCAACATACTTGTGGCTGGTGCCGTGTGCGCCATAACGACGAACCTTGAGTTCTTTGTAATCGTCGTAAGGGATGGCGTACATGTAATGAGCTGGGTCCATGGTCATGTGATAGGACGTGTCGAATACGCAGACGGATGGGATGGTTGGCATGAGCTCTTCGCAAGCTTCAATACCAGCGAGCGCTGCATAGTTGTGCAGTGGAGCCATAGCGCCGTATTCTCTGACGAGATCCTTTACGCGCTGGTCAACAACAGCTGCCTTAGGGAAGGAGTCGCCGCCCTGCACGATGCGATGACCGATGGCGTCGATGTTGTTGAGGTCGTCAACAACGGCGAGGTCACCAGTGGTGAGTGCGTCGATAACGAGTGCAACAGCCTGCTTGTGGTCGTCAGCCTTAACATCCTTTTTGATCTTTTCGCCTTTTGCCTTGACTTCGAAGCCGGCGTCGCCGCCCATACCGATGCGTTCGACAAGGCCCTTGGACATAACGTCGCCGTTGTCCATGTCAATGAGCTGGAACTTCAGGGAAGAACTCCCACTGTTCATAACTAATACGATCATTTTTTTCTTTCACCTCATAGAAATTTGAAAAATTTATCAAGAAAGGAGCAGGGCGTCACTTAAAATGGCGTCGCCGCTTGCCTTCTCAAACATTTGTAAAAGATCCTGCACGGAGAGATTTGGATAATCTTCCTTGCGGATATCGACAGCAACGGTCCCATTGTCGAGCATGACCAGACGGTTGCCGTGGTTGATGGCATCGCGCATGTTGTGGGTGATCATGATGGTGGTCAGCCCGTTTTCTGCGACGATGTGGTCGGTAATCTCAAGCACCTTGGAAGCCGTTTTTGGGTCAAGCGCTGCGGTGTGCTCGTCGAGGAGCAGGATATCCGGGCGCTTGAGCGTGGCCATGAGCAACGTCAGCGCCTGGCGCTGGCCACCGGAAAGCAGACCGACGCGCTGGGTAAGACGTTCTTCCAGACCGAGCCCGAGCATGGACAAGCGTTCCTGGAAGAAGGCGCGGTCCTTGGCGCGGGAGCTCCAACGAAGTCCTGGACGCTGACCGCGGCGCGATGCCATGGCGAGGTTTTCCTCGATCTGCATGTTCGCGCAGGTGCCCATCATTGGATCCTGGAACACGCGGCCGATGTAGGCAGCGCGCTTGTGCTCAGGAAGCTTGGTCACGTTGACATTATTGATAAAGATCTCGCCTTTGTCCACAGGAAAGACGCCGGCGATGGCGTTGAGCATTGTTGATTTCCCGGCGCCGTTGCCGCCGATGACGGTGACAAAATCGCCCTCTTCAAGATGCAGCTCGAGACCGCGCAGGGCTTTTTTCTGGTTGACGCTGCCGGGATTAAAGGTTTTTTCGATGCCGTTCAGATCTAACATTGACATGATCCCAACCTCCTCACATATTCGAGCGCAGCTTCTGCATCTTGCTCTTGATGAGCGGCAGAGCTAGCGCGACTGCAACGATAACAGCGGTGAGCAGCTTGAGGTCATTAGGATTCATGCCCAGCCAGAGCACGAACGCGACCACGGCACGATAAACGATGGATCCGAGCACAACACTGATCAACCAGTTTTTGAAACTGCGAGTGCCGAAGAGCACTTCGCCGATGATGATCGAAGCGAGGCCAGTGACAAGGACACCAGTCCCCATGTTGACATCGGCATAGCCGTTGGACTGACTGAGCAGCGCGCCGGTGACGCCGACAAAGCCGTTGGAGATGATCAGGCCAAGCATGATGGTGACATCGGTGTTGATGCCCTGCGCGCGGATCATCTGTGGATTGTCGCCGGTGGCGCGGATGGCGGCACCAAGCTCGGTGCCGAAGAAAATGTAGCAGAAGAACCAGACGACAAGCGTGGCCAAAAGGCCGACGATCAGCGTCGCGGAAACCTTGCTCATGTTGTTTTCAAAAAAGCTGTAGACCGTTTCTTCGCCTAGAATGGATGTGGTGGCGCGGCCCATGATGCGCAGGTTGATCGAGTACAGCCCGATCATCGTAAGGATCCCGGCGAGAAGCGCAGGGATCTTGAGCTTTGTGTGCAGAAAACCAGTGACAGCGCCGGCAATGCATCCGCCAAAGAATGCAAAGATGACTGCCAGAAGCGGCGAACCGCCGCCGGTGATCGTCATGACGGCAATGGCGCCGCCGAGAGGATAAGTGCCTTCAATAGAAAGATCCGCGATATCCAGAATGCGGAATGTGATGAAAAGACCGATCGCCAACACGGCCCACAAAAGCCCCTGGGCAACCGTCGAAAGTACGAGTTCCATAATATGCCTCCATTGTGTGCATAGCCGGGAGCAATCTCCCACTCTTGCATTATAGCATAGCAAGCGGCCTTCGCCAAATAACTTCCCGGCAAAAAGTAATAGTCGGAATAAACAAACAAAACGAAGGGTCGCCACAGGGGTGACCCTTCGTCATACCGCTCACGCGGCAAGGGATTCATTATTCTTCAGCAGCGTAGTCGCCGACGAATTCAGCCAGTTCGTCTGGAACGGTGATGCCGAGCAGATCCACTTCTTCCTGATTGATCTCAGTGGTGTTATTGGCTGGCATTTCGATCGCCATGGTAGCAGGTTCTGCTTCACCCTTGAGGATCTGGGCAGCCATCGCGCCAGTCTGCTTGCCAAGTTCGTAGTAGTCGACGCTGACAGTCGCGGTGCCGCCGCCAGAGAGCATCCCAACTTCGCCAGTGAAGACAGGAATCTTCGCTTCGTTGGTCACGCCAGTGAGGGTTGTCATAGCGGACGCAAGCGTGTTATCGGTTGGCACATAAATGGCCTGGATGTCTTCACCGATGAGGCTCGTTGCTGCCTGCTGGATCTCGTTGACATTAGATACGGTCATTTCTGTCACAGAAATGCCGGCTGCTTCGCATTCTTCTTTGAACAGTTCGAACTGAATGCGGGAGTTTTCTTCCGCAGAGCAGTACATAACGCCGACCGAGCTGAGGTCAGGCATAAGCTGCTGCATCAGTGCGACCTGATCTGCAATAGGGTTCATATCGCTGGTACCGGTGACATTTCCACCAGGTGCGTCGTTGCTTTCAACAAGGCCGACGCTTTCATAATCGGTGATCGCGGTGCCGACGATTGGAATATCGGAGCTGGCGCTGGCCATCTGCACAGCTGCCTGTGTAGCGATGGCGCAGACAAGGTCTTTCTTGTCGCTGGCAAATTGGTTGGTGATGGTGTTCAGATTGGACTGGTCACCCTGAGCGTTCTGGTAATCGATGACGACATCTTCACCAACAGTGTAGCCAGCTTCTTCCAGACCAGCTTCGAAGCCTTCACGGGCACGGTCAAGTGCCACGTGTGCCTGCGTCTGGATGATACCGATCTGCAGCGCATCTGCATTCGCTTCTGCTGCCGCGCTGCCTTCTCCTGCTGCACTACCGCCGCTACCGGAGCCGCCGCCGCAGCCTGCCAACAACATCATACTGCCGAGCGCGATCCCGGCGATCCATTTTTTCATCTTCATCCTACATTCCTCCGTTCTACAAATTCTACAATTTCTCGGATGAGATCCCACGTGATGTGGAGTTGATACTATGATATACCCTGCGTACATATATTGCAAGCGGAATTTTCGAAATTTGCATCAAAAATCTGAAATTTTCATCATAATTTCTTATCCTCCGTTGCACGCAAACTTTTCCAAAGTTGTCACGCCCTTTTACATCGCCCTCCGACGCCGCGCCGCAAGCGGTCGCAGACAACTTTTCCGCCAACTTTCCCCCGTGATTCCACAGCTTTTTCCGCAGGATTTGTGGAAAACCGACGACTTTTCCGAAGATTTATCCACAACCGCAGCGGAAAACCAGCGTTTTCCCCAGAAAATCGCCGCCTCCGCGTTTTCCACAAAATTTACTTTCGCCATACTTGGCAGCCGACGATTTTCCCTTTATACTGGATAGAGTATCTCATCTCCAAGGAGGACCACATGGATTCCCCAACCCTATTCTCACAAACTCCACCGGTGCGGCTCTTTTTCTTCGCCGCCATTCCCGGCGCCCTCAGCATGCTCGCCTCCAGCCTTTACTACACGCTGGACGGCGTTTTCGTGGGACAGTTCATCGGCGCAATGGCCTTCGCAGCGATCAATCTGGCCATGCCCTTTGTGATCATCAATTTTTCGCTGGCCGATCTCATCGGCGTCGGCGCTTCCGTGCCCATCTCCATCGCTCTTGGCCGCGGTGACAAAAAAGAAGCCAACAACATCTTCACCTGCGCCTGTTTGCTCATCCACGCCCTTGGCATTCTCATCGGTGCCGCGCTCTTTGCTGCCGCGCCGCTGCTCATTCGCTTCCTGGGCGCTGACGGCGAATTTGCCGCCATGGCTGTAGAATATCTGCGCGTCTACGCCCTCTGCTCGCCGCTCACCACCGCCATGTTCGCGATGGACAATTTCCTGCGCATCAGCGGATTCATCCGCGGCAGCCTGGCGCTGAACATTCTCATGAGCGTGCTCTGCGCAGGATTTGAACTTATTTTTCTCGGCGTTTTCGGCTGGGGCGTCTGGGCCGCAGCGCTGGCTGGCAGCCTTGGCATGGGTGTCTGTGTGCTCATCGCCTACATCCCCTTCCTGCGCGGAAAATCTGTGCTGCGTTTTACACGTCCGCGTTTTAGCTGGAAACTCGTGCGCCACATCGCCGCCTGCGGCACGCCAAATTTTCTCAATAACGTCTCCGCGCGCATCACAGAGATCCTCATGAACGCCATCCTCGTGCGCCTTGGCGGCGCCATGGCCGTCAGCGTTTACGGCGTCCTGCTCTTTGTCGACGGACTCATCCAGCCGCTCTTATACGGCATCTGCGACGCCCTCCAGCCTGCCGTCGGCTACAACTGGGGCGCGCGGAAATACAGCCGCGTGCGCGCCATCGAGCGCTGCTGTTTCATCGGTGCCGCCGTCACAACCATCGCGCTGATGTTCCTCGTGCGCAGTGAGCCGACGTTCATCATCCATCTCTTTGTGCCCGATGCCAACCAGGAGCTCCTCAACACCGCAACCGCCGCCCTCGGCCTCTTCAGCTTCGCTTATCTCACACGCTGGCTCGGCTTCGCCACCCAAAGCTACATGATCGCCATCGGCAAGCCATTCCAGGCCGCGCTCATCTCCGTCTCCACAACGCTCGCCTTCCCCGTACTCTTCCTCATCCTCCTTTGGCCCCTCGGCCTCATCGGTATCTGGCTCAACCTTCCAGCCAGCGCCACCCTCGCCGCAGTTCTCTCCATCGTCATCCTGCGAAGCTTGCGTAGAGAATTGCAGCAGAAAGACGCCTGAGCCATGATCGCCCAAAAACAGAACCCGGTTCCTTCGCGCTGGAAGGGCACCGGGTTCTGTCGTGTTGGCACGAGATCAGCGCTAGCTGAGCAAGGATTATTTTTTCTTGAGGATGCGCACAAGAACAGCGAGGAGAACAACAACGGCGACGGCGCCAAATACCGGCAGCCAGATATCCACGATGCTCTGAATGACAGCCTCCCATTTGATGTTTTCCGACAACACTTTCACACCTCCATTTTTTGTTCCGTGACCATCTGTTTGCAGGATAAATAGGTGGCGATGAAATAGCCCCCATACACGAGCAGAAAGAGCATGACCGTTAGCCACACATTGGTTGCAATATGGATGTTCATAAATTCTTCAACGATCTCCATGCCCTTGGCAATCAACAGCACAGAATACAACCCTGCCACCGCCAGGGGAACGGCAAAGAACACCGCCGTCTGCGCCAACAAGGCGCGGTTTACCTGCTGAGGGCTGGCGCCCAGCTTTTGCAGCAGCCCAAAGCGGTAGCTGTTATCCGTCGTTTCCGTCAGCTGTTTCAACGCGAGCATAGCTGCACAAATCAGCAAAAACACCAGGCCGATGTAGCAGCAGAGGAAGGTCACCAAGGCGTTCATGCCATAGAACATATCATACATCATGTTCTTTTCTGCATACCGATAGCCGTGCGCATCGTCCAGGCCGATGGGGATCATCTTTTGCAACACCTCGTCTGGGTTGGTGCTGGCCTTATACTGAACCAGTAGAAAATTTGCCTCCTTTACCAGCGTATCGGCAACATAATCCGGCACGATCAATGTGCCGCGATCATTGTTGCCGATAGAGGTCATCCAGTATGTCTCATGGAGAACTTCTTCGGACGCACGATGAAGGGTGATGCCGCCTATAATGAGCTCAGGATGGGTACGCAGGGCCTCTTCCACATACGAAAGAGTTCCTTCATAGTTGCAATTCAGTAGATACGCATCATCTGCCAGTGCGATCGGTGCTTTATCCTGCATAGACAATGCCCGGTTAAAATCTGAAATGGAAATAACAACGACTTCGGTATCAGAGACTGCCTCATCAATCGGCCACAGATTCAAAGTTTGCCCCTCAAATAAGTCTTTGTAGAGCATATCGGCGTTATATACGCTGATCTGTTCCATTCTTTCTGCGTAGTTGCTCATTTGCACGTCATGGTCAGCAAGATATTCTGCAATGCTGCCATCGCCATCACGGGAAACATCCGACATCACAGTCAGATCATACGGCGTGGCCGCGCTCGCCAGTTCGTTCATAGCAAGCCCCGTGCTCGTGCCAATGGAAACGGCGCAGAGGGTGATCGTCAGAAGCGCGCAAACCACCGTCATCACCAGATAGTTGGTGCGGATCTTGCTTGCAATCTGGCGGACCAGGAATGTGTTCAGCCCTTTCAGATAAAAACGCTGATTGCGCTGCGCCAGCTGGATAAAAACGCTCGCCAGCGCATAAAAGAGGAACAGCGTCCCTGCGATCAGCAGCGCACCGGCGATCTGGAAAGAAGCATCGTCCCTGGAAGGCAGGATGCCATTTTTATCAAACAAAAAGCCAGCCGCGCCGATGCATGCAAGGGCAAGCACAAACAGAGCGGCAGAAACGGCGCGCTTCTCCGTTTTCAAGTGCTCATTTTTCCGCCCCGCCGTCAGCAGATCAATCAGGCGAACGCTGGATACCGACCACACATTCAAGAACATCACGATCAAAAAGATCAGCACAAAGCACCGGAGCGTTTGCCAGAACGCGCTGGCTGAAAAGACCGGCTGGTACTCATCGAGCGCCACCGCAAACAATTTCAGCGCGACGAGCGCTATGCCCTGGGAAAGCAACACACCGAGGGTCAAGCCAACGCCGAGCGCGATCACTCCGACGCAAAGCGTTTCGCCAGCAAAAATACGCGCGATGCGCCCTTTCTTCATGCCAAGCAGCATATAAATGCCCAGCTCTTTCTTGCAACGTTTCAGCAAAAACTGATTGGCGTAAACGATCAAAAAAGCCAGCACCACGGCGATCACCACCGAGAGCACGGAGATCAACGTGCCGAGTTGGTCATAGAGCAGCTTTCGCGTCATCCCCATTTCCAAAAACGCAGGCTGGTCAGAAATGGAATTGAAGGCGTAAAACAGGCTGATCGAAAGCATCAGCGTCAGAAAATAGATCAGATAATCGCGGAGGTTTTTGCGCACATTCCGACTGATCAGCTTAAAGGCGGTCATTCTGCTCACCTCCCAGCACCGACACCACTTCCAATATCTTGGCGAAAAACTCCTTCCGACTGTCTGTGCCGCGCGCCAGCTCGTGAAAGATCGTCCCGTCCTTGATAAAAAGAATGCGGCGGCAGTAGCTGGCGGAGAACGCATCGTGGGTCACCATCAGGATCGTCGCAGAAAGGCGCGCATTCAATTCTGTCAGCAGGGTCAACAGCACGCGCGAAGAATTGGAATCCAAAGCGCCCGTCGGTTCGTCCGCCAATACGATGGCAGGATTCGTGACCATGGCGCGGGCCGCTGCGACCCGTTGCTGCTGGCCACCCGACATCTGATACGGATATTTCTCCAACACGTCCGAAATGTTCAGCGTCTCAGCGATTCGCTGCACGCGTTGCCTAATCTCTGTCGGCTTAACGCCGGCGATGGACAGCGCCAGAGAAATATTTTCATCAGCCGTCAAGGTATCCAGCAGGTTAAAATCCTGAAAAATGAAGCCCAGCTTCCGGTCGCGAAAATCCGCCAATTTCCCGCCGCGCAGTTCTGTAATGTCCTGCCCTTCGACAAAGATATGGCCGCTGGTCACCGTGTCGATGGTAGAAATGCAGTTCAGCAGAGTGGTTTTGCCAGATCCCGACGGCCCCATAATCCCTAGAAATTCGCTTTTGTTGACGGTGAAGGAAATGTGATCCAGGGCTTTTGTCAGGCCGCCCTTGTTGCCGTAATATTTTTGAACGTCCTCCAGCTGCAAAATGATGTCGTTCATCAGGGTCAACTCCTTTCCGCAAGATATTTTTCTTTACACCTTTACCCTATCACATCCCCAGCCAGCGTGCCATGAAGTTAAATTACGTTTCCCTTACCAAAATGTAAGGATCGAAAAAAGCGGGTCACACACCCGCTCCTTTCAGCAAACTTTCTGTTGGAAAATACAAAACAACCGTCGTCCCCTGCCCCTTCTGGCTCTTGATGGCGATGTCCATGTTCATCTTGCTACACAGCCGTTTGCAGAGATAGAGCCCAATCCCGGTGGATTTTGGAAAGCGGCGGCCATTTTCGCCGGTAAAGCCTTTGTCAAAAACGCGCGCCAGATCCGCCGCATCGATGCCGATCCCGTTGTCGTGGATATTCAAAAGCACGCCGTTTTTCTCCATCCCGACGGTGAAGGTGAGACAGAAATTTTCCTGCCGGTATTTGATCGCATTCGAGATGATCTGGCCAATCACAAAGGCGCAGCTTTTACTGTCAGCGCAGACCGCCACTTCCAGCCCTTCCATGCGGATCTGTCCGCCCGCCTGGATGATCGCTTTGGAATAAGTTTTCAGCGCTGCGCCAACGAGGGCTTGCATAGTGGTCGGCTCCACTTTGAAATCCTTTTCCACATCACCGCTGCGCGCATAGTAGAGCGCCAGCTCCACCAGCGCGTCAATTTTGCGAAGCTCATCGTCGATCTTCAGAGTTGTGAGATTTTTTTCATTCTCCACGATCAGCCGGGCTGAGGTGATGGGCGTTTTGATCTCGTGAACCCAGGTATCGATAAAATCGCGATAATCCCGGGTTTGTTTCTGCATCTCCGCTATCTGATCGTTCAGATATTTATCGTTCTGCCGCAGGATATCCGAAATAATCCGCGCATCCAAAAAGCTTGGACGCTCCGCAATTTCCGCAAGCAAGGTTTTCTCGTCCAGCTGCGCCAGCAAACACAGCAGCCTGTTATAGTAGCTGCGCCGGCGCCGAAAATCCCAAACCAGCGCTGCCAAAAAGAACATCGCTGGAATGGCTGCTGCAAAGGCAAGGAAAACCGCCGGAATCTCCAAGAGCCACAGCAGCCCGATCAATAGTCCCTCAGACGCCACAAAACAACCGATCGCCACCATGTGGTCGATCACATATTCCATCCACTTCATACATAATACCCCATGCCGCGTTTGGTTACCAAATAATCCGGCAGGCCAATCTCCGCCAGCTTTTTGCGCAGCCGGACAATGTTGACGTTGAGCGTGTTCTCGTCGATAAATGCTTCGCTCTGCCACAGCTCGTCAATAATAGCATCTCGTGGAATGATGTTCCCCTTGTTCAACATAAGCAACCGCAAAATGCCCAGCTCATTTTTCGTCAAATCCAGCTCTTTACCCTCATGGCTGATCGTGGCCCGCAAAAGATTGAGCGTCAAGCCCTCGTGCACCAGCAGCGTGTTAGCTTGCACCTCATACGTTCGCGCCAGCACTTTTTGAATGCGCGCAAGGAGCACCTGCCCATTATAAGGCTTGGTGATAAAATCATCCGCCCCAATGTTTAATCCTAGCAGTTCATCAAAATCCGTAGCGCGGCTGGTCAGAATGATGATGGGCACGTTCGATTTTTGACGGATCGCCCGGCACACCTGGAATCCATCCTGGTAGGGAAGATTGATGTCCAGCAAAATCAAATCCGCTTCCGCGCGAAGCGCCTTCTCGCTAATGGCCTGAAAATTGTCCGAACTCATGCATTCATACCCATATTTTTGCAAAAGCCGCTCCAACTCCTCGCGAATAGCCGCTTCATCCTCGATGATAAAGATCTTCATCTGCGCGCCACACTCCCTTTGTAAGTACTTTGTTTTCTCGTCAGTCAACCACGATGCCTTCATTATATTTCATTTGTTCGCAGAATACAAAGCAGGAAACTATTCGAAACACTTTTCCCACCCTCCAAAACAGCACACCAAAAATAAAAAAGCGCCCAGCGCCTGCTCCATCACAATCAAGGTCATGATGAAACACACGCTGAGCGAATCATTTTAGAAAACGTGGCCCTGTCTTCTTGTTGATGGCTCACTCCACCCGCTCAAGGTGCTTTTCTGCCAGGGCGACGTAGCGCTGGGCGTTTTCCACTGTCGACTGGCGCTGCTCGGGGCGGACGCTGGCGCGGACTTTTCCTGGCACGCCGATGACGAGGGAATCTGGGGGGATCTCTGCGCCGCCAGGGACGACGGCGCCGGCTGCGATGGTGCTGCCGTGGCCGATCTTTGCGCCATTCATGACGATGGCGCCCATGCCGATGAGAACGTCGTCCTCGATGGTGCAGCCGTGGACGACGGCGCGATGGCCGATGGTGACACCGCTGCCGATGGAAAGCGGCCAGCCTTCGTCGACGTGGAGCACGGCACCGTCCTGCACATTTGTGCGCGCGCCGATGGTGATGCGGTCTTCGTCGCCGCGCACAACGGCGTAGTGCCAGATGCTGGCGTCTGCGCCAATCTCGACTGCGCCTTCGATGACGCAGTGCGCGCTCTTGTAATAAGCCATGATGGATCTTCCCTTCTTTTCCAAAAGCAAATAAAAAGACCTGAGGCAAATTCCTCAGGTCTATGACCGCGCTGTAAGGGATTCGAACCCCTGACCTTTTGGTCCGTAGCCAAACGCTCTATCCAGCTGAGCTAACAGCGCATATCACGGAGAGAGGGGGATTCGAACCCCCGATACGGTTCCCCGTATACTCCCTTAGCAGGGGAGCACCTTCGGCCTCTCGGTCATCTCTCCTCGCCACAACAGAATCTATTATAGAGTGTCATAACGATTCTGTCAAGCGATTTTTTCACATTTTTTACAACGGAGGAGGTGGGATTCGAACCCACGGAACCCGCAAAGATTCAACGGTTTTCAAGACCGCCTCCTTAAACCGCTCGGACACCCCTCCAGAAAGCACCTTTAATTATAAAGGTGGTTTCATGACATGTCAACCAGGAATTGCCATGCCGATGTATACGTTGGCACGCGGTGGTCACTTACGGATCGGATCGATCGGACCATCCACGCAGGAGAATTCCACGAAGGTCTTCAACGTGCCATTCATATTGTTGCTGATGTTTTCCAGCTGAGTGATGATCGAGAGGATATGCTTGGACAGATCCACAGCATGCAAACGCTCACCGATGATCGCAATGGAGCGTTCATAGAATGCAGGATTGCTGAAGCATTCATGCCATTCTTTGTCCTCTTCGAGCCCTTTCTGGAACTCATCGAAATCGGCAGTCGCCTGATCGAGCAGGGCGCGCACTTCGGCGCCTGCTTCACGATTGATCTCATTCTGTCCTGAAGAATAGGAGAAGATATTGAGACAACCGCTGACTTTGATCTCGCGAAGTTTCTTGATCAGTTCATCAAGATGTGCAGAGCAGCTTCTCGCTGGCTCTAATAACGCAGCACGAATAGCCATCACAAAGGCCTCCTTTCAACTGCAATATTGATATAAAAAGTAGGAAAGTATTGTATGAGTATTTTTATTATAACCTATAAAGGTGTGGAATGTAGTAATTATACGACTGTTTCATCGTATTCCTAGCTACATTTCATTATTTCCCCACATTTTACCGTGCCAACAGGGGTTTCAGGAACTGGCCTGTGTAGGAATCCGGGCTGGCGGCGATGTCTTCCGGTGTGCCGGTTGCGACGACGCGCCCGCCGCCACTACCACCTTCTGGGCCGAGATCGACGATGTAATCGGCGCATTTGATGACGTCGAGGTTGTGCTCGATGATGATCATGCTCTCGCCGTTATCGACGAGGCGACCGAGCACCTGCAGCAAGCTGGCGATGTCCTCGGTGTGCAGGCCGGTGGTTGGTTCGTCGAGGAGGTAGAGGGTTTTGCCGGTCGGACGCTTGGAAAGCTCGGTGGCGAGTTTGACGCGCTGCGCCTCACCGCCGGAAAGCGTCGTGGCTGGCTGGCCGAGTTTGATGTAGCCGAGACCGACGTCCTGGATGGTTTTGATCTTATTGTAGACAGCTGGGATATTCTCGAAAAATTCGACGGCTTCGTCGACGGTCATATCGAGCACCTCAGAAATATTTTTGCCGCGATAGGTGACTTCGAGGGTTTCGCGGTTATAACGCTTGCCTTTGCAGACTTCACACGGTGCGTAGACATCGGGCAGGAAATGCATCTCGATCTTGATGATGCCGTCGCCCTTGCAGGCTTCGCAGCGTCCGCCCTTGACGTTGAAGGAGAAGCGTCCGGCTTTGTAGCCGCGCAGCTGCGCTTCCTTGGTCTTGGCGAAAAGCGCGCGGATCTGGTCGAAGGCACCGGTGTAGGTGGCTGGATTGGAGCGCGGGGTGCGACCGATCGGGCTTTGGTCGATGTTGATGATCTTGTCGATCTGATCTGCGCCTTCAATGGCGCGATGCTTGCCGGGAACGCCCTTATACTGTGGATAGATCTGACGCGCGAGGCCTTTGTAGAGGATCTCGTTGACGAGGGTACTCTTGCCGCTGCCGCTGACGCCGGTGACGCAGGTCAGCACGCCGAGTGGAAAGCTGACGGTGAGATTTTTAAGATTGTTTTCCCGCGCACCGACAACCTTGAGCATGCGTTTCTTGTCGATCGGCCGACGCGTTTCCGGAACGGCGATGCGCTTGCGACCGGCGAGATAGGCGCCGGTGATGGAATCCTCGCAGGCGGCAACTTCTTCCGGCGTGCCGGCTGCCACGACTTCGCCGCCGCCAGCGCCGGCGCGCGGGCCGATATCGACGATGAAATCGGCGGCACGCATGGTGTCTTCGTCGTGCTCGACGACGATGACGGTGTTGCCGAGATCGCGCATGTGCTTGAGCGTGGCGATGAGTTTTTCATTGTCGCGCTGGTGCAGCCCGATGGACGGCTCGTCGAGAATGTAGAGCACGCCCACCAGCCCGCTGCCGATCTGTGTGGCAAGACGGATGCGCTGGGCTTCCCCGCCGGAAAGCGTGCCAGCAGCGCGAGAAAGGGTGAGATAAGTGAGGCCGACGTTCACCAGGAAACGCAGGCGCTCAGAAATTTCCTTCAAGATCAGTCGACCGATGAAAAGCTGGCGCTCTGTGAGCTCGATGTGCTCAAAAAAATCGAGGGCTTCGACGATGGTCATATCGCAGACTTCCCAGATGGCTTTGCCGCCGACGGTGACAGCCAGCGCTTCTGGGCGCAGACGACGCCCTTTGCAGCTTGGGCAGCGATCGGTGCGCATGAAGCCTTCGAGCATTTCCATGCTCGATTCGCTGTGCGTTTCCACACGACGACGCTCGAGATTTGGGATCAGCCCTTCGTATGCTTTGCGATAAACTTTTTCCTCGCCGAACATATTGATGTAATGAAAGTTCACTGTCGGATGGTCGCCGCCATAGAGGATGATGTCCTGCTGCTCCTTCGGCAGATCCTTCCACGGCGTGTCGCGATCGATGCCGAGCTTGTCGGTGAGGCTGAACATGAGCTGCTCGTAATAGTTGGAGATGGCGCCGCGACGCCATGGCGCCAGCGCGCCCTCGTTGAGGCTCTTGCTCTTATCCGGGATGATGAGATCAAGGTCAAAGCTCATGACCTCGCCAAGGCCGCTGCAGGTTTCGCAGGCGCCAAGGGGATTGTTGAAGGAAAAAAGCTGCGGCGTGAGCTCCGGCATGGAAATGCCGCAATCGAGGCAGGCAAAATGTTCGCTGAAACGGAGCATCTCGCCGCCAGCATCCACCCAGACCTGTCCTTCAGCGAGATCGAGCGCTGCCTGCATGGATCCGGTGAGGCGGCTCTCGACGCCCTCTTTTAGTTTGATGCGGTCGACGACGACTTCAATATAATGCTTGTTGTTCTTTTTCAGCACGATATCTTCCGAAAGATCGCGCACTTCTCCGTCAACGCGCACGCGCACATAGCCACTCTTGCGCAGCTGCTCAAAATACTGCTTAAACTCGCCCTTGCGATTCTGCACGACTGGCGCGAGAATGTGCAGACGCGTGCCGGCCTCCAGCGCCATGACCTGATCCACCATCTGGTCGATCGACTGCTGATGGATCTCCTTGCCGCATTTTGGGCAGTGCGGCACGCCGATGCGCGCGTAAAGCAGGCGCAGATAATCGTAGATTTCGGTGACGGTGCCGACGGTGGAACGCGGATTGCGGCTGGTGGTTTTCTGGTCGATCGAGATCGCTGGCGAAAGCCCGGAGATCTCGTCGACGTCTGGTTTGTCCATCTGTCCTAAAAACTGGCGCGCGTAGCTGGACAGAGATTCAACATAACGGCGCTGGCCTTCGGCGTAGATGGTGTCAAACGCCAGCGACGATTTTCCCGACCCGGACAGGCCCGTCATCACAACGAGCTTGTCGCGTGGAATGTCGAGATCGATATTTTTCAGGTTATGGACCCGCGCGCCGCGGATCCGAATGGTATTTTCTGCCATAATTCTCCTCTGTTATTTGTCCATTGCTTCAATACGACGGATCTCATCACGCAGCTCTGCTGCGATCTCGAACTCGAGATTCTTGGCGGCATCCTTCATGGCCTTTTCCAGCAGCATCAGATGCTGCTTGCGGCCCTTGGCGTCGGCTGGCACATCGCGCGTGAGATATTGCGGCGATTCTTCGGCCACGGCTTTGAGCGGCGAGATATCCTCGCGCACATCCTTGCGTACCGTCTGCGGCACGATACCGTGCGCCTCGTTGTACGCCTGCTGAATACCGCGACGGCGTGCCGTTTCATCGATGGTGCGCTGCATACTGCCAGTGATCACATCGGCGTACATGATGACCTCGCCATGCGCATTGCGGGCAGCGCGACCGACGGTCTGGATCATCGAGCGCTCGCTGCGCAGAAATCCTTCCTTGTCGGCGTCAATGATCGCCACGAGAGAAACCTCCGGCAAGTCGAGCCCTTCGCGCAGCAGATTGATGCCCACGAGCACGTCAAATTCGCCGAGACGCAGATCGCGCAAGATCTCCATACGCTCCAGCGCCTTGATCTCAGAATGCAGATAGCGCGCAGCGATGCCTGCGTTCACCAGATAATCTGTGAGATCTTCCGCCATGCGCTTGGTCAGCGTTGTCACGAGCACACGCTCGTCGCGCACAATGCGCCCACGCACACGATCGATGAGATCGTCGATCTGTCCAGCGATCGGATGGATCTCGATGGTCGGATCCAAGAGCCCCGTTGGACGGATGATCTGCTCCACAACCTGCTGGCTGTGCTGGAGCTCATAATCGCCTGGCGTTGCCGACACATAGATCGTTTGGTGCACCTTCTCCTCAAATTCTTCAAAGTGGAGCGGACGGTTGTCCAGCGCCGATGGCAGACGAAAACCATGCTCAACGAGATTTTCCTTGCGCGAGCGGTCGCCAGCGAACATGCCGCCGATCTGTGGCACCGCCACATGGCTCTCGTCGATGAAGGTGATGAAATCCGGCGGGAAGAAATCCAGGAGCGTGTCTGGCGTGCTGCCTGGCGCACGGCCGGAAAGCGGACGCGCGTAGTTTTCAACGCCGGAGCAATAGCCCACCTCGCGCAGCATTTCCAGATCGTAGCGCGTGCGCTGCTCCAGACGCTGCGCTTCTAAAAGCTTGCCTTCCGCCTTGAATTCGGCCAGGCGCTCTTCCAGCTCCTGCTCGATGTTGGCGATCGCCGTGTCGAGATATTCCGGATCGGTGACATAGTGGGTATTCGGATAGATTGCCACATGCGAGCGCTCGCCGATGATCTTGCCAGTGAGATAGTCAAATTCTGCGATGCGATCTACCTCGTCGCCGAAAAATTCGATGCGGATCCCGCACTCGCTCGACGACGCCGGCATAACCTCGACACAATCGCCGCGCACACGAAACGTGCCGCGCTTAAAATCGACGTCATTGCGCTCGTACTGGATCTCGATCAGTTTGCGCAGCACATCGTCGCGCTCCACCTCCTGGCCAGGACGCAGGTTCAGCACCTCGTTTTTGTAGAACTCCGGCGAACCCAGGCCATAAATGCAGCTGACCGACGCGATGATGATGACATCGCGACGCTCCAGAAGCGACGCCGTCGCCGAGTGGCGCAGTTTTTCGATCGTTTCGTTGATCTGCGCATCCTTTTCAATGTAAGTATCCGTCGAGGCGACATACGCCTCCGGCTGGTAATAATCGTAATAGCTGACAAAATATTCCACAGCGTTGTTCGGGAAAAACGCCTTGAACTCACTGTAAAGCTGCGCCGCCAGCGTTTTGTTCGGCTCAAAGATCAGCGCCGGCCGATTCGCCTTGGCGATCAGATTCGCCATCGTGAACGTTTTGCCGCTGCCTGTCACGCCCAAGAGCGTCTGCCGATGGTAGCCCAGATTCAATCCTTCAAAAAGCGCCTCGATCGCCTCCGGCTGATCGCCCGTCGGCTGAAACGGCGCCACCAATTCAAAATCTGCCATGTCGTTCACCCCTGTCCTGTATGATCGTTCGTATTTGTTTCCATCCCTATAGTATAAGCCATTTTCAAATGTGTGACAATGCTTCTCATATATTCTGGCGACAAAAAATCATGCTTTTTACGCTGGGCAGCCACTGATCTTTCGCAATGATTTTTCAGCGCCCATTTTCTCGCAAATAACCCAAAAACAGCCAGCGCTCTATTCCCAAGCGCTGGCTGTTTCATGTGCTCTTATCCGTTGCAAAAGTGCTCTTATTTTACGAGCACTCAAAATATCTGTCAAAAACTCCGAGCGGCGCCGAGCTTCTCAATTTTCCGGCGTTGTTCCAGCGAGAAGCAGCTGCGCAGTTTGCTGGATCAACGTGCGAACGGTGTACACGCTATAGTCAAAACCGATGACGTCCATCGCTGCTCGCTGTTTTTCCGTCACGGCGGTGTACGGATAAATGCCGTACATGAACGGGAAGAACGCATACGCGAACGCGCGGCGCGCAGCGGCGTCGAGCTCTGGCGCAGCTTTCGCCAAAAGCGCGTCGACGCACGCAAACGAGCGGCCGAACGTGCGCTTGAACGCTGTGAGCTGTTCCACGCTGCTGTTTTCTTCGATCTCAAACATATTCATCGAAAGGATCTTCAGCAACAACGTACGCGCAGAAAGCGTATCAGCGAGAATTCCTGCCAGACGTGCGCGATCGAGCGTCTGCTCCTCGGCAAGCGCCTGCTCCAGCGCATCGCTCCAGAGATCAAACTCACGCCCGATGAGTGCAAGAAAGATCTCCTCTTTTGTCTGGAAATAATTGTAGATCGATGTGCGGGTGAAACTCGTGATCTTGCCGATCTCTTTGATCGTCACATCCTTGAATCCCATGGTTTCGTAGAGTTGCGCACAGGCGTTGATGATCTCCTCACGCCGCGCCTGTGTCAATGCTTCTGATCCTCTTGGCATATCGTTTCCTCCTCGTCGTGCGCTTGACACTGTGTCATTAGTTGTAGGATAGCACCGCAGACGCAGCCTGTCAAGTCTGGGTGCAAAAAAGCATTTTCACCAGATCTCACAAAAATTTTCCAGCAAAATCACACAACGAAAAAACTGCTCCGCATTTTGCGATGCGGAGCAGAAGAGAAATTATTTTTTCGCTTTCGCTGCGGAGCGTTTTTTGCCGTACCAGATGAGCACGAGGCAATAGAGCGCTGCTGCTGCGATGCCGATGGCATACGCGCCGGCCCATGGAATATGGAAACCGATCTGCGCGTTCATGATGTAGGTCACGGTGACAAACGTATACCAGGTGCCAGGGATGAGCGGCATCCAGGCATATTTGCCACGGCCGGTTTCAAACATCCAGATGGTGATCGCCAGGAATGCGAAGAGCGACAGCGTCTGGTTGGACCATGCAAAGTAGCGCCAGAGAATATTGAAGCCGTCAGGGTTGCTCTTGGCGACGACGAGAATGACAGCGACGAGCGCAAAAATGACAGCCGCGAGGGTGACGCGCTTGCTCATCGATTTCTGATCGATGTGGAAGGCGTCAGCGATGGTCATACGCAGTGCGCGCAGCGCTGTGTCGCCAGAGGTGATCGGCAGCACGATGACACCGATCAGCGCGATGATGCCGCCGACGTTGCCGAGGACATATTTGCAGACGATACCGATGGTGCCGGTGGCCAACGACGCATTCGCTTCCTGCAGGCCAAGGTTGTACGCGCCCATGGCGCCAGCTGCCCAGACCATGGCGATGAAGCCTTCGAGGATCATCATGTTGTAGAAAGTCATGCGGCCCTGGCGTTCGCTCTTCATCGTACGGCTGATGATCGCCGTCTGCGTGGAGTGGAAGCCGGAGAGAATACCGCAGGCAACAGTAATGAAGAAGATCGGAATGAAGTGGTTGGCGTCAAAATAATCGCCGTATGCGAAGATCGCGCCATTCCAGTCGTCCCAGAGATTGAGCAGTGGAAAATCTTTGACAAAGATCCCAATGAACACGCCGATCGCAGAGAAGAGCAGGATCGCGCCAAAGATCGGATAAATGCGGCCGATGATCTGGTCGATCGGGAAGAGGGTCGCGATGAGATAATAAACGAAGATAACTCCGTAGATGACCCACGTCGATACAGATGTTGCTGCGCCGTCAAAACCAAAGACCTGTGTTGCCGCAATATCGCCAGGCGTGTAGATGAACACCGCGCCAACCAGGAGCAGCAGCAGGCTGCAGAAGATCTGGTAGATGGTGTAGACGCCTTTGTTGGAATATTTGCGGATCATGTCCGGCATCTGTGTGCCGCCGTCGCGCAGGCAGATCATGCCCGAGAAATAGTCGTGCATCGCACCGCCGATGATGTTGCCGATAGGGATCGTGATGAACGCGATCGGTCCGAACAGGATCCCCTGGATTGGCCCCAGGATCGGACCGGTACCGGCAATGTTGAGCAAATTGATGAGGCTGTTTTTCCAGCCGCGCATCGGTACGTAGTCAACGCCGTCCTGCTTTGTGTACGCAGGCGTCTGGCGATCATCCGGACCGAAGACGTGCTCGCAGAACTTTCCGTAGATCGCAGCGCCTACGAAAAGGATCACGAGCCCAATGATGAATGTAGCCATAAATGATTCCTCCTTTTTATTTCAAACAGAATGGCCATTCTGTCTGCTGTTATAATACACCAGTTTCATAATATATAAAAATAAATATTGTTTATTCTTTCAAAAAATCTCGCAAATAACAAAACCGGCTCCAACGAAACGTCAGAGCCGGTTTTACCGATCAGAAAAGATTGATGGCTGCAGCGCCTGCGATCATGATCACAATGCCGACAAGCTTTTTTGCGCTCAGCGCATCGCGCTGCGCACCGAGAATGCCGAAATGATCGACGACGAGACCGCCAGCCGTCGCGCCAACCAGCAGAATGATCACGCTCAAGCCCGTGCCAATGGCGCCGCTGATGACCACATTCGCAAGCACATAGAGCGCGCCCAGCGCACCGCCGATCCACATCCACCATGGACGATTGCCAGGGATCTGCTCACCCTTGGCGCCGCGCATGAAAAACGAAATCAGCGCCAACAGCACCGTGCCCACGATAAAACTGAGCAGTGACGCCTGCAGCGGAGAATCGATCTCGCGCCCCAGCGTGCCGTTGACCGCCGTCTGCGTCGCCGAGAGCATCCCCGCCAGCACGCCGACGATCTGCCAGAGCACCAGTCCGCCGCCGCGAGACGCCGCACCGGCACCGCCTTTTTTCGCGACGGCCACCAGCACAACACCGATGATCACAAGCACTGCGCCGATCGCGCGCGTTGCCGTGAGCGACGACTGCACGCCCTGGAATAGACCGAAATGATCGACCAAAAGTCCCATGAGAATCTGCCCCAGCGTCGGCAGCACCACCGTCTGCACACTGCCGACGCGCGGAAAGAGCAAAATATTCAGCGTCAGAAAGATCGTGCCGCAGACTCCGCCCAACCAGATCCACCACGGCAGCGTGAAAAGCGTGCCCCACGGCAGCATGATCCCTTCGCCGGTCACGATCAGAAGAAACGCCAGGAACACCAGCCCAACGACAAACGAAATAAACGCTGCGCTGTACGGCGAGCCCGTACGCCCATTGAGCCGCGCGTTCGCACTCGTCTGCAGCGGCAGGCAGCAGCCTGCGAGAATACCAAGTAAATAGAACAAAAATTCTTCCCCCTGTTTTGAAAATCGGTTTTTATTATACGAAATGCCGCACGACTGCGCAACAAAAATTCCGCGCAGTTTCCACAGCGCGGAAACATTCTTTTATTTTTTCGCCAGTCGCACTTCCGTATAAATAACCGCAGCGATAAACACAACAAAAAAACGCCCACGCATCGCATTGGATACGTGAGCGCATGAACGGCTAAAATTATTCAGCAGCAGCGACGGCTTCCTGCTTTTCTGCTTCCTCAAGCTTGGAGGTGCAGTGTGGGCAGCGGGTTGCTGCGATAGGAATCTCGCTCTGGCAGAATGGGCAAACCTTGGTGGTTGGCGCTGCTGGCGCTTCTGGCTTTTTGCCGAGCGCAACGAGCTTATTCATTCCCTTCAGGAGCAGGAAGAGAACGAAGGCCATGATAAAGAAGTTGACCAGTTCAGAAACAAAGCTGGATGCAAAACCAGCCACATTCTGCAGTGTGTAGGTTTCAGCGCCGGTCACAAAGTTCAGGATCGGGTTGATAAAGTTATCCGTCAGGGAAGTGACGATGCCGGTGAACGCACCGCCGATGATAATACCGACGGCCATGTCCATCATGTTGCCGCGGAGCGCAAAGGCTTTAAATTCTTCGATAAAGTTTTTGATCTTACCACTCATGTAATTCAGTCATTTCCTTTCAAAAGTTTTTAACGGCTCGCGGCCACAGATTGTATTATAGAACAACGCTCAGAAAAGAGCAGTGTTCTTTAGACAAAATTTCCGCCAGATTGTTGTGCGCCAACACAAAACTCACTGCCAGGTGCCGACGCGATAGTGTCCGGTGATGTTGCTGTAGCTGGCAAGCGTGTTTTCCTCGTAATGGCGCTGCATTGGATGGGCGTGATGGATGAGATAGGGCACGCCGCTGGCATTACGCCGATCGCTGACGATGCCGATGTGGTCGTCGTCAAAAATGACGATGTCGCCGCCCTGCCACTGCTCAATGGCGCTCGTATCCGTGGTGAGCGCTGTGGCGTGGCGCGAAAAATAAACGGCGAGATTTGGCACGCGGCGATAGTCGATGTTTTTGTCCGGCGGCACACCGAAATAAATTTCCGGCGCAGCGCGTTTGTCATTATCTACAAGCGTCGGCAGATCAAGTCCTGCCGCGCGCATGCCATACGCGACAACGTCTGTGCAGACGCCGGTGCCGTCTGTCGGCCAGCCGCCAACGAAATACGCGCTCTTGTAGCGCGGACGTGTGGCGACATAATCCAGCGCGCCCTGGAGAATATCCTGCTGATCGGGAATGCCGTCGCCATCAGCGTCGGATGTTCCAGTGATGGTGAGGATGTCTCCACGATAACGGTCCGGTGGTCGGCCGTTTCCGTCGTAGGCGAAATAATTTTGCCAGATCCAAGCTGCGCAGACGAGCAGCACGATAAAAATGAGTAGCCGCGGCAAAATGGAGCGTTTGCGGACCGTCATCGGTCTCACCTCCTTTGCTCCATCATACCACAGCGCCGCGGCAACTCACAAGGGATCAGAAATGCTGCACGCGCTCGCGGATATTTTCTGCCGCTTTTGGCGCCGGCTCTTCGCCAATGCCGCCGAACGGCATCTCAGCGACGAGAACGTACTCCTCCGGCAGATCGAACAATTCGCGCACACGCGCGTCGATGACAGGATTGTAATGCTGCAGCGACGCGCCGATGCCAAGCTCGCGCAGGCTGCTCCAGATCGCAAGCTGCAGCATGGCGCTGGAATGGTTCGCCCAGACTGGAAAATTCTCCGCGTAGAGCGGGAACTGTTCCTGCATCGCTGCGACGATGCTGCGATCGTAAAAATAGAGAATGGTGCCAGCGCCGGCGCGGAAGCTGTCGATCTTTTCACGGGCAACTTTTCCTGCGAAGACATCATAAATGGCGTCCCAGAGAACATCCTGCCGACTGCCGGAAACAGTGACAATGCGGCTGCTCTTCATATTGAACGCATCTGGCACAAGCTCTGTCAGCCGATCGACAAGGCTGCGCACCTCCTCGAGGGAAACTGGCAATTCTTTATTGATGTTGTAATAGGTACGACGTTGTTGCAGTGCATCCATCATGCTCATGGTGGAGACCTCCTTTCTATAGTAGGAAACGTGAGATGCTTTTTAATATTCCCTAGTTTGTCATCTTTGTTTGTGCTCATTCTACGCCTGCACGCTCTGCTTGTCAAGCCCCATCGCCAGACAAAAAACGCTCCGTCGCGAACGACGGAGCGATAATTTACGGTTGCTTGACGCCTTTCATGGATAGGCTGATGCGGCGGCGCTGTTTGTCCACATCCAGAACCTTGACGCGCACGATCTGACCGACGCGAACGACGGTGAGCGGATCCTTGACAAAACGATCGGAGAGCTTGGAAATGTGCACCAGTCCGTTTTCGTGCAGACCGATGTCGACAAACGCGCCAAAAGCAGCGATGTTTGTGACGGTGCCTTCAAGCTCCATGCCAGGATCCAGATCCTCGAGCTCGAGGAGATCGTGCGAGAGCAATGGCTGTGGCAGATCGTCGCGCGGATCGCGTCCCGGTTTGGCGAGGGCATCGAGAATATCTGCAAGCGTCGCAGGGCCGAGGTTGAGCCGCTCAGCGAGCTCGGCTGCAGGCATGGCTGCGCGCGCTTTTTCGACAAGGGCCGGCGACGGCGGACAATCGAAAAGCTCGGCCATGGCGCGCACGCCGGTGTAGCTTTCCGGATGCACCTGGGTGTTGTCCAGCGGCTCGTCGCCGTCGGCGATGCGCAAGAATCCAGCACATTGCTCAAAGGTTTTCGGCCCCAGCTTTGGCACCTTGAGCAGGGCTTTGCGCGTGCGATAATTGCCAGCTTCGTCGCGATAGGCGACGATGTTTTTCGCGAGCTGCGGCGTCACACCGGCGACGTGGCTGAGCAGCGACACGCTGGCGGTGTTGAGATCGACGCCGACATGGTTGACGCAGTCTTCGACGACGCCGTCCAGCGCGTGGGTCAGTTTTTTCTGATCGATGTCGTGCTGATATTGGCCGACGCCGATGGAGCGTGGATCGATCTTCACAAGCTCCGCCAGCGGATCCTGCACGCGACGCGCGATGGAAACGGCACTGCGCAGCGTGGCGTCAAGATCTGGAAATTCCTCAGCAGCCAGCGGCGAGGCGGAATACACCGAGGCGCCAGCTTCGCTGACAATGTACCAGCCGCAATCCGCGCGCCCGTCGAGAATGCCGGCGATGAGGCGCTCGCTCTCGCGGGATGCGGTGCCGTTGCCGATGGCGACAAGGGTGACGCGATGGCGGTCGATCAGCTGACGCAGGATTTCTTTCGCTTTGGCCTCGCCGCCCTTTCCTTTGAAGGGATAGACGACGGTCGTTTCAAGCACGTTGCCCGTCGCATCGATGACGGCGAGCTTGCAGCCATTGGCAAAACCCGGGTCAAATCCGAGCACAACGTGCCCGCGCACCGGCGGCTGCAGCAGCAGATCGCGCAGATTGCGCTTGAAAAGCACCGTCGACTGATCCTCCGCCCATTCTGTGCGCGCTTTGCGCACTTCTTTTTCGAGGGACGGCTTGAGCAGACGCTTCCAGCTGTCGCGGCACATTTCCTGCAAACGCTCCTGCCAGACCATGCCTTTTTTGTAAATGTGTTTGTAGAGCAGATACACGGCGCGCTCTTCGTCAAATTCGAGGCTCACCGCCAGCGCATCCTCGCGCTCAGCGCGCCCAACAGCGAGCACGCGATGCGCCGCCATTTTTGCCAGCGGCTCGCTGTAATCGAGATAGTTGTCGTAGGTAGGATCTGGCGTCTTGCCGGCCTTGGTGTGGATGACGCCCTTGGAAGCCAGTTCTTCGCGCAGACGCGCGCGCATTTCTGCATCGTCGGCGAGGGCTTCAGCGAGAATATCGCAAGCGCCGGCGATCGCTGCTTCCGCGTCAGCGAGCTCGTCGCTCGCCTGCGCGAGGCTTTCGGCCTGTTCGGCGAGAGCGGCGGCAGAAGCGCCAGCTGTCCAGGCTTCAGCCAGTGGCGTCAGCCCGCGCGCTGCGGCGATGCTGGCGCGCGTCTTGCGCTTTGGTCGATATGGGCGATAGAGATCGTCGAGGGCGGTGAGGCTTTCCGCTGCGGCGATTTTTTCAGCGAGCGCATCGGTGAGCTTTCCCTGCTCTGCGATCAGCCGCGTCACATCGGCGCGCCGCTCCTCGAGCTTGCGCAGCGCCGACAGGCGATCGGCGAAGGCGCGCACCGCCTGATCGTCCAGCGCGCCGGTCTCGTCCTTGCGATAGCGGGCGATGAACGGCACCGTCGCGCCATCGTCAAGCAAAGCCACGGTGTTCTCCACATGCTTTGCGTTCATTTGAAATTCATTTGCCAGTTGTTCGTTGATCGTCAAGATCTTTCTCCTCTCTGTCGCTTCTGCGACATGGATTGCTCTCCCTATGATACGCCAACGCCGCCCCTGTGCGCAAGCGCAAAAAAGCCACCGCGGGTGCGGCAGCTTTACGAGATTCAGGCGCGCATGCTGCGGCGCACGAGGATGAGCGCGATAACAGCGACGATGCCTTCAGAAAGCGGCATAGCGAGAAAAACACCAGGCAGTCCGAGGAACATCGGCAGCACAAAGAGCAACGTGATCGAAAGCACCAGACTGCGCAGCACAGAAACAGTCATCGCTGCGCGCTCGCGCATGATCGACTGGAGATAATACGTCGCAAGCACACTGATGCCGAGGAAGATAAAAAAGATAAAGTAGCAACGAAAAGCGAGCGGCGCTGCTGCGAGCACTTCTGGCGTCGCCGCGATAAACAGGCGCGTGATCTGCGTTGGAAAAAGCTCACCGAGGAGCATGAAGAGGGCGCCCATACAGCCGACCGTCGCCAGCCCCATGCGCAAAACAGCCTGCACACGATCGAGCTTGCGCGCGCCGTAGTTCATGGAAATGAGCGGCTGCGACGCCTGCCCAGCGCCGGCGAAAAGCGCCTGAAAGAGCAGTGAGATCGTGCTGACGACGCCGTACACAGCGAGATAATCGCCTGAGCCATAGCGCAGGATCTGGTTGTTGATGATGATGGCGATGAAAACATTGCCAAGATCGAGCACGCCGGCGCCAAAACCGAGCGTGACGATGCGCCGCATATCGCGCAAAATATTCTGCGGCCAGACGAGACGCAGATGACATTTCCCACGACGCAGAAAATGCGTCGCCATGATCAACGCCTGCAGACTGGCGCCGCTGACGGTAGCGATCGCTGCACCGGCCATGCCCATATCGAGGGGGAAGCAGAAATACCAGTCGCCGAAGCAATTCCAGAGCCCGCCGGTGACGACAGCAGCCATCGCCAGCCCCGGCGCGCCGTCGTTGCGCAGAAATGCGCCGAGAAAGATCGGTAAAATGTAGCCTGGGAAACACCAGACGAGCCATTTTCCGTAGTCGAGAACGTACGGCATGTTTTCATCGGTGGCGCCGAAAAAGCGAAAGACCGGCTCGTGAAAAAAGAAGAAGACCACCCAGCCGACGACGATGACACCGAGCACCAGCACGAGCGCCGCTGTGAAATACGCATTGCCGCGTTCCTCCAGCCCTTCGCCCTTGGCGTTGGCCATGAGCACCGCGCCGCCAATGCCGCAGAGGATCGCGAGAAAGACCATGATGCTGAAAAACGGGTTGAGCACAGCGATCGCCGCTGCCCCCATCGGACCAACAGCCTGGCCCACGGCGATGGTGTCGACGAACCCATAGATCGACGTCGCCAGCGCACTGCCCAGCGACGCCAGAAGATATTTGCGATAAAGCTGACGGATGTCCGCAGTGAGAAAATCCATGTCGCCCTCCTTGAAGATCATGACAAGAAAAAAGCACCGGCCGCGCCGATGTCAGAGAGAAGTTTAGCACATTCCGCCGCTTCTGGTCAAGCGCACAGGCTTGTGGTACAATTGTTTCTATTATATAGGATCGTCAGGAGGACTTTTCATGAACATTCTCATCATCGATGCGCAAGGCGGCGGCATCGGGCGTCAGCTTGTGGCCGCCATCCGCGAACGTTTGCCGGAAGCATCCTTCACCGCCGTCGGCACCAATTTCGCTGCCACATCTGCCATGCTCAAAGCCGGCGCCACCCAGGCAGCCACCGGCGAAAACGCCGTCGTCGTTTCAAGCCGCCGCGCCGACGTCATCATCGGCCCGATCGGCATCGTCATCGCCGACGCCCTGCTCGGCGAGATCACGCCACGCATGGCGCAGGCCGTCGCCCAGGCAGATGCCAAGCGCATCCTCATTCCGATCAACCACTGCGACAACATCGTCGTCGGCGTGAGCGATCTCAACATCCGCCATCTGCTCGAGGAAGTGCTCGCTGAGCTGGAAAAGATTGCCGCCGGCGGCTGTTGACCCATTGTCAGCCGTGCGCTATACTGAAACCGTCGGCAGGAAGCCGACGCCCACCTGCAGAAGCAGGCAACCATTTTCCACTCATCAACCAACGAACCGTATGCTATGAAAGCGCACATCGTCTCAGAACAGGCGGCGTGTGCTTTTTTCGCAGAGGAGGAACCATGACTCTGGAAGAATTTTTCCGCGACCATCCCGAAGTGGCCATCGCTTTTTCCGGCGGCGTCGATTCGGCCTATCTGCTCTACGCCGCCACGCGCTACGCCAAGCGCGTCCACGCCTACACCGTCCACTCACAATTTCAGCCACACTTCGAGCTGGACGACGCGCGCCGTCTGGCGGCAGAGCTCGGCGCTGCCCTCAGCGTGCTCCCGCTGGATGTGCTCGCTGTGCCCGGCGCAGCAGAAAACGGGCCAGATCGCTGCTGTCATTGCAAGCAGGCCGTGCTCACAACGATCCGCGATGCCGCTGTCGCCGACGGCTTCACGCTGCTCTGCGACGGCACCAACGCTTCTGACGCAGTCGCCGATCGCCCGGGGATGCGCGCCCTGCGCGAGCTTTCCGTGCATTCACCGCTGCGCGAATGCGGCCTCACGAAGGACACCATCCGCGCGCTCAGCCGCGACGCCGGCCTTTTCACCTGGGACAAGCCCGCCTACGCCTGTCTCGCCACGCGCACGCCAAGCGGCGAACCGCTGACAGCCGCTGCCCTCGCCGCCACCGAACAGGCCGAAGCCGCCCTCGCCGCGCTCGGATTCCGCGATTTTCGCGTGCGGCAATCGCGCGGGCAGGCGCGCATCCAGGTTCCTGAAGCACAGCTTGCGCGCGTGCTTGAGCAGCGCAACGAGATCATCGCAGCGCTGCGCCCGTTCTACGAAACCATTTCCCTCGATCTGGAGGTGCGACCATGAGCACAGATATCAAACAGCTGCTGGAAAACGTCGCCAGCGGCAGCGTTTCCGTCGACGACGCGCTGCTGACGTTCAAAGAAAAGCCCTTCGAAGACATCGGCTACGCCAAGGTGGATATGCACCGAAAGCTGCGCCAGGGCGTTGCAGAGGTGATCTACGGCGCCGGCAAAACACCGGAGCAGATCGCCGGCATCGCCGAGACCATGCTCAGCCACGGCGAAGAAACCATTCTCATCACCCGGCTTTCCGCCGACGCGGTGCGCAGCTTACGCCGTCATTTTCCCATGGCCTACTACGCCGACGCACGCTGCGGCGTCATCGGTCCGCTGCCAGAAGCCAACGGCCTCGGCACCATCGTCGTCGCCACCGGCGGCACCAGCGATATTCCCGTCGCCGAAGAAGCGGCGATCACCGCCACCGTGCTCGGTAACGACGTCCTCCGGCTCTACGACGTCGGCGTCGCCGGGCTACACCGCACCCTCGCTCATCTTGACGAGATCATGAGCGCCAGCGTCATCATCGCCATTGCCGGCATGGAAGGCGCGCTCGCCAGCGTGCTCGGCGGTCTCGCCGACTGCCCCGTCATCGCCGTGCCGACGAGCGTTGGCTACGGCGCCAGCTTCGGCGGCCTGTCCGCGCTGCTCTCGATGCTCAATTCCTGCGCCAGCGGCGTCAGTGTTGTGAACATCGACAACGGCTTCGGCGCCGGTTATCTCGCCAGCAGCATCAATCACATGGGATTATAAGGAGATTCAGATGAAAACATTATACCTCGACTGCAGCATGGGCGCTGCCGGCGACATGCTCGCCGCCGCCCTGCTCGAACTCTTGCCAGATCCGGACGCATTTGTCGCCGAGCTCAACGCCCTCGCCATTCCCGACGTGAAATTTTCCCGCGAAGCCTCCGTGAAATGCGGCATCACCGGCACCCATCTGCAAGTGACCGTGCACGGCGAAGAAGAAGGCGCCCACGACCACCACGATCATGCGCACAGCCATCACCACCACGCCAGCCTCCACGATATCGAGCACATCGTGCGCGGCCATCTTTCTCTGCCAACCACAGTCGCTGACAACGTCATGGCCGTCTACCGCCTCATCGCCGACGCCGAAAGCAAAGCCCACGGCAAATCAGTGAGCGAGATCCACTTCCACGAAGTCGGCACCATGGATGCCATCGCAGACATCACCGCCGTCTGTCTGCTCATGCATCGTCTCGCGCCCGACGAGATCATCGTCTCGCCAGTGCACGTCGGCAGCGGTCAGGTACACTGCGCCCATGGCATTTTGCCCGTTCCGGCGCCAGCCACCGCCACCATCCTCCAGGACGTGCCGATCTATGGCGGCAGCATTCAGGGCGAGCTCTGCACGCCAACCGGCGCCGCTCTGCTCAAGCATTTCGCCAGCCGCTTTGGTGAAATGCCAGTCATGCGCACCAGCGCCATCGGCTACGGCATGGGCAAAAAAAATTTTCCCGCCGCCAACTGCGTGCGCGCCCTGCTCGGCGAGCGCAGCGCCGCCAGCGACGACGTTATCGAGCTTTGCTGCAACATCGACGACATGACCGGCGAAGCCATCGGCTACGCTTTCGATAAACTTTTCGCCGCCGGCGCCCTCGACGTCTACACCATTCCGATCGGCATGAAAAAAAGCCGCCCCGGCCATCTCCTCCACGTGATCTGCCGCGAAGCCGACAAGGATGCGCTCGTGCGCGCCCTCTTTGCGCACACCACCACCATTGGCATCCGCGAAAACCGTTTCCGCCGCTACACCCTCGACCGCCGCATCGAAACCATCGAAACCGCCGACGGTCCCGTCCGCCGCAAATGCTCCACAGGCTACGGCGTCAGCCGCGAAAAATTCGAGCACGACGACCTCGCCCGCATCGCCGATGCCCAAGGCCTCAGCCTTCGCGAAGCAGAAGCCCGCGTCCGCAAGCAGCTCTCCTAAAACACAACAGCGTCTGCACGAACTCCACCCCGGAGCGCGCAGACGCTGTTTTTTCAGTTTTCGTCGTCGCCGTTTTCCACAAAACGCTCGATCGCACGTTCGACAGCAGCATTCATCGTCATATCGTGCGCAGTCGCCCAGAGCGAGATCGACTTGTGCAGCTCCGGCGCAATGCGCACGTTGAACTGCCCCTTGTAAGCCTTCGCAGGACGACGACCAACACTCTCACAAAAATGAAGGTAGTGATCTACCGCATCGTGGAACGCCTGTTCCACCTCGCGTGGATTCTCCGTCTCAAAATTGACCGCATCCACAATGCCATCCACCTTGCCGTAGAGCAGACATCTTTTGGCATCGTAACACACCTTCACCACGTATCCCTTATATTCCAGAATGTTTTTTCCCATTTTCATATCCCTCCAAAGTTCAGACCCAGACTCCAGGCCACAGATCAGTCTTTGTAGATATTCTATCATAAGAAACACGTGAATGGTAAAATCTCCGAAAATTGTCACCAACTGTCAGCACCATATTTCGCACCACGAAAAAAGCGTCCGGCCATCGCCGAACGCCAAAACGATCAGTCGTCCTCTTTCGCCACACGCGCCAGAAGCGTCTCTGCACCGACGCCATACAATTTTGCGAGCGCCAGCAAATTCGATGTCGAAGGTTCCGCATTTCCATTTTCCCATTTTGAAATAGCCTGGCGACTCACGCCCAGAGATTCGGCGACAAATTCCTGCGTCATCCTGCAGCGGGTGCGTTCTTCGCGCAGCACCTGGCCGAGAGAGGCGCGCATTTCGCGCTTTTCTTCGCGCACTTCTTTTGAGCCAATATATTTTTTCAACGCCTTCACAATGAGGACGAAGAGATAAATGATCGCGCCGATGATCGCCAGCTGCGCCAAGAGCCAAATGATCCCGATCAGAATTCCAATGGTATTCACTGCCATATGAATCTTCCTTTCTCTTAATTTCTGCCCTCATTCTAACGAAAAATCCAGGTTGCTGCCACCAGTTATCGCGCAACTTTGGGTTGCGCGGCGGTTTATCGGTGGATGTTCTGTTTTTCCGACAAAAATTCACACCTTGCGAAAACATCTGCGATTGAGCGCATAAACGAGCACGCTGGCTGGAACGCAGATAGCGAGGATCGGATAGAAATAGGCGAGTGGCACGTGGCCGTAGAGAAAGCCGCCGATGATCGGACCGAGGGCCATGCCGAGGTCGAAGCCGATGTAGTAGGTGCTGTTGGCAAGTCCGCGTTTTTCTTCGCCGACGAGGAGGATGGCGGTGGACTGGCAAACGGAGCACATGATCCCGTAGCCGCCGGCCATGAACGCTGCGGCAACGAAGAGGACGAGATTATTCTGCATCACTGCCAGGAGCAAAATGGCGATGAGGGCGCTCACCGAGCTGCCCGCCAGGAAAAATACGAACGGTTTTTTATCAAAAAGATCGGCCAGCGACAGTCGCAGCACGAGCAGAATGATCGCGTAAAGCGGGAAGAACCAGCCGGCGTGCACGGCAAGATCGCGCGCGGCGATGTAGCTGACGAGAAAGGACTGGGTGGCGCAATAGGGAATGGCAAAGAGCATGATGATGGCGGCGACAGGCAGCACATCGCGCGCAACAAAGCTGCCGCGGCCTTTGGCTGGAGCAGATTTTCTCACAACCTCGCCCTTGTCATGGACGAGCTGAACGGTCACGACGACGGCGACGGCGAGCACTGTTGCGAGCACAAATGCGGCGCGATAACCGAGGCTGCCATAAACGGCGATGCCAAGCGCCGGCGCGATGGCCATGGCGAGGGCGTTCATGGTGCCGTAAAGGCCCATGCCGGCGCCGACGCGCTCCTTCGGCAGAAGGCTGGAGATCCACGTCGCCATGCAGACGCTGCAGAGGGAAAAGCCGACGCCGTTGATGATGCGCGCACCGACAACGACCGCCGGGGTCGGCGCAAAAATGTAGCCGACGCAGGCAACGATCATCAATAGCGAGCCAATGGTCGAAAGGCGATATTTGCTGATCTTGTCAGCGAGATTGCCGACGAAAGGTCGGCAGCAGAGTGAAACGACGTTCATCATGCCGCCAACCAGACCCATGAGCACAGCGCTGGCGCCGAGGCTTTCGGAAAAGCCGGCGATCAGCGGTGTGACCATCATCGGGCAGGCCATGTAGAAAAAGCTGGCTGCGAGGATGAGGCTGATGTCGCGGGTGAGGAGCTTAGTGATCACGGCGATCCTCCTCCTGCAAAATATCCACGAGGATATCGACACAGGTTGCTACGCCGAGCACGCCGCTATTGAGGCAGACGTCAAAATTGCGCGCATCGCCCCAGCGCAGACCGGTGAAGTGCTCGTAAAAATCAGCGCGTGTGCGGTCTTTCTCCCGCAGACGCTGAGCGATGTCGACATCGCTCTCGCCGTAGCGGCTGAGCACACGCTGAGCGCGAAAATCGTCGTCGGCATGGATGAAAACGTTGAGCGCTGGAACGCTGGCTTCGCGCAGGATATAATCGGCTGCACGGCCGACGATCACGCAGGGCTGCGCAGAAAGATCGAGAATGATGCGCCGCTGGATGGCGAACAGCGCTTCCTGCGGATCTTTGTAGCCAGGCGCATTGGCGAGCAGAAAACGATTCAGCAGGCGCTCGCCGCTGCTCCTGTGCTCGCCCTGATTGGCGACGTATTCTTCGCTGTAGCCGCTCTGCTCCGCAGCGGCAAGGACGATCTCTTTATCATAAAACGGCAGATCGAGACGCTCAGCGAGCGCGTAGGCGATGCTGTGACCGCCGCTGCCAAAAAGACGACTGATGGTGATGACCGGAAAACGATGCGGCATGAAAATCCCTCCAAGCTGAATGTTGTTCACCTATAATGATAGCACGTTTTCCCTGTCTCGGCGCAAAAAAATCGCCCAGCAAACGCCGGGCGGAAAAATCTAAATGCGATGAAAACGTTTGCGGCTCACGAGATAGACGCCGATCGCCGCAGGAACAGTCAGCGCCAGGATCGGATAAAACCAGACGAGCGGCACATAGCCATAAAGCAGCCCGCCAATAAACGCGCCAACCGCCATGCCGAAATCAATGCCGATATAATAGGTGCTGTTGCCGAGGCCGCGCTCGCTCTCATCGACGAGGAGCACCGCTGCCGACTGACAGACAGAGCACATGATCCCATAGCCGCCAGCCATGCAGACAGCCGCCGCCAACAGCGCCAGGTTGGATTGCATGACGGTGAGCAGCGCCAGACTCACCAAAGCGCAACAGGCGCTGACGCCGAGAAAGAAGCGGAATGGTTTCTTGTCAAAAAGATCTGCCAGCGAGAGCCGCAGCACCAACAGCACAATGGCGTAGAACGGGAAGAACCAGCCGGCGTGCACCGCAAGACCGCGCGCAGCGATGTAGCTCACGAGATAGGTTTGCGTCGCGCAGTAGGGGATCGCGAAGAACATGATGATGAGTCCAACCGGCACGACGTTCGGTGCGACGAGGCCACGATGTTTTTTCGCCGTTGCCTGCAGATGTGGCGCGCCTTTGTCGCCGACAAAACGGATGACGATGAGCACAGCCAACGCCAGCGCCGTCCCCAGCAGGAAAACCAGTCGATAGCCGATGCGTTCGTACAGAAATATGCCGAGCGCCGGCGCGACCGCCTGCCCAAGCGCGTTGGTCGCGCCATAAAGGCCCATGCCGGCACCAGTATGCTCGCGTGGCAAAAGCCCGGCGATCCACGTCGACATGCAGATCGAGCAGCAGGACATGCCGAGCCCGTGGACAATGCGCGCCAGCATCACCACTGCCGGTGCAGGCGCAAGCACATAGCCAGCGCTGCCAACCAGCATCAGCGCCGCGCCGATCGATGAAAGACGCGCGCGGCTGAGCCGGTCGGCAAGATTGCCAACGAAGGGACGACTGAGCAGCGCCACCGTGTTAAACGTCGCGCCGATGATCCCCATAAACACAGCGCCAGCGCCAAGGCTTTCTGAAAAGCCAGCGATCAATGGCGTAGCGATAAAAGAGCAGGACATATAGAAAAAACTCGCAGCAAAAACCAGGCTGATGTCACGCGTGAAAAGCCGAGCGATCATAAGCGCGCCTCCCATTGATGGATTCGATAGCATTATTTTATCACGCAACTCTCCACAGCAATCATTCATAATCCTGGTGATTATTATTGAAGAAATCGTTGGCAGAATGCCATCTGGTATTATTTCTTGCAAAAGTTAGCGAATTATAATTGACATAAAGTTAGTTTGGGCGTATTATAAGGTTAGGCTCAACTTACGCCGTGGTCAATGAAGGGAGGGAATGACCTTGAAACAACACCGTTTCTGGGCGTGGAGCGCCCTTTTCTGCATGATGATGCTGTTGATCACTGGTTACAAACATAAATAATAGAAAGGATGTATGAGACAATGAGTATCATTCCAAAGATCGCTTGCTTTGTCGGCGGGACACTCTTCGGCTCCGTCGGCATCAAACTGCTCACCAGCAAAGACGCCAAAAAGGCCTACGTCCATGTGACTGCCGCCGGTCTGCGCGCAAAAGATTCTGTCATGACCACAGTGGACACTGTCCAGGAAAATGCCAACGACATTCTCGCTGCGGCGCAGGATCTCAATGAAGATCGCGCTGCGCAGGAAGAAGCTGAGCGTGAAGCCGCAGAGATCGCCGATGCCGAAGACGCAGACGCAGATGAAGATGAAGCAGCAGAAAGCAAGGAGGCGTAACAGATCGCGCACGAGAGCCGTGGATGACGGCTCTTTTTCTCATGGAGGAAAATTATGAAGGCTACCATTTTACATGAAAGCCGCGGCCGCATGCGTCTGCGGCTTGATGCCAAGCGGCTGTCGATCGCAGATGCCGATCGTCTGGAGATCTGGCTTTCCGGCCATCCGGACATTGTCGACGTGAAGATTTTCGAGCGCACCGCCGGCGTGGTCATCCGTTACAGCGGCGCGCGTCAGACGGTGCTCGATGAGATCGCCAATTTTCAGTGGCAGGAAGCGCGCGAGACCATCACGCTGCCATCGCAGTCCAGCCGCGAGATCAACCGCCGCTTCAAGGAAAAGCTCGTCGGCAAGCTGCTGAGCCGCGTCGGCTGTCGGCTTTTCCTGCCGGCGCCGCTGCGCATGGTGCGTTTTGCGCGCCATATGCTCCCATTTATGTGGAAGGGTCTCTGCTGTCTGCGCCACGGCCAGCTCAAAGTCGAGCTTCTGGACGCGATCTCCATCGGGATCTCGACGGGTCGCCGCGACTTCACCACTGCTGGCACAGTCATCTTCCTGCTGGAGCTCGGCGAGCTTCTGGAAGACTGGACGCGCAAAAAATCCGTCGCCGACCTGGCGCGCTCCATGTCGCTGAATGTGGATCGTGTCTGGCTGCGTGACGAAAATGGCACAGACATGTTGGTGCCGGTGAGTCGTGTGCAGCCTGGCGACAGGATCGTCATCCGCGCTGGCGGTGTGATCCCGCTGGATGGCGTCGTCGTCGAAGGAGAAGCCACCGTCAACCAGGCTTCTCTGACTGGCGAATCGATCCCTGTGCCGAAGCATGTGGACAGCGTTATCTACGCCGGCACCGTTGTCGAAGAAGGCGAATGTCTCGTTCTCGTCAAAGAAGCCTCCGGGCAAAGCCGCTACGACCAGATCGTCGCCATGATCGAAAAAAGCGAGCGCCTGAAGAGCAGCAGCGAGGCCAAAGCGTCGAGCCTGGCTGACAAACTCGTGCCATACACGTTTGCCGGCAGTCTGGCAGCGCTGGCGCTGACGCGCACACCGGCGCGCGCACTCTCGGTGCTGATGGTGGATTTCAGCTGTGCGCTCAAGCTTGCCATGCCGCTCGCTGTGCTCAGTGCCATTCGCGAGGCTGCGAAAAATCACATCACTGTCAAGGGCGGAAAATTCCTCGAAGCCATTGCGCAGGCGGACACCATCGTCTTCGATAAGACCGGCACACTGACGCTGGCCTCTCCGCAGGTGGCAGACATCGTCACCTTCGACGGCAAAGATGCCACGGAAATGCTGCGTCTGGCCGCTTGTCTCGAGGAGCATTTCCCACATTCTATGGCCAACGCCGTTGTCGCAGAAGCCAAGCGCCGCGATCTGCGCCATGACGAATACCATTCCAAGGTGGAATATCTTGTGGCGCACGGCATTGCCAGCCACGTTGGCGACGAACGCGTCCTCATCGGCAGCCGCCACTTCATCTTTGAAGATGAGGGCGTTGTCATTCCTGAGGGCGAAAAGGAGCGCTTTGATGCGCTGCCTGCGCAGTATTCCCATCTCTATCTGGCGATCGCCGGGCGGCTTTCAGCTGTGATCTGCATCTCCGATCCGCTGCGCGCAGAAGCCCGCGACGCACTGGCCTATCTGCGCGATCTGGGCATCACAAACACCGTCATGCTCACCGGCGACAGCTATCGTACCGCTGAAGCCATCGCCGCAGAGGTTGGTGTGGACAGTTTCTGCGCCGAAGTGCTGCCGGCTGACAAGGCGCGCTTTGTGGCAGAAAGCCGCGCCAATGGTCACACGGTGATCATGGTCGGCGATGGCATCAACGATTCTCCGGCGCTCTCCGAAGCAGATTGCGGCATCGCCATCAGCGACGGCGCCGCCATTGCGCGCGAGATCGCCGATGTGACCATCGCTGCCGACAGCCTCTGGGAGCTTGTGAAGCTGCGCCAGATCGCGATGGGCCTGACGCGCCGCATTCAGTCGAATTACCGCTTTGTCATCGGGTTCAACGGGGCGCTCCTCGCGCTCGGCGTGGCCGGGGTCCTCTCGCCAGCCACTTCTGCCACCCTGCACAATCTCTCCACGCTTGGTGTGAGCCTGCGCAGCATGAGTCCGCTACCGCTTAAAGCATTGCCAGAGGACGCCATTTGCGCTTAACCACTAAAAGATCTGACGCAGATTTCGACGTCAGATCTTTTCTTTTTACAGGGATTTTTTCTACACTGTCGCTTAATTGTTACTGCCTTGTCCTTTTTTCGGCGTGGATTTCACGGTATAATAGGTAGGATGATTGAATGATAAAAAAGGAGATGACCCTGATGAATCATAAGAAAACCCTGGCGAGCCTGCTGATGCTTTTTGTGCTCGCTTTCTCAGTGATCCTGCCGGCTGCTCAGCCAGAGGACGCTGCCGCTGCAGATATCCAGGTCATTGTCAACGGCCAATATCTCAACACCGACCAGCCACCAGTGATCCAGGACGGACGCACGATGGTGCCATTGCGCGCGATCTTTGAAGCCCTCGGCGCTCAGGTGGAATATTTTGCAGACACCCGCACGGTCTCCGGCTACGATCCTCAGACCAACCGCATCATGAGCCTCGTGCTCGATCAGAAAACGCTGTTCTGCGCAGACTACACGCTGTTCCAGGTGTATGAAGCCAATCCAACCTCGCAGGCTGCCATCAATTTCGTGCTTTCCCACACCAAGGAGATCGACGTGCCGGCAACCTCTATCGGCGGACGCACCATGGTCCCTGCCCGCGTTATCGCGGAATCTCTCGGCGCCAGCGTTGTCTGGGACGGCAACACAAGAGTGGTCACGATCACGCGCTGAGTGAAAGAACTATTACCCAACGACAGTTAGCAAAAAGCCAGCGATTTTCGCTGGTTTTTTTGTTTTATAAAGAAAAATCGCTGCAATTTTTCGTACGTACGATAAAACTGCAGCGATTTATTTTTTAGAAATTAGTCATCAACGATGACGTAGGTGATGTTCACAGGGCCGTGTACCCCAACGACACGAACGAGTTCGATGTCAGACGTGGAGGATGGGCCGGAAATATGAACGATCGCACTTGGGAATCCTGCTGGATCCTTCTGATACATCTTGCGCAGCTCAACCATGGTGTCGCCCATGCGGCGTTTGATGGTACTGCGGCGCAGGATGGCAACGTGGGTGATCGGCAGAAGGCCAACGCTGCGGCCGGAGCCGGAGGTCATTGGCTGCACGAGGGTTGCGGTTTCAGCGATACCCATGAGTGGGAAGGTGATACCGATGTTGGCATCCTGAGCGTTGTTGATGTTGTATTCGCGGCCCTTGGAAGCGTCCCACTTCACGAAGGTGAGGCCGTCTTTGCCTTCAGCATCTTCGAAGGCTTTGTTCAGGCCGAATTCGTCCATCTGTGGCACCATTGGGCAGACGATCTTGCCGCCGCCGTAATCTTTGATGACGTCGAGAACGACTTTCTTGACATCCTTTGGTGCGCATTCAGTGTAAGGAATGGCGAGCTTGTCGCATTCTACTTTGAAGCGTTCAACGCATTCTTCGTGGGTCTGCACTTCGCTCATGACGTGGTGCTGTGGACCTTTGGTGAAATCGTAGGATTCGATGGATTTTGGCACTTCGTTACGGCCGAGGGCGAGAGAAACGTTGTGCAAAAATGCTTGTTTATGCTGTTCGTTTAACATGGATTACTTCCCGCCTTTCTTTTCTGCTTCGTGCTTCTTGAACCAGTCGCGGAATTTTTCCTTGGACAGGGTGTCCATGTCGCGGGACTGTGTCCAGTTTTTGAGCACAGGGATCTTGACGTCTTCCTTGAGGGACTTGCGGTCCTTGGCGAGGAAAGGCATGACACGCGCGCCAACCTTGGTGCCGAGGTTGAAGAGCTTTTCATGCGCAAGCGCGGTGCCAGCTGCGGTGAAGACGAAATCCTGCATGCCCTTGCCGTAGCCTTCTTCTTCAACGAGGATCTGGCGATGGCGAAGGATGAGCTCATGCAGTGGGATCTTGACAGGGCAGTGATCGCTGCAGGCGCCGCAAAGGGTGGATGCCCATGGCAGGGAACCAGCTTTGTCGTAACCAACGAGCAGCGGAGTGAGGACAACGCCCATTGGGCCCGGATAGATGGAGCCGTAGCCATGGCCGGTGATGTGGCGATAGACTGGGCAGATGTTGAGGCAGGCGCCGCAACGGATGCAACGGAGCATATCGCGGAATTCGCTGGCCAGGATCTTGGAACGGCCGTTGTCGATGATGATGATGTGCTGTTCTTCAGGGCCATCGACTTCGTCAGCCTTGCGAGGACCGGTGGTCATGGAGAAGTAAGAAGTGATCTTGGAGCCGACGGAGCTGCGAACGAGCAGGCTCATCATAACGTCGAGGGCTTCGAAGCTTGGGACGATACGTTCCATACCCATGAGGATGATCTGGGTGTTTGGAACGGAGGTGGTCATACGACCATTCCCTTCATTAGTAACGAGGGTGCAGGTACCGGTCTCAGCAACACCAAAGTTGCAGCCGGTCATACCAACGTCAGCGTTGAGGAATTTTTCGCGGATGAAGCCACGGATGAACTTGGTTTCGCGGGTTGGGTCTTCGTCGCCGGTGTAGCCGTAACGATGGAAGACGTCACGGATGGCCACGCGGTCGAGGTGCAACGCTGGCACAACGATGTGGCTTGGTGGGTTCCAGTCGTTCAGCTGCAGGATGATCTCAGCGAGGTCGGTTTCGAAAACTTCTACGCCGTGGTCGATGAGCGCATGGTTGATGTCGATTTCTTCAGAAACCATGGATTTGCTCTTAACCATTTTCTGAGCGCCACGTTTTTCAAAGATCTCGATAACCTGCTGAACGGCTTCCTTGTCGGTCTGTGCAAAATAGACATGGGAGCCGGCTTTTTCTGCGTTTTCGGCAAACTGAGCCAGATAGTAGTCGAGGTTGTCCAGAACATGGTTACGGATGCGGCGTGCTTCTTCGCGCAGTTCTTCCCATTCTGGTACTTCGTCGACGAGGGCAGCGCGTTTGCTGTAGAAAACGTCCGTCGCGGTGGTGATGGCGTTGTGTTTAAAATCGTCCGCGATGCAATCTTTGACGCGGTCCTGGAAGTTCTGCTCTTTGCCGTCCAGTTTGTAGAGAATTGCCATAGTATTTCCCCCTTATTCTTTAGCGGCAGTTGAGGATTTCAGCGATGTGCATGACCTTGATGTCACGGGTCAGTTCGCCTCTGTCGCGCATGCGGTCGAGACGGCCGGCGATGTTCATCAGGCAAGCCTGGTCTGCGCCGCAGAGAATGTCGGCGCCGCTGTCGATGACGGTCTGCGCTTTTTCTGCAACGATCTGTTCGGAAATGTCAGGCTGCTTAACGGAGAAGGTTCCGCCGAAGCCGCAGCAACGGTCAGCCTTTTCCATTTCAACGTATTCAAGGCCGTGAACATTCTGCAGAAGGATCAGTGGTGGTTCCTTGACGCCCAGAAGACGGGTGGCGTGGCAGGATTTGTGGAACGTCACCTTCTTGTTCAGCGTAGCACCAACATCGGTGACACCGAGAACGTTGACGATGAAATCGGTGAATTCGTAGAGACGATCGGCAACGCGCTGAGCACGGATCGCCCACTGTGGTTCGTCAGCCAGGATCTTCATGTACTCATGCTTCATTGCGAACGCGCAGGAGCCGGAAAGGCTGACGATGGTTTCTGCATCTTCGAACGCTTCGATCGTGTTCTTGATGGAAGCCTTGGAAGCTTTGACGTAGCCGGAGTTGATCAGCGGCTGGCCGCAGCAGACCTGTTTTTTAGGCACGGTGATGTCACAGCCGAGACGTTCGAGCACCTCAACAGCGGCAATGCCGACCTGTGGATAGAACATATCCACCATGCATTGGGTAAATAAATGAATTTTCATGGGACACCTTCCTTATCTTTGGAAAATTTTTTGCAAGCAGACACGGGCATGTCTCCTTTGCCAAAGCACCTATCAAATGGTTGTCCATTCACTTTGATGTGTCCAACAACTTTCGACACAGTTCCCTGTCTATCAATTAAGTATATCAAAAAAGCTCGTAAATCACAAACACTACATTTAATATCTGTGATAAATTTTCGTCAATTTCCAGAAAATTTTTATCAGTCGCTGGCCATGCGTGATTCTTTTCTCATCGCCACAAAAATGCTATACTTGAAGCAACAGAAAATACGCAACGACACAGAGAAAGAAGGAATCACCATGCGACTCATCCTCATCCGCCACGGTCAGGCCGAATCCACTTCCGCTGACGGCAGCGATTTTCGCCGCGCTCTGACGCCAGCTGGCCGCGAGAAGCTGGAAAACACCTATCCGTCGCTGGCCCGTTATCTCAACGCCAAGTCAAGCTGCGAAGTCTGGACATCGCCAAAGACCCGCGCGCTGCAAACCGCCGAGGTGCTCTGCCGTTACATGCCAGACGTTTCTCCTGAGATCAAGCCATTTCTGGAGGACGGCGATCTCGACGCTTTCGCCGACGCCATCCGCAGCCACAAACACGGCGACACCCTCGTCGTCATCGGCCACGAGCCCTATCTCAGCGACTGGGTGCGCGCCATGACCGGTCTCGACGTGCATTTCAAAAAAGGCTGCGGCGAAATGCTTTATCTGCCGCCGCATGCGCCTGAACGCGCCATCCGCATCGCAGGCATCGACTTCGACCAGATGAAAACCCTCGATCTTTTCAGCGTTCCTGTCGGCGTCGGCATCGCAACGCTCATCGAGCGCCAGCACAAACAGATCGTCAAGGCGCGCGACACCTTTCTCGACGATCCCGACGACAGCGACGCATTGAGCGCGCTGCGCGTCGCTCTGCGCAGCCAGTACGCGCTGCTCGAATTCATCGAGCCATACTGCAGCCAGAAGCCATTCCGCAAAGCCGAGCGGCTCTACCTCTCTCTTTACGACGATCTCGAAGAGCTGCGCGCCATCAATGCCATCTTAAAAACCATCCACAATTCCCGCAAGCTCGAGCTCGCCGTGCTCGCCGATGCCATGGTCGTCGAACAAAACGACGCCCTCATGACCCTCTGCGACCACCTCAGCCGCGAGGACAGCGAAGAGGATTACAACGAAGCGCTGCACCAAACCATCGCCGTCCTCATGACCGCCAAAGAGACAGCACCGCTGGAGATCCTCGTGCGCGAACAGCTCTCGCATCGCTACCGGCTCGTCCTCGACGCCATCTGCGCCACCGATTTCAACGATCTGGACGCCATCGAGCATCTGCGCAGCCTCTGCAAGACCAGCCGCTATCTTTTCGAATTTTTCAGCCCGCTGGCCGATTACCAGCTCGCCCAGCAGTATCTGCGCATCCGCCGTCTCAACCAGCGCCTGAGCATCTACTGCGATACCTTCTACAACATCGACCAGCTCCAGGAACGTCTCAGCGAAGACGACAATCCGCTGGTCACGCGCGCCATGCGACTCTACACCCAGATGATGCGCCAGAGCGGCCAGGCTCAGATGGAAGTTGTAGAACGGCTCATCGACGAATTCGGCTGCAACGACGCGATCGACGACGACGAAGAGCCGCCAGCGAAGAAGAAAGCCGACAAGAAAAAAGCACAGAAACCGCCGAAAGAAAAGAAGAAAGACGGCAAGAAGAAAGAAAAAAAGAAGCAAAAATGATAAAACGTCCATCTCGGCATCGATCCGAGATGGACGTTTTCTTATCACAGTGAAATTCCGCTACCTTTTGCCTATTTTTTCCGGCAGCTGGCTGAGCACGATGCCGCAGAACATAAACACACAGCCGGCGAGCTCGCGGCTGCTCAAAACCTGACCGAGCAGCACCCAGCCGGCGATGGCGGAGATGCAGCTTTCGAGGCTCATGATCAGGCTGGCGACGGTTGGCGACACGTGCTCCTGGGCGACGGTCTGGAAGGTGAAACCCATGGCGCTGGAGCAAACGCCGGCGTAGAGGATCGGCAGCGCGGCGGCGAGAAGATTTGCCCAGCTTGGATCCTCAAAGATCACGGCGCTGACGCTGCCGAGCACGGCGCACACAGCCATCTGCATGAAATTGAGCTGGATGCTGTCGATCTTCTGCACGTAATAATCGACACAGGTGATCTGGATGGTGTAGAAAAATGCGCAGAGCAGCACAATGGAATCGCCGAGCCCGATGGAAAATTCTCCCTGCTTGACGCAGAGAAAATACAGCCCCGCCAGCGCCAAAAGCACCGCCAGCCACATCCGCAGGCCGATCTTGCGTCCGAGGAGGATGCCCAAAAGCGGCACCAGCACCACATACGTCGTCGTGATGAAGCCGGCCTTGCCAACGGTCGTGTAGACAAGGCCGATCTGCTGCGTGACCATGCCGCCGAAGAGCAGCGTGCCGCAGAGGATCCCGCCGGTCCAGAATGTGCGACGGTCACAGGATGGACGCGGCACATTTTTTCGCGCATTGCGATGGTTGAAATAAAAAAGTACCGGCACAAGCGCGACGACAGCGACAACATTGCGCGCCGCAACGAACGTGATCGGCCCGACATGATCCATGCCGACGCTCTGGGCAACAAAGGCAACGCCCCAGATGGTGGCGGTCATGAGTAGCAAAAAACTGTGGAAATAGGAATTCTTTTGTTCGGACGCGCGAGACACGCAGCTCTCTCCCTTCATAAAACGGGCGGACCACCAGGGTCCGCTCATTTGGAATGTTCTAATATACTATTATAGCGCAAGCTCGTAAATGCGCAAGCAGTCTTCTTCGTGGAGAGAAATATAATTGCCGCGGCTGCGATATTTGACAACACTCTTCGCCATGGCGGCAAGATCTGCATCGGCAAGTCCGGCAGCGCTGAGGCGCGTGGCCAGGCCGAGTCTGCGGCAGAACGCTTCAAAATCGCTCACAGCCTGTTCGATGGCCCGCGCTTCGTCCTGGCTGTAAATATGCATGATCTCGCGGGCAAATTGCACGAGCCGCGCCGGCTTGCGGCTGGCGGCGTAACGCATCCAGGCAGGAATGGCGATGGCAAGGCTGGCGCCGTGGGCAACATCGTAAAACGCGCTGAGCTCGTGACCGATCCCGTGCGCGCCCCAGTCTTCGATGCGTCCCTGGCCGAGCACGCCATTGTGAGCAATGTTGGCTGTGAGGGCAAATTCTGCCCAGGCGTCGAGATCGTCCGGATGATCGTAGAGCCAGAGGCCGAGCTGCATGGCTGTTTCAATGGTCGCGATGCAGAGACGGTCTGTGAGCGTGACATGGGTGCTGTCGCTGAAGAAACGCTCCATCACGTGGCTGATGACATCGACCGTCGCGTTGGCGATCTGATTGCGCGGCAGCGTGGTGAACACATCCGGCGCAATGATCGCAAAACGCGGCGTCACTGCGGCAGCGTGGAAGCTGCGCTTGTCGTGGCTGTCCGGACGCGTGACAACGCTGACATCCGAGCACTCGCTGCCCGCTGCCGGGATCGTCAGCACAACGCCAAGCGGCAGCGCCGCAGCGACCAGTGCCTTACCCGTGTAGCAATCCCAGACATCGCCGTCGTAGCAGACACCAGCAGCGATCCCCTTGGCCGAATCGATGACGCTGCCGCCGCCAACCGCCAGGATCATCTCCACGCCCTCGCGTTTGCACAGCGCGATCCCTTCGCGCACCAGCGCCAGGCGCGGATTTGGCTGCACACCGCCCAGCTCCACAACGCTACAGCCAGCGTCTGCGAGCGATTTCTTCACACGATCGTAGAGCCCGCTCTTCTTGATCGAGCCGCCGCCATAATGCAGCAGCACCTTTTTGCCAATGGCCGCGCAAAGCGCGCCCGTCTCCGCGTAGCGTCCTGCGCCGAAGACGATTTTTGTCGGTAGTTGATACTCAAATGCTTCCATGCTCATTCTCCTTCACTCTGCGCCGCATCATCGTGCGCCGCGATCACCCACGCCAGCACGTCGTCGACGCTTTCGCCAGCGACCTCGTACTGGATCAGCTCCGCCGTCGGCTGCTGCTGCGGCAGCTCACTTTCCATTGGACGATAGTGTTCAAAATCCGGCACGCCCGTCATAGGGTCAATGATGACCGCCGCCGGACGATTGTCGCGCCCTTCGCCGATCACCTTCATCAATTTTTCTCCTAACATATCAGACACCTCCAAGGGTCGTCATACTCCGCTGCACTTTCCTACAGCATACCAGAGATGCGCGCCGCGCTCAAGGGGCTGTAGTCAGGACGCGCCAATAAGTGAACAAAATCTAAGAAATACGAACACACCGCTTCACTTATTTTCCCGCTTGCGCTGGGCGGCGGCGTTCGCTTATACTGGGAGCAGGAAATTCTCGCACGAAGGAGGAAGATCGATGCCAGATCTCGCCAAAAAATGTGAGCGCGAAAAAGCGATGGTGCATGAGATGATCGCGCTCTACTGCAACCGTCATCACAACACGCCGAAGGGCGCGCTCTGCGAGGAATGTGCTCGGCTATCGCGCTACGCCCAGGAGCGCAGCGACCACTGCCCGTTTATGGAAACAAAAACCTTCTGCTCCAACTGCCGCGTCCACTGCTACAAGCCGGAAATGCGCGAAGCCATCCGCACCGTCATGCGCTACAGCGCCCCGCGCATGCTCTACATCCACCCCATCGCCGCCATCCGCCACGTCGTCACCAGCCGCGCCGAAAAACGCCGGCTGAAAAAGGAAACACGCAGGAAATGAACGGTATATAAAAAGGCTGCCGCATAAACGAAATTTGCGTTCGTGCGACAGCCTATGTCTTTGCTGTTAAACAGATTAAATAGAACTTCAAACTCCTCCATTAGCATAGAAAAAGTTTACGGAAGTAATACTGATTATGAAACATACTATAAACTAAGTATTCCATACTTTAAGGGAAATTGAAAAATATGCAACTACCTTTTGTTTAATTTTAGTCTTTTTTCCGGTTCATGTTGCAGTCACAACACTTCCAATGATCACCTTTTCAAATTATTGTCGTTCTTCTGATAGGATTTTCAACAATAGGCGATTTTTATACAAGGATTTCTCTTCTAAAGATGTTCTATTGTCGATTATTGATTTAGTAGGTACTTAAAGATAGTGATTCTAACGACCAACCATACATATAGTAGCCTCCGCCGTTAATATAGGTGCTGCTATATACCCCTTGTACTTTAACTGTAAATCCATTATTTCCGCATACTGAATTAATTGTTGCAATAGCACTAATGACCCAACTAGCGATATTCAGCCCAGGAATAACAGTACTACCAATTGTGGCACCTAATCTTTGTGTAACAATATTTGCGATAGCATTTTTTACAGATTTAGATAGCGGAGTTCCCACTACAAGTGAACCTACACCTAGTTGATTATTGCTTATAGAAAAATTCCAAGCTCTACGTGTTCCAACCGGATAATCAGGGTACAATCCACTACGACTAGCTTCATTTTTATTTATTGTTTCAGTCGAGTAAGGAGCACTAACAGGAACTTCCAAGTATTCTTCAGCATACACATCATATGTATTGCCATATTCATCAGTGATTGTAATCATTTCATCAGTCAAGATGATTTTTTGATATTTCTGTTCTTCGCTTACACCATTATCTGTCGATGCCGCATACGAAACATTTGGGGCAACTAAGATTGAAGTACTCATGGTGAGTGTCAGAATCAATATTAAAGAAACTATCTTACGCATAAAAAACACCTCCATATATTTTAACTCAAAACATATTAATATAATTAAGAAATAAAAGTCAAATAACAAAGTATACAAGCGGCAACTATCCAAAGAACCAAACTGATAATATACATAGTTCTACTAAATCTCTTTTTTTCTTTTGATAGTATTTGATAAACAAAATAACAAGCAAAGAATAGTTGCAGTAAAAGCAATCCTATCAGAGATAAATTCAAACGACATAATTCCATCTATAGAACCTCCTTCCCAATATACATAAAATCATTCATTAGATAATTTGCAATCTTCAGGAGTAACGTTCCACTTCTCTATAAACAGCTAAGTATTAGTTGCATTACAGAATATATACTATGCATTTTACATACATAAATTTAATTCAATGTAATTTGCAGATTCAGATCTTTTTACCTCCTTAAATCTTCTAACCCTTCCGGCTGCTCTGGCTCAAAGAAAGGAAACACACAGGCACCATTTGCAGCAAGTGATGCGGCAAATACCCCAATTGCAGCCAACAACACACCTGCTTTCATAAGGATTTCCTCTTTCAGCTTTTTCAATTTAACCATCATTCTTCACTCCTTTATTTATTTTTCACTGCAAGCATGGATAAGGTTTCACTGATCATGCCCAGGAAAAAGGCAAAGATGAGTGGATTTTCCTTAAAAATGACTTGCAATGTTAGTAACACGATGATCTCTATGCTGCCTATCACAAGGCTGACTCTGCGGTAGTGCTTCTTGCTGGCGGTGCTTGCCTTTCTATTCGCATGAACAATGGGCGCATAGCTCAAGACGATCACGGCGGAGAAAACACAGCCGCACAAGATGAGCGGAGAATAGAACGCGCCGGGAACAACTAGCAGCGCCAGTGAAAATAAACCATAATTTGCCAGTGAGAGCAGGTAACAATTTAAGCGTGTGCCGGCGTGATAGCCGCCTGCATAAATACGAAGCGGGATAAAGGCGAGAAAAAACAAAAACGTTTCAAAGAAATTTCCCACCACAATGGCCAGCAGAAAAATGCTTGCCATTTGCAGCAGCGCTGTAAACAGCGCATCAAAACCATATCTGTAAATAGCGAGCTCCTCTTGACGAACGATGCCCATCTCCTGGAGCTGTGCCGCTGTGATGTCTGCAAGTGGTTTCATGAATTTTCACACTCTTTCCTGTTTTTTTCAGTATAGCTTGCGTAATCCCTGCTGACAATGGGGTGGCGCTAAACGACAGGTTTTTGGCCGCAAACGACAGGTTTTCATCAAAAAAATCACCGTGAAAGAAATTTTCTACGATTTCTTTCACGGTGATTTTTTGCTATTCTTGATTAGCGTACAGCGTAAAACTCAGCGAAAATGCGCCGTTTTCCCACACGATCTCGGGACTGCTGCCATACTTTGCCAGGGATTCTTTGAGATTGGTGAGGCCATAGCCATGGTTTAGCTTATCCTTTTTCGAGGTGGTCTCGGTAGAGGTCGCTTGCCGGGCGGCTGTGTTGGTGATCTCGCAGAGGATGTGGTCCTTCACCTGAACGAGGCTGAGGGCGATGCGCTGCGGCCGGTCGTGGACGCGCGCACAGCCTTCGATGGCATTGTCCAGGGCGTTGCCAAAGATGACGCAGGTATCCTCCGGCTGCAACGGCAGCTTCCCCGCCAGGCGAATCTCGGTTTCAAACGCAATGCCTTTGCTTTCTGCCAGAGCTTTTTTGGTGCTCAGGGTGGCATCCAAGGCAATGTTGCCGGTGTTAAAAGCAGGCGTTAAATCATACAGCGTGTTTGTCATGGAATTCACGTACTCAAGGCTGCCATCGATGTCATGTGCCTGCAGACATCCTCTTAAGCCGCCCAGTTTATTGGAAAGGTCATGCTTAAACTTTCTCAATTCTTCCTGCTTGGCAAGGTTGTCTTCCAGATGCTTGAGCTGGGCCTTCATATGCTGCTCGTACTGCTCCTGCTCCAGAATGCGCGCGTTTTGCGTGATCTGCCGCGCATAGAGATAGAGCGCAAAGAGCGTCCCCAGCAAAAGGCCCAGCGAAGCAATCACAGCCGCACTATTGTAGGCGGTGGTTTCACTTTCATAATTGAGCTTGAACAGCAAGAATACCGCCACAATAGTGCTGGTCACCAGCACCAGGAAAAAAAGCCAGTATATTTTGCCGATAGACTGCCTGCGCTTGGATATTTTAGAATGAATAGCGATACAGATTGCTACAGACATCCATTTGGAAACGATAATGCCGAGCATCTGATAGGCTTGTATATGGATGATATCGCTGACGCTGAGAGAAAAGCTCACAGCGATCAAAAACAACACAACGACCTCAACCGCACCCATAAAGGTACAGCTTAAAAAACCGATCAGGAGTTTCTTATACCATCTCTCGTCATACAAGGCCCCGGCACAAACGCTTGCCGCCAAGATCATCACAAGGGCGTTGGCAAAGGAGAACTGCAGCAGGGCGTTGCTCAGCATGATGCAGAACGCCAGCATCAGAAAACCGCAACCATAGAAGGCTTGGGGAGTGTCCGATTTTCTTTCAAAAAAAGCATCAAAGATGAAGAAAAATACCAGAGCATCGGCCAGCGCAGAGACTGCCAGAACGATTTCACTCGCCATCATAGCCCTGCCTCCTTTTTCAAATATCGGGTCCACGCTTTGCGCAGGTCGTCCTTGAAGCTTCTGCCAATGGGCACTTCCAGATTTGGCCGTTGCAGGATGACTTTTTTCTCTGTGAGATTCCGCACCTGCGATAGATTGACGATGAATCCGTTGTGACAGCGCACGAAGGTTTCTGAAGGGAGCAGCTTTTCAAAATCCGCCATGGTCATGCGCGTTTTATGGACAGCATTTTCTGTGTGCACCGTAATATAATGCCCGGTTTTCTCGCAGAAAAGAATGGTCTGCGGATCAATGGCGATCTCGCCCAGCGTTGTTTTGAGAACAACGCTGGTCCGTTGGGCATTTAGTTTTTCCATTAGCGCGGTCACAATGCCCGGCAGTTTCGCGTCCAAACTTGGCTTGAGCAGGTACCGGAAAGCTTCCACCTCATACCCTTCGACGGCGTATTCCAGGTAGCCGGTCACAAACACAATGACCGCCTCGCTGCCCAGTTCGCGCAGGGCCTTTGCGGTTTCGAGGCCGGTTAATCCCGGCATTTCCATATCGAGGAAAATGGCATCAAAGCTGAGGTTCTCATGTTGACAGGCTTTCAGCAGGGCCTCTCCGCTGTCATAGCAGCTCAGTTTGACTTTAAGATCATCCCGCGTCTTAAAATAAGCAGCTATTTTTTCGCGCCAAAATGGCTCGTCATCACACAAGGCGAAATGTAGCATCTGTGTCTCTTCCTTTTCGTGAAGTTTTCTAAAACATCGTTTCCCTCAAAATCCGATCAAAACTTATGCATATTATACCACGGACTATTCATAAATGAAAAGAGAAGGACCTCTCCTTTTCGGTGAGGTCCCTGTAAAGTTCTGTGATTGCCTTTCTCCATGCTAAAACGTGCTCACCCCTGCTCCTTGTAGCGGAAAAACTGGCAGCCAAAGGCGAGGCCGGCGAGGGCCAGCGCTGTGCCGAGGCCGGTGTAGAAAATGGCGATGAACGCATCCGGCGCAAGATGCATGACGCGGATGGTGATGCCGCCTGTCATCATCACGGCCATGATGGCGAAGGAGCGGGCGTCGAAAAATCGCCAGAAAAACTGACGCTCTTCGGCAAAATCATGGATGCGGCCGGTGTGTTTGCCAACAAGACCGCGGAACATGCGCCAGAAAAGCACGAAAACGACGACGGAACCGGCGGCTGCCAAAAGCGTGAGATGACCGCTGTAAGCGATGACGCCGATGCGCATGATGTTGACGCCGGCGGCGAGCCAAACGAGCGCTGCCAGAAACAATAAGGTTCTCTTTTTAACCATTGCGAGCCCTCCATTCTTAAATGTCAAAGGTGCGTTCAGCTGCGGAAGCTGAACTTTGTTCAGTTTCGTTCAAAATAAAACCCGACGGGCGGGTTCTCTTCAATAGATACAATTGCGGATCATCGCCAAGAGCGCGGCGCTGCTGCCGCCGGGATGGATCTGCTGAGAAATGGCCAGCGACATCACATAGCGCGCAAAGCTCCCGCGCGAAAGGTCGCCGTCGAAAACGCCGGCGCGGATGCGCGTGTCGTTTTCCAGCGCTTCCACCAATTTTCCATGCAGGGCGCTGAAATGCTGCGCCATGCGCGCACGCCCTTCGGCTTTGTCGCCGCTGGCGAAAGACAGCGCGTGCAGCGAAAAAAATCCAGGATAGCGCCCTTCGCCATCGGCCAGCGCGGCGAGCAGCGCGGTGGCGGCATCATCGAAGCTGGTGTAGCAGCGGCTGGTGAAGGGGCGAAAGATCTCTGTCCAGACGCTTTCAATGGTGGCACCGATGAGCGCGCTTTTGGACGGGAAATAATTATAGATGGAGCCGACGGAAACGCCGCAGGCTGCAGCCACTGCGCGCATGTTGAGCGCGCTGGCGCCATGCTCGAGCAAGATCTTTTGCGCGGCTTTGAGGATTTCCTCGGCAGAGGTGATCTGGGTGTTCATAAACGCCTCCTCATTCTAAAGGCACGATCAGCCACAGAAGCTGAACTTTGTTCAGTTTCTATAATACGCTGTTTCTCCGGCTTTTGCAAGGAAAACTTCCGCACGCCAAGGGCAGCGAGCGGTTGACGGCGGCGCGCTGGCGCGATATACTGAAACTACTATCATAACGGGGAGGTTCCCAGACAACCTGAGAGGAAGCCCGCTGGCCACTGCCGCTCGGCTTCGACCCATTGAACCTGTCGGATAATGCCGTCGTAGGGATCATACAGTCACAGGCTGCCACATCGTATCTCGCCCGATATGATGTGGCATTTTTTATGGAAGGAGTGGGAGGTTTGCTGAAAAATCGAGCGATTTGGACGCCTGTGCTGGTGGCGATCGGCGTGATCGTGCTCTGGGAAGCCTGCGTGCGTATTTTCGACGTGCCGCTGTACATTCTGCCGGCGCCGACGAAAATCCTGGAAGCGCTGGCGGAAAACCGCAGCGAGCTGGCGATGCACACACTGGTGACGCTGGAAGAAGCGGTGATCGGGCTGGTGATCGCGCTGGCTTTTGCGATGCTGACGGCGATCCTCATGGATCTCTCGAAAACATTCCGTCACAGCGTCTATCCGCATCTGGTCGTCACGCAGACGGTGCCGGTGATGGTGCTGGCGCCGCTTTTCAGCATCTGGCTGGGCTTTGGCATGGCGCCGAAGGTGTTGATCGTCATCTTTATGTGCTATTTTCCGATCGCCATTTCCTTCGCCGACGGCCTGGCGCAGGTGAATCCAAAACAGGTGAATCTGCTCAAAAGCTTCCGCGCTTCGACGCGCCAGATCTACACGATGGTGAAGATCCCAGCAGCAGCGCCGAGCCTCTTCAGCGGTCTCAAAGTCGCGGCGACGTACTGCGTTGGTGGTGCGATCGTTGGCGAATGGATCTCGTCCTCGGCGGGGCTGGGCTACTATATGCTGCGCGTGAAAAACGGCTACATGCTGGACAAGGTTTTCGCAACGGTGGTCGTCGTGGTCGTCGTGAGCCTGCTCTTAAACGGTGCGGTCAGCCTGGCAAAACGCTGGCTCTGTCCGCATCACACTGTATCTAAATAGTAAGGAGAATGAAAAAATGAAGAAAAAATTTGTATCGATGCTCTGTGTCGCTGCGCTGGCTGTGGGACTGACCGGCTGCGGCGGCGGAAATGACAATGCGGCTTCCACGAGCGCTGCCAGCGCTTCTGGCGAAAATCTCCAGGAAGTCACGCTGATCTTAGACTATACCCCGAACACAAACCACACCGGCATCTATGTAGCGCAGGAAGAAGGCTACTTCGCAGACGAAGGCCTGGCTGTCAACATCATCGAGCCTGGCGACAACAACACCTCCGCAGCCCTCGTTGCTGCTGGCAAAGGGGAATTCGGCGTCAGCTATCAGGAAGATGTGACCTACGCCCTCACTGGCGAAGAACCAATGCCGATCAAGGCGATCGCCACCGTCATCCAGCACAACACCTCCGGCTTTGCAGCGCTGAAGGATTCCGGCATCGAAGGGCCAGCGGATTTTGAAGGAAAAACCTACGCTGGCTGGCAATCCCCAAGCGAACAGGCCGTTATCGATGCAGTGATGACCGCTGCTGGTGCTGACCCATCCACCCTCACGATCGTCGGCTCCGACGGCAGCGGCGTGGCACAGCTCAACAACGGCATCGATCTGATCTGGGAATTCGAAGGCTGGGCCCTGACTCAGGCGCGTATGGACGGCATGGAATTCAACTACATGCCGCTGAACACCCTCGACGAACGCCTCGACTATTACACGCCAGTCATCATCACCAACGATGAAATGATCGAGAACGATCCGGAAACCGTACAGAAATTCATGAACGCTGTCAAGAAAGGCTATGAATACGCGATCGACAATCCAGAAGCTTCTGCCGAGATCCTCGCCGAATACATTCCTGAATACGACCTCGACTTCATCAAAGAAAGCCAGGCTTTCCTCTCTCAGGAATATGCACGCGACGCTGAATCCTGGGGCGTTATGAAAGACAGCGTCTGGGACGGCTACACCGAATTCATGCATGAAAACGGCCTCATTGACAAAACCATCCCAGCCAGCGATCAGTACACCAACGAATTTGTACAGTGATCAGGTGAAACGATGAAACTGGAAATCGACAAGCTTGCCGTCAGCTTTGACGGACGGACGATCCTGGGCGGACTCTCCTTCGACGTCGCAGACGGCGAATTTGTGAGCCTGCTCGGTCCTTCTGGCTGCGGCAAAAGCACCATCTTAAACGTTCTCGCCGGCATCGTCACGCCAGAAGGCGGCACCGTCCGCGTCGACGGCGCCACGATCAGCGGCACCAGCGAGCATTTTGCCTACATGCCACAGGAAGATCTGCTCCTGCCCTGGAAGAGCATCCTCGACAACGTTTGTCTCTATGGCGCCATCCACGGCACAAAAAAAGAAGCCGCCGAGCGCGCCCGCGCCCTCTTCCCAGTCTTTGGACTCGCTGGTTACGAAGACGCTTATCCAGATGCCCTCTCCGGCGGCATGCGCCAGCGCGCAGCGTTTCTGCGCACAGCCATGTGCCAGGCAGACATCCTGCTCCTCGACGAGCCCTTCGGCGCGCTCGACGTCATCACCCGCGGTGACATGCAGGACTGGCTCCAGAACATGCGCAGCCAGCTCGGCAAGACAACCCTTCTCGTGACCCACGACATCGACGAAGCCATCTATCTTTCCGACCGCATTCTCGTGCTGAGCGGTCGCCCGGCGTCCATCCGCGAAGAGATCACGATCAGCAAACGCGATCGCAGCCGCGACTGGCTCTACGCCCAGGGCGATCTGCGCACACGCATCCACCATCTGCTGAGTGAGGAGGCAAGCGCATGACTTTTGATGACAATCTTTTGAGCGACGCGCACATCCATCTTTCAGATTTCGCCGCGCGTTTTCTCGCCGCTCACGACGTACTCACCATCGTGAGCACCGCCACACCTGAAGAATGCAAAACCGCCCGGCAACTGGCCGCAGCAAATCCGTACGTTTTTGTCTCCGGCGGCATCCACCCCTGGCATCTGCCGCCAAAGAACGATGGCGGCTTTGAGATGATCAACGCCATAAACATGGTGGACATCCTCGGCGAGATCGGCCTCGATAACGTCTGGTGCGACAGCGACCTTGACGAGCAGCGCAAATGGTTTAGCGATCAGCTCAAGTTCGCCATAAACAGTGGGCGTCCCGTCGTGCTCCACATCAAGGGCATGGAGCAGGAAGCGCTGGAGATTCTCCGCCACCATCCCAACACCTACCACGTGCACTGGTACTCCTGCCCGGATTATCTCGACGACTACCTCGCCCTCGGCTGCTACATGAGCGTCGGCCCATTTCCGTCCATCGATCCAGCCGTTGCCGCCGTCGCCGAGCGCACACCGCTCGACCGTCTGCTCATTGAGACCGACGGCATCGACGCAGTGCGCTGGGCCACCGGCCGCGACGTCAGCGAGAATGATTATCCCGCCACCCTCATCCAGATCGCCAGCGAGATCGCCGAGATCCGCCACATGACCACCGAAGACGTGCTGCGCCAGACCCGCGACAACCTCTGGCGCTTCATCCACAGCTACTAAACAACAATCGCCGAACGTTTTCATTGCGAAAAACGTTCGGCGATTTTTCTTTATGTGAATTTACAATCTAAGTGCAACAAATAAAAATGACCCATAGAACTTCTGGT
>URZX01000008.1 GCA_900552455.1 uncultured Peptococcaceae bacterium | reverse complement strand
AAATGAGAAAACCCTATTTTGGCTAGATGCCAAAATAGGGTTTATCTACAGTCTGAGACGTCACTTTTGTGACGTCTTATTTTATTATGCCCAAAACATCGGGAATATTCAATAGGGAGCGGTGAAAATATAATAGAAATCATAGCGGAGGTGGTGGCTATGATTTCTTATGAGCCTTTATGGCGGACGATGAAAGCAAAAGAAATGACGACGTATCGGCTGATCAAGGATTATTCGTTCAGCCGAGGGACGCTGGATGCGCTGAAACAGGAGCGCAATATTTCTACTGCTACGTTGAACCACCTTTGTGAGATTTTGGATTGTCGTGTGGAGGATGTGCTGGTGTACATTCCTGAAAAAGAAAAGTGAATTTAGATCGGCTTTCGGAGAAGTGGCCTAGCGCGATGGGCTGCTTCTCCGAATATTTTATTTGGAACGTTGATAAAGCTTGCGTAGGGTAATAAGCTGAGGAAAAGAAAAAGACAGCTACTGAGAGCGCAGGAGACGGTGTTTTGTAGCTGCCTGAAAAATCGCTCGAGGATTTGCGGCAGAATACATCACAGCGACATTTTGGTGCGCTGTGAGGGGCTGTGTTGTTTGTGGTGGCGGTCAAATATTATGGTGAACTTTTTCCGATGGCTGCTATTTCGCTAGAGACCGGCGGGCGGAAATATGGTACAATATGGCATGATATGATCTTTCGCGCGTGGCGGGAGCTGGGCGCCTGATGAAGGAGGAGCGTTGATGGACGAAAATTGCTCGTTGTCGCCAAATGTGGCGGCGGATCGTTTTTGGCAAAAAGTGCCGGGACAGATTCGCTGGACGTTTGTGATGGCGGTGGTCATGGGGCTGGTCACGCACATGTACGCGTTCACGAACGACCTGCTCAATCATGACGATATCTATCATCTGCTGCAATGTGAATACGGCGCGCAGTCTGGGCGATGGTTTTTGCCGATCGTGTTGGGCTGGGATGGCACGTACAGCATGCCGTGGCTGATCGGCGCGCTTTCTGTGCTTTGCCTGGCGCTGACGGCGTGCTTTACGGTAAGCTTGCTGCGCATTCAGGGGCGTCTTGGCGCACTGATAACGGTGACGCTTTTGGTGGCGTATCCGACTGTGGCGGCGACGTTCAGCTATATGTTCACGGCGGATGCGTATTTCTTTGGACTGTTTCTGGCGTCGTTTGCGGCCTATGCAGCGGCGCGGATGCCGCGCATGGGTCTGCCGCTGGGCGCGGTGGCGCTGATCCTGTCGCTGGGGATTTACCAGAGCTATTTCCCGGTGGCGGCGGTGCTGATGGTCGGGGCGCTGCTCTTTGACACGCTGGATGGCGAGCTTTCGCTGGGACGACTTTTCCTGCGCGGTGTAAAGATGGTGCTGACGCTGGGCGTGGCGATCGCAGCGTATATGGTGATCGCGCGCTGGGTGATGCGCAATGCTGGCGGCCTGACGGATTATATGGGCATTTCGGAGATGGGCCATCTTTCGCTTGGCGAGCTGCCGTCGCTCATTGTCAAATGCTATCAGGAGTACGGCAGTTATTTCTGGAACAACGGCACGGGCCAGCTTTTCACGTTTGCCAAGCCGCTGATCGTTGTGGCGCTGGTGATGGCGGTGGTTTTGCTGTTGACGCTCGTTGCGCGCAAGGGGGTCGGCCTGGGGCATGCGCTTTTGGCGATGGTGCTGGCTGTGCTCTATCCGCTGGCAGGTGATCTCATCCATGTGATGGTCGCTGGCGGCGCGGTGCACGATCTCATGCTTTACGGCACGATCTATCTGCTGGTGCTGCCGCTGGCGCTGGCGAGCTACGCGGAAGTGCATCTGGCGGAGCTCGGCGGAACGGGGCGGATCGTGACGACGTTTGTGGGCTGGGTGATCGTGATCTGCATGAGCTTCACGGCGTATTCCTATGTGGTGACGGATAACAAAGCCTATCTCAAGATGTCGCTCAGCCGCGATCAGCTCATGGCGTATTCGAACCGCCTGATCAGTGCTATTGAGCAGACGCCGGGCTATACGCCGGGGATGACGCTGGTGCTCACCGGCAGCTCGGTGGCGGAGCCGGGCTTTACGGCGCAAATTCCTGAGCTTTCGGAGCTCTGGATGGTGGGTGTGCTGGACGCTGGCCAGCTGCGTTCAAAATACAGCTATGGTGAATTTTTGCGGTATTACATGGCGTATCCGGGCGAGGTTTATCTGACGAACTCGTCGGACAATGTTGCGGACAAGCGCGAATGGGCGCGCGAGATCGCGGCGAAACCGGAAGTTGTGGCGATGTCAAATTATCCGGCGGAAGGCTCGATCGCCATTATTGACGGCGTGGTTGTCGTCAAATTGAACGCAGAACCGGAGCATAACGACTGACTGGCGGCGCTCGGATGAAGATTTTCGTCCGGGCGCTTTTTCTGTGGCTGTTGACAGGCTACTGTGCAGACGTTAAGCTGGAATGAGATCAGAGGAGGATGAACGATGACTTACGATTTTACAACGATCATGGAGCGGCGCGGCAAGGATGCGATGGCGGTGGATGCGCTGGGGCTGCAGGGTTTTCCGGGCGCGCCGAAAGAAGGCTTTGATGCGATCCCGATGTGGGTGGCGGATATGAATTTCCCAACGGTGCCGACGATCACTGAGGCGATCGCGCGCCGCATTGCGCATCCGGCGTTTGGCTATTTTCTGCCGAGCGATGCGTATTATGACGCGATCATTCGCTGGCAGCAAACGCGCAATGGTGTGGAGGATCTGACGCCGGAAGCGATCGGCTACGAAAATGGTGTGCTCGGCGGCGTCGCCAGTGCGCTCGCTGTGCTTTGCTCGCGTGGCGACAAGGTGCTCGTTCATTCGCCAACGTACATCGGTTTCACCGGCACGCTCACAAACAACGGCTACGAGATCGTGCATTCGCCGCTCGTTTTGGACGAGGCGGGCATCTGGCGCATGGATTTCGCCGACATGGAGGAGAAGCTTTCCAGCCAGCACATTCATGCAGCGATTCTCTGTTCGCCGCACAATCCGAGTGGTCGCGTCTGGGAGCGCTGGGAATTGGCGCGCGCCATGGCGCTGTTTGAAAAATACGACGTCGCCGTTATTTCTGACGAGATCTGGTCCGATCTTACTCTGCCCGGCTACAAGCATATCCCGACACAGTCGGTGAGCGAGGATGCGCGTCAGCGCACCGTTGCGCTCTACGCGCCGTCGAAAACGTTTAACCTTGCCGGCCTTGTTGGCAGCTACCACATCATTTACAATCCCTGGCTGCGCGACCGCATCGCCAAGGAAGCGTCCCTCAGTCATTACAACGCCATGAATGTGCTCTCCATGCACGCGCTCATTGGTGCCTATAGCGACGACGGACAGGTTTGGCTCGACGAGCTGCGCCAGGTTTTGGGCGGGAACGTGGATTTTGCCTGCGATTTTATCGCTCGGCATTTTCCCGGCGTGCGCACCGCGCATCCACAGGGCACCTATATGCTCTTTGTCGATTGCAGCGAGTGGTGCGCGCAGCATGGGCGCAGCATCGCCGACATCTTGCGCGCAGCCTGGGACGTCGGCGTCATTGTGCAGGATGGTCGGCCGTTTCACGGCGGCTGCCATCTGCGCATGAATCTTGCGCTGCCGCGCGCCCGCGTTGAGGAAGCGTTTGCGCGGCTCGCTCGCTATGTTTTCGTCGATTGAACGCCATCTCCGCAGGATCCTGCGGAGATTTTTATGCGTTCGCACGGAAAATCTGCCGCAGAGAGGGGACGCCGCGCGAAAAATATGGTACACTATTATGTGAGAGTTCATCGCCTGCGCGCAGGCGAAAGAGGTGAGAATTCATGCAGGAATTTCAATTTACAGCCAACACTCCAAGCGGAGAACGTGCCACAGCCATCGCTGGCGGCGCCACGCTTGTCGGGGTCATGCTTTTAATGTTCGTCATTTTCGATCTGTTGTTGCCAGATCTTTTGCCGAGTCGTGCGCTTTTCTGGGTCGTCGTCGTTGTGCCGGCGATCGTGGCATTTTCGATCGTCGTGCGGCGTATGCAACATTCGACCCTCGGCGAATACACACTGCGGCTGGATGGTCGCCATCTCACCGTTATTTGTCCGAATCAGACCGTCATCGATCTTGGCGAAGTGCAGCGCACAGCCATCGATCGCCATAAAGGCGACGGTAAATGCGCCGATTTTGCCATCGCCGGCAGCAAAGATCAGATCCGTCTGCGCGTGCGCAACGCCACCGAATGGAACGGCCAGAGCAAAGAGCGCGATTTCCGCAATCTTGCAAAGGCTGCTGCCGCCATCGAAGACGCGCTCATTCACTAGCACAGCCCACAAGGGGGACTCAGCATGTACCAACTATTTACCGATACCTCAGCCAATCTACCGACCGCGTTTTGCCGCGCGCATAATATCCACGTCATCCCGCTCTATTACTATATCGACGGCGAGGAGCACACCTGCCTCGACACCGCAGCTTTTGAGGACACCGCTTATTACACAGCGATGAAGGAAGGAAAAGCTGTTACAACCTCGCAGATCACGCCCGGCAATTTTATCCAGGCCTTCCGGCCCGTGCTCGAGCGCGGAGAGGATATCATCTACGTCTGCATGGCGCGCCGCATCAGCGGCTCTTACGACAGCGCCGCCAGCGCGCGCGACGAACTGCTGGCCGAATTTCCAGAGCGCCGCATCGCGCTCATCAACACCCGCGGCGCAGGTTTTGGCGAAGGCATCCCCGTTATGGTCTGCGCCGATGCGCGTGATGCAGGCGCCGATTTTGATGCCGCCGTTGCCGCTGGCGAGCGCTGCGTGCGTTACATTTATCAGGTTTTCACCGTTGACGATCTCATGTATCTCGGCCGCACCGGACGCTGCTCCAATTTCAGCGCCTGGGTCGGCAGCGCGCTGAATATCAAACCGTTGCTCAAAGCCGCTGACGAAGGCGTCATCGTTACCTTCGCCAAGATCCGCGGCCGCAAGAAAGCCATCAAAGCCCTCGCGCAATATTACGACGACAACGTCGTCCGTGCCGACGAGCAGACCGTTTGCATCAGCTACGCCGGCTGCCCCGACGACGCCCAGACACTCGCCGCAATGATCCGGGAAAACCATCCACCGAAAGAACTCTGGGTCGTTCCCCACGAGCCAGTCACCGGCTCCCACCTCGGCCCCGGCGCCCTCGCTCTCCTTTTCATCAGCAAGCACAACCGCGACACCGGCGAAGACGACGGGCTGTATTGAGCGAAGGCTGACAGAACGTGTATTGGCATAAACGCAAAGGAATTTGATCATGGCAGGACTTCTTAAAGATGAATTTGTGAGCGAGGTGATGACCGAGCTCTCGTGGATCATGCGCGTGATCGATGATCTGTGTGAAAAAACAGGACTTGAAACCTACGAATCAACGCTCATAAAATATCGCGTGCAGCCAGAAGAGGCGCATGCGATCGAGAAATTTTTCGGCAGCCATCTACAGGAGATCGAGGCGCTGCCGTTGGCTGAGATTCGCCAGATGGTAGCGGCTGACTTCTATGAAACGACCGGAAAACCCTGGCATCTTGCAGATGAGATCCTCGAAAAACTCCTGACGCGCTTGAACGTTGCTTATGGCATCGAAGCCATCCGTGAAACGATCGAGCGCTTGAAAAGCGACAACTGAAAAAATGCGAGCTCGGCAAACGCTGGGCTCGCATTTTTTGTGGAGCATGTAGCAGATATGTGTTAGAATGTGTGCAAAGAATACGGAGGTGATCCTGATGGGGATCTGGAATTGATCGTGCAGGTCACGATCGCTGACCTGCTGTTGTCGCGCTGAACGATGAAGGAGGTCAATATGAGTTATTTTGTTTATCAAGGAAAGAACATTTACTATACGTCAGAGGGCGGCGGTATGCCGATGTTGTTTTTGCATGGAAATACGGCGTCGTCGATGATGTTTGAAATGTTGATGCCGCTTTACACGGATGAACTTGAGGTCATCCGCATGGATTTTCTGGGGAATGGGCGCTCGGATCGCGTGGAACGATTCCCGGAAAATATCTGGCTTGACCAGGGGAAGCAGGTTGTGGCGTTGGCGGAGTCGCTGGGCTATAACAAGATAAATCTTATCGGAACGAGCGGCGGCGCTTACGCAGCGATCAACGCGGCGCTGCTGCGGCCGGAGCTGTTTCACTGTGTGATCGCAGACAGTTTCGATGGTCAGCGTTTGGCGCCGGGATTTTCCGCTGCGCTTCGCGCTGAGCGCGCGGCTGCCAAAGCGGATGACATGGCGCGAGGTTTTTACGAATGGAATCAGGGCGTAGATTGGGAGCGGGTTGTTGACCAGGATACAGAAGCGCTCGTGGCGCTTGCCGAGAGTGGCGCGTCGCTTTTTATCCGCCCGATCGAGACGATTCAGGTGTCGCTTCTCATCACTGTGAGCCGCGCCGACGAGATGCTTGCAAACGATATGGCGGCGGAATGTGCTCAGCTCAGCGCCGCGAATCCGTTGATCCGCTATAAGATTTATGAAGATGGCGCACACCCGCTGATCCTTTCAAAAGCGGAAGAGATCGCGCGCGTGGTGAAGAGATTTTTGTTGGAAGCATAATTAATTTGGGACGTCCTGTAGCGGGGCGTCCTTTTTAGGTAGTGGCGAAAAAATGCGCGTTGACGTGTTCTTGACGTGATGCAGGAAGAAAGGGTACAATCATTTTCAGACGAGAGGATGCGCCCTGCGTGTTCTCAGATAATCATTTTAGGAAAGGAATGTTCGTATGAAAAAGAAATTATTGGCGTTGCTCTGTATCTTGTCGCTTTCTGTTGTCGCTCTGGCAGGCTGTGGTTCATCAGACGCACCTGTTTCTGGCAGCGCTGCTGCCGATCAGGCGAGCGCCGCTGAAGAAACAGCCGATCCTGTGGATGTCAACGTCATGGCGCTGAAAGGACCGACTGCGATGGGCATGGTGAAATTTATGAACGATGCGGAGAGCGGCGAACTCACCGACAACAATTATAATTTCAGCATCACGGCTGCCACTGATGAGGTTTCTGCAGCGCTGATCCAGGGGAAAACAGACATCGCGGCTGTGCCAGCCAATCTGGCTTCTGTGCTCTATAACAATACCGACGGCGGCGTGCAGGCTTTGGCCATCAATACGCTCGGCGTGCTCTACATTGTTGAAAATGGCGACAGTGTGCAGTCTGCTCAAGATTTGCGCGGCAAGACCATTTATGCCAGTGGCAAGGGAACCACACCGGAATACGCCCTCAACTATATTCTCAAACAAAACGGCATCGATCCAGCGAGCGATGTCACCATTGAATGGAAGAGCGAGCAGGCTGAATGCCTTTCTGCTATTCAAAATGATGCGAATGCCATCGCGATGCTCCCACAGCCATTTGTGACCACGGCCCAGGCGCAGAATCCAGACCTGCGCGTGGCTCTCGATCTGACTGCCGAATGGGACAAGCTGCAAGCTGACAGCGACGCACCATCCAGTCTCGTGACTGGCGTGGTCGTGGCGCGCACGGATTTTGTCGAAGAACATCCAGAAGCCGTTGCTGCCTTTATGAAGCATTATCAGGAGTCGGTCGACTATGTCAATGATAACGTCAGCGACGCAGCGAAGCTGGTCGGGAATTATGAGATCGTCACCGCTGAGGTGGCGGAAAAAGCCATCCCTGAGTGCAACATCGTTTTCATCAGTGGTGATGAGATGAAAGAAAAGCTTTCCGGTTACCTTACCGTTCTTTTTGACCAGAATGCGGAATCTGTTGGCGGTGCGCTTCCGGATGATGCCTTCTATTACAGCCGATGAGTTCTAAAAAAAGTCGTGGCCCCATTCGTCTCTGGGCGGTGCTTGTCTGGTTAATCGTCTGGCAGCTCGGCGCCATGGCGATCGATCAGAAGATCATTCTGGTTTCGCCGTTCAGTGTGTTGGCACGATTGCTGGAGCTTTTGCCGACGCGGGATTTCTGGCAGACGATCGCCTATTCGCTTTTGCGCATTACGCTGGGCTTTTTCTGTGGCGTGATGGCGGGAACGGTGTTTGCTGCGCTTTCGTCCCGTTTTCACCGAATAGAAGAGCTCCTGGCTCCGCTGCTGTTGGCGATCAAATCGATTCCTGTAGCGAGCTTCATTATCCTGGCGTTGATCCTTTTTTCCTCGCGCAATCTTGCGGTGCCGATCTCGTTTCTCATCGTGCTGCCGATCGTTTACAGCAACGTTTTGAGTGGCATTCGCGCCGCTGACCGCGATCTGTTGGAAATGGCGCAGGTTTTTCGCGTGCCGGCGCTGCGGCGGTTGCGCTATGTGTATCTGCCGCTGGTGATGCCATATTTTCAGTCTGCCTGTGGCTCGGCGCTGGGGCTCAGCTGGAAGTCCGGCATTGCAGCCGAAGTCATTGGCATGCCCGATGGCTCCATCGGCGAGCAGCTGCAGCAGGCCAAGCTCTATCTGGACACGCCAGATCTTTTCTGCTGGACGCTGGTGATCGTTTTGGTGAGCCTGGCGTTTGAGAAAATTTTTCTCGCGTTGCTTGGCTGGACACAGTGCGCGTTGGAGAGGATGTGAGCCATGCAGGATATTGTGATTGAAAACCTTTGCAAAGCGTACGAGGGAAAGCCTGTTCTGGATCATTTTTCTGCCACGCTTTCTGCAGGCAGTATCACCGGGCTTATGGCGCCCTCCGGCGCTGGAAAAACCACGTTGCTGCGCTTGCTCATGGGACTTGAAACACCAGACAGCGGCACGATCACCGGCCTTGCAGGCGTGCGTCTGAGCGCGGTTTTTCAGGAGGACCGCCTCTGTGACAATCTCAGCGCGGTGAGCACTATTCGCCTTGTGAATCCTCTGCTCAGCGTGCAGGAGGTGGAGCGAGCGCTCGAGCGTGTCGGTCTTTCTGACGCTCTCTGGCAACCTGCGCGCGCGCTTTCCGGCGGCATGCGGCGCCGTGTCGCCATTCTCCGTGCGCTGTTGGCAGAATACGATTTTCTCTTGTTGGACGAACCGTTTAAGGGGCTCGATAAAACCACGAAAGAAATCGTGATGGCAGACACCCGCCAGCGTATCCGCGGCCGTACTGTGCTTTTCGTGACCCACGATGCCAGCGAGCTGGAGGCACTGGGCGCTGACCAAACGCTCAGCCTTCCGGTGTGCGTTCGCACTTAGAACGTGCTGGCAGCAAAACGGAGAAGATAGAGATTGTTTTTGAGCAATAAAAAATGCGAACCTGGCAAAGGTTCGCATTTTTCGTTTAGTCGTCGGCCATGTGGCGTGGCATCTGCCAGGCGTGGTGGTCGGTGTGCAGGAGATGGTGGGCTTTCTCGCTCATTGGTTTGCCGAGATAGAGTCGGTAGAGATCGAGAATGTCCGGATTTTCGTGACTGAAGCGGATGTCCATGTCGCGGTCGATCTTCCAGAGGGCGGCGCCGCGGTAGACGTTGAGATCGATGCCGTCGAGGATTGGCTGACCGCCGCCGCCAACGCAGCCGCCTGGGCAGGCCATGACTTCGACGAAATCGTAGCGGGCTTTGCCGCTCTTGATGGCGTTGAGCAGCTTGCGCGCGTTGCCAAGCCCGCTGATGACGGCAACCTTGACGCTGCCGGCGCCAGGGATCTCGAAGGTGGCTTCGCGGCCTTCGCCAAACTGTACGTCGCGCACTTCTTCAAAATCGTCGGCGTCTGGATTGAAGCCGGTGATCATGTGGTAGGCGGTGCGCAGTGCGGCATCCATAACGCCGCCGGTGGTGCCGAAAATGGCGGCAGCGCCGGTGGAGGTGCCGAGCGGATGGTCGAAGTCGGTGTTTGGAATTTCGTCAATGAGAATGTGGTCGGCGCGGACCATGCGGGTGAATTCGCGGGTGGTGAGCACGATGTCGACATCGGGATCGCCGCAGGCGTCACGCATTGGTTCGAGGGCACATTCTTCTTTTTTGGCGAGACATGGCATGATGGAGACCATGCAGATCTTGTGCGGATCGGCGCCGATGGACTGTGCAAAGTAGCTTTTGCAGATGGCGCCGAACATCTGCTGTGGGCTCTTGGCGGTGGAGAGGTTGTCGGTCATTTCCGGGAAGTTGGATTTCAGGAAACGGACCCAGCCTGGACAGCAGGAGGTGAACATTGGCCACTTGTACTGGTCGCGATGGGTGAAGCGCTCGATAAATTCGCTGGCTTCTTCCATGATGGTGAGATCGGCGGCAAAGTTGGTGTCGAAAACGTAGTCGAAGCCGATCTGCTTGAGCACGCCGACCATTTTTGGTGTGGAGAAAATGTCGCTGTCGATGCCGAGCTCTTCGGCCCAGGCGACGCGCACAGCAGGAGCAACCTGCACGACGGTGATGGTGTCTGGATCGGCGAGGGCGTCGAGAACTTTTTCGGTGTCGTCGCGTTCATGGAGCGCGGCGGTTGGACAATGGGTCACGCACTGGCCGCAGAAGGCGCAGTCGGCTTCGCGGATGGTGCGGTTGTAGCTGACGTCGACGGTGACGCGGGAGCCGGTGCCGGCGACGTCCCAGATGTTGAGGCTCTGGATCTTGTCGCAGACCTGGATGCAACGCATGCATTTGATGCACTTGGAGGCGTCACGGATGAGCGGGGAGGTGAGATCCCAGTCAAACGGTTCGATGTATTTTGGAAACGGATTGGAGAGCACGCCCTGCTCAAAAGCGATGCGCTGCAGCTGACAGTTGCCGTTGCGCATACAGGTTGGGCAGTCGCAGTTGTGCTGTGAGAGGATGAGCTGCAAATTGGTGCGGCGTGCCTGGCGAACGCGAGGGCTGTTGGTGTGGATGACCATGCCTTCGGCGACGGTGTCGATGCAGGCTGGCAGCAGATGATCGTAGCCTTCCACTTCAACGATGCACATGCGGCAGGCGCCGATCTCGTTGATGCCTTCCCAGTAGCAGAGGCTTGGCACTGGATGGCCGGCGATCTCTGCAGCTTTGAGGATGGTCAGGCTGGATGGAACGCTGAGTTTTACGCCGTCTATTGTGATGTTTACCATTTTGTATGTCTACCCCCTTTGAAAATGCCGTAGCCGAAGTGGTCGCAGCGCAGGCAGCGGCTGCTTTCGGCCATGGCGCCTTTTTCGGTGAGGCCGCATTCGATGCAGATGAGGTCGTTTTTGCGCTCGCTGGCTTCGCGTTCGGTGGTGTTGACGCGGGCGCGCTGCGGTTTGTCGTCGAGGCTTGGATCTGGGATGTCGACGTCGACGGTGATCTCATGCTTAAAGCCGAGGTATTCGTCGATGTTGGCTGCGGCAACCTTACCAGCGGCGATGGCGCGGATGGCGCTGGCCGGACCGGTGACGCAGTCGCCGCCGGCGAAGACGCCGTCCATGTGTTCGTCGGAGAGTCGGCTGTCGGAGAGGGCGCTGATGGCGCCGTGGAAAACTGGGACGCCGGCTGCTTCGAAAGCGAGCGAGTCGATGCCCTGGCCGATGGCTTCGACGATGATGTCAGCAGGGATGCGCGTTTCTTCGACTTCGTCGGCAGACAGAGATGGCTTGCCGCGCTTGATGAGCCCGGTCAGCTGTTTCTGTGCGATGAGCGCGGTGGCGTGGCCGTCTTCGTCAGATTCGATGCGCACTGGTGCGTACATTGTGAGCATTTCTACACCTTCGGCAATGGCGCCTTCGATCTCTTCTGGCAGCGCGGTCATATCTTCCTGGCGACGGCGATAGACGCAGGTGACTTTTTCAGCGCCGAAGCGGATGGCCGAGCGCGTAACGTCCATGGCGACGTTGCCGCCGCCGATGACGACGATCTTTTTGCCGTGGAAATCCGGATAGATGTCGTCGCCGATCTGGCGCAGGATTTCAACGGCGCTGTAAACGCCTTCGCTCTCTTCGCCTTCGATGCCGGTCTTCTTATCGGTGTGGGCGCCGATGGCGATGTAGATGCAGTCGTAGTTGGCGTCGAGATTGGCGAAAGAAATATCTTTGCCGACTTCGGTTTCTGTGCGTACTTCGATGCCTAGAGAGAGGATCGAGTTGATCTCGCGGTCCAAGAGCTCGCGTGGGAAGCGATAGCTTGGAATGCCGTAACGCAGCATGCCGCCGAGCTGTTTGAACTGTTCAAAGATCGTGACCTTGTGGCCCATCAGCGCCAGATAATAGGCGCAGGAAAGTCCGCCAGGACCGCCGCCGACGACGGCGACTTTTTTGCCGGTGGCTGGCGCGCATTTAGGCTGTGGCACATCGCCGGCGGTATCGACGGCGTAGCGCTTGAGGCCGCGGATGTTGATCGGTTCGTCGAGCATGGTGCGGCGGCAGCGCGCTTCGCATGGATGCTCACAGACATAGGCGCAGGCCACAGGGAATGGATTGTCCTTGCGGATCAGGCGCACCGCGTCGGCGCAGCGGCCTTCGCGAATCAGCGCGATGTAGCCAGGAATATCGACGCTGGCTGGGCAGAGCGCCACGCATGGCACTGGCTGTTCCATGTTGCCGAGGCAGCGATGGTTCTGGATGTGTTCGATGTAGTCGTCGCGGAAGCCTTTCAGGCCGGAGAGCACCAGACGCGCTGCGTGGGTGCCGATGGCACAGGAGGCTGTGCTCTCAATGATCTGCGCGGTGCGCTCCATGACTTCGAGGTCTTCCATTTTGCCCTTGCCGCGCAGGATGCCGCGCATCAGGTTCGAAAGCTGGCCGAGACCGATGCGGCATGGCACGCATTTCCCGCAGGTCTGCGCGTGGCAGAGATTGAGGAAGTTCAGCGACATGTCGATCGGACACAGCCCAGGACCGGACGCGATGATGCGACGCTCCATGTCGTGGTAGAGCTGGTCCACGACCATTTGGGCCTGGTCGGGAGTATTGATGTCCAATCTACTCAAAGTTTCCACCTTCTTTGTATGTTTTCGTTTATGAACATAAGGTTCATTAATGACAATAATTCCAATTATATTATGACACTTCGCCGCCACGGTGTCTACGCCTGATCAGATTTTTGCGCAGAAAATTTGTACAAAAAATGAATGAGCGGAGAAAATTTCTGCGTGCTGGCTGAAAGATTTCTGGCGAAAAAAATGAGCCTTCTCCGCAGAGAAGACTCGAGAAAAATATTATTGCTTTTTGCCGCTCTTCAGGCCTTTCATGGCGCAGAAGAACATGATGACGCCGAGAGCGAAGTTCAGATACAGCGCCCACTGGGTGCCGTTGGCGGTGCCTTGGGCGATGTCATCTGGCAGCGCGGCCTGGCCGAAGGTGATCAGTGTGGAAGCAACGGCGGTGCCGATGGCGCCGGAAAGCTGTTGCAGGGTGTTGATGACGGCGGTGCCGTCACCGTATTGATTGCCTGGGAGATTGCGCAGGGCGAAGGTGGTCGTGTTCCCGAGCGCGAGGCTCTGGCCGACGCAGTAGATGACGCAGATGCCCATCATCACATAGGCGCTGACGTGGACCATGAAGAGCATTTCCAGCACGAGATCGGCGAGGATGAGGATGAAGCCGATGGTGACAGGGATCTTTGGTCCGATGGTGTCATAGATGCGGCCGGAGAATGGGTTCATCACAGCGCCGATGACGCAGGCTGGCAAAACGATGCAGCCGGCGACGAAAGCGGAGACGCCGCCGTGGAGTTGGAACAGGTTCGGGATCATAAAGCCGCGCGTCAGCGTTGCAAACTGCGCCAGCAGAAGCGCGATCAGGCAGAAGGTGAAGGTTGGTGTTTTGAGAATGTCGAGATTGAGCAATGGTTTTTCGATCTTGCGTGCGTGACGCACAAAAAGCACCAGAAGTACGACGGCAAAAACGAGCATCCCCCAAACGATCGGGCTGCCGAGACCGACGTGGCTGATCGATGAGGTTGGGTAGATGATGCAGAAAAAGCTGACGCCGAGGAGCAGGAAGCTCAGGAAATCGAACGGCGCTTTTTCCAGCTGGCGCGACTGGCGAATGCAGGTGAAGCCGCAGAGCCCGGCGATGATGAGCAGCGGCAGCATGCAGCCGAAGATCATGCGCCAGCCGGCGATGCCAACGATCATGCCGCCGAACGCAGGCCCGAGCGCAGGCCCGAGGACGATGACGAGGGTAGCGATACCCATGATGGTGGCGGTGTTTTTGAACGGCACCTGCTCAAGGATGATGATGTTCATCAGCGGGATCGTGATACCGCCGCTGATGCCCTGCAGGATTCGGCCGATGATCAGCACGGAGAAGCTTGGCGACCAAAGCCCGAGCAGCGTGCCGATGGTGAAAAATGCCCAGGCGGCGATGAAAAGGGTTTTCATCTTAAAGCGTTTGGTCAGCCAGGATGATGTTGGAATGATGATTGCGAGCATCAGCAGGTTGACGGTTGTGACCCACTGCACGGTGGATGTTGGAATGCCAAATTCCTGCATCAGCGTTGGGAAAATGACGTTCATGGCTGTTTCTGAAGCGATGGCGACAAATCCCATCAGCCCCAGAGCGACGACAGAAATGATGAGTCGTGCGTCGAGACGGCGTTCAAAAGTAAAAGCTTCACTCATGTTGTGATTTTAGACCTCCTTAGAATCAGATAGCGGGAGCTTGAAATTGTCATCTTTGAGGCGCTCCCAGGTCTCTTCGATGACTGCGACAGTGACACAGATGTCGCGTTCGGGAATATCGGCGAAAAGCTCGGTGAGATGCTCGTGGAATTGCGCCACGTGTACATCGTAGAGCTCCTGGCCGTAAGGTGTCAGCACCAGCGTGTGGCTGCGCTTGTCGTCTGCCGCCGGGCGCGTCGTTCGATGGCACCGTGTTCTTCCAGCGTGGTCAGCATGCGTGTGACGCTCGGCATCGTGCCTTCGAGAAAACGCGCCACGTCGCTCGGGCGCACGCCGTCCTGACGGAGCCCGATCTGGTAGATGGCGTCGATCACATGCACCTGACGCGGCGCCATCCAATCCGGCAGCGGCGGCAGAATGCTCAGCATGCGCTTGGCAAGCTGACAGGCGTCCAAAAACGCCCGGGTAAGACAGGTATCTATTTTAGGTCCCCTCCTCAAATGTTACCACGGGTAATTATCAGAAAAAAACACTATAATTATAGGGCCGGCGCGTACGATTGTCAACTGCTTTTGAGTACTGACGGAAAATATGCTATACTAATGAAAGAAAATTGATCGGGAGTGATTATTCATGAGAAAAAGTCTTGGCGTTCAGCCACGTATTTATCCGGAACCGGTGCTCATCATCGCTGCTTACGATGAAAATGGCACGCCGCAGTGCATGAATGCTGCCTGGGGCGGTCTCTGCGCGAGCGATAAGATCATGATGAGCGTAAATCCTGCCCACGCGACGGTTGCCGCGCTGCGCAGCGCTGGTGCCTTCAGTGTCAGCATGGGGCAGGCGGATCAGGTTGTGGCCTGCGATTATGTCGGCATCACCAGCGGCAACAATGTTGCAGATAAATTTGCGCGCGCTGGTTTTCATGCGACGAAATCTGAGCTGACTGGCGCGCCGCTCATCGACGAGCTTGCCTACACTCTTGACTGCACGCTCGAAAGCTACGACGAGGAAAGCCACATCCTCATCGGCACGATCCGCGACATCAGCGTTGACGAGCGCATTCTCACTGCTGAGGGCACGATCGATGTTCCGGCGCTGGCGCCGCTGTCCTTTGATCCGCACACGAAAAAATATTACAAAGTCACGGAAGCCGTCGCCGACGCGCGCAGCGTGGGCAAAGCGCTGCAGTGAGCAGCGAGCTGATTTCTGCTGGAGCCTGGAGAATTTCCAGGCTCTGTTTTTTATGGGTGCTGGCAGATGTGTGCAGGATGCTAAAAAGATTGACAATTTCTGACGAGTGTGGTAACTTTTGAGATAGACTGATACAGTTTTTAAGAAAATCATTCCTGTTATAGAATAGAAATAAATGAGGTGTATACTATGGTGACGGAACGCATTGAAAAAATTCGCCAGAATTACGTGAACAACAAGCCTGCGATCTCCACGGAACGCGCCTGGCTGTGGACGGAATCCCACAAGCAGACGGAAGGGCTGCCGGTGTGCATCCAGCGCGCGCGGGCGTTTTACGACTGCTGCGACAAATTGACGGTACATATTTTTGAGGGCGAGCTGATCGTTGGGGCGGTTGGCGAGCACCGCAAGTGCGGCATTCTGACGCCGGAGTTTTCCTGGCTCTGGGTGGACAAGGAAATGGACACGTTTTCTGACCGTCCGCAGGATCCGTACGAAATGACCGATGAACAGCGTGCGTTCATGCGCGAGCAGGTGTTCCCGTACTGGAAGAACAAATCACTGGAAGAAGCATTTCTGGCACGTGTGCCGGAAGACACGAAGCACATTGGCGTGGACACAGGCGTGCTCGACAACGACTCGAAATGGCGCCAGGCTGTCGGCGAGATCACGCCGGATTATCAGGATGTGCTCTTTAAGAAAGGCTTCGGCGGTCTCATTCGCGAAGCGGAGGAACACATTGCTCAGCTGGATATGACCAATCCGGAAGACGAAGACAAGCGTGATTTCTACGAATCGACGCTGTGGACGAGCCGCGGCATCATCCGCTATGCGAATCGCTACGCCGATGCGGCGGAGGAAATGGCGAAGACGGAGAGCGATCCTGTGCGCGCCGAAGAGCTGCGCGTGATCGCGAAAAACTGTCGCCGCGTGCCGGAAAATCCGCCGGAATCTTTCTACGAAGCGCTGCAGTTTATCTGGTTTGTGCAGATCGGCGGGATTCTGTCGGAAAATCCGCTGTCGCTGAATCCTGGGCGTTTCGACCAGTACATGGATCCGTACTACGAAGCGGATCTCGCGAAAGGCGCGATCACGCCGGACGCTGCGCAGGAGCTCATCGAAGCGTTGTGGCTGAAATATTCTGAGTGGGTCTGGACGATCTCGTCGAACACGGCGGATTATTTTGCTGGCTACAACCAGTTCCAGAATCTCACCGTCGGCGGCAAAAAACGCGATGGCTCCGACGGCACAAATCCGATCACCTACATGGCGCTGAAAGCGACGGAGGAAGTCAAGACGCACCAGCCAGGGCTTTCTGTGCGCGTGCAGGCGGATTGTCCAAAAGAATTCCTCGACGCTGTCTGCCATCTTGTGGCGCAGGGAACAGGTTTCCCAGCGATCCACAGCGATGCCGTGGGCTATCAGATGCTCCTGAACGCTGGCTATGAACCAGACGACGCCCGCGACTGGAACAATTGCGGCTGCGTTGTGCCGCATTTCCGCAAGACTGGCGAATGGACAGCGGCTGTGAATATGAACTTCGGCTCGGCGATGGAATATGCGCTGAACCAGGGGTATTCGTTGATGACTGGCGAAAAAATGGGGCTGGACGAAAAGCCAGCCAGCGAGATGACGAGCTTTGACGACGTGAAGAACGCATTCTACAAGCAGTTCGACAACCTCTGCCGCCATTCGATCATCCTCACCATTGAAGCGCAGCGTCTGCACAAGGAAATGGTGCCGCGCCCATTCCTTTCGTCCTGCATTGAGCACTGCATGGAAAGCGGGAAGGATCTTTCCCAGGGCGGCGCGAAGTACAACGTCGGCCCGGTCATCACCGGCATCGGCCTGGCGGTCGTGGCCAATTCTCTGGCGGCTGTGAAAAAGCTCGTTTTCGAGGATCAGGTCTGCGACATGCAGACGCTGGCGAAGGCGCTTCAGGCCAACTGGGAAGGTTTTGATGATCTGCGCGAACAGGCCAAGGCTTGTCCGAAATACGGCAACGACGACCGCTATGTCGACGACATCGCCATCGAGATCGCCAACCATTTCTATCATGAGATCCACCAGTACCGCGATATTTTTGGTAGTCCGTTCAACACGGCGTTCATGGGTATTTCCAACTACATCCCGATGGGGCGCGTGCTAGGCGCCACGCCTTGCGGACGCAAAAACGGCGAGCCATCGAGCGAGGGCGTGTCGCCATTTGTCGGCACCGACACCTCGACGCCGCTGGCAGCGATGCGCTCCGCCGCCAAGCTCAATCAGGAGATTCACAGCGGTGGCACGCTTCTGAACCTGCGTCTCGATCACAATCTCGTCGCCACCAAGCGCGGCCAGGCCAACCTGGGCGCGATGGTGCAGACGCTGTTCAGCCTGGGCGCTTTCCATGTCCAGTTCAACTGCATTTCCTCGGAGGTTCTGCGCGACGCGCAGGCGCATCCGGAAAATTATAAAGATCTGCTCGTGCGTGTGGCCGGCTATTCGACGCAGTTCGTTAATCTGTCGAAATCCATGCAGGACGCGATCATCGCGCGCACCGAGCACAGCAATTTCTAAGCAAAAGGAGGAGGCGGGAGCCAGGCGCTCCCGCCGATGTTGTTATGGGCGGTTATATCATGCAACTGCAGCATTTTTCGGTCAACGACGGCGACGGCATCCGCACCATTGTGTTCATGGCGGGCTGTCCGCTGCGCTGTGCCTGGTGCGCCAATCCCGAGGGGCAGACGCGGCGCAACGCCATGACCCATTGGGCAGAAACGGAAGACATTCTTGCTGAGCTGCGCCATCAGGCGATCTTCTTTCGCCAGTCTGGCGGCGGCGTCACTTTTTCCGGCGGCGAAGCCACAGCCCAGCCAGATTTCCTGCGGGAAATGGTGGACGCGCTCTACGACGAAGGATTTTCGCTGGCGATCGAAACCTGCGGGTATTTTGACTACGCGCAGATGGCGCCAACCCTGCGCAAGATGGACACGATTTTCATCGATATCAAGCACATCGATCCGCGCAACCACCACCAGTTCACCAGTGTGGATAACGCGCTGATCCTGCAGAATATTTGCCGTGCCAGCGACGAAGGACTGCCGCTGGTCGTGCGTATTCCGACGATCGTTGGTGTCAACGCCGACGATGAAACGATGACGCGCGTCTTCGATTTTTTCGAGAAGAATCAGATTCACGCCAAGCTGGAATTTTTGCCGTATCATCGCTACGGCGAAGCAAAATACGAAAAGCTCGGGCTGGCGCTGCCGGATCCCCGCTTCGCCACGCCGAGCGAGGAGCAGCTCGCACACTGGACAGCCATGGCGGAAGCGCGTGGCATTGAGGTTGTGAGCTATAAATAAAAGTGCTCTTAAAATGCGAGCACTTTTTACGAGCACTTTCGTGAAAGGAGAATGACCATGGATGCAGATGTCCTGCTCTTTTTTGACAAACAGCGTGCGGCGCTGCCGATGTATGAAGCATTCGAGCAGGCGCTTTTTGAGCGACTGCCAGACACACGCATGAAAGTACAGAAAACGCAGATTTCCTTCTATAATAAACACCAGTTCTGCTGTGTGTCGTTTTTGCGCGTGCGCAAGAAAAAAGAGCTGCCAGATCCGTATCTCGTCGTCACCTTTGGTCTGGAGCACGAGGTGCAGTCGCCGCGTATCGCTGCCGCTACCGAGCCTTATCCAAATCGCTGGACGCATCATGTGGTGCTCGCTTCTCCGCTTGAAGTGGACGACGAACTCATGTGCTGGGTTGAGGAAGCAGCGGCGTTTTCTGCTGTGAAATAGAAAAAATCTCCATCATTCGCCTATGAGCAGATGATGGAGATTTTTCATTCAGCGCTTGCGCCGTATGCCGCGCAGCTCCGAGAGCACGAGCCCGCCGAGGGTGAGCAGCGTGCCGTAGGCTGTCATCCAGGTGAACGGTTCGCCGAGGATGATGACTGAGCTCACAACGGTGATCACCGGCGTGAGAAAAATGTAGAGACTCGCCTGCACCGCGCCGAGATGGCGGATCGCCGTGTTCCAGGTGACAAAGCAGAGCGCCGACGCGCCGAGCCCGAGGAAGAGAATGTTCGCCAGATTCAGCGGATCGGCGAAACGGCTGAGACCCGGCTGGAAATCGAAGAGCCAGCAGGCCGGCAGCATAAAGAGCAGCCCGTAGAAAAACGTGCGCCGCGTCGTCTGGATCGTTGGGTAGCCAAAAGCGGCGATCTTGCGCGTGAGGATCGAGTAGAACCCCCAGACCAGCGCCGCCAGAAGCGCCAGCAGGTCGCCGCGCGGATTCAGCGAGAGCGCGCTGCCGTTAAAGCTGATGAGACAGACGCCTGCCATCGCTACGAGAAATCCCACGAAGAAATTCGCCGGCAGCCGCTCCTCGCCGCGCAGAAAAAGTGCCGCCAGCATCGCTGTGAAAAGCGGCGCCACCGCCACGATCACGCCCACGTTTGAAGCCATTGTGTAGGTCAGCGCGATATTTTCCAATAGATAGTAGAGACAGATCCCGCAAAGCCCAGCGCCGGCAAAGATCCATTCCTGCTGCGCCGTTGTTCTGCGCAGCGGATGCGGGAAGACGATCCACAGCGCCGCGTAGCCCAGGAGAAAGCGGAAAAAGAGAATCTCCACCGGCTGAAAACTTTCCAACAGCACCTTCGTCGCGATAAACGTCGTGCCCCAGATGAGCACCGTCAGCAGCGCCGCCAGATGCCCGCGCCGCGTGTATTTGTTCATAGATTCCCCTCCGTTTCCTATGTGTCGATGAGTAGTATACCACAAGCGCGGCGCAGAGAAAAGCCGCAAGCGTCGTGCTTGCCATTGCGGTCTGTATTTCGTACAATAGAATGTAGAACAATGTGCGAAAGGAGGATGAACATGACAGAAGCAGAAATTATTGAACTGGTGCGTGGCGGTGAGGGCATCAACGTTGAGTTCAAGCGTTCGGCGACAGCCATCACAAAGGATGTTTATGATACTGTGTGCGCTTTTTCCAACAGGGACGGTGGCGTGATCCTGTTGGGTGTCAGCGACGACGGAACGATCACTGGTGTTGCGCCAGAAGCCATCGATCACATGAAGGCAGATTTTGTCACAGCGATCAACAACGCCGAAAAATTTTATCCGCCGCTTTATCTGCAACCACAGACATTTGAGGTGGCGGGGCACGTACTGCTTGTCATCCAGATTCCACCGAGTACGCAGGTTTGCCGGCATCGCGGGCGAATTTTTGATCGCAATCATGAAGCGGACATCGATATTACAAACAGTGTGGATATGGTTTATCAGCTGTACGCGCGCAAGAGCAGCAGTTATTTTGTCAATAAAGTTACGGGCTTTCAAATGGATGATCTGCGCGCAGATCTCATCGACCGTGCGCGAGAGATGACGCGTGTGCGTGCGAGCGATCATCCTTGGCGCACGATGAGCGATGAAGCGATGCTGCGCAGCGCTGGACTGATTTTGCGCGATGATGTGAGGCAGATCGAGGGAGTGACGATCGCTGGCATTCTGCTCTTTGGCAAAGATCCAACGATCATGGCGGTGCTGCCGCAGCACAAAACAGATGCGATCTTGCGCATTGAGAACCTCGATCGTTATGACGACCGTGATGTCATCATCACCAATCTGCTTGAGAGCTACGACCGTCTCATGGCATTTGGCAAGAAGCATCTCAGCGATCCATTTGTCATGGAGGGGATTCAGAGCATTAGTGCACGCGATAAGATTCTGCGTGAGATTTTTTCGAACAGCTTGGCGCATCGCGATTATCCCAGCGGCTATGTAGCAAAATTTGTCATCGAACGCGAGCGCATGTTTACTGAAAACGCCAACCGTGCTCACGGTCACGGTGTGTTGCAGCTTTCGGCGTTTGAGCCCTTTGCAAAGAATCCGCCGATCTCCAAAGTTTTTCGTGAGATCGGTTTAGCGGACGAGCTTGGCAGCGGCATGCGCAATACCTACAAATACACGGCCTATTATTCCGGTGGCGAGCCAGCGTTCACAGAAGGCGATGTGTTTCGCATTGTGATTCCGCTGTCGCCGACCGCGACAGCGAAAGTAGGACCTGGGAAGAAAGATCTTGTGGGTAGAGAACAAGATAAGACCCAAGATAAGACCCAAGATAAGATTTTGGATTATTGTAAGGAGCCGCGGTCTAAAGCAGAAATAGCGACATACTGTGGCTACTCGAATAGTAAGAGCTTTACCAGGCTGTATCTTAAGCCGCTTCTTGACAGCGGCCATCTTCAAATGACTTTGCCAGACAAACCGACGAGTCGCAACCAGAAATATATTACGGTGGCGCATGAAGAGTAACGATGGAGATTCAGCAATATTTCCACTATGGGCAGTTGATCGCAAAATTGAGGACGAAAATGGGGCTGTCACACGAACGAAAACCATCGTTTGTGTGACAGCCCCGGTTGGCTAATGCCCACGGTGTTTGGCTTTTTGTTTGGCGCGGCGTTTGGCGTAGCGTTCTGCCTGTGCTTCTTCGCGGGCTTTGCGCTGAAAAGCGTTGCGGCTGCTTTTGTTGGCTTCGTGCTGAGCGGCGAGTGCTTGTTGCGCTTTGGTGCCGATGCCGCGTGATGCTGAGGCTTTTCGCGCGGCGCGCTGGCGGCGTTTCGGATTGCTGTGATGCATCTGGCAATCTACAGCGACGGCTGGACTGAACGCCAGCTTCCGGAAACGTTGCTGTACGAATGCAAGCACTTCCGCATTCGTTGGCTCTGCGCCGAAAACATGCCTGCATACGGAAAGTTGGTCGTCTTCCACGCGCTCGAACACGCCGACCCAGAATGGATCCTCAAAATACACCGTGAGTGTGAGTGTAGTTTGCGCCATCTTGGTCCCTCCTTTTGAAAAAGATGGACAAAGAATGGACAACCCAGGAGGGGCAGGTTACTTACCTCACGAGTGTGAGACGGCCGGGCTACCTACCGGCTCTCGCGCCCAAAGGCACTTTGCGTTTTTATCTTTGCCGCAGCAGTGGCTGCAAGTTTATTATACCACGACAGGTGGATCATTAAAAGTTGTGTACATATAAGCGGATCGGCGCGCCATCGTCGTCGTGCGCCATGGTGAGGAAGCGCCAGCCGTAATGTAAAGAATGGTTGGTCGCATAGATGTGTACTCCTTTTCGTGCTTTTTTAGATATTCTCTATTATAGCAGAAAACAGCGGCGTGCAGAGAAAACCGCGCATATCTCGTTTGGATATGCGCGGTTTGAAAGGGAGTAGCCCAATGGCTCATTTTTCTTCGGAACCGCGGTAGATATCTGCGACTGGTTTGCCAAATTTTTTGTACTCGCGTGCGGTTTCTTTGGCAGCTTTTTTGATGGCGCGGGCGTCGCGACGGTCTTTGTTGCGATAAGCGGTGCCGATATCACGGTAAGCGTCGCCGAGGTTGTCGCTGTCGTCAGCGGTCATTTCACGGAAGCGTTCGGCGGTGCGACGACCGAATTCGCGATATTCCTGCGCCAGCTCCTGAGCGGTGGTTTTTGCTTCGCGGCCAGCGCTGCGCCCGGTTTCGGCGTAGGTTTCGCCGATGTCTTTGGCGGCGTTTGTGATTTCCTGGATGTTGTCTTTGATATGTTTCATGGGGAAACCCTCCTTGCTTGTTTTCTTTTGATGGATATAGTATACTTCTTTATAAAGTCATATACAATGTATAGAATCAATACGCGCTGTCTGAGTTTGAACAAAATGCGGCGGGTGTGTACAACTTTATATATAGGAAGGAAAAATCATCCATGAAAAAAGAACGACGCGATGTCGCACGCTCAAAAGAGGCAATCAAGCAGGCGTTTATCAAGCTCTGCATCAATAAGAGAACGGAAAAGATCACTGTGACAAAAATCCTCGAGGAGGCGAATGTCAGCCGGGGAACGTTCTACGCGCATTTTCAGGACATCTACGATGTCAAGGAGCAGGTGGAGGAGGATCTGCTCAATGTCTGTAAGACGCTGCTCCGGGAGACGGATATCCACGAGATCGTGCGCGATCCCTATCCGCAGATCCTGCCGGTGGTGCGATTTTTTGCCGAGTATGCGGAGATGATCCGCCATCTTTCGGCGTATTCGGAATCGTCGTTCGTCGCCAAGTACAAGCGGATCCTGCTGCAGGGCATTCAGGAAAGCGAGCACACACTCGACGACGAGACGGTGGTTTTTCTTCTTGATGCGTGCATCGTCGGCGCGATCGTTGACGGCTGTCTGCAGATGATCGTTCAGGATCAGGCCAGAGATGTGGAGCGGGCGGCGCGGCTGATCAGCCAGTTTATCGCCAACGGGCTGAGAAGTTTTGCGCTGGACGACGGGATGCGCGCCTGATGCGGAAAAGCGTTGACAAGAGGAGAGACAATGCGTACAATCACAGTAAGATGAGCCGGAATGTACGATTAATATCGATTGGAGGATATTATTGTGAATAGAACCATAGAAAAACAAGTCACTGGTCAGCAGACATTTGACGGCGCAGGTGTGGATCTTGTGCGCGTGCTGGGACATCCAACATCGGAAGCGTTTGATCCGTTTCTCATGCTCGACAGCTTCGACAGCACCGAGCCGGAAGCGTACAAGGCAGGCTTCCCGATGCATCCGCACCGCGGCATTGAGACGATCAGCTACATCGCCAGCGGAAAAATGATGCACCGCGACAGCCTTGGCCACGAGGATACGATTTCCGATGGCGAGGTGCAGTGGATGACAGCGGGCAGCGGCATTCAGCACGAAGAAAAGCTGCCGGCATCGGAGCGGTTGCTCGGCGTGCAGCTTTGGCTCAATCTGCCGGCGGCAGAAAAGATGACAGAGCCAGCGTATCACGCGATCAAGAATGACGCGATTCCGGAGGCTGCCCTCGATGGTGGAAAATTGCGCGTGATCGCTGGTAGCTTTGACGGCGTGCAGGGATTCCAATCGCGCCATCTGCCGCTCGATTATTACGACGTGCAGCTTTCAGCTGGCGCCAGCGTAGAGATCCCAACAGATCCTGCGCGCACGACGATCGCCTTCACACTGCTCGGCGACGCCGAGATCGAAGGGACGCAGATCGCCGAGAAAACGGCTGTCAAGCTCAGCGCTGGCGAAAGCCTGAGCCTTGCCGCAACAGAGGATGCTGCGGCGCAGATCCTCGTCATGAGCGCGCCTGCCCTCGGCGAACCGATCGCCTGGCACGGACCGATCGTGATGAACAGCCTCGCCGATATCGCCAAGGCCAGTGTGGAGCTGCGCAATGGCACCTTCCTCAAGCACGAGATCAAGTATTGATAGAAGTTTTGATTCTGCTAATCAAAGAGCGTTTGGATTGCTCAGCAGTTGTTGTAAAATATGCAACAACTTAGAATTTGGGCGACGAATGTGCGCAAAGAATATCTGCGCAAGGGATTTGCTTTGGATGACCAACGATTAAAGAAACGGAGACGCTCCCAGGGCGGGGACGTCTCTGTTTTTTTAGTCGTCGGTGATGGTGAAAATTTCTTCGATCGGGACGCCGAACACTTCGGCGATGTGCCAGGCCAGCACCAGCGATGGATTGTAGCGGCCTTTTTCGAGATTGCCGATGGTTTCGCGGCGCACGCCGACGCGCGCGGCGAGCTCTGCCTGATTCATGCCGAAGCGGGCGCGGTATTCTTTGATGCGGTTGTGGATCATTCGTCGCCGATCCCCCTTAGCTCGCGCCATTCGCGCACAGTGAGCACAGCGGTGAAGAGAATGTAGGCGGTGAGGAAGCCGCATTTAACCGCCAGCGCAGTGACTGCTGCCGAAGGGCCGGAGAAAATCGTCGCGCCGAGTATCACAAGCGTTACAACAATCATTTCTGCGAAAAACGCCCAGAGGGCTGCAATCTTGACATGCTCGAGAAAAAATTCGTCTGGTTTTATACCAAAGTACGGGATGAAAATAAGGAAGATGAGAAACGCCAGATAGCTGCGCTCACCGCTGACAAACCAAAGTACTGCGGGCAGCGCCATCAGCGAGAGCAGGCCGACAGGATTGAGGTGTGTTCGTTTCATAGAGGAGCCTCCGTTCATTCACGCGCTCCGCGTTGTTCGCGCCATTCGTAGAACGCCAGCACCAGACTGAACAGAATGACCGACGTTGCAAAGCTAAGCGCAAAAGCCATGGCGGCAGCGCGCGCTGGATCATAGAAAATGCAGAAGAGAAACACATAGAGGATGAGGGAGAGTAAGCTGGCGAAAAAAGACAGCGTCGCTGTTTTGCGCACGTTTTCGAGAAAAAATTCGTCCGGCAGCACCCAGAAATAGCGTATATAATAGAAGAAACCAAAAAAACCAAACCAGCCCTTGTTGTCCGTGAGAAAGCCGAGCACGGCAATGACGGAAAGCAAGGCCAAAAGCCCAAGGGGATTGAATCTGCGCATGGGAATGTCCTCCTTTTATGTGGTAAATTTCGCTCTTTATGAGGTAAATATACCACATTTGCGCTGCGGCGTCAAGCGGCAGATGGTGCAAGAAGACAGGCGGCTGTGGTATAATAAGCGCATGAATGTGACGAAGGGGTGAACGATTTTGGAACAGATCATTTTTGAACGCGCCGGCGGTGCGCTGATGCTCGCAGATGGGCGTGCGTCGGCGGAGATTGCGATGTGCGGCGATGTGCCAACGCTGTTGGCGCGGTTGGGCGTGATGAAGCCGCTCATCGTCAGCAGCGGTGGTTTGGCGCGCAGCGGCGTGGCGGAAGAATTGGCGCACCGCGGAATGCCAGTGGTGCAGTTCGATGGCTTCACGCCGAACCCAACAGCAGAGCAGGTGCAGGCAGGCCTGGCGATGTTCCGTGCGAATGAATGCGACGGGCTGCTCAGTATCGGCGGTGGCAGCGCCATCGACGTGGCCAAAGCGGTCAAGGCACTTGGCGGCGCAGATGAGCAGGCGACACTGCTGTCGCGGTTGACGCAGCCAGCGCCAATGGCTGTGCCTCATGTGGCGCTGCCGACGACGGCGGGCACCGGCAGCGAATCGACCCATTTTGCGACGATCTACATCGGCGGGAAAAAATATTCCGTTTCGCACGACGCGCTGCTGCCGGAAGCAGTCATTCTCGATCCGGCACAGCTGGCGACGCTGCCCGATGCAGAGCGTGCAGCAACCTTCCTTGATGCGTTCTGCCACAGCATTGAAAGCTATTGGTCGCGCCGTGCTACGGACGAAAGCCGCCGCTATGCGGCACAGGCGATCGGTTTGCTCTCTGCCAATGCGCAGGCTTATCTGCACGGCGATGAAGCAGCAGCCAGCGCCGTCATGGCTGCGTCAAATTTCGCTGGGCGTGCCATCAACCTGACGACGACAACCGCCGCACACGCCATGTGTTACCAATTGACTGCGCTCTATGGCCTGCGCCATGGTCATGCGGCAGCGGTTTGTCTGCCGGCGGTTTGGGAGCAGCTGCTCAGCGCCGGCGCCGAAGATGCGGCGCTGGCGCAGACGCTTGCGGAACTGGCGCGGCTTCTCGGCGGAAAAACGCCGCAGGATGGCCTCGATGCATTTCTGGCGCTGCGCACTGCGGCGGCGCTGGACGACGGCTGGCTGCCAGCGGACGAGGGCGATCTGGCGCTTTTGGCAGGCTCGGTGAACGCGCAGCGGCTGGGCAATTATCCGGTGGCGCTGACGGAGGACGATCTCTATGAGATGTACCGGCGGGCGCTCTGGGGGTGGCACTGATGCGTGCCTTCATCTTTAATTCCGGTCGCGGCTCACGACTGGGTGCGCTCACGGCCGAACGGCCCAAGGCGCTCGTGCCGCTGGCTGGCGGGGAAACACTGTTGGCGCGGCAGCTTCGCCTGCTGGGCGCCGCCGGGGTGCGCGATGTCGTCATCAGCACTGGCTATCGCGCGGCGCAGATCGTGGCGGCGAGCGCGCCGTTAACAGCGCAGGGGATGAACGTTCGATTTGTCCACAATCCCGACTATCAGACAACAAACGCCATCGTTTCGCTGGACCTGGCAGCGCCGCTCCTGTGCGGTGAGGAACTGCTGATGCTGCACGGAGACCTTGTTTTTGATGCAAACTGGCTGGAGAAAGTACTCAGTACCACAGCACCGGATTTGGCTGCTGTTGATGCGACGCCGCCGCTCAATGAAAAGGATTTCAAAGCGCGGCTTGAAACCGGTTACATTGCTGCCATCGGAGTGGACCTGTTTGGTGAACACTGCGTCAACCTCATGCCTTTTTACAAGCTCAGCGCCCGGGCGCTGGCGCTCTGGTGCGATGCTGTGCACGCCGCCGTGGCGCGTGGCGAAACCAGCATCTACGCCGAAACTGCTGCGGCGCCCGTGTTGGCAGAGATGCGGCTTGCGCCTGTTTCTTACGCCGGCCATCTCCTGGCAGAGATCGATACACCAGAAGATCTGGCGGCAGTGCGCGCACGATTGAACGACCATTCATAAACACAACGCAATTTTTCATTTGAAAGGACGAAAAAATATGGCTAAACGAGATTTTGAAAAACGTCAGTACGTCTGCCCGAAATGTGGCTGCACACGATACGAAAGCGACCAGTTTCAGGCTACTGGCGGCGGATTTGCGAAAGTATTTGACGTGCAGAACAAACGCTTCGTCACCATCAGCTGCGAAGAGTGCGGTTATACCGAACTTTACAGAGCGGATACTTCGACAGGCATGAATGTGCTCGATTTCCTGCTTGGTAACTGATCGACCAGCGTTTTGTGTGCTTTGTTATGAAGGGAGGCGAAACCATGGATTTGCAAGATACCCTCTTTGCATTGCGTGCTCTCGCTAAAAATGATGCGGACGTGCGCGACCGCCTGCTCGCCACACGCGATGCAGATAATGCCGAAGAACGCTTCTGCGCCATCGCGCGCGAACTCGGCTATCCGCTCAGCATCGTAGAGCTCGCCTTCGCAGGCGAAGCCGACTACGCCACCATGCGCCGTGCCACCAACGGCGGCGGCGAAAATTCTCCCGTTCTCGAAGGCGAGGACGATTATTATGACCTTTTTATGAGCGAACTCGAAGCGCTGAAATATGCGGATGATGCAAGTCATCGATAAAATCTTATAGTTTGCCGTGATTTGGGGATTTCAAACTGCGCAAAGTATGTTATACTATTAGCAACGTATCCTGAAGGAGGAAAATAGACACATGGCAGTCATTACCATTACCAAAGAAAACTTTGAAGAGGAAGTTATCAAAAGTGAAAAACCTGTGCTCCTCGATTTTTGGGCAGCTTGGTGCGGTCCTTGCCGCATGGTTGGTCCAATCGTTGAGCAGATCGCAAACGAACGCGAAGACATCAAAGTTGGTAAGATCAACGTTGATGAACAGACCGAACTGGCCACTGCGTTCCGTGTGATGAGTATTCCAACCCTCGTTGCTGTCAAGGATGGGAAGATCGTCAACCAGTCCGTTGGTGTTCAGCCAAAGGCCGATATCCTTGCCCTGCTTGACTAAGTTTTAGCGATGAAGCGCCGGTATTCTGCTTTGGCAGGAGGCTGGCGCTTTTTGTTGTGTCTATGATCGGCGGAAATTCTACATAGAATAAGCATGATTGATAAAAAAAGAGAAAAAAGGGGTTTTCATTCCCCTGCGTATCAGTATAATAATAATCAGCGAGAATGATTTAGCTGCTAAACAGCAAATCCTTCGAAAAGAGGTGCTGCTGATGGAACGGAAGGATGTTTACATCACTGCCTATCGTCTGATCAATAAATACAATGCTAAGACCAAACAGCCCAAAACTTTTGGCACTGCGGAGACGGTCTGCGGTTCCGAAGCCCAGGTGTTAGACGTTGTTGCCCACGAACAGCCTGTCATTGCTTCACAAATCGCGATGCTGCTTGGCATCACGAAGGGCGCTGTTTCGCAGACGCTGGCCAAGCTTGAAAAAAAGGCGCTCATCGAACGTGCGCCTTCGGATGCGGGGGGTGGCATGGTGGTGATCAGCTTGTCGGAAAAGGGGCAGGAAATCCTGACGAATTATTATGCTTATCGAGACTGCAGGCTGCGCAAGGTCATCGCCGCGGCTCAGTCGCTACCGCCGGAGAGCGCGGCGGCAGTGTTCACGATGCTGGAGGCTTTTGAAGAGGCCCTTGATCAATATTAAAGGTTAAAATGGAGGAGTTACAATGTTAAAGTTAGAGCATATTTCTTACGGCGTTGAGGATCGTCCAGATATTCTCGTCGATGTGAATCTGGAGATTGACGAACCTTTTGTCGCCATCACCGGTCCCAACGGCAGCGGTAAAAGCACGCTGATGAAGGTGATCTGCGGGATCATCAAACCGAACAGCGGCCGCATTTATTTCAACGGTCAGGACATCACAGATTGGTCCATCACCGATCGCGCCAATCTCGGCATCAGCTATGCTTTTCAGAAGCCTGTCGCTTTCAAAGGGCTGAAAGTCATCGATCTGCTCACCCTTGCCAGCGGCCGCGGCACCACGCTCAGCGAAGCCTGTGACTATCTCAGCGAAGTTGGTCTCTGTGCCCGCGATTACATCGACCGCGAGCTCAACGACAGCTTGTCCGGCGGTGAAATGAAACGCATTGAGATCGCCATGATGCTGGCGCGCAGCACAGCACTGTCGCTCTTTGACGAGCCAGAAGCCGGTATTGACCTGTGGAGTTTCCAGAGCCTCATCCAGGTCTTTGAAAAAATGAATGAAAAAACCAACGGCAAGATCCTCATCATCAGCCACCAGGAGCGCATTCTCAATATCGCCAATCGCATCATCATGATGCAGGATGGCAAAGTCGTGCGCGATGGCAAGCCGGACGATGTCATGCCATACATCATCGGCAGTGGCTGCACCAAGATCATGGACAAGCTCACGAAGTAAAGGAGGACCACGAAAATGGATGAAATTCAGAAACGCTTATTAAAGGAAGTCGCCGACCTCGACGCCCTCCCTGTCGGCGCCTACAACATCCGCGCCGACGGCCAGGCAGCCGGTCGCCGCTCCACCGCCAATATCGAGATCGTTCCCCAGAAGGAACGCCAGGGCATCGAGATCCACGTTAAGGATGGCACCGTCAACGAATCCATGCACATCCCAGTCATCATGCAGCAAAGCGGCCTCAAGGATCTCGTCTACAACGATTTCTACATCGGCGAAAACTGCGACATCACCATCGTCGCCGGCTGCGGCATCCACAACTGCGGCGGCGGCGACAGCCAGCACGACGGCATCCACACCTTCTACGTCGGCAAAAATTCCAAGGTCAAATACATCGAAAAGCATTTCGGCGAAGGCGACGGCCGCGGCAAGCAGATCATGAACCCAACCACCATCCTCCATCTCGCCGAAGGCGCCGAGCTTGAGATGGAAACCACCCAGATCGAAGGCATCGACGACACCATTCGCGAAACCTCCGGTGATCTCGCCGACGGCGCCACCCTCGTCATCCACGAAAAAATCCTCACCACCGGCGACCAGGTCGCCAAGACCAATTTTGAAGTGGACCTCAACGGCGAGAATTGCAGCGCCAACGTTGTCAGCCGCAGTGTTGCCAAAGACCGCTCCATGCAGGATTTTGTCAGCCGCATCAACGGCAATGCAGAATGTTACGGCCACACCGAATGCGATGCCATCATCATGGACGACGCTCACGTCATCGCGTCGCCACAGCTCTCCGCCAACTGCATCGATGCCAGCCTGATCCACGAAGCCGCCATCGGCAAGATCGCCGGCGAGCAGCTTATCAAGCTCATGACCCTCGGCCTCACCGAGCAGGAAGCAGAGGAGCAGATCATCAACGGCTTCCTGAAATGATCATAGAGAAGAACCATAAAGTCTTTCCCAGCAAGCAGCGGGAGAGACTTTTTTTCTTGTGGTTACAGAAAAAGATGTGTCATAGTGGAGATTTTTCAAAACATATATTGAATTCTGAACCATATGCTGATATCATAATTTGTATAAAATCCGCAATGGATAATTGAGAACGAAAAATATTCATACTGAAGGAGGGCTTCATGATGGGATTGCTCAGTGGTTATTTGGTGCAGCTGTTTGCAGATGCCGGCCTGGCGGATCGTGACGCGGCGTGGTCTGATAACGATGTGCTGGGCGAATGGCTGGAGCGCCAGCAGGTGAAAGCCGACGATGCCCAGCCATTGTTGACCAGATTTTTTGGCCTTCCTTATATATATTTAGAAAGAAATGCGCGTTTACAGGCGACGCTTGTTCAGTGCGCAGACTGGGCAGTGTATCAGTTGCAGGGCGATGGGCGCTATGTCTGTCTGCGTCCGCCGAATGCAGCAGAGCGTCACGCCTTTGAGGCGGTGTATGGAGATGCACCGCTTTTTTTGAGTGATGCAGTGCGCGTTCATTCTGCGCTGTTGTGCGGGATGATCGCGGATACTGTGCAGCATGTTACGCGGCGTCGACATGCGGTGGAAGAGCTGCTGCGCGCAGAGCCTGGTCATGTAGACGGGCTCATTGGCAGGAGCCTTGATGATGCGATCGATGCGGAAGCGACGGACGTTCATTTTTTGCGAACGGACGATTGTTTTCGCGTCGATTTTCGTTTGGACGGTCGGATTGAAACGTATGCGGAGCTGCCGTCGGCGGTGGCCGATGGGATCGTCAACAAGCTGAAGCTCCTGGCGGAAGTGGACGTTGCGGAGCATCGTCTTCCACAGGATGGGCATATTCTCCTTCGTTGCCGGGACGCCGATTACAATTTGCGCCTGGGAACGCTGCCGCTGCTCAACGGTGAAAAAATCGTGCTGCGTATTTTGCCGGAGCTGCAGCGGCGCAGTTCGCTGGCGGCGCTCGGTTTTACGGAAGAAAATCAGTCGGCGTTGCTGACACTGCTGGAAAAGGCGCGCGGGATGGTATTGATCACCGGGCCAACGAACAGCGGAAAGACGACGACGCTCTATGCCTGCTTGAAGCAATTGGCCGCGCAGGGACAGCTGGTCTACACGATCGAGGATCCGATCGAAGCGGTGCTGCCGGAAGTGCAGCAGATGCAGGTGAACGCGCTCAGTGGTTTTTCTTTTGCAGCAGGGCTGCGCGGTATGCTGCGCAGCGATCCGGACGTGATCGCGGTGGGCGAATTGCGCGATGCTGAAACGGTGGATATTGCCGCGCGTGCGGCGTTGAGTGGTCAGCTTGTGATCGCGACGCTGCATGCGGACAATGCGCAGGAAGCGGTGGACCGCTTGCGCGATCTCGGACTCAGCGATCTTTTGCTGGGCGCGGTTCTGACGGCGGTGGTGAATCAGCGGCTTCTCCCACAGCTGTGCACAGATTGTGGCGGCAGCGGCGTTGCGGCCGATGGCAGTGTCTGTCGGCGCTGTCTGGGCAGTGGACGTGACGGTCGCACAGGGGTGCAGGAATTGTGGCATCTCAGCGAAGCGGAGCGCGTGCGCGTTGCCGCTGGCGAAAGCGGGTTTGCTCTGCGCAAGCAAGCGCAGGCGCAGGGATTTCGTACCGTCGGTGACGATGCTCAGGCGAAGGGATTGGTGCTGTAAAAGGAGGGCGACACGATGACAACCTTTGTCTACCATTATCTTGATAGCAGTGGACGTGGACGGGTGCACTGGCAGCAGGCAGAAAGCGCAGCGGATTGTTGCGCCTTGCTCGCTGAATGTGGCATCTATCCGATCTGGTTGTTTGGGCTGCGGCGGCCGGCTGCTTTTTCTACGCGCGGGTTGAGCAAACGTCAGCTGGCGGTTTTTCTGCGCCAGTTGGCGATGGCGCAATCCAGCGGTGTGCAGCTGTCAGAAGCGCTGGCGCATATGAATCGTGGACAAATGAGCGAGCGACAGCGTGCATTCGTTTCCAGGATTGAAAGCGGGATGCATGCAGGTCTGGCTTTTTCTGAAGCGCTGCGCCGTGAAAAAAGTGTGCCGCTGCTGCTCTGCCAATGGATCGCGATCGGTGAGCGGCAAGGGCAGCTGGCGCAGGTGCTGCAGGAGATCTGTCGGCATCTCGAAAATCAGGAGCGGCTGAAAAAACGTATTCAGCAGCAGTTGCTGTATCCGATGATTGTTTTGGTGACACTCCTGCTCGTTGGGTTGGTGCTGAGTTTTGTGGTGCTCCCGGTGCTGGTGCGTCAGTTCATGGATTTTAATACTGAGGTGCCGGTGTTGATGCGATTCATTTTGCTCGTGCACGACGGCCTGGCGCAGTACGGCGGATGGCTGCTGCTCGCTTTCGCTGTGGGGATTGTGTTGCTATTGGGGAGCACTGGCAATAAACAGGAGCATGCCTCAGGACGTGGGATCTTGCGCGCCTTGGTGCTCCGTGTGCCGCTCTTGCGGAAATATTTTGTGCTGCAGATCTATGTGCCTTTTGCGCGGCTTTTTGGTCAGATGCTGCAATCCAGCGTGCCGGTGGGCGATGCGCTGGAGGAGATGGAGCGTTATTTTTCGCGCACCGTCTTTGCGGCAGATGTAGCGGCTGTTCGTGAAAATATGGCGCAGGGAGCAGAACTTTCGCAGGTCCTTGCCGACGCGGTTTTTGTGCCAGAGCCAGCACGGCTGATGCTCCTGAGCGGCGAGCGCTATGGTCAGCTTTCGCAGACGCTGACGGATTCGGCGGAATACTGCGAGACGATCCTTTTTGAAGAGCTGTCGATGTGGATCCGGCTTGTTGAGCCTGTGGCCATCATGCTCCTGGGCGTGTTCGTGCTTTTTGTGGCACTGGGATTGTTTTTGCCGGTGCTGGGCTCTTATCAGGCGTTGCTCTCGCAGTAAGGAGGCGAAGCCATGGCAAGGCGTAAAGGTTTTTCGCTGATCGAGCTGATCGTTGTGCTCGTTATCATCGGCATTCTGGCGACGGTTGTCGGTGTACGCGTTGGAGATACTCTGACAGATGCGCGGCAGACGCGCATCGAAGCCGATCTGGCGATGCTCCTGACGGCAACGGAGCAGTTTGCGCAGCGCTATCCGGAGGAACGAGCGACGACGCAGAGCGCGCTTGTTGAAGCAGGTGTGCTCGCCAGCGAGATCGAAAGTCCGGTGGCTGGTTACGCGTATAAAGTGGTAGCAGGCGATGGAGTGGCGATAGTGGCATTAAAGAAGGGTGACGAAGTGTATGAACAGGGAGAATTTTTCGCCGAGCGCACGTCGGCGCGCATTCACGCTGATTGAGCTGGTGGTGGTGTTGGGGATTTTGAGCCTGCTTTTGGTTGTGATGGTGCCGCGCGTGGGCGCGCTGTATGACCGTCAGCTCGTGGAGCAGCAGGTGCGGCTTCTGGAAAAAGATCTCATCTGGCTACGCGCTGAGGCACAGCGCAGCGGCGAAAAAGCGTCTTTCGTTCGCTGCGAGGGTGGCTATCGTCTGACGGTGCGCGATGCGAACGGCGAACAGACACAGACAAAAGCGCTGGTCAGTGAGCGTTTGCGTTTGCAGGCAAATTCTCTCACTGGGCAGATCGTTTTTGAGCCGCGCGGCACGGCGTATGACAAATGCACACTGACGGTGCGCTGCGGTGAACAGGCGCGCACGCTCGTTGTCAGCAATCTTGGCCGCATTCGCGTGGGAGTAGAGTCATGAGACGCCGGGCGATGACGTTGATCGAGATGGTCGTCTGCCTGGCGATCATTGCACTCTGCCTGGTGGCGCTGGTGAGAGGTGTTGGTGGATTGGGGCTTCTCTCAGCGCGAGATGCTGACGATGCTGCGCTGGTGCCGCAGGTGGAAGCGCTGCTCGCAGAATTGGAAGCAGCGCCACCAGAGGAAAGAAGCGGGCATCTCGAGGGCGGCTGGCGCTACGAAACGGTGCTGCAAAATGACGTCTACGTGCTTCGCGTGACCCACGAGCGCTGGCACGAGACGCATGTTTTTCTTGTGCGGGAGGGGCCGTCATGAAAAAACACGCAGCTTTTACGCTCATTGAATTGCTGGTCGTGCTTTTGATCTGCGGCTTGCTGATTAGTTTGCTTTCGCATTTGATCGCCAACAGCATCACCTGGTCACGCAGCGGATTTGAGGAAGAAGTCATCGCTGACCAGCTTGAACAGGCGCTGGATTTTATGGAGCACGATGTGCGCAGCGCAGTTGATATTGATGTGGATTATTTTGAGCGCGTCGACAGTCGGCCACTTTCAGAGATCCGCACGTCTTATGAATTGCGGCTACTGATGATGGACGAAGGGGACGAGCGTGCGTTGGGCCGCGTTGGCTACGTGCTGCGGTCGAGTCCGAGCGATCTCAGCCAGGAAAGCCCGAAGGAACGACCACTGCCCAACCATGTGCTTTATCGGTGGCAGGAGGACAGCCTGCACAGTGGCGCCGACCAGCCGCTGGCAATTTATCTCAGCAGCAATGCAGGGCTGCTGAACGAGGAGCGCGGATTTCGGATCTATTATCGTGGGCGCGACGGCGCACGCTGTTCTCTGGCTGATGATATCTACAGCGTTGAGATCCATCTTGCTGGCTACACGAAAGCGAATACGCTGGTGACGGCGTATCGCGTGATCCCACTGGTCGTGAAATTTGAATAAAGGAGGTGACCGTGATGATCGTGGTATTTTACGAAGACAACGAGCAGTTCGTCGTACGTGCGCTTGACGGCGTCGAGCAGCGCTGGCGGGAAGAGGTGAAAAAACAGCATCTCAATATCTGGCTGAAGCAGGCGGCAGATGCGCGCAGGCTGCGCCGACAGGACACGCTGCTCTTGGTCGCACCGGAAACAGCGCTGGTGCGACGCATCATCATGCTGCCGAGTCAGACAAAGCCGACGCAGCAGCGCGCCATGGCGGCAAACGCGCTGACCGCCGAACTGAAGGAGCGACCGGCTGCGTTAGCGGTGCAGATGCTGGATGCGGAGGGACGATGCGCTGTTTGTGGTTGCATGGAGAAAAAACTGCGATCCCTCACGGCCCCCTTCGGTCGCTTTGCGCGGCGTCTGCGCATCGTTGGTGCGGCGGATCTTGCCGCTGCGCAGCTGCCAGATCTGGCGGATGGCTGGTATCAGCTTTCTGCGGTGCTTTGGAACGCCATTGTCGCTATGCAAAACGGACGCGTCATCGACGCGCGCGCAGATAACAGCGTCGATGCACTGACGTTGAAAAAGAACCTGAGCGCTGCACATCATGAACTGGGACTGGCGGAGCCGACAAGTATGAGCGTTTTGCGGCTGGAGACAACGCAGGAATGCGACAGTGTGCGCCTGCTCGCCTGTGCACTGCGTCCATTGCATGCGCAAACGGCGGTATCTCTGCGTGAAGATCGGCCGCTCGTAGCGCTGCTCCTACTCTGTGTGCTGCTTCCTGGCGTGCTGTTGATCGGGCTGGCGATGCGGCCTGCTGAGATTGACGACGCGCCGCAGCAGGCGCAGCCGCAGAATGTTGTGGAGCGCAGTACGTATGGCGTGCTGCTGACAGAGGCCTATGCCGTCAAGGATGAGCGCATCACGCTTCTTGGTCAGGATGCCGTCGATGACACGCTCGCTCTCAACGGACGCTGCGCCGAAGCGCTCGACCTGGCGGCGTATATGCGTGCGCTGGCGGAAGTGGAGCCGGATCTGCATCCGCTGCTCCTGGAAATGACGCGCACGAGCGAGGATGAGCAAACGTTTTATGAATTTGTTGTGCAGATTTCGTTGGAGGGAGGCGACGCATCATGAGCATTCGCAAAGGCTATATCTATGCGCTGCTCCTGGCGCTCGGGCTTTTTTTGTGGACAAATGTGGCAGAACAGTGGCAGAAGGCGCCAGCCGAAGAAGCACTGGAGCCAATTGTTGTCAGCGAAAACGAAACGCCGTGGAATAGCACCGAAGCCCTTTATGAATGCAGCATGAAAGCGCAGGAGCTCGGCCTCACCGTGGAAAGCATGCATACCGCTGCCGATTCTTTGCAGGGCAGCCTGGTGCTCGCTGGTACACGGGAAAATCTGCAAGCATTTTACACCTGGCTGGAAAGGGAAGGGCGATTCTGCGCGATCGGGTCTTTTCAGTTTCGCACGGAGGAGGCGGCGGCCAGCACGCTCGGCCTCAGTTTCCTATTGTAATGAAGGGGAGTTGTCAATATGCGGCGTGGCAATATCATGATCCTTGCGCTCATTGCCTGCGCGATGCTGGCGCTGGTGCTGGTTTGCGGCGTGGAAATGGCAGGTTTGCGCAGCGCTGCCAGAGGGGATGAGATCGGCGGCCTGCAGCTGGCGCAGCTGCACCGCACGGCGCTGGCGGACACCCTCGATGAATTGAACGCGTCTGGCGCGGCGCTCTCTGTCGGGCGTGTTTTGCTGTCTGACGAACCGATCGAGGGCCAGCGTCGGCTTGTCACTGTGGAAAAAGTGGAGGCGCGCACTGTCCGGTTAGAGAGCGCAAGCAGCCTGGCGGATGGGGGTCGCCGGGTGCATCGCGTGCGGCTTTTTGCGCTGCCGCTGGAGGCGCGCTTTGCATTTGCGTGCGCAGAGCGGGCGCTTTACTACGATGTGCAGCGCGATGTGCCGAGGCGCTGGCTGGAACATCATGCGGCGGAGGATCTGGTCATCCTCTGTGACGACAAACTGAGCGTGGCGCGCACTTTTGTGCTCGGGGACGGCGGCTCGTGTGCGCTTTCCGGAAGCCTTTTGGCGACGCATTTTGCTGGCGACGATTTCTCGGTGCAGCTGCAAACGACGCTCCAGCTTGCGGGCAACGCGATTTTTGAAGACGATCTGCAACTTGAGGGCGATTTGAGTTGCAAAAATGCCTGGATTGATGGTACACTGACCGTTGGTGAGAGTGTGAGGCTGCGCGCCGAGACTGTTGTGCTCGGCGAGGATGTTCCGCCGGAAACTCTGGCGCGGATCGATGCGGCAACCATCTACATGCCGAATCCGCCAGAGACGGAGACGCCAGAAGAAGAGGATGCGGAAACGCCTGTCGAGGGACGGCAGATATTGCCGCTTGCAGCGCTTCCTGCGCAGCCGGCGCCGGAACGATGGTGCTATCTCATACTCGGACAACTGGAATAAATAAAGGAGGTCATTCATCGATGCAATATGAAAAAAGATTGAAACGGTTTCAGGCGTGGCTCGCAGAGCAGGGAGACCAGTACGACGCGATGCTCATTTCGGATCGTTCCAACATCCGCTATCTCAGCGGCTTCACCGGAACGTTTGCGTATCTGGTCATCAGCCGCGACAAAGCGTTCATTCTCACAGATTCTCGCTACACGATGCAGGCGCGTCAGCAGTGTCCGCATTTCACGCTGGAAAAGCTTGCGCGCTACACGCCGCCGATGAGCATCGCCAAGCTTTGCGAGCGTGAGAACTGGGCGGTGCTGGCGTTTGAGCGCCATGACCTCTCGTTTGACTTTTACGATCGCTTAAAATCCTGCTTTGGGCGCGCAAATCTGATCCCCCTCGAGCAGGCGGTGGAGCGGTTCCGCGCTGTGAAGGATGAGGAGGAGATCGCCCTCATCCGCACCGCCGAACACATCGGCGATGCTGCGTTTCGGCAGGTGCTGGAGCTTGTGCGGCCGGGTGTGACGGAGCGCGAGCTGGCTTTTGAGCTGGAGCTGGCGATGCGCCGTGCGGGGGCGAGCGGGCTCAGTTTTGAGACGATCGTGGCGAGCGGCGTGCGATCGGCAATGCCCCACGGCGTCGCCTCGAACAAAAAAATCGAGCGGGGCGATCTGGTGGTGTTTGATTTTGGCTGTGTGTACGAGGGCTATTGCTCGGACATGACGCGCACGATCGGCGTGGGCACGCTCTCGGAGGCGCAGAAGGATCTCTACGCGCTGGTGCTGAAGGCGCAGCAGTCGGCGCTGGCGGCGGCGCGCGCTGGCGCCATTGGCGAGAAGATGCAGGATCTGGTGCAGGCGGTTTTTGACAAGGCGGGCTTTGGTAGCTATTTTGGCCATGGGCTGGGGCACAGCGTTGGCCTGGAGATCCACGAGGAGCCGCGTTTTTCGCGGAATGTGAAGGAGCAGCTGCCGGCGGGCACGGTGATCAGTGTGGAGCCGGGGCTTTATGTGCCGGGGATTGGCGGCGTGCGCATTGAGGATCTTGTCGTGCTCAGAGAGGGCGGCTGCGAAAATCTCACGACTTCGCCGAAAGAATTGCTCATTGTTTGATGGCGGCTGAATATTGATATTCTCGGCGACCTACTGTATAATAAATTAGACGTAATTTTTTAGGAGGAGTTTAACGCATGATTTCATCCAATGATTTCAGACCGGGCGTCACCATCGAATACAACGGTGACCCATGTCAAGTACTCGAATTTCAGCATGTAAAACCAGGGAAGGGCGCAGCCTTTGTCCGCACGAAGTTGAAAAACCTCAAGACCGGCGCCACCACCGAGCTGACCTTCCGCGGCGGCGAAAAGCTGCCAAAGGCAACCATCGACCGCGCTATGATGCAGTATCTTTACTTCGACGGTGAAGCGTATGTCTTCATGGACAACAACACCTACGAACAGGTCAGCCTGACTGCAGAACAGCTCCAGGGCGGCGACAAATTCCTGAAGGAAAACATGGACTGCCAGATCAACAGCTACAATGGGATCATCCTTGGCGTTGAACTGCCAAACACCGTTGAACTGACTGTCACCGAAACGGAGCCGGGCATCAAGGGCGACACCCAGTCCGGCGGCACCAAGCCAGCCACCATGGAAACTGGCGTTGTTGTTAACGTGCCATTCTTTGTCAACACCGGCGACGTGCTCCGCATCGACACGCGCACCGGTCAGTATATTGAAAGAGCGTAAGACGTTTTAAAGAGAACCGAAAGGGGTTTCAGGAAAATGGATTTATCACAGCACGCAGCTTATCTGAAGGGTTTGGCAGAAGGCAAGGGTCTGACGGAGGATGCCGAAAAGGGCGATTTTGTCAAGGCGCTGCTCGCCTGCATCAATGATATGGCAGAAGAGATCGAATCCCTCGAAGAATATGTGCATGAGCTGACGGAGTATGCAGAAGCGATCGACGAGGATCTCGGCGATGTCGAGGATCTCATGTTCGACGACTGGGACGACGACGATGTGGATTTTGACGATGATGATATTTTCGTTGAGACCGAATGCCCTGTCTGCGGGGAAACCGTTGGCTATTATCAGGGCGATTACGACGAACCTGTGGAGGTTCTCTGCCCAAACTGCGACGCAGTTGTTGCCGTCATCGGCAAGGACGATGACTACGAAGAAGTGGAAGATGACGAGATCGTCATTGAGGATGAACTGGACGAAGACTGATATGGTGGCGGATGTGCTCGTCCTCTGAGGAACGAGATCGACTTTCATTCTTGTCTGAAAAGAAGAAGCCTTTGTCTGCTTGGCAAAGGCTTTTTTTGCACCCGCTGCCAGCAAAGGAGGAACCACATGCAGAAGACAAAGCATGATATCGTCATAGAATTCATCGAAAGCCTGGACGTGGGCGAAAAAGTGTCCGTGCGCCAGCTTGCGCGCCAGATGAACATCAGCGAAGGAACGGTGTATCGCGCGATCAAGGATGCAGAAAACGAGGGGCTTGTCTCCTCCATTCCCAAGGTGGGCACCATCCGCATCGAGCAGGAAAAGGAGCGCTCCATCGATTCGCTGACCTATCGCGAGCTCGCCAATATTGTCGAAGGCCAGCTTTTGCATGGCGCCGACAAGAGCGATGTTGCGCCGAAGGCATTTTTCGTCGCCTCCAGCGAGGCCCATCTGCGCGAGAAAAAACCGCTGCCGCAGACCATGATCATCGGTGAGTACAGCAAGGAGCTCATGGATTATGTCTACAGCCACGATCTGCCTGTGATGCTCACCGGCGACAGCGGCATCGCCGCGAAGAATCGGCTCGAGGCCCTCTCCGACAAGATCGTCGTGATCTCCACGCCTTATGACATCTTCGATGCCATCATCGCCATCAACCAGGCCATCGTCGGCAGCGTGCAGCAGCGCGAGCTCGTCACCATCGCCGACATCATGACCACCGATCCCTATGTGCTGCAGCCCATCGACACCGTTGGCGACTGGCAGGAGCTGAGCCTGCAGACCGGGCACCGCGAATTTCCTGTCGTCACCGCCGATGGCAAGCTCGAAGGCATGGTCACCGCCTATGACGTCACCGGCGAGCCGCCGTCCGCCTATGTGGAAGAGGTGATGACGCCGAATCCTGTCGTTGTCCACAGCGACACCCTTGTGAGCTATCTCGGGCGTTTGCTCGTGCTCGAACAGGTCGAGCTCGTGCCCGTCGTCGACGAGGAAAACACCCTCATCGGCGTCGTCAGCCTCAAGGATTTCATCGAAGCCCAGCAGACCATGCAGAAGCAGCCGCATCTCGGCGACACCTCCGACAACATCTGCATGAGCGGATTTTCCCTCGTCGCGCGGGAGCCAGATGTCATCCTTTCCGGGCGCATCATTCCCTATATGCTCGACGAATACGGCAGCCTCAGCCTCGGCACCGCGAATATTTTCTCCAGCAACGCCGCTGTCATCGCTCTGCGCGTTGTGAAAAATCTGCAGGGACAGGCATTTCAGGTGACAACGCGCTTTTTCAGCGCCCTCGGCGCCGATGAGGACGTCTACCTGCTGCCGCTGCTTTCCGAATACAACGGCCACCACCACGCCTCCGTGCGTATTGAGACCATCGACGGCCGCCTCGTGGCACAAAGCGAAGTGGATCTCTTGATCCGCGAAGGCTGACAGAGGATGAGACGATGAAACCATTCGTACACCTGCACAACCACACAGCTTACAGCCTGCTCGACGGCGCCGGCCGCATTTCTGACGAGATCGACCGCGCCGTCGAGCTTGGCATGCCCGCCCTTGCCATCACCGACCACGGCGTCATGTACGGCGCCGTGGAGTTTTATCGCGCCTGCAAAAAGGCTGGTATCAAGCCCATCATCGGCTGCGAGGTGTATGTCGCGCCGCGCACGCGCTTTGACAAGGAAAGCCGGCTCGACGCCGCGCCTTACCATCTCATCCTGCTCGCGAAAAACGACACAGGCTATCGCAATCTCTGTAAGCTCGTGACGCTGAGCTCTCTCGAAGGCTTTTATTATCATCCGCGTGTCGACCGCGAGCTGCTCACAGACTATCACGACGGGCTCATCGCCATGAGCGCCTGCCTTGGTGGCGAAGTGCCGCGTCTGCTGCTCGATGACGATCTCGAGGGCGCGCGCCAGGCCGCCATGTGGTATCAGGACCTCTTTGGCGAGGATTATTATTTCGAGCTGCAGAACCACGGCATTCCCGGACAGATCAAGGTCAACGACGGCCTGCACCAGCTTTCCCGGGAGCTTGGCGTGCGCCTCGTCGCCACCAACGACAACCACTATGTCCGCGCTGAAGACGCCGCCGTGCAGGATGTGATGCTCTGCATCCAGACAGCGACAACCCTTGATACCGAGGATCGCATGCGCTTTGAAGGCCATGAGTTTTATTTCAAAAGCTACGAAGAAATGCTGCGCATGCTGCCCGACGACGCCGCCGCCCTCGACGAAACCGTGCGCGTCGCCGAAAAATGCAATTTCGATTTCACCCTCGGGCACAATTATATGCCGAATTTCGACACGCCGCCGGGCATGGACCACAAGGCCTATCTGCGCAGCCTCTGTGAAGAAGGCATCCACCGCCGCTATCCGGCTGCCGGCGCCGAGGTGACAGAGCGGCTCGACTACGAGCTCGGCGTCATCGATAAAATGGGCTACAATACCTATTTCCTCATCGTCTGGGATTTTGTCAACTACGCCAAAAGCCACGGCATCTTCGTCGGCCCTGGCCGCGGCTCTGCAGCCGGCAGCATCGTCAGCTATCTCCTCGGCATCACCGACATCGATCCCCTCAAGTATCAGCTGCTCTTCGAGCGCTTCCTCAACCCTGAGCGCGTGAGCATGCCCGATATCGACATCGATTTTTGCTACGAGCGGCGCGGCGAGGTCATCGACTACGTCGCGCGCAAATACGGCGCCGATCACGTCACCCAGATCATCACCTTCAACAGCATGCTCGCCAAGGGCGCCGTGCGCGATGTTGGCCGCGTGATGAACGTGCCGCTTTCTGTCGTCAACAAGGTCACCAAGCTCATCCCGAGCGAGCTCGGCATCACCCTCGACAAAGCCATCAGCGCCTCCGACGAACTGCGCGCGCTCATCGCCGACGACGAGCAGATCGCCGCCATGATCCAGATGGCGAAAAGCCTCGAAGGCCTGCCGCGCAACGCCGGTGTCCACGCCGCCGGGGTCGTCATTTCCGCAGAGCCTGCCGACCATTATCTGCCGCTGCAGCGCACCAAGGAAGACGCCGTCATCACCCAGTATCCCAAGGACGACGTCGAAGCCATCGGCCTACTCAAGATGGATTTTCTCGGCCTGCGCACCCTCACCGTCGTTAATAAGACCATCGAATCCATCCGCGCGCGCTACGGCGTCGAGGTGGATTTCAACACCATTCCTGACGACGATCCAGAAACCTATCAGATGCTCTCTGCCGGCGACACAGCTGGCGTCTTCCAGCTCGAAGGCAGCGGCCTGCGCGCCGTGCTCAAGGACCTGCAGCCAGAAAGCCTGGAGGATATCATCGCCCTCGTCGCGCTGTATCGTCCGGGACCGCTGGGTAGCGGCATGGTCGAAGATTTCATCGCCCGCAAGCACGGCGAGCAGGAGATCACCTACCTCGATCCGAAGCTGGAACCGATCCTCAACACCACCTACGGCGTCATCCTCTACCAGGAGCAGGTCATGCAGATCGCGTCCAGCCTCTGCGGATTCACCCTCGGCGAGGCCGATATGCTGCGCCGCGCCATGGGAAAAAAGAAGCCGGAGATCATCGCCGGCTACAAGACGCAGTTCATCGAAGGCGCTCAGAAAGGCGGCACCTCTGCAGAGATCGCTGAGAAGATCTTCGAACTCATCGAATACTTCGCCGGCTACGGCTTCAACAAGAGCCACAGCGCCGCCTACGGTCTGCTCGCCTTCCAGACAGGCTGGCTCAAATGCCATTATCCAAAGGAATTTATGGCAGAAACGCTGAATTCCTTCATCGATCGCGTCGACAAAATGACCTTTTACATCAGCGAGTGCCGCCGTCTCGGCATTCCTGTGCTGCCGCCAGACATCAACGCCAGCGGCCTGGGCTTCACCGCCACCGACGAAGGCATCCGCTTTGGGCTGAACGCCATCAAGAGCGTCGGCCAGCATCCTGTGGATCTCATCTGCCAGGCGCGCGCGGAAGCACCATTTACCAGCTTCCAGGATTTCTGCACACGCGTAGAGATTGGCGGCACCGTCGGCAGACGCGTCCTTGAAGCGCTGATCAAAGCAGGCACCTTCGATTCCCTCGGACAGGGCACGCGTGGCCTGCTCGCCGTGCTCGATGAGTGCATCGCTCAGGCGCAGCAGCTGCAGAAAAACCGCAACTCCAACCAGATGTCCCTCTTCGATTTTGTCGACGCGCCGTCTCTCAACACCGTCAGCGTCGAGATTCCTGACATTGGCGAGTTCGACAAGGACGAGCGCCTGCGCTACGAAAAGGAAATGCTCGGCATCTACGTCAGCGGCCATCCGCTGGACAGCTTCAGCGAAGCGCTCCAGCACATCGCCAGCTGCAGCATCAGCGAGATCAACGAGCAGATGGATGGCGTCACGCTGGTCCTGTGCGGCATCATGACCGGCATCCGCATGCAGACCACGAAGAAAGGCGATCTCATGGCCTATGCTTCCCTCGGCGACCGCGAAGGAGACATCGATCTCCTGATCTTCCCACGCACGCTGCCGCAGGTGCGCAGCCAGCTCGAGGAAAACAACATCGTCAAGGTCACAGGCCGCGCCAGCATTCAGGATGACGAGCGCAAAATCTTCGTCGAATCCATCGAGCCGCTGCGCCACGCCGCCGCAGATCCTGCCAAAGCGCCGCTGCGCGTTTTCGTGAAGATCGCTGAAGGCCTGCCTTACGACGACGAGCGCGTGCTCGCTTTTCTCACCAGGGAGCCGCGCGGCGACGTGCCGGTTTTTCTCTGCTATATGCCAGAGAGCCGCATCGTTCTGCTCAACGAAACCTACTGGGTCAACGATGACCCGGCGCTGTGGTCGCGGCTTGGCGAAAGCTTCGGCCCGGAAAATGTGAACATCCAGCGCCGTCAGCCACAGTGACAGGCGCACAAAAAAGCCGTCGGCACCAGCCGGCGGCAAATTATAGAAAACAAGAGGAAAATAAATGAAAATAGCAGTTTACTCAGGAACCTTTGATCCCATCACCAACGGCCACATGTCCATCATCAAGCGCGCCGTTGGCCTTTTCGATAAGCTTTACATCGCTGTCGCAGAGGAAACCTACAAGCACACCCTCTTCACCGTCGACGAGCGCGTCGCGCTGGTGCAGGAGAGCGTCGCCGATCTCGAAAATGTCGAGGCGGAAAAATTCACCGGCCTTTTGGTGGATTATGCCAGCGCGCGTGGTGCCGTCGCCATTGTGCGCGGGCTGCGCGTAATCTCGGATTTTGAATATGAGATGCAGATGGCTTCCTTCAACCGCCACCTCAATCCTGCCATTGAGACCGTTTTTTTTACTGCCGATGGCGAATTTTCCATGGTCAGCTCCAGCATGATCCGCAACATCGCCAGCTTAAACGGCGACATCCGCGATTTCGTGCCGGCGCCTGTGTATGAGGCGTTGCGCAAAAAATATTAAGCCTTCGCCTTTGCCAGCGCCAGGAGCTCAGACAGCGCGCCGATCATGTAGGTTGGCTGCGCCGCTTCCAGGCTTTCCAGCGACACCGCTGTGAAACGCACACCGGCGGTGTCTATGTGGGCGTTTTTGCCGCAGAGAATATCGTTGGGGCTGTCGCCGATCATCAGACAGTCGCGCGGGTCAACGTCGAGGGCGTCGATCGCGTAGCGCACTGGTGCCGGGTCTGGCTTGTGGGCCGTGGTCTTTTCCGGACCAACCAGCAGATCGATGAGGTGGTCGATGCCGATGTGCGCCATCTGGGCGCGGGCGTTGACCTCCTTTTTCGAAGTGACGATCGCATTTGTGCAGCCGCGCGCATGCAGCGCTTCCAGCACAGCGCGGGCGCCGGCGATCTCCTGCAGGAGCGACATGCCGCAGGCGTCGGAATGCTTGCGGTAAACGCGCAGAAGCTCCTCAGCATGTGCCGGTGCAAGATCCTCCAGCGCCTCGGCAAGAGGAATGCCAAAGGTCGCCGTGATCGTCTCTTCCGGCAGCGTTACGCCCAGCACGTCCTGGAAAGCCAGCTGGAAGCAGCGGATCACGTGCGCGTTGCTGTCCAGGAGCGTGCCGTCAAAATCGAAGAGAAAAGTGGAATATTGTTTCATGAAGATCCTCCGTGATGAATAGGGGTGAGAGTATGGCTCATTTAGATGATACAGTAGCAGGCGTCAAGGGCATCGGCCCGAAAAAACAAAAACTTCTCGCCGGGATGGGCATCCACACCCTGCGCGATGTGCTCACGCTCTATCCCTTCCGCTACGACGACTGGAGCGAGCTAGCGCCAGTGCGGGAATGGCGTGGGCGCGACACCGCCGTGTTTGTGGGCCGCGTGACCCATCTGGATGTCGCCAACACCAGCCGGCGCAACGTCAAAGTTGTGAAAGCCGTCCTTGAAGGCGCGCAGGGCGAGATCGTCGCCACCTGGTTTGGTCGCTATCAGATGGAAAAATATCTCTATCCAGGTGTGCAGCTGCTCGTTTTCGGGCGTGTCAGCGCAAATTACAGCATGGAGCTCAATGTGCAGGAGCATCAGTTTATCAAAAACGAGGCGCAGCTGCGCCGACTCCTCGTGGTGCATCCCGTCTATAGTTTAACAGAAGGCATCGGCAAAGTCGATATGCTTCATCTCAGCGACGCCGCCCTCGCCGCAGTGGGCGAGCTCGACGAGCCCCTCACGCCGGAGCAGGCCGCGCGCTACGATCTCCTCGGCTATCGCGACGCCGTGCGCCGCATCCACCGGCCGCAGAGCATGGCCGATGCCGAGCGCGCTTATCATGCTCTCGTCGTCTACGAATTTCTCGCCATGACCCTCTGGGGCCAGCGCGCGCGCAACAGTGTGCAGACAGGCATCGCCCACAGCGAGCCGCCGCTTTTGGCTGACGCTTTTGTGGCCGCTTTGCCTTACGAGCTCACCGGTGCTCAGAAGCGTGCCATTAAGGATATTCTCCACGACATGGCCAGCTCCCGCCAGATGCACCGCCTGCTCCAGGGTGACGTCGGCAGCGGCAAGACCAACGTCGCCTTCTACGCCATGCTCACCGCTGTCTCCAATGGCCACCAGGCCGCGCTCATGGCGCCCACCGAAGTTCTAGCGCGGCAGCATTTTGCCGGCGCCGAGCGCGCATTTTCGGCCCTTGGTGTGCGCGTTGCGCTGCTCACCGGCCAGATGAAAAAGCGTGACAAAGAAGACATCCTCGCCGGACTTGCCGACGGCAGCATCCAGTGCGTCGTCGGCACCCACGCGCTTATTGAAGATCCTGTGCAGTTTCAGAGCCTCAGCGTTGTCGTCATCGACGAGCAGCATCGCTTCGGCGTGCGCCAGCGCGAAGCCCTCGAGCGCAAGGGCGATCATCCCGATCTCCTCATCACCACCGCCACGCCGATCCCGCGCTCGCTGGCGCTGACTGTTTACGGCGATCTTGCCCTCACCGTCATCGACGAAATGCCGAAAAATCGCCAGAAGATCCAGACCATGTGGATCAATTCGCCGCGTCTCGCTGCCATGTACGGCTTTATCAAAGAAGAACTCAGCAGCGGCCGCCAGGCATTCATCGTCTGTCCGCTCGTTGAAGAATCGGAGAAGATCGACCTCGAAAACGCCATTTCCCTCGCCGAACAGCTGCAGACAGAGGTTTTCACAAGCTGGCACGTTGGCCTGCTCCACGGACGCATGCGCGCCGACGAGAAGGAAGCCATCATGCAGGAATTCCGCGACGGCCACACTCAGGTGCTCGTCTCCACCACCGTCATCGAGGTCGGCGTCGATGTGCCAAACGCCACCATCATGGTCATCATGAACGCCGAGCGTTTCGGCCTCGCTCAGCTGCATCAGCTGCGCGGGCGTGTCGGCCGCGGCAGCGAAAAAAGCTACTGCATCCTCGTCAGCGACGCCACAAGCGAAGAGAGCCAGGCGCGTCTCAAGCTCATGGCCACCACCGCAAGCGGCTTTGAGATCGCAGAAGAAGATCTGCGCCAGCGTGGTCCCGGTGAGCTTCTCGGCTTGCGCCAGCACGGACAGGGCCTGTTCCGGCTCGCGCGACCGGGCTTTCACCAGACAGAACTGGCCCTCGCTGAAGAAATCGCCCGCGATCTGGCCGACCAGCCGCTCACAGACGGCGCAGAGAAAATGATCGCCGAGATTGCGCGCAGGATCGTGCCGTAAAATCGATGACAGGACAATACAGGCCGTGCAGTTTTTGAAACTTTTCTAAGGAGGCTTCACCATGGATGCGATCCATGAACTCTATCACGCGCTCACCACAAGCGATTACGTGCTCGTTGGCGCCGGCGCCGGGCTTTCGGCAGCGGCGGGCATCAGCTTTGCCGACGAGCGCGCATTCAAGCGCGATTATCCGGCGCTTTGGGCGCAGGGCGTGCACAGCGATTATCAGACGTTCAGCTACAAGGGCTGGCTGCCGGGCCAGCGCTGGGGCTATCTCTGCCGCCATATCAAGGCCGTGCTCCTCGATACGCCGGCGCTGCCGCTTTACGATGATCTGAAAGCGCTGCTGGAGGACAGCGATTATTTCGCCGTCACTTCCAACGTCGACCACCAGTTCATCAAAGCCGGTTTTCCACCGGAGCGCGTTTTTGAAGCGCAGGGCAGCTACGGCGAGCTCATTTGCAGCGCCCGCTGCTCCGACGACGAGTACGACATCGCGCCCTTCATCGACGCCACGCTGCCGCACATCAAAGACGATCTCACCGTGGACGCGGCCCATCATCCGCATTGTCCGCGCTGCGGCGCACCGCTGCGCCCGGCTTTTCGCGACACCCGTGCGCATGCCCTGGGCGATCAGCGCTACCACGATTTTCTCGCAGAAAGCGCCGATGCCTCCATCGCCATCCTGGAATTCGGCGTCGGTTTCAACAGCGCCGGCGTCATCCGTGTGCCCTTCGAGCGCATCACCGGCGAGCGCGAAAAAGCGCGCTTCTTCCGCATCACCGTCGATTATCCTGAAAGCGAAGAAGAGATCGCCTACCCTGAGATCCCCGTGCCGATCGCTGACAAGTCGCTGTCCATCAATCGCGACGCCGGCGAAGTGATCCGCGAGCTTCTGGCGCTGAAAAGATCTCAGGCCTGAATACAAAAAGAACGCTGGAACACATCGCTCCAGCGTTCTTTTTTGTACTTATTTGACAAGGCGGTAGATCGCGTCGGCGAAAATCGCCGTGGCTTTTTCGAGATCGTCCAGGACCAGGCTCTCGTTTGGCTGGTGGATGACCACATCGCTCTCCGGCATCGTCATGCCATAGGCCACGCCGTGGGGGATCACGTGCGCATAGGTGATGCCGCCAATGGAGAGCGGCTTGCCAACATGGCCGGTGTGATCGCTGTAAACATCGAGCAGCGTTTCCACCAACGGATCGTCGGCAGGAATGTAATGCACCAGCTTCACCGCTTCCGGCTCACAGACAATGCTGCCGTAGCGGCTGCGCAATTTCGCGAGGATGGCGTCGGCGTCGGTGCCGCGCGGATGACGGAGATTGAGATGGATCTCGCCGACGCCGCCTTCGTATTCGACAATGCCCGGATTGACGCTGACATCGCCCATGATCTCATCGTGGCAGGCGATGCCAAGTTTTTCGCCGTAGAAATCCTCGTGCAGCGTTTCGCCGAGAAAATGCAGGAAATCATTGGCACCGCCGAGATCATAGCGCGCCAGGAAGGCAGCCAGGGTTGTGGCAGCGTTGAGCCCAACCTGCGGCTCGGCGCCGTGGGCAGAGCGCCCATCGCAGAGGAGAATGAGCACATCGCCGTCCTCATCTGCATGGCCTGCCGCTTCGCTTTCGGCGAGAAAATCCGCCCAGTCGCGCGCGATGGCGTCGGCGCGGTCGCTCTGAATGCGCGCGTAGGCGTGCTCCGGCACAATATTGCTGCGGATGCCGCCGCCGAAGGAGAGCAGCTTGCCGTCGTCGCCGATTTTCGCTGCCTCGCCGGAAATGCGCAGCGGCAGCTCGATGACGCCCTTTTCGCCGTTGATCACAGGGAAATCTGCGTCTGGTGAAAAGGCGAGATCCGGCATCGGCTCCGTGGCGAAATAGCGATCCATACAGCGCCAGCTGTTTTCTTCGTCGGTGCCGAGAATGAAATGGATCTGCATATTCGGCGTCACGCCGCTGTCGCGCAGCATTTTCAGCGCGTAGTAGCAGGCCATCGCCGGGCCTTTGTCGTCGGAGGTGCCGCGCCCGTAAAGACGGCCGTCGCGCACCGTCGCCTCAAACGCTGGCGAATCCCACTCGCCGGTTGCCGGCACAACATCGAGATGCGCCAGCAGGCCGAGGATCTTTTCGCCCTCGCCCCAGCGGATCACACCAGCGACGTGGTCGATATTTTCTGCCTCAAAGCCATCGCGGCGGGCGAGCGCCAGCATATAGTCCAGCGCTGCTGCCGGGCCCGGGCCAAACGGCGCTTCCGGCGTCGCGGCAGACTCATCGCAGACGCTTTCGATGGCAATGAGCGGAGCGAGATCGGCCAGAAGCGCTGGCTGGCAAGCAGCAGCCTGTGATTTCCAGTAATCTGTAGAACGTTCCATGATGGTCAACTCCTGTCTGTTGTCGTTTGCTGCTCTCACTATAACAAATCTCGGCGCAGAATTTAAGTTTTTCTCAAGAATTTGTAGGAATTGCGGCGATTTGATTTTCTTCCTGGCCAATATCCAGTATAATAGGCGTATCTGAACATTTTCCCTGACTGTACAAAAAAGGAGTCACAACATGGAATTTCCAAAAATATCCTTGTCACGGCTGCTGATGCTCGTCTTTGCAGTGGCGCTCGTCATCTATGGCGTCTTCAACATGGACAGCGTCGTCGGCTTCATCGGCTACGTCGTGGGGCTTTTGCGACCATTCCTCATCGGGGTGGTCATCGCCTTCATCCTCAACGTGCCGCTGCGATTGTTTGAGCAGCGCGTCTTTGTGCGCGTGCAAAACCCACGCTTCAAAAAAATGGAGCGCGGCATTTCCATCCTGCTTTCGATCGTGCTCGTCTGGGCCATCCTCGGCCTGATCGTCAGCGTCGTGCTGCCGCAGCTCGCCAGCTCTCTGTCGCTGTTTATTTCCGCAGTGCCAAGCTACATCGATTATCTGATCAATTTTCTCTCCATGTTTGAGCATTACAGCCCAGCCATCGGGAATTTCATCGATCAGATCGAGAACTTTTCGCCGAACACCCTCGAAAATTATCTCACCGGCCTGCTGAACGATCAGCTCTCCGCCTGGACATCCGTGCTCTCGTCGGCCGTCGTTTCCACCGTGAGCTTCGTCAGCAACATCGCCTCGAGCGTTGTGCATGTCGTCGTCGCGTTCATCTTCAGCATCTACATTCTTTTTAATAAGGAAACCCTGGCTGTGCAGGCGCGCAAGATCTGCTTCGCCTTTCTTTCCAAGCGCGCAGCCATCTATCTCGTGCACGCCGCCCAGGTGAGCTTCGCCAAGTTCTACCATTTCATCATCGGTCAGCTCACCGAAGCCATCATCCTCGGCAGCCTCTGCACCATCGGCATGCTCATCCTGCGTCTGCCATACGCGCCAATGATCGGCGTGCTCACCGGCTTCTGCGCGCTGATCCCAATCTTCGGCGCCTTCATCGGCGGCGCAGTCGGCGCGCTGCTCATTCTCACCGTGAGCCCGATGAAAGCCCTCACCTTCCTGATCTTCCTGATCGTTCTGCAGCAGGTGGAAGGGCACGTCATTTATCCAAAGGTCGTCGGTGGCTCCGTCGGACTTCCTGCCATGTGGACACTCTTCGCCATCACCATCGGCGGCAGCCTTATGGGGCTCATCGGTATGCTCCTGTCCGTGCCGCTGTGCGCAGCGCTCTACTATCTTTTCACAGAGATCGTCTACGCGCGGCTCAAGCACAACGAGATTCCGCCAGACGATGCCGTGATTCAGTCTGGCGTTGACGAAGGACTTCGGTTATAATAGAACACACTGGTTCGAAATCTTCCCAGTATAAAAAACTAAGACGTTGCCGACAGGAAGCGGTGGGCGCTCGCGCGCGTCCATGCTGCCGGCAAATGTAAGGAGGTATTGGTATGCTTCTACCACTTTTTATTCACACTTGCTCCTGCGAAGGGTGGTGGGCCGTGTGAATGAAAGAAAACACACCGTGCGCCTGTCCTTCGCCGCCCTCGGCGTGTGCCTGAACATTCTCGGCAGCTTTCTCGTCATGATCACGCGGCTGCCCATCTACGGCGACACCCTTGGCACCATTTTCGTCGGCGTTTTTTGCGGCCCGTTCTACGCAGTGCCCTGCGCCCTCGTTTCGAGCCTGCTCAACGCCAGCTACGATCCCTTCGCCATTCCCTTCATCCCGAATGGCATCACCGTCGCGCTTTTCGCCAGCCTTCTGCGCCAGCCGCGGCTCAGAAATCTGCCGCTCGCGCTCAAGGCCTTCATCGTCGGCCTGCCTGCTTCCGTCGTCAGCGCCAGCGTCAGCGCCTTCGTTTTCGGCGGCATCACCTCTGCTGGCTCGAGCTACATCGTCCAGCTCCTGCACGGCGTTTTCCAGCTGCCGATGGTAGCCAGCGTTTTTCTCGTTCAGGTCTTCACCGACTACGCCGACAAATTTCTCATCCTCGTCATCGTGACGCTGATTATTCAGCGCATCCCCACAAGGATAAAAGAAAAAGTATAAGATTTTGTTACCGATTCGCTACGCTTCTATGCGCTCAGTGTGATATAGTAGCGATGTCAAGAAGCATTATTATTGACAATGGAGGAAAATCAATGAAAAAGAAAATCATCTCAGCCCTCGTGCTGATCGGACTTCTGGTCACCCCAATGGCCGCATACGCCGACGCCGCCGTCGGCGATCAGATCGTCACCATCGGGACAAACCTGACCCAACAGCAGCGCCAGGAAGTTCTCTCATATTTTGGCGCCAAAGATAACGCTCAGATCATCGACGTCGACATTTCTGAAGAACGTCAGTATCTCAGCGGCAAAGTGCCTGATGCCCAGATCGGCAACAGCACCAATTCCTGCGCCATGATCACCTACACCACCAAAGGCAGCGGTGTCAACGTGACCACCCACAACATCAACTACGTCACCCCGGACGCGTATAAGAGCGCCATCCTCACCGCCGGCATCAACGACGCCGACGTACAGATCACCGCACCGATTGAAGTCAGCGGCACCGGCGCCCTCACCGGTATCATGAAAGCCTACGAAGTTTCCACCGGTGAAGCCATCAGCGAAGATGTTAAGCAGGCAGCCACCCAGGAACTCGTCACCAACAGTGAACTCGGCTCCGAGATCGGCGACGACCAGGCCAACGACCTGATCAACACCATCAAGCAGGAGATCGCCGAAAATGCACCACAGAATGAAGCAGAAGCACAGAGCCTGCTCGACCGCGTGCTCTCCGAGCTCGGCATCACCCTCACCGACGAACAGTATCAGCAGCTTCTTGACCTCATTCAGCAATTTGCCGATCTCAACATCAACTGGGATTCCGTCGCTGACAGCGTTTCCGGCCTCATCGGCCAGGCCAGCGATTATCTGCAGACAGACGAAGGCCAGGGCTTCCTGGCAAAACTGCAGGAGCTCGTCAACAGCTTCTTCGACTGGATCCGTGGCATCTTTGGCGGCGGATCTGACAGCGCCGATGCAACTGAAACCACAGAAACCACCGATCCTAACGATACCGCCGGCAACAACGTTATGAACGATGAAACCACCGATCCCAACGACACCGCCGGTAATAACGTCATGAACGACAACGCCGGCTACGAGCAGGATCCCAATGACACCGCCGGCAACAACGTCATGAATGACACCCAGGATCCCAACGCCACCAGTGGTAACAACGTCATGAACGGCAGCAACGCCGTCGCGCAGGATCCAAACAACACCGCAGGCAATAACGTCATGAACGACAACACCGGTTACGTCGACCCTAACGACACCGCCGGCAACAATGTCATGAACGGCTGACACATTTCAACGTAGACAACCAAAGCAAAATCCCTGGAGCGAAAACTCCAGGGATTTTTTCGTCGCGGTGGTGTTTTTTTTGTAAAGAAAGAATGATATTTTTCTCACCAAAATGTGTGATAAAGATGCTATAATTTACAATATAGAAAACGAATTATTGAGTGGCTGATGGTCAGAAAGGAAGATCACTGTGGAACCATTCATTCATTTTAAAAATGTGAACAAAACCTACCACGTTGGCAGTGTGGACATCAACGCGCTGCATGATGTGAATTTTGAAGTGGAAAAGGGCGAGATCTGCATCATCGTCGGGGCGTCGGGCGCTGGGAAAACGACGCTCTTGAACATCCTCGGCGGGATGGATTCGCTCTCGAGCGGCGAGGTCTGGCTGGATGGAAAAAATATTGCCGGCTACAGCGAGAAGGAGCTGACGACGTATCGCCGCTACGACATTGGCTTTGTCTTTCAGTTTTACAACCTGATCCCAAATCTGACGGCGCTGGAAAATGTTGAGCTGGCGACGCAGATCGGCAAGGATCCTGCGGATCCAGCGACGGTGCTGGACGAGGTTGGTCTGGCGGCGCGCAAGAACAATTTCCCGGCGCAGCTTTCCGGTGGCGAGCAGCAGCGTGTGGCGATCGCCCGCGCGCTGGCGAAAAATCCGAAGCTGCTGCTTTGCGACGAGCCGACTGGCGCGCTGGACTACAACACTGGCAAGCTGATCCTGAAGCTGTTGCAGGAAACCTGCCGCAAGAACAACATGACGGTGGTCATTGTCACGCACAACCTGGCACTCTGCCCAATGGCGGACCGTGTTGTCCATGTGAAGAGCGGCGAGATCCAGAAGGTTGAACTGAACGAACATCCAATGTCTATTGACGACATCGAATGGTGAGGTGAGCTGTATGAAAAAGAGCTTACTCAAAACCTCGCTGCGTGAGATACGCTCGAGCTTTGGCCGATTTATCGCGATATTGGCGATCGTGGCGCTGGGCGTGGGCTTCTTCGCGGGGCTTATGGTCAGCGAAGAGGCGATGCTCAAAACGGGCGAGACGTATCTGGACGAGCAGAATTTCTATGATTTTCGTCTGATGTCGACGCTGGGATTTGATGACGACGATGTCGCGGCCCTGCGGGATGCAGACGAGGTCACTGCGGCGGACGGCGCCTATCAGGTGGATGCGCTGGTCTCGGATGGCGGCGATGAAGAAAAAGTCGGCCGCTTCCATTCGATCACGGAGGATGACAACAAGCTTGCCCTCAAGGATGGCCGCCTGCCAGAAAACGCTGGCGAATGCGTGGTCGATTCGTCTTTCTTTGAAGGCGCCGGCATCGGTGATACGGTGACGATCGCTGACGGCAACTCGCAGGATACGCTCGACGCGCTCGAAAACCACGAGCTGGAGATCGTCGGCGTTGTGGAATCGCCGCTTTACATGCGCATGGGCCGCTACTCGAGCGAGATCGGCTCCGGCGAGGTTGAAGCGATCTATTTTGTGCCGGCGGATGCGTTCACATCTGAGTATTACACGGAGATGTATCTCAGCGTCAACACAAGCGGCGGACTTTACAGCGATGAATACGATGACTGCATCGACGATAGCGAGCCGGATGTGACGAAGGTCGCAGAGGGCAGCGTGAACGCGCGCTATCAGGAGATCGTCGATGAGATCAACGACGGCCGCAAAGAGGCGCAGGAGGGCATCGACAAAGCCAACGACGCCCTGGAGCTGGCTGAGAAAGCCGGCGCGCCGGAATCTCAGCTGGAAGAGATCCGCGCCCAGCGCGACGAAGCGCAGGAAGTGCTCGACGATCTGACCATTCCGGAAGCGCCGGAGCTTTACGTGCTCACCCGCGATGAAGACGTGGGCTTCCAGTTCTTCAAGAGCGACTCCGCTATCGTCAGCTCCATCGCCAAGGTGTTCCCGGTGTTCTTCTTCCTCGTCGCTGCCCTTGTCTGCGTCACAACGATGACGCGCATGATGAACGAGCAGCGCACCCAGATCGGCGTGCTCAAATCCATGGGCTATTCCAACGCCAGCATTCTCATGAAATACATGACCTATTCCGGCAGCTCAGGCATCATCGGCTGTCTGCTCGGATATTTCCTCGGCACCTGGGGCTTTCCGACAATCATCTGGAGCGCCTACAGGACCTACTACGCCCTGCCGGATCAGGTGCTCTATGTGTTCAACTGGCAGCTCCTGCTGATCTCGCTGGCTGTGACGCTGCTCTGTACGATCGGCGTCACCTGGATCTGCGGGCGCAGCGCCCTCACTCAGAGCGCCGCCGAGCTCATCCGGCCAAAAGCGCCGAAAGCCGGCAAGCGCAATCTGCTCGAGCGCGTGACGCCAGTGTGGAAACGTCTCAGCTTCCTGCAAAAGATCACCGTGCGCAATCTTTTCCGCTACAAGGCGCGCTTCTTCATGATGATCCTCGGCATCGGCGGCTGCACAGCGCTCATCGTCACAGCGCTGGCGCTGCAGGATAATTTCATGGGCGTTTCCGATCTGCAGTATAACGAGATCGACCTCTACGACGCCAACGCGTCCTTCAATGAAAGCCTGAGCCAGGAAGACATGGACGCTTTCCTCGATGCCAACGGCGAGCGCGTCGCAGGCGCGCTGTTCACCTACACCGGTAACATGGACATTTCCGCCAACGGCACCACCCACAGCGTTTCCATGAACGCGCCGATCGACAATGGCGATCTCGGCGATTTCTTCAGCTGGCATGCTGACGGCACAGAATACAGCCTGCCAGAAGACGGTGAGCTTCTGCTCGATCGCGGCCTCGCCGATCGTCTCGGTGTGCAGACCGGCGACGAGGTCACCGTGCGCGACAGCGATATGCACGAGACCACCCTCAAGATCTGTGGCGTGTACGACAACTACATTTCGAACAACGCCTACATTTCCCGCGGCACGCTGGAAAACGCTTTTGGCAAGACCGACGTCAACAGCGCCTTCATCAATTTCAAGGGCGACGAAGATGTGCACGAGCAGGCAGCCGCCCTCATGAATGCCGACGACAACATCACCAACGTGACCATCGCCTCTGACAACCAGAGCATGTTCACCGATATGCTTGACAGCCTCAACATCATCGTCATCGTCGTCATCCTCTGCGCCGGGGCGCTCGCCTTCATCGTGCTTTACAACCTCACAAATATCAACATCAGCGAACGCATCCGCGAGATCGCCACGCTCAAGGTCCTCGGCTTCTATTCCAACGAAGCCAATGCCTACGTTTTCCGCGAAAACACCGCGCTCACCGTTTTCGGCGCCCTCGCCGGACTCGTCCTCGGCAAATTCTTCCACGCTTTCGTCATGGCGCAGATCGTTGTCGACGGCCTCAGCTTCGACGCTTATGTGACACCGCAAAACTACGCCATCGCTTTTGCGCTGACCATCGTTTTTGCGTTTATCACCCAGCTCATCATGCGTCGCAAGATCTCCAGGATCCACATGGCCGAATCGCTGAAATCTGTTGAATGATCATTTATCACCCCGAACGCACGCGCGAACGGGGTGATTTTCTGTTATAATAGGAGAAACCTGCAAAGGAGAGGATATCATGACTTATTCCATCGTTTATTCCAGCAAGACCGGCAACACAAAAATGCTCGCCGACGCGCTGCACCAGGCGCTCCCCGCAGACGACTGCCTGTATTTCGGTGCGCCAGACGCGCAGGCGCTCGCCGCCGAGCGCATCTACATCGGCTTCTGGACCGACAAAGGCACCTGCGACGCAGAGACCGCTGCCTTTCTCGCCCAGCTTACACAGCAGGAGATCTTCCTTTTCGGCACCTGCGGATTTGGCGGCGGCGTCGCGTATTTTGAGCAGATCCTCGCACGCGTGCGCGATCTACTGCCGGAAAGCGTACAGCTCGTCGGCAGCTATCTCTGCCCAGGAAAAATGCCCCAGAGCGTCCGCGACCGCTACGTGCGCATCGCAGAAGAAGAGCCCGCCAAGCGCAGCCACATGCAGAAGATGATCTTCAATTTCGACTGCGCCCTCAGCCACCCCGACGCCAGCGACCTGCAAGGCCTCATCGAAGAAGTGGAAAACTGTCAGAAAAGATAAACTTTGCGCTTTGGCGAAAATTTTTTGTCCACATTCTGTCTCAGGGTGTATAATAGATTCACAAACTGTTGTAATACACGTAAAGGAGTGCTTTTTATGGCAAAAGATATTGATTGGGGCAGCCTCGGTTTCGAGTATACTGCTACAGATTATCGTTATGTTTCTACCTGGAAAGATGGCAAATGGGACGAAGGCGGCCTCGTCACCGATCCTGTCGTTCATATTTCCGAATGCGCCGGCGTGCTGCAGTATTCTCAGTCCGCTTTTGAAGGCCTCAAAGCGTACCGCACCAAAGACGGCCGTGTCGTCACCTTCCGTCCAGATCTGAACGCACAGCGTCTGCACGATTCCTGCGAACGCCTCTGCATCCCAGCCGTTTCCGAAGAAAAATTCCTCGATGCCCTCGACCAGCTCGTCAAGGCCAACATCGACTACGTTCCACCATACGGCTCCGGCGCCACCCTCTACATCCGCCCATTCATCTACGGCAGCGGTCCAGTCATCGGCGTAGCGCCAGCACCAGAATTTGAATTCCGCATGATCTGCATGCCAGTTGGCCCATATTTCAAGGGCGGCATCAAACCGATCGAGATCACCGTCTCCGATTTTGACCGCGCAGCCCCACACGGCACCGGTCACATCAAAGCAGGCCTCAACTACGCCATGAGCCTCTACGCCGGCCAGAAAGCACACGAAGCAGGATTTGCTGAAAATATGTACCTCGACCCAGCAACCCGCACCAAGGTTGAAGAAACCGGCGGCGCAAACTTCCTCTTCGTCACCAAGGACGGCAAGATCGTCACACCAAAATCCGACTCCATCCTGCCATCCATCACCCGCCGCTCCATGACCTACATCGCAGAGCATTATCTCGGCATGGAAGTTGAAACCCGCGAAGTCCTTCTCTCCGAAGTGCCAGAATTTGTCGAATGCGGCCTCTGCGGCACCGCCGCCGTCATCTCCCCAGTCGGCAAGATCAACGACCACGGCAAGGAAATCTGCTTCGCCAGCGGCATGGAAGAAATCGGGCCAGTCATGAAGAAACTCTACGACACCCTCACCGGCATCCAGATGGGCACCGTTGACGCCCCAGAAGGCTGGCTGCATGAAATCAAATAATAGCGCCAAAATCTTTTAGCGCACAAAGCGGTCCACGCTGAAAAATGATCGTCGTTTTCAGTGTGGACCGCTTCTTATTCTGCGCGGCGGCGAAAAATCTTGGCGAGGAGGCGTTTTTCCCTTGACGGGCTTTCGCTGATTCTGTATAATTAATCTTCGGATATGGGTGTTTTCCCAGATCGAAACCGCATGCGTCGGGTTAAAAACGCAAGCGAAAGCTGCTACCTATCGCAGCGAGTATTCTCAGGGAGGAGTGAAAAAATGTACGCAATTATCGCTACTGGTGGCAAACAGTACAAGGTAGAAGAAGGGCAGACTCTCGATGTGGAACTGCTCCACGCTGAAGCTGGTGAAACCGTCGACATCGACGCTGTACTGATGCTCAACAAAGACGGCGAGATCGTTACCGGCAAGCCTTATGTTGAAGGCGCAAAGGTTTCTCTCAAGGTTGTTGAAAACGGCAAAGCACCTAAGATCACCGTTTTCAAGTACAAACCTAAAAAGAACTATCGCCGCAAAAAAGGTCATCGTCAGCCTTACACCCGCGTGACTGTTGAATCGATCGTTGGCTAATGGTCGAGATCACGCTTTTCTATCGCGCAGACGGCGCGCTTACTGGCTATGAATTTTCCGGCCACGCTGGCGCGGCTCCTTATGGAGAGGATCTGGTCTGTGCGTCGGCTTCCACACTTGCGATCGTCACGGCGAACAGTCTGGAGACGCAGGGCGTGGATTTTGAAGCTGAAATGGACGAAGGCTATTTAAAACTGATGCTGACACCTGCTCGCGATGAACGCGAAGCGATCGTCGCGGAAGCGGTGCTGAAAACGTTAGAGGTCGGCGTGGGTGCGCTCGCGCAGGACTATAAAGAGTACATCAAAGCAAACAGTATTCGTGTTTGAGGAGGTGGACAAGATGTTCAAACTCGATTTACAATTATTCGCATCTAAAAAAGGGGTAGGTTCCACCAAGAACGGTCGTGATTCCCACTCCAAGCGTCTCGGTGCGAAGAAGAGTGATGGCCAGACCGTAAAGGCCGGCAACATTCTCTATCGCCAGAGAGGGACCAAGATCCATCCAGGCGCAAATGTTGGCAAGGGCGGCGATGATACCCTGTTCGCTAAGATCGACGGTGTCGTTCGTTACGAAAAGGGTGCAGGCAAGACCCGCGTCAGCGTTTATGCTGCTGAATAAGTAGAAATTGGGGGTGACCGCTCGGTCATCCCTTTTTGTTATATTGAAGAAAGAGAAACGTCATGAAGCCAAATGAGATCCAAGAATTGCTGAACGCGGCTGAAGCGCGCATTGCTGCCGAAAAACGACGGCTGCTCCTCTGGAGCAACGGGCGTTTGCTTTCTGCGCTGGCGGTGCTTGTGGGGCTGGTGTTTGGCATCCGTAACGACTTCCTGCCGGGATATGTGCTGGCGGCAGCGGGCGTCTTTTGTTTCTGCTGGCTGGTGCACAAATTCAATCTGCAGCAGCGGGCGATCGAGCTGGCGCAGAATCGTCTGGCTGTGCTCGAGCGTTACGACGCGCGCACGAAGGGTGAATGGTACGATTTCGCCGACGATGGCGCGGCGTATGTGCGCCGGGAGGATTTTCTCTCGAGCGATCTGGACCTTTTCGGTCCGCGTTCGCTTTATCAGTACATTTCGGTGGCGCATACGGTTGGCGGGCGCGACGCGCTGATGCGCCTGCTCACGCGGCCAAGTCTGCATCTTATCTCTGAGCGGCAGGATTCTGTGCTGGAGCTTTTGCAGGACGACGATCTGGCCATCGATTTTGAAGCGCTGGGCCTTGCCAAGGATCGTCGCCGCGAGGAGGACGAGCGCGCTGCTGAAAAGAAGCTGCGCCAATATGCCACGGGCAAGGGCAACCGCAATGTGCCGCAGCTGAAAACGCTGGCCATCGGGCTGCCTGTGCTGACAGCGGCTGCAGCTGTGGCTGCGGCTGTCGGGCTTGTGTCGTGGATGATGGTGCTGTATCTGTTTTTCGCGCAGCTCCTTGCGTCGGTGCTTTTTGGCGGCGCGCTGAAAAACGAGAAGGACAGCATCATGGTTTTGGCACGGCGATTGGATCGCGTCGAAGAGCGTATCCGTGTGCTCCAGAAGCCAGCGTTCGAGAGCGGCTATCTGCGCGAAATGCAGCGCCAGCTCGCCGACGCCGGCGAAGGGATCCGCGCGCTCAACCGCATTGTCGGCGCCTGGCAGATGCGCGAGAATTTTGTGCTCTATCTGCCGTTGGTGGGCCTTCTGGCCTGGGATTTTAACTGCTGTCTGGCACTCGATGGCTGGCGACAGAAATACGGCGTCTCCTTTGGACGCTGGATGGACTGGATCGGCGAGGTGGAAGCGCTCTATTCCCTTGGCACGCTGTCGCGTGTGCGTCCGGATGAAACGACGCTGCCGGAGATCGTTCCGAGTGAAACGCCGTTTCTGGCAATGGAGGATGGCAAGCATCCGCTGCTCGATCCGCGCACCGTTATCGGCAACGACTACAGCCAGGGCGGTGACACCGTCATCATCACCGGCAGCAATATGAGCGGCAAATCGACCTTCATGCGCACGCTCGCGCTGAACGCCGTGCTCGCATACGCTGGCGGCACGGTGATGGCGAAAAATTTCCGCATCAGCCCGATGCGCATCTTCACATCGATGCGCGTGCGCGACGATGTCAGCGAAGGGATTTCGTCCTTCTACGGCGAGATCCTGCGCATCAAGCAGATGGTCGCCTGGTCTGAGCAGGAGAAACCGATGCTCGTTCTCGTCGACGAGATCTTCAAGGGCACGAATTCGGCGGACCGCATCATCGGTGCTGAAGCAGCGATCAAAAAGCTCTCCCGTCCGTGGATGATGACCATCGTCACCACCCACGATTTTGAGCTCTGCGCCCTTGCAGACAGTCCGGAGGTCGGCGGCAAAAACTACCATTTTGAAGAACATTACGACGGCGATACCATCGCCTTTGATTATAAGATCCGTCCCGGCCGCTGTCGGACCACGAATGCGCAGCATCTGATGCGCATCGCTGGTCTTTTGGACGATGCACAGCAGCAGGACGGGAAAAAGGAGGAAGCCCATGTTTTATGATTACGCGAAGGTCAACGTCAAGGCTGGCGACGGCGGCAACGGCATCGTTGCCTTCCGCCGTGAAAAATATGTGCCAAAGGGCGGCCCTGCCGGCGGCGACGGCGGCAAAGGCGGATCCATCATTCTGCGCGCCGACGAAGGCCTGCGCACGTTGATCGACTTCCGCTACCAGACGCATTATAAAGGCAAACGCGGCGACCATGGCTCTGGCGCCAAGCAGCACGGCCGCAGCGCCGACGATATCGTGCTGCGCGTGCCGGTCGGCACCGTTGTGCGCGATGCCGATACGAAAAAATTGCTTGGCGATCTGCGCCATCATGGTCAGGAGATCGTCGTCGCCCAGGGTGGGCGCGGCGGACGCGGCAACGCGCGCTTTGTAAGCTCCACCCACCGTGCGCCGGCTTTCGCTGAAAACGGCGAAAAAGGCGAAGAGCGCTGGATCACCCTCGAGCTCAAGCTGTTGGCTGACGTCGGCCTCGTTGGTTTTCCAAACGTTGGAAAATCGACGATCATCAGCCGCGTGTCTGCTGCCAAGCCAAAGATCGCCAACTATCATTTCACGACGCTCGAACCAAATCTCGGCATGGTGCGCGTCGATGCTGGCCGCAGTTTTGTCATCGCCGATGTGCCGGGGCTGGTTGAAGGCGCTGCAGAAGGCGCGGGGCTCGGTCATCGTTTTCTGCGCCATGTGGAGCGTACGCGTGTGCTCGTGCATGTTGTTGATCTTTCCGGCTCAGAAGGCCGCGATCCGCTCGAGGATCTCGCTGTCATTCGCGGCGAGCTCGAGCGCTATGCGCCACAGCTCAATGAAAAGCCGATGGTCATTGTCGCCAACAAGGTCGATCTCATGAGCGACGACGACCGCGATGCAGCGCTCGCTCGACTCAGCGAAGCGTATCCGGAGGTGCGCATTTTCCCAATGAGCGCTGCCACCGATTCTGATCTCAACGAGCTGGTTTATCATCTCGCTGATATCCTCGACGCCATTGGGCCGGTGGAATACGCCGAAGAGGATTTCGAGCCAGTGGAAGAAGAACCACAGAAACAGGAAGCGCCGTTCCGCGTGCAGAAGATCGGGCCGGACGCTTACGAAGTTGTCGGGCCGGAGATCGATGGTCTCGTTGGCCGTACGCAGTTTGAACGCGACGAAGCCGTCGAGCGCTTTATGAAGATCCTCGACAATATGGGCATCGAAAAAGCGCTGCGCGAAGCTGGCATCCAGGATGGCGACACCGTCATCGTTGGACCGATGGCCCTCGATTATCTGGAATAAGCCATGGACGACAGGCTCGTGTGGACGCTGGCGCTGGTGGTTTTGAATGGCGGCCTGCTCTGGCCGCTGCTCCGACGCCGCCCGGTGATCGTGCCGCTGGCGCAGCCGTTGGCTTTTCTCGCCTGCGAGATCGTTTCGCTGCAGTGGCTCTTTCAGGGAAGCTGGACGACAGGCGCGCGCTGGACAGCGCTGGCCTGCTTCGTTTTCGTCGGCTGTCTGCTGATCCAGCAGGCGTTTGGCCGACGCCGCTGGTTCGTTTTTCGCGGCGGTGGATTCACGCACGATATGGACACTTACGACGCCCTCGCGCTGGCGATCCGTCAGGCGCTTTCCGACGAAAGTCTGCCGCCGGCGACGGTGATCTGCCGCTACGATGGCTGGATCGGCCTCACGCCGCTCGACGAAGACGTGCAGGCGCGGTTCATCGCGCATCTCGATGACGCGCTGGAAGACACCAGATGGCGGCGGTTCGGTTTGTGGCAGCTCTTTTTCGGCATCCAGGGAGCGGTGCTCGTGCTCGCGCTCCTGCGCCAATTTCTGGAGATACATGGAGGTTTATGATTATGGAATTCAACACGATATTGCTCATCGTCGCCATTGTTCTGCTCGCGGCAAGCCTGCTCGTCAAAGGCTATGGCATGATGCAGCTCGCCAACAAGGATCTGCCGCAGGAGGAACGCATGGCGCGCTACAAAAAAACCATGCCCCTCACCTATCTCATGCTCGCGCCAGTCGTCATCATTGTGCTCTATCTTGTGCTGAATAAGTGACAGTTTTGAAAATTGCGCACTGACTTTTCAGATAATGATAACATTTTGTTGTTTATCCAACCCTTGTGCTTTATAATAGAAGCACAAGGGTTTTTATATGCAATCATTTCCCATTATCATTCTAAAAGAGGTGGTACCGATGAAAAGAAGGTTCCTGGCGCTCGCTGCGCTGTTTGTACTGGCATTGGGCGGCCTTGTCGGCTGCAGTAACGGAGGAAAAAGCTCGGAAGAATCGTCGTTTGCGAGCACGCTCTATGCGGCGAAGAATCCTTATCTGGAAAATACCAGCGCCAACAACGATCTGGTGACTCTCATCGGTCTCAAATCCCTCGGCAAGTACACCCTTGCCGTGCAGGATGACGCCCATCCGTACACGCTGCAGATCCGCTTCATGTATCTCGACAACCGCGCCGATCTTTCTACCATGGATGCGACCATGGTCGGCAGCGCGGCGTTGCTGCTTGCGCTCATCGACGACTGCGAGCAGGTGAGCTGGAGTTATCCAGGCGAATCTGAGCTCGTCGAAGGCTCCGTCGGCGTGGATTATATCAACGAAACCTACGCCACCGATGTGAAAGCAGCCGGTCAGGACGAAGAAGCGTTCAATGCGCTCTGCGAGCAATTCTTCCCTGACAAAACTGCGCCAGCTGAAACGACTGAAGAATAAAATGAAAAGGGGGACCGTTCACACCTGAAACGGTCCCCTTTTGTCTATTTTCTGTAGAAAACGCGAGAAAGGAGGAGGCCCATGCTCTGGCTCGCCAAGATCAAAAAACGCCTGCCGTTCAATCGACGGCGGCGCAGAGTCAACAAAGCGCTGCGCCGTCGCAAGCTTGAGAAATATATGCCGGTCATTCTCTTTTTGCTCGGGCTGCTCGCGATCATGATCGCCATCGTGGCGCTGCTCGTTGTGAAGATCGGCATGCCGTTCTACGAGACCATCACCGAGCCGCACGCTGCGCGTGACTGGGTGCTCTCCTTCGGCAGCTGGAGCTATCTCGTGCTCTTTGCCATCACGTATCTGCAGGTCGTCATCGCCATTCTGCCGGGCGAACCGTTTCAGATCGCGGCTGGGCTCGCGTTTGGCCCGATCGTGGGCTCGCTCATCACGACCATTGGCACGCTGCTCGCGTCGATCACGACGTTCATGCTGACGCGCATTTTTGGCTACAAGATCATCGAATTTTTCTTCAGCGAGCGCACGCGCTCCAAGATGGATCTGCGCGAGTACAGCGAAGAGAGCATCGAGCGTGTCGTTTTCATCGCGTTTCTCATTCCCGGCACGCCGAAAGATTTTCTCGCGTACGCCGTCGGGCTGACGCCGCTTTCGCTCCTCACCTGGATCCGCATCACGGTGATCGCGCGCTTTCCACCGATCATCATGGCGACGCTGGGCGGGAATCTTCTTTCCAGCGGAAATTTTCAGAGCGCCGCCGTCACCATCCTCATCGGGAATGTCATCAGCCTGTTCGTCTATCTGCTCTACGAGCTGCACCACCGCTGGAAAAGACGCAGCGCCTAAATACGCGCGAGGCACAATTTGATTTGAGGGAGAAAAAATGGATACAGTATTTTACCAATTACTGACGAGTCGATAAGTCACTCTTGTCAATATGGTCATCGGCGCCGTGGCGTTTGTGCTACTGCTGATCCTGCTCTTTGGCAAAAACAGCAGAGACGAGCGCGGCAGGAAGATCATTGGAAAAGCCAGCATCGCTGCGCTCATCGGCTGTGCATTTTCGGCGACGGTGTTGAGCCATTATATGCAGCAGCTGGCGGAATATTGATGATCGACGCTTATCTGGCGGTCAACGCCATTCAGCTGGTGTATAATATTACGGTGCTGATCGAGATCGCCGGTATCCTCATTTTGAAGCGCAGAGAATGAGCGACAGATTTCGCCGCAGTTTTTGAAAATGACAACGCACGCATTTCAGGCGTGCGTTTTTTTCTGGTCGCAATAAAAAACGCTCCCGCTATTCGCGAGAGCGCTGCGTGATTTGCAGAATGGATCAGTCGAACTTTTCGTCGATCGGCTGGCTTGGCTGGATCACAACGAGCAGCATGTGACCCTGATCGAGCAGCGTGCGGGAGCCGTGGAGCACGAGCTTCACTTCTTCTGGCTGATCGAGGCTGTCAATGGCAGCTGGGTCGATGATGTTGACGGCCACTTCTTTTTTCAGCTTTGCCCAGTAGAGATAACCAGCTGGGTCAAATTTTGGGCCTTCGTCTTTTTTCTTTTTGCTCTTAGAAGCTTCTTCTTCTGGTTCTTCGACAACCGGTGGCTCTTTGGCGCTCATCTTGGCGTCGCCTTCAGGGGAAATGAAGACTTTGAAATCGTCCTTGGTCAGACCGCGGGCGAGGCAGTCTTCGACTTCATGCAGAGCGTGTGGCGCGTCGGTGAAGTTGCTTTGTACAAATACATACATGGTTCATGTCTCCTCTTTTATCTTCGGTTGAGAATTTCGTAAAGTCCATTACTATTATTCTACAAAGCAAGCACGCGCCTGTCAACCGTAAAGGTCGGCAGGCGCGCGATTTATGCTCAGTCAAACAGATACTGGGTAACTTTGACGATCTCGCCATCCTTGAGATACACACGAGGCACGCGACGGTTGATGTCGCAGAGGATTTCGTGAGGGATGGTTGGGATGCGGTTTACGACTTCTTCGATGGAGATGCGGTCGTCGCCCTGGCTGCCGATGAGGACAACTTCGTCGCCGATCTTTACATCAGGAACGTCGGTGACATTGATCATGCACTGGTCCATGCAGACGCGGCCGACGATCTTGCAGCGCTTGCCGTGGACGAGCACTTCTGCGTTGTTGCTCATCAGGCGCATCCAGCCGTCGGCGTAGCCGATAGGGAGCGTTGCGATGACATCGCCTTCTTCGGTGGCGTAGGTGCCGCCGTAGCTGATGCGTTCGCCAGCATGTTCTTTTTTGACATTGGAAATGCGCGCCTTGAGAGAGAGCACTGGTTTTACGTCGATGTTCTGGTTCTGCGTTTCGTCGCTAGGGTAGATGCCGTAGAGGATAATGCCTGGGCGTACCATATCGAGGAAATATTCAGGATGGTCGACGATGACGGCGCTGTTGCCGACGTGGCGGATCTTTGGTGTGAGGCCGCGTTCCGCGAGACCGTTGAGGAAGAAATTGTAGCGTTCCCACTGCAGATGGGTGTAGGTCTTGTCGGCGTAGTCGGCTTTTGCGAAGTGGGTGAAGAGCCCGGTGAATTCTACATTAGGCAGTTTCAGGATCTCTTCGATCTTGTCGAGGTTTTCTTCGGTTGGCAGGAAACCGATGCGGCCCATGCCGGTGTCGCACTTGATGTGGACGAGGGCTTTCTTGCCCTGTTCCACAGCGGCGTCGCTCATTGCTTTTGCAAGATCGTAGGTGAAAACTGCCTGCTGGATGTCATACTTAACGAGCTCAGCAGCGCGCTGTACTTCGGTGTAGCCGAGAATGAGGATCGGCACGTCGGTGAAACCAGCTTTGCGGATCTCGAGGGCTTCGTCGAGAAGGGCGACGCAGAGAAAATCGGCGCCGTTTTCTAGGAGGGTTGGGATGATCTCAACAGCGCCATGGCCGTAAGCGTTTGCTTTGACAACGGCGGCAACGTGGCGGTCTTTGCCGGCGCGTTCGCGGATCGAAGAAATGGTGAAGGCGAGGGCGTCGAGGTCGACTTCAGCCCAGACCGGACGAATGTGCATTAAGGTGTCTTTTGGCAGTGTTTCCATAAAGGAGACCTCCTTAAAAATTGATTTGCTTTAATAATATAAATATTATAGCAAATTCGCCGGCAAGACAAGGGAACTTGCAAATATTTCTGAGAAAGGTTCCTTATAGATCTTTTTTCATTGCCGGAACAATGTGAAAATGATCACGCGCCATCTTGACACACTGCGGATGAAGGCGTATGATAAATGTGATAAGAGAATAAATGATCTTCAGGGCGGGGTGAGATTCCCCACCGGCGGTAAAGCCCGCGAGCGCTACGGCGCATGATTCGGTGAAATTCCGAGGCCGACAGTACAGTCTGGATGGAAGAAGATGAACACGCGAGAAAGATTTCTTTGCGTGGGCTGGCTCTGGAATGTTTGGCATTCCAGATTTTCTTTTTATAGAGCAATTTTTCATTTGCCCTGAACGTGACGCGTTCAGGGCATTTTTTGTGAGGTGATCCAAGTGAACGATCAGGAATATATGAAACGGGCGCTGGCGCTCGCTGAGCGCGGCTGCGGCTGGACCTCGCCAAATCCGATGGTCGGCGCTGTGATCGTGCGTGACGGGCGCATTCTCGCCGAGGGCTGGCACGCGCGCTATGGTGAGCTGCACGCGGAGCGCGCAGCGCTGGCGAACGCGACAGAAGATGTGCGCGGAGCGACCATGTATGTGACGCTGGAGCCCTGCTGCCATCACGGCAAGCAGCCGCCCTGCACTGACGCCATCATCGAAAGCGGGATCGCGCGCGTTGTCGTTGGCTCGCCGGATCCTAATCCGCTGGTCGCTGGCAAAGGCGTGGCGATCCTGCGGGAGCACGGCATCGTTGTCGAGGAGAATGTGCTGCGCGAAGCATGCGATGCGCTGAACGAAGTTTTTCTCCACTACATCCGCGAAAAACAACCGTTCGTCGTGCTGAAAACAGCGATGACGCTGGACGGAAAGATCGCCACGCGCACAGGGGCGTCCAAATGGGTGACCGGCGAAGCAGCGCGCGCCCACGGCCACAGCCTACGCCATCGTTACCGTGCGATCATGGTCGGCAGCGGCACGGTGCTGGCGGACGATCCGCTGCTCACCTGCCGCATCGAGAATGGCCGCGATCCGCTGCGCGTCGTCTGCGACAGTCGCCTGCGCACGCCGCTTGCTGCGCGTCTCGTGCAGACAGCGCAGGAAACGCCGACGCTCATTGCCACCTGCGAGACGGACAGCGCACGCATCGCGCCGTACGAAAACGCTGGCTGTCGCGTCTGGTCGCTGCCGGAGCGCGGCGGTCATGTGGATCTTTCGGCGCTCATGCAGCGGCTCGGCGCGGAAAACATCGACAGCGTGCTCATCGAAGGCGGCGGCACCCTCGCCTGGGCAGCGTTGGAAGCGGGGATCGTGCAGAAAGTCTACAGCTACATCGCGCCGAAGCTCTTCGGCGGCCGCGATGCGAAAACGCCGGTCGAAGGAGAAGGTGTGGCGCTGCCGGAGGAATGCGCGCAGCTGTCCGTCACAAATATTTCCCGCCTGGGCGAGGATATTCTCATCGAAAGTGAGGTGCAGCGTCATGTTCACCGGTCTTGTTGAAGAAGTCGGCAGCGTCCGCCGCATTACCCGCGGCGCACATTCTGCCGTACTGGAGATCGCCTGCCGCACTGTGCTCGAAGGCACAAAGATCGGCGACAGCATCGCCGTCAACGGCATCTGTCTGACGGTGACGGCGCTTTCGCCGCAGAGCTTTTGCGCCGACGTGATGCATGAAACACTGGATCGCTCGTCGCTCGCTCAGCTCACAAGTGGCACTCCCGTCAATCTCGAGCGTGCCATGGCGGCGAACGGCCGCTTCGGCGGACACATCGTCAGCGGCCACGTCGACGGCACCGGTCGCGTCACGCGCATTCGCCGCGACGACACAGCCATCTGGTACACCGTCGCCTGCGACGCCGCGCTCCTGCGTTACATTGTCGAGAAAGGCAGCATCACCATCGACGGCATCAGTCTCACAGTCGCCGCTGTGACGGCGCAGGATTTTTCCATCAGCGCCATTCCCCACACCGTCGCGCAGACGGTGCTCAGCGAGCGGCGCGAAGGCGACGTCGTCAATCTTGAGTGCGACATCATAGGAAAATATGTGGAAAAGCTGCTCCAACCAGCGGCGACAGCGCCGGCACAGAGCAGCCTTACGAGAGAATTTTTGGCCGAACACGGCTTTTAAGGAGGATTCATTATGGCAACCTTTAATACCATTGAAGAAGCGCTGTCGGATCTGCGCGCCGGCAAGCTCATTCTCGTCACCGACGATCCCGATCGCGAAAACGAAGGCGATCTCATCTGTGCTGCAGAATTTGCGACCACCGAGAACGTGAATTTTATGGCGACCCACGCCAAGGGCCTGATCTGCATGCCGATGAGCGCCGAGTACATCGAGCGGCTCTGCCTGCCGCAGATGGTCACCACCAACACCGACAACCACGAAACAGCGTTCACCGTTTCCATCGACCACGTTTCCACGACCACCGGTATTTCTGCCGAAGAACGCGGCGTCACCGCACGCGCCTGTGTGGACGAGGAAGCAAAGCCGCAGGATTTTCGTCGCCCGGGGCATATGTTCCCGCTGCTCGCGAAGAAAAACGGCGTGCTCGAGCGCAATGGCCACACCGAAGCCACCGTCGATCTCTGCCGCCTTGCGGGCTTGAAGGAAGTCGGCCTCTGCTGTGAGATCATGCGTGAAGACGGCACCATGATGCGCACCGCCGAGCTTGCCGACCTGGCGAAGGAATGGGGCCTCAGCTTCATCACCATCAAGGATCTGCAGGACTATCGCAAGACCCACGAAAATTTTGTCGAGCAGGCTGCCTGTGTGAAAATGCCGACGAAGTACGGCGATTTCACTGCGTATGGTTTTGTCAACAATCTCAACGGCGAGCATCACATTGCCCTCGTCAAGGGCGACATCGCCGATGGCGAGGACGTGCTCGTGCGCGTGCATTCCGAATGTCTCACCGGTGACACCTTTGGCTCGCTGCGCTGCGACTGTGGCCAGCAGTTCGCCGCCGCCATGACGCAGATCGAGCAGGAAGGGCGTGGCGTGCTTCTGTACATGCGCCAGGAAGGTCGTGGCATCGGCCTCATCAACAAGCTTCGCGCCTATGAGCTGCAGGATCAGGGCCTGGACACCATGGACGCGAACATCGCCCTCGGCTTTGCCGCCGACGCACGCGAATATTATATCGGTGCGCAGATCCTGCGTGCCCTCGGCGTCAAGAGCATGCGCCTGCTCACGAACAATCCCGACAAGGTTTATCAGCTCGAAGCCTTTGGCCTGGAAATCCTCAAGCGCGTGCCGATCCAGATGCCGGCCAACGACTACGACCGTTTCTATCTCAAGACCAAGCAGGAGCGCATGGGCCATCTCTTACAGTATAAATAAATTTTCAGCACAGAAAGGAAGAATATCATGCATACTTTTGAAGGAAAACTCGTCTCCCAGAACATTCGCGTCGGCATCGTCGCTGCGCGTTTCAACGAATTCATCGTTAACAAGCTCGTCGGCGGCGCAATGGACGCGCTGCTGCGCCACGATGTTCGCGAAGAGGACATCGATCTTGCGTGGGTGCCAGGCGCGTTCGAGATTCCGCTGATCGCCAAGAAAATGGCCGAGAGCGGAAAATACGACGCCGTCATCTGTCTCGGTGCCGTCATCCGCGGCGCCACCAGCCATTATGATCTCGTCTGCAACGAAGCCGCCAAGGGCATCGCGCACGTTTCTCTCGACAGCGGCGTGCCCGTGCTCTTCGGCGTCGTCACCACAGAAAACATCGAGCAGGCCATCGAGCGCGCCGGCAGCAAAGCCGGCAACAAAGGCTACGATAGCGCCATGGCCGCCATCGAAATGGTTAATCTCGTGCGCGCGATCGAAGCGTGAGCGCATGAAAAATAGCCGCCGCGCCGGAGCAATTTTGCTCTGGCGCGGCGGCTAAAAATTTATCAGTGGAAAATGATTTTGCCCATTTCAGCGTTGATGCTGAGGTTGCCGGTTGGCGTTCCTTGTGGTGTGCGGCGGTAGTGGTTGGCGACGACGTCGTCGGTATCCAGAAGATTTCCGCCGAGACTTTCTGGCGCAGAGATGTCACCCATGTCGGTGGTGGCATCGATGAGAAGACCGTCGTTGCTTTCCGGTGAGAGCGTGAGCTCGGCGTTGCCGGTGCTGACTTCGATGGTAGCGACGCCGTTAAAGGTGAGATTGTCACCGGTCAGCGTGCCCATGGCGAGATCGATCTCGCTCAGGCCGAGGGTGGTGTTTGTGAGATCGAGACTGCCCAGCGCGATATCGGCGGCAAACTGCGAAGCCTGCAGGCCATCGATGGAAAGATCGCCCATGGCGAGCGTGAGTTGGACACTTGTCAATGTGCTTGGCGGCAGATAGAGAATGATGCCACCGCCATCGGCGTACGATTCACGCTCGGCGTCTGGCAAGAGCCAGAGAAAACCGGTGAGGATCTGCTCAACGTTCGAATGAGAGATGGTATAGTTTTCGTCGCGTAGTTGCAGCACGTCGTTTTCTACGCTGACGTGGAGCGGTGCTTTTTCACGGGTGCCTTCGATGTGATACTCAAGGTAGGCGTGCTCGTCATCTGACGGACGGATTTCCAGATTACAGATTGCGAGCTCTGCGTCGATAGCAGAAAATTCGTCGAGCTGCGTTTTCTCCTGGTCGTAATGCTGCATGCGCGCACCGGCGATCTCCTGGGCCTCGTCGATGCCGCCGGCAAAAGCACCGATACCGATCAGCAGCCCGCCGCCGAGACAGAGCACCAGGCTCAGGGTCAGCAGAATCTTATTCAACTTTTTCATAGTTTACGCACGTCCTTTCTGAGAGAGACGGTGGAAGAGCGTGACAGCGCCGTAAGCGATGGCGCGACAGAGCGCGAGCCCGATCGTGATGATGAGAATCCCTGCGCCGATCGCGAGAATGCCGCCGCCGCTGATCACAGCCGCTGCCGAAAGCGACTCGCTGATCATGCCGAAGGCAGCGAGAATGAGACAACCGCCGCTGTAGAAAAGCGCAGCGTCGACAGCCACAGCGCTGACAATGATCGCGAAGATCATCGCCGCAGCGACGACGAGAAAGATCCCGCCGAAGAGCAGTCCCAGCCAGCCGATCGGCGAGAGCAGCATGGCGATGGCAGCGATCTTCAGCGTGCGCGCTGTGTCGTTTTTGCGCGCGCCGTTGTCGTCGTGCAGCAGGTTTTGCAAGATCTCCGACGCCGCTTCTTTCGGCGTGCCGAGATCGCGCATGGCCTGGGCCTCGTTTTCCGGGCCGGCTTCCTCGAAATATTCGCGGAAATAGGCCATCGTGCTCTCATAATCGTCCTGCGGCAGCTTGTGCAGATAGCGGCTGAGCTCGGCCAGGTATTCGTCTTTTGTGTAGATGCGTTGGTAGGTATCATTGTTCATGGCGGATGCTCCCTTCAATGATGCCGTCGATCGTGTTTCGGTATTCCAGCCATTCCTTTGCGAGAAAATCCAGCTGGGCGCGTCCGGCATCGGTGAGATGGTAGTATTTGCGTGTGCGGTTGTTGAATGCCTGGGAATAGGTTTCGAGATAGCCGTTTTGCTCGAGCTTTTTGAGGATCGGGTAGAGCGTCGATTCCTTGATCGCGGCGACGAGCTTGATCGTCTGGCTGATCTCGTAGCCGTAGGAATCCTGCTCACGTACGATCGCCAGGATCAGGCATTCGATGATCGGTGATGGGAGTGGATAATACACCACATCGCCTCCTTTCAGTGGAGCTGCAGCAATGTGTAGAAAATCTATATATAAAAATTCTACACATAGAATACCACATTCAGCGCCAATGTCAAGAGGAATAGGTAAAATTTTTATATATAGAAGCCGCGCGTTTGACAAACGAACAACGTTCATCTACAATTATTAAGATCCTATATTATAGAAAGAATTATGAAGGGAGGTGCTGCAGATGAGTGCGGAAAATGATTTTTCTGTCGGCAGCATTCCGCGCCACATCATCGATCTCGCCATTCCGATGACCCTCGGCCAGTTTGTGCAGATGGCGTACAATCTTGTCGACCGCATCTACATCGGTCATCTGCCAGGCACATCCTCGATGGCGCTCACTGGTCTCGGGCTGACCTTTCCGATCATCACCATCATCATGGCGTTTACCAATCTTTTCGGCACCGGCGGCATGGCGCTGTATTCTATCGCGCGCGGCAAGCACGACATCGACGCCGAGCGGCGTTATATGGAAAACACCTTCATCATGCTCTGCCTGACGTCGATTTTTGTGATGCTCCTTGGCTATCTTTTTATGAAGCCGATCCTTTATCTTTTCGGCGCCAGCGATGTGACCTATCCCTACAGCGCCGAATATCTGCGCATCTACCTCATCGGCACACCGCTCGTCATGCTCGCGACGGGGATGAACGGTTTCATCAACGCGCAGGGCTACGGGCGCACAGGCATGTTCACCATCCTCATTGGCGCCGTCATCAATATCATTCTCGATCCGATCTTTATTTTCGGACTCGGCATGGGCATCAGCGGCGCAGCCATCGCCACGATCATCAGCCAGCTCGTGTCTGTGATCTGGGTCATGGCGTTTCTCTGCGGACGAAAATCGTTGACCAGATTGCGCGTGCGGCGCGCGCGTTTTGAGCGCAAAGCCGTCGGCCAGATCACGCGGCTCGGCGTCGCCGGTTTTGTCATGCAGGCGACCAACGGCGTCGTCCAGGTCGCAGCGAACAATATGCTCGGTATTTACGGCGGCGATATTTACATCGGTATCATGACCGTCGTCAATTCCGTGCGCGACGTTGTCTCGCTGCCGCTGCACGGATTCACCAACGCCGCCCAGCCAGTCATCGGCTACAACTACGGCGCGCGCAAGATCAGCCGCATCCGCGAAGTCATCCGTTTCACCACGCCTGTCACCGTGACCTACATGCTTTTCTGCTGGGCCGTCATCTTCATGCTGCCGCGGCCAATCATGCACGTGTTCAATTCTGATCCCGAGCTGCTCGCCAAAGGCGTGCCGATGCTCCACATATTTTTCTTCGGATTTTTCTTCATGGCGTTTCAGTCCGTCGGTCAGAGCACCTTCGTCGGACTTGGCAAGAGCAAGCAGGCGACGTTTTTCTCTCTCTTCCGCAAGGTCATCATCGTCGTGCCGCTGACGATCATTCTGCCGCAGATCGGCGGGCTGGGCGTCGCCGGCGTCTTTCTCGCCGAACCGATCTCCAATCTCATCGGCGGACTCTGCTGCTACTGCACCATGCTCTGGACCGTGCGCCGGTTGCCCGGCGATCAAACTGCGTGACCATAGCTTCAACGCATGTTCATCTGTTTTCGGTGGACATGCGTTTTTCTATTGACGGCGCAGCTCCCTTGCAATACAATATAGCTAAGGAGCTACTTTGCTTTACAAGATACTGGAGGTGATCCCATGATACCGTCGCAAATGCTCAAAGGCGTGCTCGAAGGCTCCGTCCTCGCCATCATTTCCCGCCAGGAAACCTACGGCTACGAGATCAGCCAGGAGCTCGAGCGCTACGGATTCGGTAAGATCACCGAGGGCACGATCTATCCGCTGCTCTTGCGGCTGGAGAAAAACGGCGCGCTGGAAGCAGTCTATCGCGCCTCGGACGTTGGCCCGAAACGAAAATATTATCATCTGACGGAAAAAGGCCGCGCCGAGCTTGCGCAGTTCGTGGAGAGCTTTGGTGAGATGGCAGCGGCCGTGCAGGGCTTGCTAGACGATAAAGGAGGGAGCGACGATGAGTAGACGGACGCGAAAATTGCGCGATGAGATCGCTGATATCAACTGGCAGTTGAATGACGATTCTGAGCGCGCGCTGAAGACGATGGACAATTATTTGCGGCTGAAAAATATCGGCGCTCTTCAGCGGCTGAGCGTTTTGCGGGATCTCACACTGATGGCGCTGGAGGCGCAGGCACAGGGACGCAGTCTGGATGAGGTCTTTGGCAGTGATCATCAGGCGTTTTGTGATTGCGTGATCGCGGAGCTGCCGCAGCCGACGGCTCAGGAACGCCGCTTGCGCATCCTGCGCGATGGCGTCGGCGGGCTGGCGCTGTTTTGGTTCATTGCGTTTCCGCTGATACTGCTCATGCAATATCTGTCGTATTCTTCCCTGCCCGGCTTGTGGGAAACGCTGGTGGAATATGGGTACATTTCGACAGATCTGCCGGTGATGCTCGGGCAGCTGCTCATTGTCGCGATCGGCGGCGGAATGATGGCGTCCATATCTTTGAGCGACAGATCCAGTCACGCCAACCGCCAGTTTCATCCTCGCCGTAAAGCTGCGTATTACGTGTTGTTTTTCGGCGCAATGGCGATTTTGAATTGGCTGAGCCGCCAAGGCGTGATCCCAGTGCCAGAGTTTTTGCTTCACGAGCTTGCAACTATGCCACTCAGCGTGAACCTGATCATTCAAGCGCTGCTCATTGGCGCATTTGTGTTCCTGAACGAGCAGGTGGATTTGTAAGGAGGTGCCCAAAATGAGCAAACGTACAAAAGAACTTCTGCGCGAGAACAACGCGTGGGAAAAGGAAAATCTTTCAGCGGAAAATCAGCATCTGATGACGAATATTGTCACGTACATCCGCTCGGCGGCCATCAGCGAGTACGAGCAGGAGCTGGTGCGGCGGGACGTGATGGCGATGCTCGCCGCTGGCGAGCGCGAGGGACGCTCGGCAGAGGAAGTCATTGGCGACGACGCGCAGGCGTTCTGCGACGAAGTGATCGCTGCGCTGCCGCCGCGCCCGGCGGGCGAGCGCGCGCTCGACGCGCTGCGCACAGGGCTCCTGGCTTTCGTGGTGCTGGCGGTATGCTGGCTGGGCGCTGGCGCGGTGGAAATGATCCCTTCCGGCTCGTGGCCATATTTTCCGATCACCGTCGGCGATGTGATTAGCCAGGCGCTGATCTTTCTCACAGCTTTTCTCATTTTCCGTAGCATTTCCCGCCATGCTTTTGACGATAAGATGGGGAAGTTGTTTTTCCTCGTTTTTGCAGCGCTGGCAATTTCCATTCTCTCGAGCATTTTTCTCACGCAATTTCTCTGCAACGTACACATCCTGGTCTTTGCTGTGCTGTTGGCGGTGTGCTTCATCGGCTACAAATTCCTCGACGCGCGTGTCGATTAAATCCAAACGCCGGTCGTTCTCAGGCGAGAGCGGCCGGCGTTTCTGCGCAAATGCTACTATTACGCTGGGTTGCTTATTCCCTATGATCAGGCGTACAATAATAGAAGGAATCTTGCGACGATTTAATGAAAACGAGGAGGAATTTTTATGTCTTACAGTCCAAAACTGGCGTCTGCGTTCAACGATACGCAGATGCGCTCGGAAAAGATCGCGCCGTCGGGGATGTGCTCGTTCTGCGCGGAGGAATGCGCGGGAACGTGCGAGATTGGCGTCTCGGCGATGCGCGGCGAGATGGCGGTGTATCCGACGAACACTGGCGCGAATCAGGTGGCGTCGGAAAAAGTGATGCCGCTTGACTGGTCGCATTTCAATATTAATGGTCGCGTCTTCGGCGCCGTCGGCGCACCTGCCGACAGCGACCAGGCGACGATCTTTAATGTGAACACAGCGCTGACGATCGGCAGCAGAAATCCGGTGAAGCTCGCTATGCCGGTGATCCTACCGGCGTTGATCAAGCTCAACTGGCAGGATTATTTCGCCGGCGCGGCGATGGCGGGCGTGAATTGCGTGATCGGCGAAGGCGCCGTGAGCAAGGATCCGAACGCTGTCATCGAAAATGGCAAGATCGTGAAATTTGACAAGCTGAATGAAATGCTCGACGCCTTCCGCAAATTCTACCGCGGCTATGGTCAGATCATCCCGCAGGTAAATGTGGAGGACGATGCCCTCGGCTTGCCGGAATACGCGCTGACGCAGTGCGGCGCGGAAGCGATCGAATTCAAATTTGGCCAGTCGGCGAAGGGCACGCAGCCAGCGAACTATATCGCGACGCTCGAAGAGGCGCTGGAAAAACAGCGCATCGGCAAAGTTGTGTATCCCGATCCGAGCGATCCCGTCGTGCAGGAAGCGTACAAGAAGGGTGCATCGCCAAACTTTTTCAGCTACGACCGCCTGCCGATGTGGGATGAAACGAATCTGCCGCAGCGCATCGAGGAATTGCGCGCGCTCGGCCTGAAGAACGTGTGTTTCAAAATGGCTGGCTACGACGTCGCGGATATGGAGCGCGTGCTGCGATTGGCGGCGCTTTGCGATGTGGATCTCGTGACCTTTGACGGCGCAGGCGGTGGCTCCGGCTACAGCCCATGCAAGATGATGAACGAGTGGGGCTATCCCGCCGTGCTCATCGAAGCGGCGATCATGCCGATTTGCCAGCGCCTGGAAGCAGAAGGCATTCGTGTGCCGGATATCGCAATCACCGGCGGTTTTGCGACGGAAGATCAGGTGTACAAAGCCCTCGCTCTCGGCGCGCCGTATGTGAAGATCGTCGGGCTCTGCCGCGCCTCCATGGCTGCTGCGATGAACGGGAAGAAAATCGGCGAGCTGCTCGCCAGCGGCAAGGTGCCGCCGCATATCGCGCGCTATGGCACGACGAAGGAAGCAGTGTTCGCCGATCTGCCAGCGCTGCGCGGACTCTACGGCGACGCTGCCGATGAATTTTCCACCGGCGCCATCGGCACTTACAGCTACCTGGCGCGCATCCGCTTCGGCCTGCAGCATTTCGCTGCACTGAATCGCAAATTCGATCTCGCCTTCGCTGACCAGAGCGATCTCATCCCGCTGACGCTGGAAGCGCGGGAGATCCTCGCTGGACGTTGGTTTGTATAAAAAATTCGCCCCTGCTGCGAAACGAAACGTTTCGCAGCAGGGGCGTTGTCGTTACAGGCGGTGTTTGTCGCCCCATTCGCACATACCGTCGAGAATGGGGATAAGGGAGCGACCGCGTTCCGTGAGAGAATATTCGACTTTCGGCGGGATCTGTGGATATTCTTCGCGGTGCACGAGCTGGTCGGCTTCCAGCTCTTTGAGGGTGGTGCTGAGGGTTTTGTAGGAGATATTGCCGATATAGCGTTTCATTTCGTTGAAGCGAACAACGCCGAACTCCATCAGCGTGTAGAGGACGGTCATTTTGTATTTGCCGTTGATGAGCGACAGCGTGTAGTGAAATCCTGTCGTTTCCAGTGATTCTGCAGAGATACAGCGCTCTTTGTCCATGTTTGACGCTCTCCTTTCGGTAAGTATATAACGTAAATGTGCGTACTTGTATTTTATCCTGCGCTTTTTATAATCATAGTATAGATAGGAAACAAAGTCAAATTGTCACAGAATATGGAGGAAATCATCATGCCAAAGAAAATTGTGATCTTAAACGGCAGCCCACGCAAAAACGGCAACACGTCGGCGCTCGTGCAGGCGTTTCGCGAGGGCGCGGAAAGCGCTGGACATACGGTGACGGAATTTCATCTGGCAAGCATGGACATCCATCCTTGCAAAGGCTGCTGGGGCGGCGGCAAAGATTCGGCGCATCCTTGCGTGCAGCGTGACGACATGGAGCAAATTTATCCTGCCTACAAAGAAGCGGACATTGTCGTTCTGGCCAGCCCGCTCTATTATTGGACGATCAGCGGCCAACTCAAGATGACCTTCGACCGTCTCTTTGCAGTCGCGGAAGAGAGCGCTGACTACGCCAATCCGATCAAGGAGAGCGTGCTTTTGATGGCGGCAGAAGGCAACGGCTTTGAGGAAAGTGAATATTGGTACGATCGCCTGATGAACCATCTTGGCTGGACGAGCCTGGGAAAAATTCTTTGTGGAGGCGTTGTCAAGCCGGGAGACATTCAGGGGAATGCCAAGCTCGAGGAAGCGCGGGCGTTGGGCGCGCAGATCGGCTAAGATGCAAAGGACCAGAACGATCTGAGAAAGGATCGCTCTGGTCCTGTTTTTTATGCGAGCAAACTCCAGAGGCTGTAGCCAAACGCGAGGACGACGGCGGCGCGGAAGAAAATTTTCGTTTGCACGAAGCGCAGCGGGATGAGGTTGAGGGCGATGATCACGAGGGCGACGGGATAGATGAGGCTGAGGATCGGCGACGAAAAGCTGATGATGGCGTCGAGGCCGATGATGGAGATGAGAAAACTCCAGACGGTGAAGACGATCAGCCAGCGGTCAAAGCTGAGGGCGCGGAAATTCTCCGAGAAATATTCGGCGCAGCTGGCGAGGAGGCCGACGCACACGTTGAAGCAGGCGAGGAAAAAGATCGCAGCGAGCACGATCGGTCCCAGTCGTCCGAAGAAAACTCCGCAGAGGGCGCTGAGGATGTCCGTGCCGTTGCCGGCGGTGTCCACCGCAGAGCGGCTGTCGGCGCCCATGAAGGCGAGGATGCCGTAGATGAGCGCGAGCACGGTGCCGGCGATGAAGCCGGCGCGGATGGTGGTGGTGGCGACGAGCTTGTTGTCCGTGACGCCGAGGGCGCGGATGTTGAGGGCGATGACGATGCCGAAGACCATGGCGGCGAGGGTGTCCATCGTCTGGTAGCCGTCGACAAATCCTGCCGCCAGCGCGCCGGTAGCGTAGCGTTCTGTTGGTGCGCCGCTGGTGAGCTCAGGATGGAGGAGACTGGCGACAAACATGGCAGCGATGAGAAAGAGCAGCACCGGCGTCATGCGCTTGCCGAGCACGTCCTTGAGCTTTTCCGGATTGCGCGCCAAAAGCCCGGCGGCGAGAAAAAAGAGCGCGGAAAATCCGATGGAGAGCACGAGCTGCACCGAAAGCCCGAAGATCGAACCGTCGCCAGCGCGCTCAGTGACGAAGCCGAACATGGCGTAGCTCGTGCCCGCTGTGCGCGGGATCGCCAGGAGCGGCCCGATGCAGATGTAGATGATCAGCGTGAAAATGCGGCCGAAAAGCGGATGGATCTTTTCACAGAGCTTGTCGATGCCGCCGACGCGTGCCGCGGCGACGACGCCAAGCACTGGAAAAACAACGGCGGTGATGACGAAGCCGATGAACGCCGCGAGCGTCTTTGTGCCGGCCTCAAAGCCGAGAAACGGCGGGAAGATGAGATTTCCCGCGCCGAAAAACATGGAAAACAACGTGATGCCCAGAAGGAGCAGATTTTTATGGTCGATCTTGTTCATGGTTGGTCCCCTTTTTTGTGATCGTGCGACGCGCGCACCACTCCATGATAATCTGGTGGACAGATTCCTGCAAGTGTTCTCTCTGCGCGGACCATGCGAAAAATTTTATGGCTGGCTTCATTTTATTCTTGACAACCGTATCACACCGACATATACTGTATATATAAAAGCAATACAGTACAAGGCGGTGAATCTATGCAGATATCTGTCAGCAACAAAGCGAGCCGGCCGCTTTATGAACAGATCGTCACCCAGATCAAAGCACAGATCATGAGTGGCGAGCTCCAGTCCGGCGAAGCGCTGCCGTCCATCCGCAGTCTGGCGAAATCGCTGCACATCAGCGTGCTGACGGTGCAGAAAGCCTACGATCAGCTGTCGCAGGAAGGATTTATCGAGACGACAGCAGGCAAAGGCTGCTACGTGTCGGCGCAGAACCAGGATTTTTATCTCGAAGAACAGCAGAAACGCATCGAAGAACATTTCACGGAGGCCATCGAGATCGCTCGCGAAAGCGGCATCGATCTGGAACATCTCACGAGCCTCCTGACATTGCTCTATGAGGAGGAATAAATTATGATGAACGCACTGACCATTTCTGACGTGAGTAAGACCTATCCAGGCTTCACGCTGGACCACGTTTCCTTTTCTGTGCCGCAGGGCGCAATCGTCGGGCTCATCGGCGAAAACGGCGCCGGCAAATCAACGATCCTCAACGCCACGCTCGGTCTCATCAGCAAGGAGAGCGGCACGATCAATATTCTCGGCAGTGACATTCTCGACAACGCCACAAAGGAACAAGTCGGCGTCGTCTTCGACGGCTCCGGCTATCCGGACGTGATGGCGCCGCGCACCATCGGCCGCATTCTCGCGAATGTGTACGAAAGCTGGGACGCTGCGCTCTATGAAAAATTGCTGGAGCGTTTCGACCTGCCGAAGGACAAGGCGCTGAAAAAATTTTCCAAAGGTATGAAAATGAAATTTGCGATCACAGCGGCGATGGCCCATCGACCAAAGCTTCTCGTCCTCGACGAAGCAACGAGCGGGTTGGATCCTGTGGTGCGCGATGACATTCTCGATATGCTGCTCGATTTTGTGCAGGAAGAGGATCACAGCGTGCTCGTTTCCAGCCACATCACGAGCGATCTCGAGAAGATCGCCGACTACATCGTCTTTCTCCATGAAGGTAAAATTGCTTTCGCCATGCCGAAGGACGAGCTCGTGGAAAATTACGGCATCCTGCAGTGCGGCGCCGCGCAGTTTGACGCCCTGGACAAGGACGACATCGTCCGCTTCCGCCGCATGGATTATGAATGGCAGGTGCTCGTCGCCGATCGCGCTGCTGCTGAGCGCAAATATCCGAAAGCCATGATCACGCCGGCGACGATTGACGAGATCATGCTGATGTTCGTGAAAGGAGAGAAATAACATGAAGGGCTTGCTTTTAAAAGATTTTTACCTCGTACGCGCCGCGCTCGTGCTTATTTTGGTGACGTACGCCGTCATCGGCGTGGGCATGTCGATCGTCGTTGATCCATGGATCATGGTGATCATCGGCGCAGTGATGTTTGGCATAATGAGCGCGTCGACCATCACCATGGACAAAAGCTACGGCTGGCGCAAGCTTGCAGCGACGCTGCCGGTCTCCAAAGAAACGACCGTCGACAGCAAATATCTGCTCTATCTGCTTTTCAGCGTGCTGGGGTTCGTCGTCGGCGTGGCGATCAGTCTCATCATCTGCGCTGTCAAACCCGATCTCATGCCAGCGAATGATATGATTCGGATCTATCTCTCAAGCGCAGCAGCCATGGCGTTTTTCTCCGGCGGCATCATGATCCCGGGAAATTTCCTGCTCAGCGATGAAAAAGCGATGATCACTCTCATTGTCGCCTATCCATTGCTCACTGGCATCTTTGTGGCTGTGTCCCGTCTCACGGAGGATGTGATCCTTACCTGCAACATTGTGCTCGCTCTGAGCGTGGCGGTTTTCGCGATAAGCTGGCTCGTCAGCCGCAAGCTCATCGCTGCGCGGGACATTCAGTAAGGAGGAACTACCATGCGCTACAAGATCGGCGACCAGGTGTGCGCGACCTATGGCACGCTGCCGTTGGTCGGCACCGTCGTCCATTTCGACGAAACCCGCCAGACAATCCTCGTGCGCTTCAGCGCCAATCAGCAGGATTGGTACAGCGAAGACGACCTCGCACCATTCGACGGCGGCAGAAAATAAATCATACGGCAGCCCGTTTTTGAGATGGGCTGTCGTTTTTCGCTTGATTTGTTTGCGCTTGAGATGGTAAAATCATTCAGATATTATAATGAAAGGAAGTCACAGACAATGACGCGGCATGAGCTTTTGACAGGCTACTGGCATGGGCTGTGGGTGGAATATGAGTGAGCGGCGGTAAGTTGAATGCCAGCTCTGCTGGCAGAGAAGATCCCCTGGGGGACTGGTCGCTTGCTGGTTCGTTTATCACTAAGGAGGAAATCATGCCATATATTCAACTTGCTGCCGCGATCGTGCTGGAACTTTGCGGCACCACATTCTTAAAAATGTCAGAGGGATTTACCAAGCTGGGACCGTCGGTGCTCTGCATGGTTCTGTATTTTTTCTGCTTCTTCATTTTTTCCAAAGCGCTCGTCCATCTCAATCTCGGCGTGGCGTACGCCACCTGGAGCGGCGTCGGTCTCGTCGTCACAGCGATCATTTCCGCTGTGCTCTTTGGCCAGCGGCTGAGCCTCGTCGGGATGATTGCCATCGCGCTCATCGTCGTCGGCTGTGTGCTCTTGAATCTGTTCGGCACCGCGCAGTGAACCGAATCTTTTCAGCAGGTCTTCGGGCCTGCTGTTTTTTATAGTTGCTTTATCTTGCAGAGAAAGAGGGTACATGGTAATATTTAGTTAGCGAAAGCTAATGATGAACGGAGGAATTAACCATGGTTACCATTCGACCTTATCGAGCGGAGGATGCAGCAGCTTGTGGCGACTGTTTATATGAAGGATTTTTCTCTTGTCCGATCGACGACCATGATCGCGCGATGCTTGTGGACTATGCGCAGGTGCTCATTGAGAAATGCAATTTCACTTATGTGGCGGAGACGGAAGACCACGAGGTTGTGGGCTTCATCTGCGGAAAGTATGACAAAAAATTCAGCAGTGTTCTGGCGAGCCGTTACGAAACACAGAAACATTTTGGCAAATGGTGCGCGATGTTTGTGAAATTCTACCTGAAGCTGTATCATCTTTCGCCGGCGTTTCAGAAGCAGTTCGATGCATTTTATAAACAGCTGCGCGAGCGCGACGCAAAAACGTTTGGCGCCTGCGATCTTGAGTTGGTCGCGCTTACGAGCCGAGTGGATTATCGTCAGGGATTGGGTACGGCACTGGTGAAAACTTTTTTGCAGCGGGCAGCGCATGATCGTGCGGTGACGATATGCCTCTGGACGAACTCGCTGGCATCGTGGGAGTTTTACGAGAAGCGTGGGTTTGTGAAGATTGCTGAGAAACCGTTCAGCGATGGCTCAGGTGAGCGTTCGTTTGTCTATGCGTATGTGATCAAAGGAGGAGCGTTATGAAGCTGGAATTTTTAGGCGATCGCCGACGCCCGAAAATTTTGCTCATCCATCCGAGCGTCGCAGACAGCCGTTGCTTTGCGCCGCTTTTTCAGTATCTCGAAAATTATTGTCTGATACTGCCGACGCTGGGTGGTCACGACATCACCTCATCTGACGATTATCGGGGTGCGCGTGCAGAAGCGCAGGCGCTGTATCAAGCGCTGACTGCGAATGGCATTTCAGCGCTTCATGCGCTGTGCGCAGAATCGTTGGGCTGCGTTGTTGGCTGGGAACTCTTACAGATGCCGAGGCTGAAGATTCGCAGGATCGTGTTTGATGGCGCGCCGTTCGCACGGTTTGGTATATTTACTCGGCTGATCAATTTCAACATGACAATGCTCCTTGTGCGGCGTGCGCAACGAGCGCCGGAAAAACTGCAGATGATCGACGAGCGTTATCCGGAAGTGGGCAGCTCGATGAAAGAGGTGCTGGCGCATTACCGTTTGCCGACGGTGAAACGTATCGTGCGCGATGCCCTGGGAGGCGTTCAGTTGCAGGCGGACGTGCTTGCTGCGACGGATGATCTGCTGATGTTGTACGGGAGTGAAGATCCATTTCGACGTGGGCTGGATTGTTTGAGAGACGCGGGCGTTCCGTTTCGGCAGATGATCCTGGAAGGATACGATCACTGCGCCTATCCGCTAAAAGAGCCGGAAGCATTTTGCCGGCTTCTGACAGAATGAGAACGCATACGATCTGCAGCAGGTCTTCGGGCCTGCTGTTTTTTATAGCGAATCTGTGTTATACTTGTTTCATACATGTACAAGAGAGATTGGAGGAATTCTCATGGAAAACAATATGTTCACAGAAAAAATGATCGCCCCTTGCGGGCTGGATTGCAGCATTTGCTGGAAGGCGCACGATCCTGCCGGCGCTTGCCCGGGATGTCTGGCGGAGACGACGGAAGGAAAATCGCCGTTCTGCGCCACGAAATGCAAGATCATCCGCTGCGAAAAGCTTTTGACAAACGGCTGGCGTTTCTGCGACGAATGCCCGGACTTCCCTTGTGAGGATTGCGAAGAACGCGAGACGCGCTACATGAACAACTATCCGCGCAAGGAATCGCCATACGGCAACATTCGCGCGGTGCGCGAACGCGGCATGGACGCTTTTCTAAAAGAAGAGCGCGCAGAGTGGACGTGTGAAAAATGCGGTGGCGTGGTCTCTGTCCACACCGGCACCTGCACATCCTGCGGTCCGCAGATCGTGCCGAAGATTCTCTAGGAGGTGGCGCTATGATTCGGCAAGCGACAGCGGCAGATCTGGACCAGATTGCAGACGCCTACGAGGAACATTTTGCTTTTGAGGAAACGCATCCGGCGCAAGCGTTCACTGTGTTCAAGCGCGGTGTCTATCCAACGCGGCGCGACGCTGAAAAAGCGCTGGCGGATGATGGGCTCACTGTTTACGAGGAAGACGGACGCATTCTCGCGAGCGTCATCACGAGCGGTCAGCAGCCACCGGAATATGCGAATGTGGCCTGGCAGCGCGCGCTTCCTGCGGAGGCTGTGCGCGTGATCCATCTGCTCATGGTGCGGCCGAGCGCCAGCGGGCGCGGCATCGGCGCGCAGCTGATGCGCCACGTTGAAAATGCAGCGCGGGAAACTGGCTGCGCAGCATTGCGGCTGGACACTGGCAGCCAGAACAAGCCGGCTGTGCATCTCTACGAAAAGCTGGGCTACCAGATCGTTGCCGGCGGCGCCATGAAGGTCGGCGGCGCCGTGTCCCACGACGGCCATCTGTTTCTGGAGAAAATTTTATAAGATACCAACGACGCACAGGCCAGCGCTGCGCGTCGTTTTTTCTGCTTTTTCGTGTGAGAAAGCACAAATTATATCTGGGGAAATAGGAACTTTCATAAAATGCTTGCTGTGGTTGAGAATATATAGGGGAGGGGTATTGTGCAAATCCGAATGATGGGTTATGATACTTACTGTAATTTTTGCAGAAAGTATAATGGATAAGGAGAAAAAAACATTGAGTAACAAAAGTTCGTTGAAAATGTACGGTTACATTATGATCGCTTATGGCATCATCTATGCGCTGCTGGGTGTGCTGGTCATGGCTGGCATGCTCCAGGGCCTGATGCCTGGATACGAGAGCGGCGAAATGCTGGTCATGGTGCTCGCTTTTGTGGTTGCAATTCTCGCGATCATCTGCGGCTTTGCCTGCATCAAAGGCAACAATGGTATGGCGAGCGTGCTGGGGCTCATCTTTGCGATCGTGGGGCTGATCTCTCTCGTTTACGCACAGATCAGCCAGGATGCGTTCAATCTGTTTGACTGCATCACGATGGTGCTCGGCGTAGCGATCTTCTATCTCGCGCGCAAAAACTGAGAAAACTGCGACAGTTGATATGCTCCCCATAGAGTAGATACTCGAAATAACAAAAATCGAGCCTACACTA
>URZX01000007.1 GCA_900552455.1 uncultured Peptococcaceae bacterium | reverse complement strand
AATGAGAAAACCCTATTTTGGCTAGATGCCAAAATAGGGTTTATCTACAGTCTGCCGCTCCGAACTTGTGTCGGAGCGGTTTTCTTTTTGCCAGAGCCCCTTGCGGGAGCGGCGTGAATAAGATACAATCTTACTGTTAAACATTAATTTGAAACACACCCATGCATAGAGGAGGCACTTAACTTTATGTACGATCAGATCTTAATCCGCTATGGGGAGCTCTCATTAAAAGGGAAGAACCAGAAGCAGTTTTTAAAAACGTTGGTGAAAAATATCCGCCACCAGATCAAATTGGACACCGGCATCGCCTGCGAAGTTCACGACATCCACGGGCGCGTCGTCATTCCGCTGAATGGTCAGGATCCAACGCAGTTTTATCCAAGCCTGGATCGCGTCTTTGGCATTTCGTCCTACAGCCCTGTCACATCCTGCGATCTCACGGAAGAGGCGATCATCGAGACAGCGATCAGCGAGATGCATCAGTTCGATGGTCAGAACCTGCGTTTCCGCGTCACTGTGAAGCGTGCCAACAAGCGCTTTCCGATCCGTTCCATGGATATGCAGCTCAAAGTGGCAGAGAAAATCCTCGACGAATTTCCAAATCTCACCGGCGACCTCGAGCATTACGATGTGGAGCTCAACATCGACATCCGTTTCGATAAAACCTATATCTACGTGAAGAAATATAAAGGCCTCGGTGGACTCCCACTTGGAACCGGCGGACGCGCTGTTGCGCTGCTTTCCGGCGGTATCGACAGTCCTGTCGCTATGTGGTCGATCATGCGTCGCGGTGTCGTTGTCGAAGCGATCCATTTCCATTCTTATCCATACACCTCTCAGCAGGCAGAGGAAAAAGTGCTCTCTCTGGCTGAGAAGGTTGGCAAATTTGGCGGCCACGTCATTGTTCATCTCGTGCCGTTTACGCGCATCCAGGAAGCCATTGGCATGAATTGTCAGGATAACCTGCGCATTACGCTGATGCGTCGTATCATGCTGCGTATCGCTGAGCGAATTGCAGATATCCGCAACGCCAAGGCCATCGTCACCGGGGATGACCTCGGGCAGGTCGCCAGTCAGACCATCGAGAGCATCTATGCCATCAATCAGGTGACGACCATGCCGATTCTGCGTCCACTCATCGCTTACGATAAGCTTGACATCATGGATATTGCGCAGAAGATCGACACTTATGATATTTCTATCCTGCCATACGAGGATTGCTGCACCGTTTTCGTGCCAAAAGAACCAAAGACCAAGCCACGCGTCGATGAATGTCAGTACAATGAAAGCCTCATCCCGGATCTTGATGCCATGATCTGGAACGCTATCAAGAAGACAGAAACCGTTGTTTGCTATGGTGACGGCAGAGAGCGCGTGCGTCATCCATTTGAACTGCCGGAAGGAGATGCAGAATAATGGGAAAGAATCTCTACGAAACGCCGCGCGATATGAATAAGTGGCACACCCAGAAGGACAGCCACGAAAAAACGCACACGTCTACTGTAGACGATAAAAAAGCGCATCTTGAAGAACTGCGAAAGCGCTTTCAGAAGAACAAGAAATGATAGAAAAATCCCGCTGGGAAATGCAGATATAATGCGCTTCCAGCGGGATTTTGTGTTTAGCCGAATATTGCCTTCCAGACTGCCTGCAACAGGATGGCGAGGATGTAGAGCAGGCCAAAATTTTTCAGCGTTTTTGAGCAGTACATCATGCCGCGCATCATTTTCTTCGGAGATTTTCCTTTGCTGTAGCGATAGGAATTGATGCAGTTGATGGCATAGAGGACGGAGAGCAGCGGCAGGAGGATGAAAAGATTCATGCCGTAGCTCAGAAGAACGAAAAGCCAGACGTAGCAGAAGGCAAAGCCAAAGGTCATGAAGAGCACGGTGCGGTCGTGGCCAAGAAGAATGGCCAGGGTACGACGGCCGTTGGCTTTGTCAGCGACGCGGTCACGCAGACTGTTGGCGGTGAGCAGGAGGCCGACGAGCATGACGAGCGGCAGGCTGACTGCGAAAGAATAGAGGGTGATGTGTCCGGTCTGTGTGAAATAAGCGATCATGCTGAAGCCTGAGCCGAAGAGAAATCCTGCGAAAAGCTCACCGTATGGTGTGCGCGAGATCGGATAAGGGCCGCCGGTGTAGCAGTAGCCGATGACGAGACAGACGGCACCGATCACAAGAAGTCCCCACGAGGAATTGGCGGCGAGGATGATGCCGAGCACACCGCAGATGGCGTAGATCACAAACGCGGCGATCAGCACATTGCGTGGTGAGATGCCTTCGCGCACAATGGCACCGCCGATACCGACGGATTCTTCGGTGTCGAGCCCGTTTTTGAAATCAAAGTATTCGTTGAAAAGATTCGTGGCGATCTGGATCAGCGCGGCACAGAGCACCATGATGATCGCCAGAAGGGGATGGAAAATGCCTTCCGCATAGATGGCAAAGCAGACGCCGAAAACGGCGGGAATGACACTTGCCGGCAATGTGTGCGGACGCGTGAGCTTCCAATAATAATCAAATGATTGCATAGTCGATTCTCCTTCACGCTTTATTAGATGGTGGACATCAGAGCGTCACAGTTTCTATGCATTATTTTACCTATTCTTAAGACATAATGCCATAGAAATGTGTGAATTTTCGTCAATTGATTGAGAAAATATAAAGCAAGTCTAAAATTTGTTAATCTTTTTTTAGAAGTTGTGAGGGGTTATTTTGTTGCCACCCCACAGTTCTTTTGTTATAATGGGTTCAAATCCATAGAATAAGAGGTGTTAAATATGGCTTACGTAGTTGATAGTTCTGCTTGCATTTCCTGCGGTGCATGCGAAGGCGAATGCCCAGTCGGCGCTATTGCTGATAGCGGTGATGGTACCCGCGCAATCGACGCTGGTTCCTGCATTTCCTGCGGTAGCTGCGCAAGTGTTTGCCCAGCCGGCGCAATCGCTGCAGAATAAGCAATTCGATAAAAGGGCTTATTGCACGTGCGATAAGCCTTTTTAGTCTTGTTTTGATCATGAAAAAGAAATTCTATGCAGTGAGAAACGGCAGGGAGACCGGTATTTTTGAAGATTGGGCGACCTGTGAAAAGCAGATCAGAGGATATTCCGGCGCTGAGTACAAAAGTTTTAAAACAGAGCAGGAAGCGCTGGATTATCTCGGCAAACGATCTGTGAGTGACGATCAAGTTGAGCAGCAATATCCATGTGCCTATATCGACGGCAGCTATGATCGTCTGTCGCACCGCTTTTCCTATGGTGCTGTGATCATGACGGCACCAGGATGTGAAGAACATTTTTCAAAGGCGTTTGAGGATCCGGTGCTTGCGGATATGCGCAATGTTGCTGGAGAGATCAAAGGCAGCGAGTTCGCCATTTCGTATGCCCTTGAGCAGGGCTGGCCGAAGATATCCATTTATTATGATTACAGCGGCATCGAAAAATGGGCGACGGGAGAATGGAAGAGGAATTTACCGGCGACACAGGCTTATTTTGTGTTTTGTCAGAATGCATTTCAGCAAGTAAATGTGCAATTTATAAAAGTCAAGGGCCATTCAGGGAACACCTACAATGATATGGCCGACGCGTTGGCGCGGAAGGCGCTAAATTTAGTATCGATCGGAGTGTAAGGATGAGTTTTAAGAGAAAAGTAGCCAGCTCGCTTGTCTTGTCTCTTGGGATCACTTCTGTGGTGGCTTCGCCACTCTTTGCAGAATCTATCTCAGACCTGCAGGATGAACAGGCGACAATCAAGAATTCTATTGAAGAAAAACAGGGCGAATTGGACAGCAATTCTTCTCAGAAATCTGAGACTGTAGCAAAGATCAAAGAGATCAGCGACTCGATCAATGCGACTCAGCAGAAAATCGCATCTTTCACGTCCCAGATCTCTGATCAGGAAGCTGCGATCGCTGAAACCAATGCGCAGATCACTGAAACTGAGGCGAAGCTGGCCAAGGCTCAGGAGAGCCTGAACGATCGCCTCGTCACTATCTACAAAGATGGCAACGTGAACTATCTGGAAGTTCTGTTCCAGTCGGAAGATTTTTCTGATTTTCTGACGCGTTTTGAATATCTTTCCTACATCACCAAGCGTGACAAAAACCTCGTTGAAGAGGTCAAGTCTGTGAAAGCGCAGCTGGAAACCCAGAAGGCTACGCTCGAACAGCAGCTGGCTTCTCTGAATGCGTTGAAGAGCGAAGAAGAGGGCGTGAAGGCGCTCCTCGAAGAACAGCAGAGTCAGCAGGAAAGTGTTTACGCTGAGCTGGAAAAAGACGAAGCAGCCATCAAGGAAACCATCGCAGCCATGCAGGCAACCTCTGACGAGATCGGCAAGAAGATCGCTGATCTCCAGGCTCAGGAAGAAGCGAAGAGAGCTGCCGCTGCCGCTGCTGCCAACCAGTCCAACGGCGCTGTGACCGCAGCTGCTGCAGATGCGTCGAGCTACGAGGTGACTTCTGCCGGGTCTGGCGTATGGCCAGCACCTGCCAGCCACACGATCACCAGTAATTATGGCGGTCGTTCCTATCCGCTGGATGGCAGCTACAACTACCATCTGGGGACAGACATCGGTGCTTCCTATGGGACGCCGGTCGTTTCCTATCAGGCTGGGACTGTGCTCATCGCTTCCTACCACTGGAGCTATGGCAACTATGTTGTCGTTGACCACGGCAACGGGCTGAGCACCCTGTATGCCCACATGTCGGCATTGACCGTCAGCGCTGGTCAGAGTGTCAGCGCCGGCCAGCAGGTCGGGCTTGTTGGTTCCACTGGTTCGAGTACCGGCCCACACTTACATTTTGAGGTGCGTATCAATGGGTCCAACGTTGACCCGGCACCATATCTTGGTATTTAAATGCTAGAAGCTCTGAAAGACCGCTCTCTTTCAGAGCTTTTTTCTGGATTATAGGATCAGAGGAGAACAGAGCATGAGCTTAAATAAGAAAGAGATCAAAGAGTTAAAGGCCATGGCCCAGGAGATCAAACCAAAGATCCTCGTCGGCAAACATGGTCTCACAGAAGGCACGCTGCAGTCTATCGACGAGGTTCTGACGGCTGACGAGATCGTCAAGATCAAATTCCTCAATAACAGCATCGATATCGACCAGGAACTGTGCGAAGATCTTGCAGCCGAGCTGGACGCAGAATTTGTTCAGAAAATCGGGCGCGTGGTTGTTTTATACCGCGAAACACTGTAAAATAATAGATTGGATGGTCTCAGGGAATGAGTGCAAACAAAAGAATCGTTGTGAAGGTTGGGACCAGCTCGGTGACCCATCCCAACGGAACCATTAACTTAAAATTTATTGACAAGCTTTGCGCCGCTTTGACGGATCTCAAAAACGAGGGCAACGATGTCATCCTTGTGACCTCCGGCGCTGTCGGCGTTGGCAAGTATCGCATGAATCTGCAAGACAAGCAGCTAACGATCAGTGAAAAGCAGGCGATGGCTGCGATCGGTCAGGGGTTGCTGCTGCATATCTATGAGAAAAACTTCCTTGAATACGGGCAGATGTCGGCGCAGCTTTTGCTGACGCGAGAGGACATCAAGATCAGACGGCGTTTTCTCAACGCGCGCAACACACTGCTCGAGCTCTTGAAGCTGGGCGTGATCCCAATCGTCAATGAAAACGACAGCGTTGCCAATGATGAGATCCAGTTTGGCGACAACGATACGCTTGCCGCGCTCGTTGCTGTTTTGTCCGACGCGGATATGGCGGTGCTTTTCACCGACATCGACGGACTGTATACGGCGAATCCAGCGCTTAAAAAAGATGCCAAAAAGATTGACGTGGTCGAAAAGATCACGGAGGAGATTGAGATCATGGCCGGCTCAGCGATCTCAAAGGTCGGCACCGGCGGCATGCGCACGAAGATCGAGGCGGCAAAGATCGCGACCAATGCTGGCATTTCGATGGTTGTGGCGTCGCGAAACGAGGTTGGCATGCTTCATGAGATCGTTGCCGGCAAAAAGATCGGCACGCTTTTCAAGGCGACGCATCGTCCGCTGCACGCGCGAAAATCCTGGATCCTTTACGGCTCTGAAGCGGAGGGGGTCGTCGTCGTTGACGACGGCGCCAAACGTGCGCTGCAGGAAAAAGGACGCTCCCTTCTGCCGAGCGGGATCGTTGATGTGCAGGGAGATTTTGATCGCGGCGCGATCGTTGCCATTGCAGATTTGCAGGGAAATCGCTTTGCCAAAGGGATCGCGAATTATTCTTCCCTGTTCGTGGAACGGATCAAGGGCCTGAAAAGCGATTGCATCACCCAAAAATATCTGGATTATACGGAGGAAGAGGTCATCCACAGAGATAATCTCGGCCTTTTGTGAGAGATGAGGAAAGACGATGAAAATAGGATTGTTCGGCGGCACGTTTGATCCCATCCATCTGGGACATGTCGACATGCTCCGTCAGCTTTGCGATCATATAGCGTTGGATAAGGTGCTGTTTATTCCGGCGTATATTCCGCCGCACAAGCACAAGCCGCACATGACGGCGTATCACCATCGCTTCGCTATGACGGAGCTGGCTGTCGCAGAGGATGCGATGTTTGAGGTTTCTGCTTTCGAGAGCGAGAGCACGCATCCGTCGTACACGCTGCACACGCTGGAGCATTTTAAGGCGGTTTTTCCGGAGGATCAGCTTTTTTACATCATGGGCGTGGATTCATTCAACACAATCGAATCCTGGCATCACTGGCAGGAACTTCTGCACATGACCAATTATATTGTCATCGATCGGCCGCATAAAACGCTTTCTGTGTCACGGGCGACGACCGAGGTGTTGAACAAAAGCCCGTACGATGTTTACTACCTGCCGCTGCACACTCTGCCAATCTCGTCGACGATGATCCGCGAGCGGCTGGCTGCTCATGAAGCGGTTGAAGAATTTCTGCCGGCGGCGGTGCTCTCTTATATCGAGGACAATCATTTATATCAGTAGGTGATGGAGATGGATTTTCAAAAGCGCATAAAAAAGCAGCTTTCGAGCAAACGCTATGAACATTCCGTGCGTGTTGCTGAGACAGCTGTGAAACTGGCACGACTCCACGGCTGCGATGAAGATAAAGCAGAAATTGCGGGACTTTTGCACGATTATTGCAAGGAATATCCCGAAGAGGAGCAGGTACGCATCGCTGTTGAGCAACATCTTTTGAGCAGTCGTGAGGATCTTCTGATGCCGCAGGTGTTGCATGGGCCTGTCGCTTCCTACATATTAAAGCAGGAGAGGCTGGTCGATGATGAATCGATCCTCCAGGCTGTGCGTTACCACACCACGGGGCATCCAGATATGGATACGCTGGCGAAGATTATTTTTATTGCTGATTATATTGAACCAGGGCGGAAAACGCCGAATATTGATGATCTGTTTGACATTGCGGCCAGGGATCTTGACGAATGTGTTGTCGAGATCGTTGATCGCACAACGGTCTACCTGATCGGTAAGCGGCAGATCATCCATGAAGACATGATCAAATTGAGAAACAGAATCTTGAGTAAGGAGTAAATGCCTTCTATGAACAATATTATTGAAGAATTTGTCCGCCTGATGGACATGAACAAATGCGAGGACATCAAGGTGTTGGATATGCGCGGCATCACCTATATCGCCGATTATTTCATCATTGCGACGATCAAGAACAAGCCGCACGCAGACATGATCTGCAGAAAGCTGGACGAGCTGAATTTCAAGCTGACAGGCAGCAGCTATTTCCATGTGGAAGGGAAAGAAGTCGGCGACTGGATGCTGATCGACACCGGCGAAGTCATCGTTCATCTCTTCCAGCAGGAAACCCGCGCCTACTACAATCTCGATGCGCTCTGGGGCGATGCGGAAGAGATCGATATCTCGTCGCTTTTGACTGAATAACGGAGGTGTGTGTTCTTGACGGTGGGATTTTTCGATTCCGGGATCGGTGGCGTTTCCGTATTGGAAAAAGCTACCGTAGTGCTGCCGGATACGGACTTTTTGTTTTATGCAGATCTGGCCCATGTGCCTTATGGAAAGAAAACGCAGGAAGAGATCGCGCAGTATGTTGACGACGCGGTGGCGTTTTTGCGTGCGCACGGCGCTGACATCATCGTGCTCGCCTGCAACACAGCGACGAGCGCGGCTGCCAAAAAGCTGCGCGCAAAGTACGATTTTCCAATCCTCGGCATGGAGCCAGCGGTTAAGGTGGCATCAAAAGCGCTGGCTGACGACGCCTCGCAGAAAATCATCGTGACGGCGACGGAGCTGACGCTGAAGCTGGAAAAGCTGGACAACCTGATCCATTCGCTGGGCGTTGACGAGAGCGTCGAAGAGGTGCCGCTGCAGCGCCTGGTGACATTTGCGGAAAGCGGTGTTTTCGACGGGCCGGAGGTGGAGGACTATCTCCGACAGGCTTTTTCCGGCTGCGATATGAGCCACGCCTGTGCAGTGGTTCTCGGTTGCACACATTTTACCTTTTATAAAACACTTATCGCGGAGATTGTGTTAAATTTAACAGGTCGAGATATACCTGTGATTGATGGAAATCAGGGAACCGTCAATTATCTGGCGACGATGGTCGCGGACAGGGGACCGTCCGCAAGACCGCTGGAAGCGCGCGTTCGCTTTTTTGAAAGCGGATCAGAGGCGCCGTTTGAAAAATATCGCCCTGTCTTAGCAAAAGCGCATATTGAAAATGCAAGGGGAGAATAACATGAAAAAGGCGTTGTTTATTGTTAATCCGAATGCAGGAAAGATGGCGATCAAGGAGAATCTGATCGACATTCTCAGCAAATTCAACGCTCGCGGCTATGTGACGACAGTTTACATCACGCAGAAAGCCAATGATGCGACAGAATACATCAGAGAACGTGGCGAAGGCTACGATCTGATCATTTCCTGCGGTGGTGACGGCACGCTCAACGAGATCCTGCGCGGCATTACGGCGACAACGGAGAAGACCTATGCGCCGATCGCCTGCATTCCAGCAGGGACTGTCAATGACTTTGCCCGCTCGCTGGGCATTCCAAGTGACATCCAGGCGGCGGCAGATACAGTGCTCGATTCTGTGCCGCACAACTATGACTTCGGAATGTTCAACGGCCAGATCTTTAGCTATGTTGCTGCAGCCGGCGCGTTTACGGAAGTGTCCTATGGCACGCCGCAGTATCTCAAAAATTTACTGGGAAAATATGCCTACTATTTTGAAGCATCCAGAAAGATCACAGATCTGTCCGACGTGTTTTCGCTGAAGATCGAGATCGACGGCGAAACGACGATCGAAGGAAATTTCATCATGGTCGCTGTGTCAAATTCAAAATCCATCGGCGGTTTCCTGCAGTTTGACGACGACCAGAAATCCATGCTGACCGATGGCAAGTTTGAGCTGACGCTGATCCGTCGGCCGGTGACGCCGATCGATCTGCAGAAGCTCGTACATTCGCTGAACGTGCGCCGCTACGACAACGACTGCATTCGCAGCGTGAAGGGGCGTTCGTTTAAGATCACCGCTGCCAAACCGCTGCCGTGGACGCTGGACGGTGAATACGCTGGCGAGTTTGAAGTGGCGGAAATCTCGCTGTATAATGAACGCATTCAGCTGGTTTTCCCAGACTGAGGCTTGATTATTTTTTTATAGAAAGGACCATCTTACATGATCAACACCAACTACGCGAACCTCAAGAATAACTACCTGTTCTCTACTGTTGCTGAAAAAGTGCGCGTTTATTCTGAAGCGCATCCACAAGCAGATATCATTAAGCTCGGCATCGGCGACGTTACGAAGCCTTTGGCAAAAACCGTCATCCAGGCGCTGCACGATGCTGTCGACGAAAACGCAAAGGCTGAAACCTTCATGGGCTACGGTCCGGAACAGGGCTATGCATTCCTGCGTGAAGCACTGGCTGATTACTATGGCAAGCTCGGCGCAGACATCGACGCCGACGAAGTGTTTGTCAGTGACGGTGCAAAGAGCGACATCGCCAACATTCTAGACATTTTCTCCAAGGATTGCCACGTTGTCATCCCTGATCCGGTTTACCCTGTTTATCTGGATACCAACGTCATGGATGGCCGCAAGGTCAGCTTCCTGAACGCGAACGAAGGCAACAATTTCCTGCCAATGCCGGAAGACCTCGGCACCGACGAAAAGGTAGACATTCTCTATCTCTGCTCGCCAAACAATCCAACCGGCGCATGCTACAACAAAGATCAGCTCCAGACTTGGGTAGATTTCGCCAATGCACAGGGCGCTGTGATCTTCTTTGACAGCGCGTACGAAGTATTTGCCAGTGGCACGGATCTGCCACGCACGATCTTCGCAATCCCTGGTGCCCGCACCTGCGCGATCGAGATCGCGTCTCTCTCCAAGACTGCCGGCTTCACCGGGACCCGCTGCAGCTACACGGTTGTGCCAAAAGAACTCGTCCGCGACGGCCAGTCTCTGAAGGATATGTGGTTCCGTCGTCAGTCTACGAAATTCAACGGCACGCCATACATTGTTCAGAAGGCTGCTGCTGCTGTGTTCACTGAAGAAGGCTATGCTGAGATCATGGAAAATATCCAGGGCTACAAGGAAAATGCAAAGATCATCGCGGATACGCTCGATGAGCTGGGCATTTATTATACTGGTGGCCATTACTCCCCATATGTATGGCTGAAATGTCCGAACAACATGAGCTCCTGGGAATTTTTCGATTTCCTTCTCGAAAAGGCACAGGTTGTCGGCACGCCAGGGGAAGGCTTTGGCAAGAATGGGGAAGGTTTCTTCCGTCTGACGGCGTTCAACACGCCAGAACGCACACGCGAAGCGATGGAGCGTTTGAAAGAAATTTTGAAGTAATAGAACTAGGGTGTGAGTAAATGATTCATTTTACCAATGCAGGCCATACCTTTAAGAATGGCACTGTTGGTTTAGCGGATATCAATCTGCAGATCGATGCAGGAGAATTTGTATATATCGTTGGTGAAAGCGGCGCCGGAAAATCGACGCTGACGAAGCTGGTGCTGCGCGAGCTTGTCGCCACGCAGGGGACCATCCGAGTGGATGGCATCGACCTGGCAAAGCTCAAAAAGCGCCGCCTGCCATATTATCGCCGCAAGATCGGCTTCGTTTTCCAGAACTTCCGTCTGCTCGCTGACCGCTCGGCCTGGGAGAACGTGGCCTTTGCCTGCGAATGCATTGGCTTGCCGCGACGTGAGGTTGTGAAGCGGACGCGCGAGGCGCTGGAGTTTGTGGAGCTTTTGGACCGCAAGGATCACTATCCGCACGAGCTTTCTGGCGGCGAACAGCAGCGTGTGGCGATCGCCCGCGCGATCGTCAACAAGCCGCAGATCGTGATCGCCGACGAGCCGACAGGCAACCTGGACCCGAAGCACGGGGAGGAAATTTTCTCGTTGTTTGAGGCGATCAACAGCATTGGTACCACCGTCATGATGGCGACACACGATGAGCTGTTGGTCGACAAGCATCCGCACCGTGTGGTGACGCTGGCAAATGGGCGCATTGTGAGAGACAGTACGAATGGGGGGTATTGGTTAGATGTTCCTGACAAAAACTAAATACACCCTGCGTGACAGCTTGCGCCAGATCACGCGCCACAAGCTGTTCTCGTTCCTCACGATCCTCACGATTGCGATCACGCTGGCGCTTTTGAGCGCGGCGTCGCTGGTTGCGGCGAATAGCTACAACGCGACGCAGAGCATTGAGGATCAGCTGCGCGTCGTCGCTTATCTGAAGCAGCCATCAGATCCGGCGAAGAATACGGAGCTTCTGGAAAAGCTGGAGAAAACGGATCACGTTGAAAATGTGGTCTATGTGAGCAAGGAAGAAGCGCTGAACTCGCTGGATGCGCAGATGCAGGATTCTGATCTGAATATCCGCGAATCCCTCGAAGGGGATAATCCGCTGCCGGATTCCTTTGAGATCACCGTTGACAAACCTGAAAACATCCAGGCGATCGCTGATGGCCTCGCTGGTGAAGAGATCATCGACAGCGTCAGCTACGGACAGGATGTCGTCAACAATGTCATCAGCTTCAGCAAATCTGCTGCGGCGCTGGGTGTGCTCATTATTGTACTGATGATCATCGCCACCCTGTTTTTGATCAACACGACGATCCAGCTGACGGTCAACAGCCGTCGCGACGAGATCCAGATCATGAAGCTCGTCGGCGCGAAGAACAGCTTCATCCGTATGCCGTTCTTCATCGAGGGGATCATCCTCGGCGCGCTGGGGGCGCTGGTGGCTGGTGCGTTTGTCTGGTGGGGATATGAAAACATTTATTCCTACATCCACCAAAATCTGCCGTTTCTGCCGCTTCTCAACAACAACTACATGATGGTCCTGCTGATCGCAGCCAATCTGCTCGTTGGGATCGTGCTGGGGGCGCTGGGCAGCGTGTTCGCTGTACGCAAGCATTTGAAGATATAAATGAAAGGGGCTGTCGCACAAACGTGTTTTCGCTTGTGTGGCGGCCCCTGTTTTTTTGGAGAAAATCGTAAAGGAGAGAATGATGATGGATATTATGGAATGGAAGGATCGGGCGAAGATCGCGGTGATCCTCGGTTCTGGTCTGAACGATACGATCGATGAGATGATGGAGATTGAAGAAACGATCCCGTTTCACGACATTCCGGACATGCCGGAAGCGACGGCGCCGGGGCATGTCGGCCGTTTTCACTACGGCACGATCGCTGGGGTGCCGGCGTTTGCGCTGCAGGGGCGTCTGCATTTTTATGAAGGCTGCGGTATGGAAAATGTGGTGCGGCCGGTGCACATTTTTCACGCGCTTGGCGTGGAGACGCTCATCGTGACGAATGCGTCTGGCGGGATCAATTTGGAGTTTCACGCGGGAGATTTTATGCTGATCGAGGACCACATCAATCTCACCGGGCAGAATCCGCTGATTGGGCCGAAGGAAGAGGGACGCGTGCGTTTTCCGGATATGAGCTTTGCCTACGACCGCGAGTATCTGGCGATTTTCAAGCGCATTGCTGAAAAATATCCGGCGATGGTGCACAGTGGCGTCTACATTGGCGTGACGGGACCGAACTACGAAACGCCGGCGGAGATCCGCGCTTTCCGCACGATGGGCGCGGACGCTGTGGGCATGTCGACGGTGCCGGAGGTGCTGGTGGCGCGTCAGCTGGGACTGCGCGTCTGCGGGATCTCGCTGATCAGCAACATGGCGGCTGGTGTGCTCGATCAAAAGCTTACGGAAGAAGAAGTGTTCGAAGCGGGACGACGGGCGCAGCCGGTGTTCTCGGCGATGGTCGGTGAATTCATCCGTGAGATCGGGGGCGCGCAATGAACAGCCTGGAGACAATCCGCTACAATGAGGCGGACAACAGCATCACGATCATCGATCAGACAAAGCTGCCAAATGCGCTCGTTTACAAAACGCTCGTAAGCAGCCAGGATGTTTATCATGCCATCAAGGATCTCGAGGTGCGTGGGGCGCCGCTTATTGGCATCACTGCGGCATATGGTCTTTTGATGAGCGCGCTCAATGCTGGCGGTCAGTCGGCGAGCGATCTGGGACTTTTCTGCACCTTTGTGCGTTTTGAGAAAAGCGTTCTCGAGAGCGCGCGGCCAACCGCCGTCAATCTCGCCAACGCATTGAATCGCATGGTCGATGGATTGGAAAACCTCGCCAGTGTGGCCCAGGCCAAAGAGCTGCTGCGCGCGCGGGCCTACGCCCTGCACGTCGAGGATCGCGCGATCTCTGAAGCGATCGGCTGCTACGGCGCCGATCTCCTGGACGACGGAGCGCGCGTCATGACGATCTGCAACGCCGGGCTTTTGGCGACGGCGAACGAATATGGCACGGCGCTGGCGCCCGTCTACATGGCGCAGGAGCGGGGGCTGCATGTGTCGGTGACGGCGCTGGAAACGCGGCCAGTGCTCCAGGGGGCGCGGCTGACGACCTTTGAGCTGACCCACAAGGGTGTGCCGACGACGCTGATCTGTGACAACATGATGGGCTGGTATCTGAGCAACCACCACGTCGACGCAATCTTTGTGGGCTGTGACCGCGTGGCGAAAAACGGCGATTTTGCCAACAAGATCGGCACATTTACGCTGGCGGCGATAGCCCATGGGTTCCACGTGCCATTTTACGTTTGTATGCCGTCGACGACGATCGATTTTGACGCCCAGAACATGCATGATATTGAGATCGAATTCCGCAATCCTGAAGAAGTACGTAGCCTTTGGTACGAAAAACCAATGGTGGCAGCAGAGGCGGAGATCCTCAATCCGGCGTTTGACTGTACGCCGAGGGATTTTGTCACGGGCTACATCACCGAGAAGGGGATTCTGGCGCCACCGTTTACAAAGGAGATGTTTGTATGATGCTCACGGAGCGTTTCCCGGAATTTGCGCCGCATCTGGAAGAATTTGTGGCTGTCTGCCACCGGCTGTATGAGCAGGGATTTGTCTGCGCCTGGGATGGCAACGTTTCGCTGCGCGTTGGTGAGCATATTCTCGTTACGCCGACGCATCTCTGCAAGGGCGACGTGCGCGTAGAAGATCTCATCGTCGTCGATCGTGCAGGACGCCAGCTTTTCGGCGAGCGCCGGCCGAGCTCGGAGCTCAAAGTGCATCTCGCTGTCTATGCGGCGAAGCCGGAGATCTCCGCTGTGGTCCATGCCCATCCGCTTTATGCGACGGCGCTCTACCGCGCGGGACGCTTGCCGCAGACGGCGCTGCTTATGGAGGCGGCGGAGAGTCTGGGCGCTGTGCCGCTGGTGCCGTTCATCGATCATGGCACGCAGGCGCTGGCGGATGCTGTCGGACGAGCGATGTGGCCGGAGGTGCGCGCCTGTGTGTTGGAGCGCCACGGCGCAGTGACGTGTGGTCGCTCGCTGGAGGAGGCATATTTCCTGACGGAATCGCTGGAACGGCTGGCAAAAACAGAAACCATCCTGGCGACTGTGAATTTCTGAACACAGCCGCTTTTTTTCTGAGGCGGGGTGTGATAGAATATAGTTGGTTTGTAAAAAAAGGGGGACGACACCGATGAATCACGAGAAAGCATTGCAATACTATGCGTCTGTTCTGGACGATGATCTGACGATTGGAGCAAATCATCTGCTTGATGATCTGCCGACGACATTCACGGCGACGGACTTCCTGTATTTTTTTGCGCTGAGAGATCGTTTCTGGTCGGATGTCGCCGATGAAGAGGAGCGGCTGATGACGAGCGCTGCGATGACGGAGTGTTATCTCAGCGCCTGGCTGCACATCCATTCCGGTGATTTTCGATTCAATGAACGTGTCCACGATCTTGAGCACTGCATCCTTTACGGGGATCTGCTCTCCGGGGCATTTTCGGAGCACCTGATCGCGCTGGATAAGATTGGGTTGCTCGAGCAGTGGCTGGACCTGTTGCAGAAGATCAACAGGGAATTGCTCGCCTATTCTCTGGAGGGGCGCAGCACGATGGAAAAGAAGTCCTGTCTGGTGAAACGCCTGGTGGAATACCTGGTGCCAGGGGACGATCAAGAAAGCATGACAAGCGATGCCGAGACGCTGCTTGTAGAGAACACGCTGCCTGGAGCGGCTTCTGTTTCTCTGGCGGCTCTGCGCGACTGTGCGCCAGACGCACCAGGGACTGCATGGTCCTCGAGCGTTGCACTTCGGGCATTTCGTGAATAGGTGGATACATGAAGAATTTAATGCAGCAACAAAAGATAAAAAATATACTCAAGGAAGTCGATGCCGAGCTTGAACGCCTGGTGAATGTGGACGATGCGTTTGTGCGCGAGTGTGCGCTGAACACGATCCGCGCCGGCGGCAAACGTCTGCGCCCGATCTTTGTGATCCTGAGTGCGCAGTATTTCGGCGTCAAAAATGAGGACATTGTCAAATTTGCATCGATCATGGAGCTGGTCCACACAGCTTCGCTGATACACGACGATGTCAACGACAATTCGGACCTGCGCCGTGGTCGGCCGACGATCAACGCGACCTACGACAACAACGTGGCGGTGCACATTGGCGTCTATATTCTCATCGAGGCGCTGAAGAAGGTCTACGAAGTGCCGCACACGAAGGAGCTTTTGCAGATCCTGACCCACACGGCTGTGGAAATGGCGCGTGGCGAGGTGGCGCAGCTGGCTTCGATGTTTGACACGGAGCAGACGATCGAAAGCTACAACTACCGCATCGAGCGCAAAACAGCGCTTTTGATCGCGATCTGCTGCCAGACGGGCGCGATCCTGAGCGACGCGTCGCCAGAAGAGGTGGACGCGTTCTACCGCTTTGGGCACCATCTCGGCATGGCGTTTCAGATCAAGGACGATATGCTGGATCTCTTGCCAGCGGATGACAAGATCGGCAAGCCGATCGGTCACGATCTCGAAAGCGGGCTGATCAATCTGCCAACGATCCTGCTTTTGCAGAAGGACTTCCCGGAAAAGGCAGAGATCGTGAACCGCATCCGCGCACGCTTCCCAAACGGTAAGGAAGATTTTGATTTCATCATTCCGTTCATCACGCAGGATGAGATCGTGGGCGCCTGTGAGGACACGATCCTTTACCACATCGACGCGGCCAAGGCCATTCTCGATGGCTTTGCGGACAATGCGACGCGTGATCTGCTCTATCAGACGGCGGATTATATTTACGAAAGGTCGATCTGATGGCGTTTGGATATTCTGTGATGCTGGACCTGGCCGGACGTCGGGCGCTTGTCGCCGGCGGCGGTGAGGTGGCGGCGCGCAAGATCCGTAGGCTGCTCGCTGCCGGCGCGGAGGTCACGGCGATCGCGCCGGCCTTCTGCGCGGAGATCGCCGAGGATTGTGTGCGCGGTCTGCTCCGCTGTGAACGGCGGGCATTTCAGCTTGCTGATATTGCGGCGCTGGATCCCTTCATCGTTTTTGCGGCGACGGATGATGCGGCGCTGAACAAAGCGATCGCCACGTATTGCGACGCGGCGCGTATTCTGGTGAATGCGATCACGGATCCGCAGAACGGCAATTTTTCCGTGCAGGCAGAGATACCACGTGCCCGCTATGCGGTGTCGGTCTCGACGTACGGTCAGGGGCCGGGATTTGCCAAGGCGCTGAGGGAATATCTCGAGCCTGCGCTCGACGAGCGGCTGGATCTGGCTGTTGAAGTCTATATCGGCGTGCGTCAGTGGCTGTTGGCGTCTGTGAACGATCCAAAGCAGCGCCAGGCGCAGATGCGTCGACTATCATTGAAAAGGATTTACGAACTGATCGATGCTGGGATCACCGATCATGACGAATTATCAGAGAGGGTGAAAGAATGGCTATCCTGCTCATTGGACTGAACCACAAGAGTGCACCGGTCGAAGTGCGCGAAAAAGTGTCTCTGTCCAGACCGCAGATCGAAAAATTGAGCGAAAAGATTCGTCAGGTGCAGTCTTTTTCAGGCTGCACCATTCTTTCGACCTGCAACAGAACCGAATTTTACGTCAATGGCGACTCTCCGTTTGCTGCTCAGGAGGATCTGATCAATCTCATGTGTAGCTACAGCGGGCTGACTCCGCGGGAGCTGGCGCCTTATCTCTACATCAAATTTAATCGCAACGCAGCGGAGCACCTGTTTACGGTGGCGGCGGGGATGGATTCGATGATCCTCGGCGAAAGTCAGATTCAGGGCCAGGTGCAGGATGCGTACGAATATGCGCTGAATTACGGCATTTCCGACAACATCCTGAACACGCTCTTTATGAACGCGCTCACCGTTGGCAAACGTGTGCGCACAGAAACGCAGATCGATCGCCACACGCTGAGTGTGAGCATTGCAGCGGTGGAGCTGGCGAAGGATTATTTCGGCGGGCTTACAGACCGCACGGTGCTTGTTTTGGGCGCTGGCGAAACCAGCGAGTTGACCTCGCGCTATCTCCTGGATGGCGGTGTGGACAGCATCATGGTGGCCAACCGCACCTACGAACGCGCGCAGTGGTTGGCTGGTGAGATCGGCGGCAGAGCGGTGAAATTCTCGGAGCTCGCGGATTATCTGCCGCAGGCGGATCTGATCATCTCGAGCACAGCCTCGCCAGTGCCGATCATCGAAAAGGCGGATCTCGTGGCGGCGCAACCTGACCGCGAAAAGCCGCTTCTGGTCATCGATATCGCTGTGCCGCGCGACATCCATCCGGATGTGGCGGAGCTGGCGTATGTGAAGCTCTACGACATCGACGACATGGAGCGCAAAACCGACGAGAATCTGCTGGCCCGCCAACAGGAGACGGAGAAGGCGCGCGCGATTGTGAACGAGGAGCTGGAGGATTTCTATTTCTGGCTCGATTCGCTCTGGGTGGTGCCGACGATTGTGAAAATGCGCGATCAGATTGAGCGCATCAAGCAGGCGGAGATCGAACGGGCGATCAATCGCATCGATCATCCGAGCGCGCGGGAGATCCACATCATCGAGCAGCTGGCCAACAGCATTGTCAACCGCTGGCTGCACCGGCCGATCATCAACATGAAGGCGCTGGCCGGTAAGCGCGCAGACAAGATCGACTGCTACATCAATGCCATCAACGATTTATGGGGACTGGACAATGACGAAGAAAATCATTAAGGTAGGCTCGCGCGACAGCCAGCTTGCACTCTGGCAGACGCGCTACGCCATTGAACAACTGAAAAAGGTATTCACAGATACAGAGTTTGAGATCGTCGATCTCAAGACGAAGGGTGACAAGATCCTCGATGTGTCGCTGTCGAAGATTGGCGATAAGGGGCTTTTCACCAACGAGCTGGAAGCGATGATGCTCTCCGGCGAGATTGATATGGCGGTGCACAGCCTCAAGGATATGCCGACGAGCTTGCCGGAAGAGCTGGCACTGACCTGTTTCTTGACGCGCTACGACCATCGCGATGCGCTGCTGACGAAGCATCCCGGCGGCATCATGGAGCTGCCAGAGGGTGCGATCGTGGGTACGTCGAGCCTGCGCCGCCGCTCACAGCTGTTGGCGATGCGGCCAGATCTGGAGGTGCGCGATCTGCGTGGCAATGTGAACACGCGCCTGCGCAAGTACCACGAAGGCGATTTCGATGCGGTGATCTTGGCTGTGGCCGGGCTGGAACGCCTGGGTCTGGGCGCAGAGATCAGCGCGCATCTGGACGATGAGGTCTTCATTCCGGCTGTTGGGCAGGGGGCGCTGGTCATCGAATCCCGCGCCGACCGCACAGATCTGCTGGAAAAATTCGCTCTGGTGAACGATGAATCCACCTATCGCTGCGTGTCTGCGGAACGTGCCTTTATGTGCGCGCTGGACGGTGGCTGCCAGGTGCCGATGGGCGCCTACGCCAGCATTGCGGAAGGCGTGCTGACGATCTACGGCTTTGTTGGCGCGGTGGATGGTTCCGTCATGCTGCGCGCCAGCGCCAGCGGACCGGAAGAGGACTACGAAGGTCTGGGACGGGCGCTGGCTGGCAAGCTTCTGGCAGAAGGCGCGCGTGAGATTCTCGAAGCGATCAGAAATGAACAATGAAGGAGATGCCATGAACAAAGGTTATGTATATCTGGTGGGCGCAGGTCCTGGGGACATCGGGCTCATCACTGTGAAAGGATTGGAATGCATCCAGCGTGCAGACGTGATCGTCTATGACCGTCTGGCAAATCCGCGTCTGCTTTCCTATGCGCGGCCGGATGCGAAATACATTTATGTAGGCAAGACGCCGGATCACCACACACTGAAGCAGGAAGAGATTAACGAGGTGTTGGTCGAAGAAGCGCTGCAGGGACAGGTGGTGACGCGTCTCAAGGGCGGCGATCCTTATGTCTTCGGACGCGGAGGCGAGGAAGGTGAGCGTTTGCGTGAAGCAGACGTGCCGTTTGAAGTGGTGCCGGGGATCACCTCGGCGATCGCTGTGCCATCGTATGCGGGGATTCCGGTGACGCACCGTCATCTGACCTCGACGTTTACGGTCATCACCGGCCACGAGGATCCACTGAAGGCGTCGAGCCAGATCAACTGGCAGCGTCTGGCGGAGGATCCTGGGACGCTGATCTTCCTCATGGGCGTGGGTCATCTTGCGCAGATCGTGGCGCAGCTGGTAGACCACGGCAAGAGCGCGGCGACGCCGATCGCCCTGATCCGCTGGGGCACGCGCCCTGAGCAGGAGGTGGTCGTGGGAACGCTGGCAACGATCGTGGAGGATGTGGCACGGGCCGGGCTGACTTCACCGGCGATCATCATTGTCGGCGAGGTGGTGACGATGCGCGACACCCTCAGCTGGTTTGAACAGAAACCGCTCTTCGGTCAGCGTATTCTGGTGACGCGTGCGCGCGAGCAGGCCAGTGTCTTTTCTCGCATGATCGAGGAGGCTGGCGGCGAAGCCTGGGAGGCACCGACGATCGCAATCGATTCTGCGGCGGAAACGCCGGAGCTGCGAGACGCGGTGGCAAAAGCGGGCAGTTACGACTGGATCATCTTCACGAGTGTCAACGGGGTGCAGGCGTTCTTCGACGCGATGCGTGAAAGCGGCCTGGACATTCGCAGCCTCGGCAAGGCGAAGATCTGCGCCATCGGCCCAAAGACGAAGGAAGCGCTCGAGGCGAAAGGCCTCATCGTGGCAGCGATGCCGGAAAGATTCGTCGCTGAAAGCGTGCTCGAATGTCTGAAGCCGCTGCTCAACTTTGGTGAAAAGATCCTCCTGCCGCGCTCGGATCTGGCACGCACGCTGCTTGTGGACACGCTGCGCGATCTGGGCATGAAGGTGGATGAGGTGGTCGCCTACCGCACGAAGAAGGTTGATCGCTTCAACGACGAGATCCTCGAAAAGCTGCGTGACAAATCAATCCACATTGTCACCTTTACGAGCTCGTCAACGGTGAAGAATTTTATGGAGCTGGTCGGCGACAAGGAGATCCTTGAGGGGATCCGTCTTGCCTCGATCGGCCCTGTGACAACAAAAACACTGGCGGAGTTCGGCCTTACGCCGGACATTGAAGCCACGGACTATACGATCAAGGGACTTTTCAATGCGATTGTGGGAACTGTGAACAAGGAGGATGCCTGATGTTTCCAGAAGTAAGAATGCGTCGTTTGCGGAGAACGCAGAACATCCGCAACATGGTGCAGGAAGTTCAGCTGAATATGAACGACTACATCTATCCGATTTTTGTCATCGAAGGCCAGGACATCAAAAATGAGATCCCGTCAATGCCGGGGATCTATCAGTTTTCTCTGGATCATCTGCTGGAAGAGGTGCAGCGCGCGGTGGATGCTGGCGTGATCGCGATCATGCTCTTTGGCATTCCTGCAAAGAAGGATGAATGCGGCTCGGAGGCCTACAACGACGACGGCATCATCCAGCAGGCGGTGCGCCTGGTGCGCACCCATTATCCGGAGCTGGTGATCTCGACGGATGTCTGCATGTGTGAATACACGAGCCACGGCCACTGCGGCCTGATCAAGGGCGAGACGGTCGACAACGACAGCACGCTGGAACTCCTGGCGAAGATTGCTGTGAGCCATGCCAAGGCGGGCGCAGACATTCTTGCACCATCGGACATGATGGACGGGCGCATTGGCGTGATCCGCGACGCGCTGGATGAGGCTGGCTACAAGGATGTGATCATCATGGCCCATGCTGTCAAGTATGCGTCAAGTTTCTACGGTCCATTCCGCGACGCGGCGGAATCGGCACCGCATTTTGGCGACCGCAAGAGCTATCAGATGGATCCGGCCTCGGGCACGCGCCAGGCGCTGGCAGAGATCGCCCTGGATGTGGAAGAAGGGGCGGACATGGTCATCGTCAAGCCGGGCCTGCCATATCTCGATCTCGTTTCGGCGGCTTATGAGAACACGCTGGTGCCAGTCGTCGCCTATAACGTCAGCGGCGAATATGCGATGGTCAAAGCGGCGGCCCAGAACGGCTGGATCGACGAAAAAGCCATTGTGATGGAAATGATGCTTGCGTTCAAGCGTGCAGGTGCGAAAATGGTGATCACCTATCACGCGATCGATATCGGAAACTGGTTAAAGGAGAACTGATCATGAGCTACACATTTGAAAAATCCAAAGCTGCTTTTGCCCGCGCTCAGGAGGTCATCCCTGGCGGCGTCAACAGCCCAGTGCGCGCCTTCAAGGCTGTCGGCGAGGCACCTGTCTTCGTGAAGCACGGCGAAGGTGCCCACATCATCGACATCGACGGTCAGACCTATGTGGATATGGTCTGCTCCTGGGGTCCGCTGATCCTGGGACACCGCCATCCAGCGGTTGTGGCTGCGATCCAGGAGGCTCTTGAACACGGCACGACCTTTGGCATGCCGACGGAGCTGGAAACTGAGATGGCGGCGCTGATCTGCGAGCTGATCCCATCTGTGGAGATGGTGCGCATGGTCTCCTCCGGCACGGAGGCGACGATGAGCGCGCTGCGTCTGGCGCGCGGCTACACCGGGCGCGATCTGATCGTGAAATTTGAAGGCTGCTACCACGGCCACGCCGATCATCTGCTGATCAACGCTGGCAGCGGCGCCATGACCTTCGGTGTGCCATCGAGCCCTGGTGTGCCGGCAGATGTGGCCAAGGAAACGCTGGTGGCCAAGTACAACGATCTGGCGAGTGTGCGCGCCCTCTTTGAGGAGCATCCAGCGGAGATCGCCGCGGTCATCGTTGAGCCGATCCCAGGCAACATGGGCCTGATCATGCCGGAAGAGGGCTTCCTCGAAGGCCTGCGCGAAATCACCAGCGAATACGGCGCTGTGCTCATCTTCGACGAGGTCATCAGCGGCTTCCGCGCCAGCGCTGGCGGGGCGCAGAAGGTCTTCGGTGTGATGCCGGATCTCACCTGCCTTGGTAAGATCATCGGCGGCGGCCTGCCAGTTGGGGCGTTTGGCGGCAAGCGCGAGATCATGGCGCATCTTTCGCCATCCGGCCCTGTCTATCAGGCAGGAACCCTCAGCGGCAATCCGCTGGCGATGAGCGCTGGCTTTGCGGCGCTTTCTGTGCTCAAGAACGAACAGCCATACGATGCCCTCGCTGCCAAAGGCGCTGCCCTGGCAGATGGCCTGCGCGCCCTTGCTGCTAAGCACAGCGTTGCTGTGACAGTGAACCAGTTCGGCTCATTGCTCACGGTTTTCTTCACAGACCGCCCAGTGCATTGCTATGCCGATGCGACAACGTCCGACACGGCGAAGTTTGCAACCTTCTTCAGCACCATGCTCGCGAATGGGGTGCATCTGCCACCATCCCAGTTTGAATGCTGGTTCCTGTCCACAGCGCACAGCCAGGACGACCTCGACAAGGTGCTGGCTGCTGCCGATCTGGCGTTTGCTGAAGTGAGCAAGCTCTGATGTACAGAAAACATTTTATCCAAACCTTCGGCTGTCAGATGAACGAGCACGACAGCGAGGTCATGGCAGGGCTTTTGGACGAGCAGTTTTACGTGCCGACCAAGGACATCAAGGAAGCCGATCTCATCTTGCTGAACACCTGCTGCATCCGCGAAAAAGCCGAGAGCAAGGTGCTCTCCATGCTCGGCAGCCTCAAGCGGCTCAAAGCTGCCAAGCCCGATCTCGTCGTCGGCGTCTGTGGCTGCATGATCCAGCAGAAGAACATCGTGCCAAAGATCTTGCACGCTGCGCCTTTTGTGAACCTCATGTTCGGCACCAACAACATGAACAAGTTGCCCGACTATCTCGCGCAGATCGCCCAGAGCGGCCAGCCTGTTTACGAGATCATCGAGGAGGATTCCAGCGCCGATCTCAAACTGCCGGCGCACCGCGCCTATCCATTCAAGGCCTTTGTCAACATCATGTATGGCTGCAACAACTTCTGTACCTACTGCATCGTGCCTTATGTGCGCGGACGCGAGCGCAGCCGCCGCCGAGAGGACATCGTCGAAGAGGTGCGGGCTCTTGCCGCCGACGGCGTGCGCGAGGTCATGCTCCTGGGTCAGAACGTCGACAGCTACGGCAACGACTTCGAGACTCCCGTCAGCTTCGCCAGCTTGCTGGCTGAGATCGACACCATTCCCGGCATCGAGCGCATCCGCTTTATGACCTCGCATCCCAAGGATTTCTCCCTGGAGCTGATCGATGTCATCAAAAACAGCCAGCACATTTGCCACGCGCTGCATCTGCCGGTGCAGAGCGGTTCCGACAATGTGCTCCGTCGCATGAACCGCAAATACGACCGCGCCCGCTATCTCGAGATTGTCCGCGCCATGCGTGAAGCGTTGCCAGACGCCGCCATCACCACCGACATCATCGTCGGCTTTCCTGGCGAAACAGAGGCCGATTTTCAGGACACCCTCGACCTCGTCGAGACCTGCCAGTTTGACAACGCCTTTTCCTTCATTTATTCGCCGCGTCCAGGCACAGCCGCTGCCAAATTTGACGATCAGATCCCGCTGGAGGTCAGCAAGGAACGTTTGCAACGCTTGAACGCCGCTCTCTCTAAATGGAGCTTATACCACAACAAAAAATATGAAGGCAAAACCGTGCAGGTTTTGGTTGAAGGTTTGAGCGAAAACAACGATAATATGCTTAGCGGAAAAACCGATTCCGCGAAGACCGTCATCTTCAAAGGGGATCCGTCCCTCATCGGTACATTTGTCAACGTTACCATTACCACGGCACAGACGTGGGTATTAAAAGGAAATTTGGAGGAACAAAAATAATGAGTATTTACGACAAAGCAAAAGCACTTGCTGACGAGATCCAGAACTGCGACGAACTGCGCCGCGTCAAGGAAAGCGAGCTCAAGATGCTGATCGATATGGAAGCACGCCAGATCGTCGAGACCTATCAGCAGATCCAGATGGACGCCATCAACGCCGGCATCGCTTACGACGACCTCGACGACGCCAAAAAGGCTGAACTCACCGAGCTCGAAAACAAGATGCAGGAAAACGCCGTCATCATGGAATATATGAACGCCAACCAGGAACTCAATCAGATGCTCGAATCTGTCAACATGATCATCATGAGCGCCCTGAACGACAACAACGGTGGTGGCTGCTCCAGCTGCAGCTCCGCTGGCAACTGTGGCGAAAACGACTGCTGCACCAGCTGTGGCCATTGAGGAATATCCTTCAAAATAGTTGCTGAGAAATAGTGAAAGCCCTGTAGCTTACATCAATTGTACGATGTCGCTACGGGGCTTTTTGCGTCGAAGAAGAGATCCTGACGGTTATGTTCTGACACTGCGAAATAATATTGTGTCAGCCGCAGATGGCTCCTGTGCGAGAGGAAGAGCTAGTGGCTGTTGACGTTGAAAATTGGCGGCGTTTGGTGTACTATATAGAGTGGTAAAATTATACGAAATGAAGGAAACGAACTATGACGATATTACAGGCCAACGGTCTTGAGAAGGTGTTCATCACTAATACCATATTCAAGGACATCAGCTTTTCGATCAACGCCGGGCAGAAGGTGGGGCTTGTCGGGCCCAACGGCGCCGGCAAATCGACGCTGATGAAATGCATCGCCGGGCTGGAGGAGCTCGATGGCGGTACGCTTTCCTTTGCTAAGGGCGCAAACTTTGGCTATCTGGCGCAGCGGGTGGATTTTGATCTGGAGAAGACGCTGCGCGAAGTCATCCTCGAAGCGTTTGCAGATGTGCTGGCTCTTAACACAGAGATCCGCCAGCTCGAGCTTGACATCTCGTCGGAGGAAGACGCGGAGAAACAGGCCGCGCTTTTGCACGATTATCAGGAAAAACAGGAACGCTACGAAAAGCTTGGCGGCTATGCCGTCGAGAGCCACGTCAAGGGTATTGTGCTGGGGCTGGGCTTCGCAGAGAGCGATCTCGAGCGCCGCGTGGAAAGCTTCAGCGGCGGCGAGCGCACGCGTGTGATGCTGGCGCGCCAGCTGGCGCGGGATCCGGACATCCTGCTGTTGGACGAGCCGACGAACCATCTCGACCTGCCCGCCATCGAATGGCTGGAAGTGTTCCTGAAAAATTTCAAGGGCACCGTGCTCGTCATTTCCCACGACGAATATTTTCTCGATGCCATCGTCGATACGGTGATGGATCTGGAGAATCAGAGCCTGACAACTTATCCTATGGGTTTCTTCAAATATAAGGAAGAAAAGAAGCGCCAGCGTGCCGTGCAGCACAAGCATTTTCTCGAGCAGCAGAAGCACATCGCCAAGGAGCTCGAATACATCCGCCGCAACCGCGCCGGTGTCAATTCCAAGCAGGCGCGCGGGCGTGAGAAAAAACTCATGCGCGAGACGCGCCTTGCAGATATCACAGAAACAGAAAACATCAACATTGGCACCTACGCAGTCGATGAGAGTGCGCGTTTCGTGCTGTCTGTGAACGGGCTGGATCTCGATGTCTGCGGCAAGCATTTGACAGAGAATCTCACCTTCGATATCCAGGCGCGGGAGAAGGTCGCCATCATCGGGCGCAATGGTGTCGGCAAAAGCTCGCTCTTGAAAAAGATCATCACAGAGATCGAATCTGGCGAATCGAAAACCGTCAAGCTTGGCAATCGCGTGCGCTACGCCTACTTCGATCAGCATCAGATGGCGCTGGATGAATCTCTCACCGTGCTGGAGCAGACCCTCGCCAGCTGCGATCTTAAGATCAGCGAGGCCAAGACCCTGCTGGCGCGCTATCTCTTCCGCGAGGACGACCTCGAGCGGAAAGTCGCGCTGCTTTCCGGTGGGGAAAAGGTGCGCCTGTCGTTTATGATCCTGCTCTTCCGCGAGCCGAATTTCCTCATCCTCGACGAGCCGACCAATCACCTCGACATGGAATCCAAGGAGATCATCGTCCACTTCCTCAAAGCCTTCGAAGGCGCGATCCTTGTCGTCTCCCACGACCGCGAGGTCTTAAACGGTGTCACTGAGCGCACGCTGGAGATGGAAGGCGGCACGCTCACCGCTTATCTCGGGAATTACAGCTATTACAAGGAAAAGAAGGAGCTCTTACAGGCGCTGGCTCAGGAGCAGGCCACGCAGGCGCAAAAGGCCGCAGCCACGCCAGTCACAGCGCCAAAGAAGCGCGCACCAAGCGTCAGCAAGAGCAAGCTGCGCACAGAGATCGAGCGCCTTGAACAGAAAATCGAAGAGGTGGAAGAAAAGATCGACGCCCTCAACGACGCGCTGACTCAGCCAGGTGCGCGTTACAGCGAGATCGCCCGCGAGCTTGACGAAGCGAACGCGGACCTCGAGGAAACCATGGAAACCTGGCAGGAAAAATCCGAGCTGTTGGAGGAGGCACAGAGCAGATGATGAATAAGCCAGAACTTTTGTTGCCGGCCGGCGATCTGGATACTGCAAAGCGCGCGATCGACCACGGCGCCGATGCTGTGTATGTCGGCCTCGACCGCTTCAGCGCGCGGGCGAAAGCGACAAATCTCAGCCTGGCAGAAATGCGCGAAGCCATCGAATATGCCCATGCGCGCGGTGCGAAAATCTTCTGCGCCCTCAACATCCTCCTTTTCAACGACGAGCTCGAGGATGCGATCAAGGCCGTGGCCGAGCTGGTCGGTTTTGGTATCGACGCCTTCATCGTGCAGGATTTCGGCCTGGCAACGCTCTCGCTCAGTCATTTTCCTGAGACAGAGGTGCACGCGTCGACACAGATGGCTGTGATGAATGTCTGCGGAGCAGAGACAATGGCCGCCCTCGGCTTCGACCGCGTTGTCCTCGCACGCGAGACATCGTTGGAGATGATGCAGGCCATTCGCGCCGCCAGCGCCATCGACCTCGAGGTGTTCGTGCAGGGGGCGCTCTGTGTCAGCTATTCTGGCCTCTGCTATATGTCGAGCCTGGCTGGCGACCGCAGCGGCAACCGCGGCCAGTGCGCCCAGCCCTGCCGTAGACGCTACGCCCTTGTCGAACGCGACGGCAAAAAGGAGCAGCGCATCACGGAGCAGTATCTTCTGAGCCCGAAGGACATGAACCTGCTCGGCGATCTTTCTGCGCTTATGAACGTTCCTGTGCAATCCCTGAAGATCGAAGGCCGCATGAAGCAGCCGGAATACGTGGCGCTGATGGCGGATGTTTACCGCAAGCACATCGACCGCATCGCCGCCGGATTGCCGCAGGACGATGCAGAGATGGCGCAGGATCTGCGCAATATGGCCGTCGTTTTCAACCGTGAAGGATTTTCGACCGCCTATCTCCACGGCGTGCCGGGCTGCTTCATGATGAGCTTGCACACACCGAAGAACACCGGCATCCCCCTCGGCGAGATCGTGCGGCTGACAAAATCGAGCTGCAGCGTTCGACTGGCAGAGCCCCTCGCCAATGGCGACGGCGTCGCGCTTTATGACGCTGCGCTGGCGCCAATCTGGGGCGGCTATCTCGATCAGCTGAAGGACGAACGCGGCGAAACGCGCAAAGCTTTCGCTGCCGGCGAGGTTGTCAGCTTCCGCCACACGGTCGATGCGGCGCGTCTGGCAGAGGTCGCCTGCTGCTACAAAACCTTCGACAAGGAGCTTTCCAAGTCGCTCTTGAAAATGCGCAGCCTGCCGCTGCAGCCGGAGGAGAAGGGCACGCTGCATTTCTACGTCAGCGCCGTGCCGGAAACGCCATTCGCTGTCGATGTGCTCTGCGAAAGCGCAGCAGGGGAGACCCTGTCCTACCACTGGGCCTCGGACTACGTCGTCGAGTTGTCGCGCAATGGCCGCTCGAGCCGTGAGGTCATCGAGGGCGCGCTGCACAAGTTGGCGAACACCGACTACCACGCCGGCACCGTCGAGATCAGCGGCCCCGACGCCGCGTTCGTGCCGATGAGCGTGGTCACAAAAGCGAAGAACGCTGCCGTGGCCCACTTCGACGCCGTGCTTTCCGGCGCAGAGCTGGAGCAGGAGGAAGCGCCGTACGATGCGAAAGCGCGCGTGGAAGAATGTCTCAGCGTGCTCGACGAGATCCCGCCACAGATCCGCTTCCCGCACACGCCGACGCTCACCGTGCAGGTGCGCACCGCTGCCCAGGCCGAAGCGGCGCTGGCTGCCGGTGCTGAGGAGCTGAACGTGCTCCTCCTCGACAGCCACACGCGCGACGGCCTCACAGATGCAGAGGTTCTCGTCCTCGCCGAGCGCTGTCCGCTGCTCGTCTCGCTGCCGCCGCTCATTAAGACGTCGGAGGAAGAGGCTCATCTCACAGCGCGGCTGCAGGTGCTCCGCGACGGCGGCATCACACGCTTCATGGTCGCGAACATCGGCCAGATCAAGCTCGTCGACGACCTCGGCATCGACTTCATGGCCGGCGATTATCAGCTGAACCTGACCAATGACCTCACCGCTGCAGCGCTCTCGCAGATCGGTCTCTCGCGCCAGACCATCTCCATCGAAATGGACCACGCGCGCATGCAGGAATTATCCGCCATCGGCACGATCCCGCTGGAGCTTGTCATCTACGGCCGACTGCCGGCGATGAACACGCGCTGCTGCCCGATGGGTAATATCGTCGGTGCGCGCGAAACGGATCAGCCTTGCACGCGGCCCTGTGTGCGCAGAAGCTACGCGTTGGAGCGCGACGGACGTCGCTACGTCCTGGTCGGCGATCGCTTCTGCAACGTCTACATTCTGAACGACCGCACCTACAGCCTGCTCGGGCATCTCAAAGAGATCGCCGCGCTTTCCCTCGATTACTGGCGCATCGCCGGCGCGTTCATGACGCCGCAGGAGATCTCAGGCATCGTGCAGGAGACGCGCGCCCTGCGTGCCCAGATCCTCTCTGAGAGCGACCAGCAGGCACTGCACATTTTCCAGACAAACACAACAGACGGACATTTTGTCAAAGGAGTTCGATAAGTTGTCTTACTATAAAAACAGTCCTGTTTTAGAAAAACTAGAGTTTACCAAGATCCGCGATCTTCTTGCCGCCGAGTGCAGCTCGCATCTCGGCAAGCGCCGCGCAGCCATGTGCTTTCCCAGCGACGACCGCGACCAGATCATCGCCTGGCAGGAGGAGACTGCAGAGATCGTTTCGATGATCGCCGTCGGCGAGCAGATTCCCCTCGGCGGCATCCGCGACCTCACCGACATCCTGAAAAAGCTGCGCATCCATCAGGTGCTCGAAGCCGGCGACTTTCTCGACATCGAGCGCTCCCTTTACGCCGCGAAAAATCTCAACGCCTTTTTCCGCGCCAAGAAAAGCGGCTACCACCTCGTGCGCATGGCGGAATATGGTGACGCCCTTGTCGTCAACGACGATCTGCGTACGCGCATCAACCGCACCATTCGCGAGGACGGCTACGTCCTCGACAGCGCCTCCGCCGAGCTTGGGCGCATCCGCAAGGAGCTGGCGAGCATGACCCAGGCCATCCGCCGTCGCATGGATCAGCTCGCGAAGAGCAGCAGCCTCGCCGACGCTCTGCAGGATCAGATCGTCACCGTGCGCGGCGACCGCCTCGTTATCCCGATCAAGGTGGAGCACAAGAGCCGCGTGCCTGGTATCATTCACGACCAGTCCGCCAGCGGTTCGACGATCTATGTGGAGCCTGCCGAGCTCGTGCCGATGAACAACAAGGTGAACCAGCTTGAGCAGGATGAGCGCCATGAGATCTACCAGATCCTCAAGAGCCTCTCCGAGGAATGTGCCGGTGAATATCACACCCTCAAGAGCAACATGTATCAGCTCGGCATCATCGATTTCACCGTCGGCAAGGCCCAGCTCGCCATCAAGATGGACGCCATCGCGCCGCGCACGCTGGCGGACACGACGCTGCACCTGGCGCGCGCCTATCATCCGCTGCTGCATCGCGAAACCGCCGTGCCGATCAGCCTGCACATGGACAGCGACACGCGCATCATCGTCATCACCGGGCCAAACACCGGTGGCAAAACGGTGACGCTGAAAACCGTCGGTCTGCTCGTGCTGATGCATCAGGCTGGGCTCCACGTGCCCGTGCATCCGGAGACAGAGATGGGCATTTTCGACAAGGTGTTCGTGGACATTGGCGACGAGCAGAGCATCGAGCAGTCGCTGAGTACGTTCTCCTCGCATCTCGTGAACATCTGCGAGATCATGAAAAATCTCGACGCCCAGTCCCTCGTTCTCTATGACGAGCTCGGCGCCGGCACTGATCCTGGCGAAGGGGCAGCGCTGGCTACAGCCATTCTCGAAAAAAACCGCGCAGTGGGCTGTAAAACGCTGGCGACGACCCATTACAGCGAGCTCAAGACCTACGCCTATCAGACAGAGGGCGTGCAGAATGCGAGCATGGCCTTCGACGTCGAGACCCTGCGCCCAACGTATCGGTTGGTGATCGGTGTCTCCGGTGAATCGAACGCCTTCGCCATCGCCGAGCGCATCGGTCTGCCGAACGCGATCATCGAGAGTGCCCGCGAGATCCAGGAGGCGAACCAGAACGAGCTCATCGACAAGGTCAAGAACCTTGAATCGCTGCAGCGCCGTCTCAACGAACAGGAGGCCGCGTTTGCCGACGAGCGTCGTCAGATCGACGAAGAAAAGCAGGCGCTGCGCGCCAAGCTCGCCGAGCTTGACGACTACCGCGTCAAAGTGGAGCGGGAGGCTAACGCCGAAGCGGTGCAGTTGCTTGAAAAGGCGCGCCAGCAGGTGCAGGAAGTAAACGACGAGCTCAGAGAGCTGCGCAAGCAGGATCATCTCCAGGCTTCCGTCGGCCTTTCTGACATTCGCAAAAACCTCGATAAATCCCTCGACCGCGTCAAGCCTAAGAAGAAGCAGATGGCAAGCGCCAGCGAGCCGCTCAACATCAGCAAGATCAAACCAGGCGACGAGGTCTATCTCAACAATTACAACATGAACGCGACGGTGCTCGCCGTCCATCCTGCAAAAAAAACGCTGGATGTGCAGGCCGGCATCATCAAATCGACAGTCAAAATCACAGACGTCAGCCGCGCCTCGAAATCGCGCCAGGCCAAGCCTGTGACAGCGCGCCGCGGCTCGATGAAGGTCAAGCAGGTGCGCTCGGAGATCGATCTGCGCGGCATGACCGTCGACGAAGCGCTGGTGGCTGTGGATCGCTTCATCGATGACGCCTATCTGAACAATCTCAGCCAGGTGCACATCATCCACGGCAAGGGCACCGGCGCTTTGCGCAAAGCGATCAAGGAAAAGCTTTCCGCCAGCAAATACATCAAACAATTCTACTACGCGCCAGCTAACGAAGGCGGCGACGGCGCGACCATCGCCGTTCTCAAATAAAGGCAGCAACAGAAAGGACACACCATGCTAGGAAACACCCCGATGTTTGTTCAATACAAGAAGATCAAGGATCAGTACAAAAACATGATCCTCTTTTACCGTCTCGGCGATTTCTACGAAATGTTCGACGAGGACGCCAAAAAAGCCAGCGAGCTGCTCGGCCTCACGCTGACAGCGCGCGACGGCGGGAACGACATTAAGGTGCCGATGTGTGGTGTGCCTTTTCATTCTGCCGAGGTCTACATCAAAAAGCTGATCGCCCTCGGCGAAAAAGTTGCCATCTGTGAGCAGACAGAAGATCCCAAAGCCGTCAAGGGACTCGTGCGCCGCGAGGTCATCCGCATCGTCACGCCGGGGATGATCCTCGAGGACAACATCCTCGAGCAGTCGTCGAACTACATCATCGCCGTCGTCGGCAAAAAACAGTACGGCCTCGCCATTGCCGATGTTTCCACCGGGGAATTTCTCGTCACCCAGGTTGAGGACAGCGAAGCGCTGTTGCGGGAGATCTGCAAGTTTCATCCCTCGGAATGTGTGTTTTCTGACGAGGACACAGCGCTCTATCAGCTTTTCACCGAGCATGATGACGAGTTTCGCGGCATGAGCCTGTCGCCGTACAATTCGTATCTGTTTAAGGAGAAAAACGCCAGCGAGCGGCTGCTGGAGCATTTTCATATCAACGACCTCGCTGTTTTGGGCTTCAACGCCCCTGGGCGGGAAGGTCCGGCGATCACAGCGGCGGCGGTGCTTCTCGGCTACATCCAGGAAATGCTGCGCATCGAGCCGAAGCACATGTTGCAGCTGACGCGTTATCGCATTGACAGCGTCATGCAGCTGGATCTTTTCACAAAGAAAAACCTCGAGCTTGTCGATTCGCTGAACGACCACCATGGCACCGCGCTCTTCGACATCCTCAACAAAACTGCGACCTCAGCCGGCGCTCGTTTATTGCGGCGCTGGATCGAGGAGCCTCTCATCGATCCGGCAGAGATCGCGCTGCGCCAGGAGGCCACCGACGAGCTTTTCAGCAATTATCTGCTGCGCGCGACCTTTGCCAACCTCCTGGGCGAGATCCAGGACATTGAGCGCATTGCTTCGCGCATTTCCTGCGGCTCTGCTTCGCCGCGCGATCTCGTTTCGCTGAAAAATTCCCTGGCGTCGTTGCCAGAGATCCATCAGGCGTTGCGAAGCTGCACGAATCCGCTCTTCCGTCAGTTTGATGCGGCGTTCGACGATCTTCAAGACGTCACGGCGCTGATCGCTGAGAGCATCCTCGATGCGCCGTCTTATCTGGCGCGCGACGGCGGCGTCATCCGTCCAGAGTACAACGCCGATCTCGCCGAGCTTTCTGAGCTCGTCACAAACGGCAAGGGCTGGCTTGAGCGCTATCTCGAAGCCGAGAAGCAGGCGACGGGCATTAAAAATCTCAAGATCGGCTACAACAAGGTCTTCGGCTATTATCTCGACGTCACGAAATCCTACCAGAACCTCGTGCCTGAGACTTATCAGCGCAAGCAGACGCTGGCCAACAGCGAGCGCTACATCACCGAAGAGCTGAAGGATATGGAAAACAAGCTCCTCACAGCGTCTGAGCGCGCCAAAGCGCTGGAGGTGGAGCTCTTCAAGCAGGTCGTCGAGACGTTGCAGCAGTCGGTGGAGCGTTTGCTCCACGCGAGCCGCATCCTGGCGACGATCGATGTTTTCGTCTCTTTCGCCACCGTTGCCGTCGAGCACCATTACTGCAAGCCGACGCTCACTGCGGACGCGTTGGACATCCAGGGCTTGCGCCATCCGGTCATCGAGCGCCAGCACCAGCTCGGCGAATTTACGCCGAACGACGTGCGCTTCGACGAAAGGGAGCAGCGTCTGATCATCATCACCGGGCCAAACATGAGCGGCAAGAGCACCTACTGCCGCAGCATCGCCCTGGCAGCGATCATGGCGCAGATCGGCTGCTTTGTACCGGCGAGTCAGGCGGAGATGAAGGTGTTCGACCGTGTTTTCGCGCGCATCGGCGCCAGCGATCATCTGGCCAGCGGGCGCAGCACCTTCATGGTCGAGATGAACGAAGTCGCGACGATCACCGGCAATGCCACGCGCGACAGCCTCATCGTTCTCGATGAGGTCGGCCGCGGCACCAGCACCTACGATGGTCTGGCGCTGGCGACGGCGATCACCAGATACATCAACGAAAAGATCGGCGCCTGCACACTCTTTGCGACCCATTATCACGAGCTGACAGCGCTGGAATCGGAGACCGGCATCGTCAATTACACCGTCTCAGTTTACGAGGACGCGCGGGAGATCATCTTCCTGCACAAGATCGTGCCTGGCTCAGCGAGCAAGAGCTACGGCATCCACGTTGCGAAAAAAGCCGGCATCCCACAGGCGATCACCGAGCTGGCGACGCGCGTGCTGGCCGATCTGGAAGCGCAGGAAGGCAACGCAGGCAGCGTGCCGGTGGCCGACTACGCTTTCACAGAAGCTGTAGAGCCGACGCTGCCGGATTGGGTCGGAGAGCTTGCAGCGCTGGATGTGGAAAATATGACGCTGCGCGACATGGCCGGAGCGCTGATGGATTTCGTTGAAAAAGCACAACAGGAACAACGTTAGGAGGTCATTCATGGGGATCATTCACATACTGGATGCGCGTGTCGCCAACCAGATCGCTGCCGGCGAGGTCATCGAACGGCCACTGTCGGCGGTGAAGGAGCTGGTCGAAAATGCGCTGGATGCGCACGCCACGAACATTACCGTTGAGATCGACGGTGGCGGCGTAGATCTGATCAAGGTGACCGATGACGGCGACGGATTTTACAAGGACGACCTGCCGTTGGCCATAGAGCGTCACGCCACGAGCAAGATCAGCGATTTCAACGACGTCTATCGCCTGAACACCTTCGGCTTTCGCGGCGAGGCGCTGGCGTCGATTGCAGTGATCAGCCGTTTGCGTATCACCAGCGGTCAGTCTGAAACAGAACCGGCGCACGTGTTCACCTCTGACGCCGACGGCAACACCGCCCTTTCTGTGGCAGCGCCACGCAAAGGCACCTGCATTGAGGTGCGGGATCTCTACTATAATGTGCCGGCACGAAAAAAATTCGTTCGCTCGAACAGCCACGAGAGTGCGCTGATCTACGACCTCATCTGTAAATTTGCGCTGGGATTTCCGGCGGTGAATTTCACCTATCTGAGCGGCGGCGAGGTCGTCTTCTCCTCGAATCAGCTCGACAGCGTCGAGGATCTGCTGCACTACATCTACGGCGAGAGCGAAAGCGGCAAGATCATCCATATCAAAGACGATGGCTTCTACCAGAAGCAGCGCGTCGAGGCGTGGTTTTTCCCGCCGAGCGTGACGCGCAAAAATCGCAACCACATGACCTATTTTGTCAACGGGCGTTTGATCGAAAGCCGCGAGCTGGATCAGATCATCGACGAAGCCGTCTACACCCTCGTGCCGAAGGGGCGCTTTTTGATCTGTGTGCTCAAGCTTGAGCTGCCGGCGTTCAACGTCGATGTCAACATCCATCCGTCGAAGAAAGTGATCAAGTTCAAAAACCTCGAGGAATGGCGCAGCACGCTCGTGACGCTGCTCAAGGAAGAGCTTTGGCTCTCGCGGCTGTCTGTGCCGTTTCCGGTGAATGCGCCGGAGGAACCGTTTGCGCTGAAGCAGCAGAAGGTGGAGGCGCCGGTGAAGCCGCAGACGCTGGATTTCTCCGCGCCGCAAAAACCACAGTCGCCGCCGCAGATCTTGCGCCGTGAGACGCCACGCGTCATCGAAGCGCCAGAGAGCGCAGTTGCAGAGTCGCCAGCGCTCTACGAAGCGTCGCCGCTGCGCGAGAAAGCCGCAGCCCCTGCGCACGAGGAGCGCGCCGCAGAAGAAACGCCGGCCGCTTACGCCGTCGAAAATGAAGCGACATCACAGGACAGCGCGCTGACCCAGTCGACGCTTGCTGAGCTGGAATACATCGGTCAGCTGAACCAGACCTTTATTCTCGCACAGGATCGCGACAATCTCTATATCATCGACCAGCACACGCTGCACGAGCGCATTCTTTACGAGCGCTTCATGAAAAACGCGGTAGCGAAGGACGTCGCCAGACAGCCGCTCCTGCATCCCGTCGGCGTGAAGGTGTCGCCGCTACAGGAAGCCGCCCTTGTGCAAAATATTTTCACGCTGGACGCGCTCGGTTTCACCGTCGAGAGTAAGGGGCCCCTCTACTACGAGCTCAAGTCTGTGCCGGCGCTGCTCAGTCAGGAGAGTGATCTGGCGCTCTTATTCTGCGACATGCTCGACGATCTCCAAAATACGAAAACCCATCGTGGGCTGGCGGAGATCGACGAGGAGCACATCATCATGGCAGCCTGCAAGGGCGCGGTGAAGGCGCACTACAAGCTCGGCGAGCCGGAGGTGCGCTATCTCCTCGGCGAACTGGCCAAGCTCGACAATCCCCACACCTGTCCGCACGGCCGGCCGATCATCATGAATATTTCGATGAATGAGCTCTATCTGTTTTTTAAGAGAGGATCGTTTGCATGAGCACTGAAAAAAAGCCACTCGTTGTCATTGTTGGGCCGACGGCTGTCGGCAAGACGGCGCTCTCCATCGCTCTCGCGAAAGCCTTCGACGCAGAGATCATTTCCGGCGATTCCATGCAGGTCTACCGTGGTATGGACATCGGCACCGCCAAGATCACGCCGGAGGAGATGCAGGGCGTGCCACATCACATGCTCGACATCCTCGATCCTGACGAGCCGTTCAATGCGCTGACGTTCAAGGAGCGCGCGCAGCAAACGATCGATGACATTCTTTCGCGCGGCCATCTGCCGATGGTTGTCGGTGGTACCGGGCTCTATGTCAACGGACTGATCTACGATTACCGCTTTCAGGGTGAGCGCGACGACGGCTACCGAGCGCGCATTTTCGACGAGATGGTCGCCGATCCAGAGAAGGCAGCAGCGTATTACGACGCCCTTCTGGCAGAACGGCCAGATCTGCGCGGCGTGATCTTTCCCGGCGACCATTTCCGCATCTCGCGTGCGCTGGAGATCATCCGCACGGAAGGAAAGGCTGCGATCAAGAATTTTGATATGCCGCAGAACTACCAGTCGCCGTATGCGCTCTGTCTCATCGGCCTGACGATGGACCGCCAGCGGCTTTACGAGCGCATCAATCTGCGCGTGGATCTGATGCTGGAAAATGGCCTCGTGGAAGAGGTTGAGAAGCTGCTTGACAAGGGGTATAATAGAGAGATGCAAGCGCTCAAAGCCATCGGCTACAAGGAGATCATCGCCGCGCTTGAGGGCGAGATGAGCATGGAGGAAGCGGTGACGCTTCTGAAGAAAAACACGCGCCATTTCGCCAAGCGGCAGCTCACGTGGTTTCGTCGGGATCCGAACATTCACTGGTTCGCCGTCGACAGCATGGACGAGGCAGCGCTGCTTGAACAAACCAAAGCAATCATTACAGCAACCATCGATCATTCATAAAAAGGAGGAGTGAGGATATGGCGTCAAAACAGCGGAAAAAACCTGCCAAACGCAGCAGCCGTGCACGTTCGTCATTGATGATGAGCCCGTATGTACAGCTTATCATCGGCGTTGCGCTGATCGCGTTCGCACTCTATTTTGTCATCATCATCCACAAGGGCGCGGCCATCCATACGTCGCAGATTTCCAGCGAAATGGGGTTTGTCGGCGCGATCCTGTACAAGGGCATCCGCACGCTCGTCGGCCAGTGTGAATATTTTGTGCCGCTGCTCCTGGCGATCGTCGGCCTGCGTTTTTGTGCGCCGAAGCTCGCCATCAACAACCGCATCATCGTTACCAGCGTCGTCATCGTCGTATGCTTGCTGGCGTTTCGTCATCTCAGTTTTGAGCCGTCGCTCGCCATCGAAAAAGGCATGGAGGGCATTGGCGGCGGCGTCATCGGTGCAGCAGTCGCGATGCTCCTGGTGAGCGCGCTTTCAAAGGTTGGCGCAGTGATCGCGCTTACGGCGATCATCATCGTCGCGCTTTATATCTGCTCCGGCGGCGCACTCGGCCGCTGGATCGTGAGCGGCCTGCAGCGTCTCAATCCCGCTTTCAGCAAGCTTGGCAGCGGGACGAAGGAATTTTTCACGAAATCCCAGAAGGAAGACGACGACAGCACCAGCATCAAGGTCAGAGCAAAGGAGAAGGAGAGCAAGCCTGCTCTGAAGGAAGCCGCGAAGCTGGCGGACAAACGCAGGAAGAAGAAGGACACCCTCGCGCTCCACGTCAACGACGAAGAAGCTGCTCCTGCGATCACCGCAGAAGAGGATGAGAATTTCATCGAAAGTCTGGAGCAGATGAACACCTCGATCGTCAAGAACGACCAGATCAACAAGGTGGAACAGTACATCACCTCCGGCGAGCAGGATCGCTCCGATAAGAGCATCGCCCTCAAGGGCCACGAATATGTGCTGCCGACAGAGGAGCTTCTCGAGCCGGCTGAAAAGAAGATCCACGCCAACAAGCAGGAGATCGAAGAAAACGCCCGCCTGCTCAAGGAAACCCTCGGCGATTTCGGCGTCAAGGGCGAGATCAACAACGTCAACGTCGGCCCGACGATCACCCAGTACGAGTTCAAGCCAGCGCCTGGCGTGCGCGTGACGAAGATCGTCAACCTCGCCGACGATCTGGCGCTCTCTCTGGCAGCCAGCGATATCCGCATCGAGGCGCCAATCCCGAACAAGAGCGCCGTCGGCATCGAGGTGCCGAACGAACACCGCCGCACTGTGAAATTCCGCGAGGTCATCGGCAGCGACGCCTTTGCGCGCGCTGAATCGAAGCTCAGCTTCGCCCTCGGGAAGGACATCAGCGGCCACGCCATGGTCGCCGATCTCGCGAAAATGCCACATCTGCTGATCGCCGGCGCGACAGGCGCAGGCAAGAGCGTTTGCCTGAACGCGTTGATCACGAGCATCCTCTTCAAGGCGAAGCCGAACGAGGTGAAGTTCATCCTCGTCGATCCGAAGAAGGTGGAGCTTTCCAATTACGCGAACATCCCGCATCTGTTGGCGCCGGTCGTCACCGATGTCAAGAAGGCGGCGGCCACGCTGAAATGGGTGGTCAAGGAAATGGAGCGCCGCTACGACGTCTTCGCCGAGACCGGTTCCCGCGACCTCGTCACTTACAACCAGCGTTTCATCAAGGCGGAAGCCATGAGCGAGCCGGATCATCCGTACGAATTTCTGCCGCAGATCGTCGTCATCATCGACGAGCTGGCCGACCTCATGATGGTCGCGCCAGCTGACGTCGAGGATTCTATCTGCCGTTTGGCCCAGCTGGCGCGCGCTGCCGGCATCCATCTCGTGATCGCGACGCAGCGTCCGTCGGTGGACATCATCACCGGTTTGATCAAGGCCAACATTCCGTCGCGCATTGCTTTCGCGGTGTCGTCGCAGATCGATTCCCGCACCATCCTCGATATGGGCGGCGCGGAAAAGCTGCTGGGCAATGGCGACATGCTCTATTTCCCACGCGGCTATGCGAAGCCGGTGCGCATCCAGGGCGTCTATGTGACCGATGACGAGATCGAAGCAGTGATCTCCTACGTCAAGCGCCAGGCTGCGCCGGTTTACGACGAAGCCATGAACGAAAGCGTCGATGCGCTGATGACAGGCGAAGGTCTGGCGGATTTTGACGGCGAACGGCCGGAGCACGATAAGCTCCTCGGCGACGCCTGCCGCTTCTTTATCGAGAACGGCAACGCTAGCATTTCCATGCTGCAGCGCCATTTCCGCATCGGTTACACACGAGCGGCGCGTATCATCGACGAGCTCGAGGAACTGGGCTTCGTCGGTCCGTACGAAGGCAGCAAGGCGCGCAAGATCAACATCAGCCTTGATGAATGTGAAGCGTATTTTAATGAGAATGAAGGAGAAGCATGAAAAAAACAATTTGCTTTGTCACACTGGGCTGCGCCAAGAACACCGTCTATTCTGAGTACATGATGGGGCTCTGCGCAGACAGCGACTATATCCTTGTGGAGGAGCCGGCAGAGGCGACGGTCATCGTCGTCAACACCTGTGGCTTCATCACAGCGGCGAAGGAGGAGACGATCAACACCATCCTCGCCCTGAACGACTACAAAGAAGCCGGGAGCTGCGAATTTCTCGTGGCCATCGGCTGCATGGTGCAGAAATATGCGAAGGAGATGGAGGAGGCGCTGCCGGAACTGGACCTGCTTCTCGGCAGCACCGCCTACGACGAGATCCTCGCGCACATCGACCGTCTCTACGCGGCGCAGGAAGCAAAGACCGCCGTCGACACCGACTGGCACCTGCCGAACGCTATGGAGCGCGACAGCCGCGTGCTCTCGACGCCGGGCTACTACGCCTATCTGACGATCGCCGAGGGCTGTGACAACCACTGCACCTTCTGCGCCATTCCGGAAATGCAGGGGCCGTACCGCAGCCGCGCGAGAGAGGACATTCTCGCGGAGGCAGAGATGCTCGCCCGCCGCGGCGTGAAGGAGCTCATCGTCATCGCTCAGGACATCACCACCTACGGTCTGGATAACTATGGCCGCCTGGCGCTGCCGGAGCTTTTGCACGATCTCTGCAAGATAGACGGCATCCGCTGGATCCGTCTGCTCTACGCCTATCCGAACAACCTCAGCGACGATCTCATCGCAACCATCGCCAGCGAGGAAAAGATCTGCAAGTACATCGACATTCCGCTACAGCACGCCGACGACGAGATCCTCGCGCGCATGAACCGCAAGATCGACCAGGCGCAGATCCGCGCCCTCATCGCCAAGCTGCGCGAACGCGTTCCTGGCATCATGATCCGCTCCACGTTCATCGTCGGCTTTCCTGGCGAAACAGAAGCGGCGTACAACAATCTGCTGAATTTCCTTGAAGAGGTGCAGCTTGATCGCGTCGGCGTTTTCCCATACTCGCAGGAGGAGAACACGCCTGCCGGACGCATGCCCGACCAGCTGGACGAGGCTGTGAAGGAGGAGCGGGCGCAGAATCTCATGGATATCCAGTTCGAGATCATGTTTGCCAATCACCAGCGACTCATCGGCGAGACGCGCCACGTGCTCGTCGACGACATCGAAGACGGCATGCTGCTCTGCCGCAGCCAGTCAGAAGCGCCGGACATCGATCCTTATGTGATCGTGCCAGTGGCAGATGTGAGCGCTTACGAGATCGGCCAGGAGCTCGACGTGGAGATCTCGGACGTGCATGAATATGATCTGATAGGGAGTCTTGTGTAATGAATATTCCAAACCAACTGACGACCCTTCGCGTCGTCCTCATCCCGGTGTTTATGTTTTTCTTCACTGCGGATTTCAGCGGCCACAATTATGTGGCGTGCGCGATCTTCATCATCGCCTCGCTGACAGATTTTCTCGACGGGCATCTGGCGCGCAAGTGGAACCTGGTCACCAATTTTGGCAAGATCATGGATCCCTTTGCCGACAAGCTGCTCGTGCTCACAGCGCTGATCTATCTGGCCATCGCCGGCACGATCCCAGGCTGGCCGGTGATCATCATCATCGGGCGTGAACTCCTGGTGACGAGCCTGCGCGCGTTGGCTGCCGACAACGGCATCATTCTCGCTGCGCGCAACCTGGGCAAGTTCAAAACCGTTAGCCAGATGCTGGCGATTATCTGCCTCATCATCGGCTGGCAGCTCGTCGGGTTGATCCTGCTCTACATTGCTGTGGCGCTGACGATCATCTCGCTGGTTGATTATCTTGTGCAGCTCTCCAAGAGCATCAAATTCAACTGAGGCCTTGGCGATGCACGACACAGAGCAATTTGAACAACAGCCTTTTGGTGTGGTCAATGACTACACCAATCTTTTTCACACGGCAGGGGCTGCGCCGGTGTTGCGCGCGCTGCTGGAGCGGGCAGAAGCCGACCATGTGCCTGTGGTCACCCCAAATGTGTCGCATTTGCTGGAAATGTTGGTGACACTGCGCCAGCCACGGTGTATACTGGAGCTTGGCACGGCCTATGGCGTGTCGGCTTATCATATGCTGAAGGGCCTGGCAGCGCCGGCGACGCTTGTGACGATCGATCTCGTCCGCGAGCGCCAGGATGTGGCGCAGGAATTTCTCCACGACGCTGGACTGGACCACCACGAGATCGTCTTTGAATGCGCGGATTTTCGCGAGGAAGGTTATTTTGCGCGCCTCGCTGAGCGGTTCGCGCCCTTTGACCTCGTTTTCATTGATGCAGCCAAGGGCCAGTATGCCCATCTGCTGGAAGAGATCGTGCCGCACCTGTCTGCGCAGGGCGCTGTCGTTTTTGACAACATCTTTCTCAACGGCTGGCTCGTCGCAGACGCTTATCCGAACCACCGACAGAAAACGGCCTTTGTGCGGATGAAGCAGTTTCTCCAGGAGGTGCAGCAGGATGCGCGGTTTGCGCATACGCTGCTGCCGCTGGATGACGGCGTGCTTGTTTTGGCAAGGAGACAGGAGGATCGCAATGAAACAGAACATTGAACTTTTGGCACCTGCCGGAAATTTTGAAAAGCTGCGCTTCGCCCTGCATTACGGAGCGGACGCTGTGTATTGCTCCGGCAAGGCCTTTGGCCTGCGCGCTTTTGCCGGCAATTTTTCCAACGAAGAGCTGGCGGAAGCCATCCGCTACACCCACGCCCAGGGCAAGAAGCTTTATGTGACGCTCAACGCTTATCCCCATAACGCGGAGCTTGCAGGGCTGGAGGAGTATCTGGCGTTCCTTGAGAGCGTGCAGCCGGACGCGCTGCTCGTCGCCGATCCCGGCGTCTACGACATCGCCATGGCCAGCGGCCTCACTGTGCCGATCCACATCAGCACCCAGGCGACGGTTGTCAACTGGGCCGGCGTGCATTTCTGGGAAAAGCAGAAAAATGTGGAGCGCGTGGTGCTGGCGCGCGAGCTGTCGCTCGCTGAGATCGCCGAGATCTCTGAAAAAACCGCAACAGAGCTGGAGATCTTCGTACATGGGGCCATGTGCATGAGCTATTCCGGACGCTGTCTGCTCTCGAACTACATGACCGGCCGCGACGCCAACAAGGGCGAATGCGCCCAGCCTTGCCGCTGGAATTACGCCATCGTCGAGGAGAAGCGCCCAGGTGTGTACTATCCGATCGAGGAGGACGACCACGGCTCGTACATTTTCAATTCCTTCGACCTCTGCACTCTGGAGCGGCTGCCGGAAATCCTCGCGCAGCACACCGTGCAGAGCCTGAAGATCGAAGGCCGTATGAAGAGCCTGTACTACGTGTCGACGATCATCCGCTGCTACCGCCATGTGATCGACGCCTGGATGGCCGACGGCGAAGTGGCAGAAGAGGAGCTGCAGTATTGGATGGGCGAGCTGGAGAAGGTCAGCCATCGTCCGTACACCACAGGTTTTCTCTTCGGCAGACCGGAGGATAACGCCGTCAACAACGCCTCGGCGGGCTACATCAAGCCCTACGATTTTGTCGGCGTTGTGCGCGATTTTGACCCGGTCAGCGGCGTGGCGACGATCGAGCAGCGCAACAAGATCTCCGTTGGCGACACGATCCAGTTTTTCGGCACCGACTATCGCGAGCACGATTTCACCATCTGCGCCATGCAGGAAGAAAATGGCGCGCCGATCGACAGCGCGCCTCACGCTCAGCAGATCGTGAAGATGCAGCTACCGTTTTCTGTGCAGCCGATGGACCTGATCCGCAAAAAGATCTGAGGTGAGCGTATGAACGGCATGGATATTGGCAGACTGCTCATTACCCTCGGCATGGCGCTCATTGTGCTCGGCGGCGTGGTGATGCTGCTCTCGCGGTTCACCAGCCTAGGCCATTTGCCGGGAGATATTTTTATCAAGGGCGAACACGGCAGCTTTTATTTTCCTGTGATAAGCTGCATCGTCGTCAGTATTATTCTCAGTGTGATCTTAAATCTGTTTCACCGCTGAGCGGGAAACGGTTTTTAGATAAAACCGTCGAAAGACGTTAAAAAAGGAGGAAATGATGTCTGATAAAAACAGAGAAAGATTTGGTTCGAGACTTGGCTTCATCCTTGTCTCAGCAGGTTGCGCCATAGGTATCGGGAGCGTTTGGAAATTCCCGTATCTGTGTGGTCAGTTTGGGGGCGCGTCCTTCATGCTGATCTTCCTGTTCTTCCTGCTTATTTTGGGGATCCCTGTGCTCGTCTGCGAGCTGGCCATGGGTCGCGCTGCGCAGAAGAGTGCTGCGAAAGCGTTTGACGTGCTCGAAAAGCCGCAGACCTCGTGGCATTATCTCAAGTGGATCTCGCTCATCGGCTGCTATTTGCTGATGATGTTCTACACCACCGTTACCGGCTGGATCCTGGCCTATTGCTGGAAGCATCTTACCGGCTCCTTTGTCGGCGCAACGCCAGAAGAAGTCGGCGTTGTCTGGGGTGAGACCCTTGCGCAAACCGGTCCGATGATCTTCTGGACGGTGCTCGTCTGCATCATCGGCACCATCGTCGTCTTTATCGGTATGGAAAACGGGCTGGAAAAGGTCAACAAGTTCATGATGGTCAGCCTGCTTCTGCTCACCTTCATCCTCGCCATCCGTTCCGTCACCCTCGACGGTGCTGGTGCAGGGCTGAAATTCTACCTCGTGCCTGATTTCCAGGCCATGCAGGAGATCGGCATCGGCAACATTCTGTTCGCCGCCATGAGCCAGGCCTTCTTCACCCTCTCTTTGGGGATCGGCGCCATGCTCATCTTCGGCAGCTACATCGACAAGCAGCGTAGCCTCGCCGGTGAAGCCGTCACCATCACCATCCTCAGCACCTTTGCCGGGATCATGAGCGGTTTCATCGTCATCCCTGCCTGCTTCGCCTTTGGCCTGCAGCCTGATAGCGGTCCAAACCTCATCTTTGTGACCATTCCAAACCTCTTCACCCAGATGGCTGGCGGCCAGTTTTGGGGGGCACTGTTCTTCCTGTTCCTGAGCTTCGCGTCGATGACCACCGTCACCGCCGTTATGGAAAACATCGCCGCCTTCACCAGCGAGCAATTTGGCTGGGAGCGCCGCAAGAGCATCGTCATCAACGGCATCCTCATCGCCATTCTCAGCCTGCCATGCGTGTTTGGCTACAATATCTGGAGCGATTTCCAGCCACTTGGCGCCGGAACAGCCGTGCTCGATCTGGAGGACTTCATCGTCTCCAACAACCTTCTGCCGCTCGGCAGCTTCGCCTTCGTGCTCTTCTGCACCCGTCGCTACGGCTGGGGCTGGGCGAATTTCATCGACGAAGCCAACGCCGGCAACGGTCTGAAATTCCCATACAAGATCGGTGGCTACATGAGCTACGTCGTGCCAGCCATCATCCTGTTCCTGTACCTCAAGGGCTACTACGACAAGTTCGCGCCAATGGGCACCGCCGTGCTCACCGGCTGGATGATCTTCGCCGTCGCCCTCATCGGCTTTATCGTCTTCTGCGCCGTGCACAAGAAAAAGCCAAGCGGGAAATAAATTTTGACGCAAACGCCGTCTCCATTGCGAGGCGGCGTTTATTTTGTTGCGCGGCGCTCTGCGGATGGCTACAATGTATGGTAGAGAATGTCTGGAGGGAAGAAAAATGAGTAAGATCCTCATCATCGAAGACGACAGCGACCTGCGCGAGGGGCTGGCGTTTGCGCTGGAGCTGGAGGGTTACGAAACGGCACAGGCGCGGACGCTGCGCGATGCCAGAGCGCTGCTCGAGGAGGCGCCGTGGGATATGCTGCTGCTCGATTGCAATCTGCCAGATGGCAGCGGATTTGACCTCGTGGCAGAGCTGCATGGCGTGTGTGCAACGCCGGTGTTCATGCTGACAGCGCGCAATACCGAGATGGACGAAGTGAGGTCGCTGGAGCTTGGCGTCGCCGATTACATGTCGAAGCCCTTCTCGCTGGCCGTGCTGAAGGCGCGCATTCGCCGCATTTTGCAGGCGCAGACGCCGAGCACGATGGTGACGAGCGGCGGCATCACGATCGACAGGAAGGCGGCGCAGGTGTTCCGCGGGGCGGAAAAGATCGACCTCAGCAAAATTGAGTATCAGCTGCTGTGCTATCTCATGGAGAATCTCGAGCAGGTGCTGACGAAGGAACAGATCCTTGCCCACGTCTGGGATGCGCAGGGAAAATTTGTTGACGAAAACACCCTGTCGGTGACCATCCGCCGCCTGCGCGCAAAGATCGAGCACGATCCCAAGCATCCAGCACTGATCCGCACGGTGCACGGGATTGGCTATATCTGGAAGAGCGAGGAGGGAAGAGGATGAGTGTTCTGCTGGGGCTGCTTCTGCTCCTTGCCTGCGGCGGCTGTGCGCTGCTTTGGTGGCGCAATCGTTCTACGACGCGTGTGCTGGATCGTATGCTTGAGGAGATTCTCGACGGCGAGCCGATCTCCCGGTCGGAGCTGGAGGAGGGCGCGGTGTCTGCACTGGCTGCGAAAATGCGACGGCTGCAGGAGAAGGTGGATGCGAGTGTGACTGACGCGGAGCAGGAGCGGGAGGCTGTGAAGCAGCTTATTTCCAATATGGCGCACCAGCTGAAAACGCCGTTGGCGGGGCTAGTGATGTACCGGGAGATGCTGGAGGATGAAAATCTGGACGCGGACACGCGGCGACAATTCCTGGCGAAAATGAAGAAGCAGACAGAAAAGCTGGACTGGATCCTGAACGCGCTCTTTAAGATGGTGGAACTGGAGCAGGGGGCGGTCGTTTTCGATGCGCAGGCGCTGCCGCTGCGTCCGACGCTGGCTGATGCGGTGGGCGCGGTGCTCGATAAGGCAGAGCAGCGGCAGATCACGATCACGTTGGCGCCATTTGCAGAGGTCACGCTCTGGCACAATCGCCGCTGGACGGCGGAGGTGTTCGTGAACATTCTGGAGAATGCGATCAAGTACACGGATGCTGGCGGCGAGGTGGCGATCAGCGTGCATCCGCTGGAGCTTTACACGGAGATCCGCTTTGCCGACAATGGCATCGGCATCCGCGCTGAGGAGCTTTCAGCGATCTTTCAGCGCTTTTATCGTTCGCCGGATGTGGAGGCGCGGGAAGGCTCGGGCATCGGGCTGGCGCTTTCGCGGATGATCCTGGCGCACGAGAAAGGCTATATCACGGCTGCTTCTGATTATGGAAAGGGAAGCACGTTCAGCGTGTTTTTGCAGAATGCGGAGTTCTGACAAATTTGTTAGAATTCCGTTTTTCTTTGCCAGAAATCTGTAAGATCTCTCTGCTAAGATAGAATCAGATCAGGGAAAGGGGGGGCTTCTTCATGGAAATCCTGCAGCTGACACAGGTCAGTAAATCCTATGGTGAAAAAGAAAATCGTGTACAGGCGCTGAAGGACATCAGCCTCAGCGTGCGTCAGGGAGAATTTGTTGCTATTGTCGGCACGTCCGGCAGCGGCAAGTCGACGCTTTTGAATCTCATCGGCGGACTGGATACGCCGGATGCCGGCGCGGTGGTGATCCGCGATCGCGACATTGCCAATCTCTCTCGCCGGGAATTGACGATCTTTCGCCGGCGCAACATTGGCTTCGTTTTTCAGAACTACAGCCTGATGCCGGTGCTGAACGTGTATGACAACGTGGCGCTACCGGTGACATTTGACAAGGGTCGTCATGTCGATCACGCATACATTCGCAGGTTGCTGGAGGATCTCGGGCTCTGGGCGCTGCGCAAGCGCTATCCGAACGAACTTTCCGGCGGACAGCAGCAGCGCGTGGCGATCGCTCGCGCGCTGGCGAACAAACCGGCGCTGATCCTGGCTGACGAGCCGACGGGCAATCTCGACAGCCGCACAACGGTGGATGTGATGGGGGTACTTTCGGCGAGCAGCCGCAGCTACAAGCAGACGATCCTCATGGTCACACACAACGAAGCGCTGGCCCAATCCTGCGACCGCATCATCCACATCGAGGATGGGCGCATTGTGCCGGCGAGAGGCGGTGAGCTGGGATGAGTGCAACGTGGAAGCTGGCGTGGGCCTGGCTGCGCTGCGAAAAGAAGCAGACGCTGGCGCTGTTTGTCGGAATTCTCTTGGCGGCGGCGCTGTTTTCCGGCGTGGGATCGCTTTTTTCAAGCGGACGCGATGCAGCGAGGGAAAATGCCCGTGCGGAATATGGCGATTGGCATTATGAGCTGCGCTGCGATCTGCCGTGGTTCGAGGAATTTCTTGCGAATCCAGAAGGCGAGGGCTTTACGCTGGAAAAATACGGCGTCGAGACGGTGCGCAAAGGGATCAGTGCGCCGTTTTCGATCCAATATGTGAGCGCGGACGTTGGCTACATGGAGATCATGGGGCGCACGCTGCTGGACGGGAAAATGCCAGAGCATAACGACGAGATCGCGATGGATGCGCAGACGCTGCGCAATCTTGGCGTTCCGGCGGAGCTAGGCGCTGAAGTAGCGCTAGATGGCGAGACGTTCACCCTCTCAGGGATTGTTGCGGAGATGCCGGAAAAGCTCAACGAGCAGATGGGCGATTTTATGCAGGTGTTTGTCGGGCCGGAGTTGGATTATGGTGAAAACGGCAGCTTTGTTTATTTGCATTTTGACGAATCCCGCCCAGTCGCCGAGCAGATCGCTGCTTTCTGCGCGCAATACGAGATCGACGGCAGCCTGGTGGCGCGCAATATTGGCCTCTCGGGCTATGTTGGCGGCGACGGCTATTCGCTGACGCTCGCCGAGATCGTGGGCGCGCTGGGCGATCCGAGTCTGGGCGTGCCCTATGTCTGGGGGCTGCTGAACGAAAACCAGGCGATGACCGAGGGCGCGATGCTCTTGGCGCTGGCGCTTTTTGCCGGATTCATCATCTACAGCCTGTTTCAGGTGAGCGTGCTCCGGCGCCAGCAGCAGTACAGCGTGCTGCAGACGCTGGGACTGACCGACGGCGGCATTTTCCGGCTGCTGCTCTGCGAGCTTTGCGTTGTGTTCTGCTACGGCTACAGCCTGGGTTGTCTGCTCGGCAATGGGGTTGCGTCGCTCATTTATGCGCACAGCGGGCGCATCTTCGTGGCGCACGATGGACGTCTGCACAGCGGCGTGGATATGGCGGAGAATGTCGAGACGCTGGCAGCGACCAATCTGCCGGATGCCGGCGCGTTTCACGTCGACTGGTCGCTGATTGGCGGCGGGGCGGTTTTTCTGCTGCTCCTGCTCGTGCTCACGAGCGCGCTCCTGGTGCGGCAGATGCGGCGCTTCAGTTTGCGTCAGCTGCAAGCAGGAGAGGGCGGCGTGCCGCGCAGCCGCAGGATCATCAGCCTGCACCGCGCAAGCCTCACCGGCGTGCTCACCAAGCGCTTCATGCTTGCGCGCAAGCGTACCTTTGCCAGCATCATCCTTTCGCTGGCGCTGGGCAGCGTGATCTTTCTCGGTGCGACGTATGTGATCGAGAACACGCGCATCAACAACGAGCTGGTCTTTGCAGCGGACGACGGACTCGGCTCGGACATTCAGCTTGTCAGCGAAAACGGGCTGCTCGCGCAGACGATCCCGGCGCAGACTGTCGCTTCGCTGCGGCAGCTGGAGGGCGTCGGCGCTGTGCTGCCAGTCAGCTATATGCTCGGCGAGATCGCGCTGGAGGATGGCAGCTTTCGCTGGCCGAGCTATTATGCTGAAACGGCAGGGGAGCCGGGTTTTACGCCGGATCCGGAGATCATGGCGCGCTATGGCGGCGTGATCGTGCAGACTGGCGAGGACGACTACCGGCTCAAGGTCAACATCTACGGCTACGACGACGCCATGCTCATGCAGCTTGGAGACTATCTGCTTGAGGGAGTCATCGATCCCGACGCGATGCGCCGAGAGGACAGCGTTATTGTCAAAACTCTTGTCGATGGCCAGGGAAACAGCGATGGCATCGCCCTCCGCTGCGGCGACAGTCTGAGCGTGAAAACGCCGTGCGATCCGGAGGCGGAGGAGGCCCTGCTACAGTTCGACGGTCCGGCAGACGCTTACCAGACGACGGCGCTCCCTATCTGCGCGCTGGTCAGTCGGCCCCTCGGCAAGGTGGACACCACCATCGGCGACGACGGCGAACGCACCGTCGATATCATCATGACCCAGGAGCAGATGCAGAAGCATTTCGGCGTAAGCGGCTACCAGACGGTGAGTGTGATCCTTGCGGATGACGCCGATACAGCGGCTGTAGCCGACGCTGTGCGCCGCGCGACGGCGGGGATCTCCGGCTGCGTTGTGCGCGATTACAGCGGCCAGATCGCGGCGCAGGAGCTTTATCTGCGCCAGCAGATGCTGTTCTTCTACGGCATCGCTGCGGTGCTCCTGGTCGCCAGCCTGGTCCACATTGTGAGCAGCATGCATTATCTCGTTGCGGAACGCCGCCGCGAATTTTCGATCCTGCGGGCGATGGGCATCACCGACAGCGGCTTTCTGCGGATGCTGGCCCGCGAGGGGCTGCGCTACGGGCTCGCGACGAGCCTGGTGGCGATCCTCTGCTACGCCCTTGTGCAGCGGCTGCTTTTCTACCTGCTGCAGCATGTTTATCTGTACCTGCATCCGGCAGCGACCCTCGCGCCGGGTTGGCTCTTCGGCGTAGCAGCAGTGAACATTCTGCTCTGTGTGGGGACGATGGTCTTCGCCGGCAGGCAGATCCTGCGGCAAGCTGTGCTGGAATGAGGCTTTTCTGCCCTCGCTTACGAGCGGGGGCAATTTTTATGAAGGAAACTGTGAACTTTTTTGCGAAATATGCTTGACGATTGGCGACTGTGTGTGGTATTATTAGCAAGTCGCCGAGAGAGAAATCGCACGGCGGAATATTATGGCGAGTTGGAGAAGCGGCTTAACTCATCAGCCTTTCACGCTGACATTCACGGGTTCGAATCCCGTACTCGTCATGACAAATGAATATTTGCCAACATGGACAATTAGCTCAGTTGGGAGAGCGTCTGCCTTACAAGCAGAGGGTCGGCGGTTCGAGCCCGTCATTGTCCAGTGGCGCAGTAGCTCAGTTGGTTAGAGCGCCAGCCTGTCACGCTGGAGGTCGTGGGTTCGAGACCCATCTGCGTCGTTGCCATTGCGAGGTGCAATGGCTTTTATTATGTATCAGGATGGTCCGCTGTCCGTTGGCTGCGCTGGCGGTTACGAACGTCTGCAAGATGAAAGGAGAAAGCACATGGATATCATCAAACAGATCGAAGAAGCACAAATGAAGACCGACGTTCCTGAATTTCGTCCTGGCGACACTGTTCGCATCGAAGTAAAGGTCGTCGAAGGGAACAGAGAACGTCTGCAGGCATACGAAGGCGTTGTCATCAAACGTGTTGGCAAGGGCCTGACGGAAACCTTCACGGTTCGTCGTACTGCTTACGGCGTTACCAGTGAACGTATCTTCCCTATCCATTCCCCACGTGTGGCTTCCATCAAGGTTGTTCGCCAGGGGCGTGTACGTCGTGCGAAGCTCTACTACATGCGCGATCGTTACGGCAAGGCTGCTCGTATCAAAGAAATCCATCGCTAATCGAAAATCCGGATGTGCCTGTTGGTGCGTCCGGTTTTTTTGTATGCAAGACAGTGTTGATTGTAAGGATTTATTCCTACGATAAAATCTGATGCACATGTGTTGTGGCCACAACAGACTATCCCATCAATCCGCGTTATCATAATCATAAGTTCAATGCTTCGGTTCATCCGCAGGATCGGAGCTCGTAAAGGGGATATGTGTTATGGCGGAAACTGCGAAAAAATCCCAATGGGTGCATCTTGCGATCACCTTTCTGTTGATGTGCAGCGGCTGGCTGCTGCCAACTGGCGGCGCGCTGACAGAATATGGTGTTCGTGTAGTGATGATCTTTGTCGGAGCGATCTGGGGCTGGATTTTTGCCGGCTTGATTGTTCCAAGCTTTCTCGCGATGCTCTTCCTTGTTCTTGCTGGCATGGGCACAGCGAAAGAAGTTGTTGGCTCCGGCTTTGGCTCTGAAATTATCTTACTGATTATTTTCTTCTCGATTTTTACCCAGTGGCTGGAAGACATCGGTCTCACTAAGTCGATGGCAAACTGGCTCCTGAGCCGAAAAGTGCTTAAAGGAAAGCCTTATCTTTTCATCTTTATGCTGTTTTTGGTCACTCTGATCTGCGGCTCCTTCGTTGGGATCTATGCAACCATCTTCCTGATGTGGGGGATCTGCTACAGCATGCTCGCAGATATGGGATTTGCCAAGAAAAGTAAGGAAGCAAGCTTCATTCTCATTGGTGTGGCTTATGTTAGCATCATGGGTATGACCATCAAGCCTTGGTCGCCATGGTCTCTCGTTGGTGTCAAAGGGCTCAGCTCCGTTACCGGTGAAGGCGTCGACTTCCTGCCTTACAGCTGCTTTATGATCGTCATTTCTCTTGGCAGCATGCTTTTGTTCATGCTCTTTGCAAAGTTGTTCTGCCGACTCGATTTAAGCGCCTTGAAGGATAAAGACTATACTGGTCTTGCCAAAGAGATTCATGTCACCAAACAGCAGAAGCTTGGTGCAGTGCTGTTGATCTTCGTACTGCTCGCGCTGTACATTCCAAGTGTGCTGCCGGATGGTCTGCTCAATACCATGCTTTCCGCGCAGAGCGCTACCGGCGTTGTCATGCTGATTCTCGTCGTCCTCAGTGTTGTTCACTTTGATGGCAAGCCAGCCCTCGATTTCCCTGAAATGGCCAAAAAAGCCATTCCATGGAACATGGTTATTCTGCTGACAGCCGTTGGTCCGCTCGGTGATGCATTGATGTCGAGCGACACCGGCTTCACCAAAACCATTATGGGCATTTTGAAACCAGTTCTCGCTGGCCAGGGCCCAGTTGTCATGTACGTGTTCACGATCATTCTGGCCTGTGTGTTGACACAGTTCATGAACAACACCATTCTCCTCGTTGTCATGACGCCAATCTTCTGCACCATCGCTGGTATGGTTGGCGCAAATCCAACGCTCGTTGCTGCTTTCCTGATCTTCGGCCTCACCGCTGCGCTCTGCACCCCAGGCGCAAGCTCCCGTGCCGGTCTTGTCTTCGGGAACACGGAATGGATTAACGTCAAACAGGCTTATATTCAAGCAATCCTATCTGTCGTTGCTGTTATCATCGTGCTGGCAGTTATTGGTATTCCACTGGGATCCGCACTCCTTTAAAATTTATCATCCGTCGCAATTTGCGGCGGATTTTTTTCTGTGCTTAGGTTTGTTCTGGCCTAAAGCGCTTGCACAAATGGCGGCATTTCCGGTATAATTGAGGTTAGTGTGTGGATGATGATCCACGAAAGGCGGTGACGATGTTGACTGACGAAGAACGGTTACACTATGAGCAGATGATGGACGATTTGCGCCATCACGAATATCTCTACTATGTGCTGGATGCGCCGGAGCTCTCGGATGTGGAATACGATCGGCGCTACCGGGCGCTGGAGGAATTTGAGCGGGCGCATCCGGAGGAGATCGCGCCGGACTCGCCGACGCAGCGTGTGGGCGGGGCGGTGAAGGAGGGCTTTCGCCCTTACCACCATCCGCAGCCGCTGCAGAGTCTGGCGAATGCGTTTTCGTTTGCGGAGCTGGCGGCCTTTGACGAGAGTCTGCGCAAGGAGGTGCCGGCGAGTCGCATCCGCTACTCGGTGGAGTTTAAGATCGATGGGCTTTCGATCGCGCTGTATTATCGCGACGGTCGTCTGCAGGCGGCGGCGACGCGCGGCGATGGCTCGGAGGGCGAGGATGTGACGGCGGGGGTGCGCACGGTGCGCGCTGTGCCGCTGGCTATTCCCTACAAGGGAGATTTGGCGATCCGCGGCGAGATCTACATGCCGAAGCAGGCGTTTCTGCGCCTGAACGAAGCGCGCGAGGCGCTGGGCGAGCCGCTCTTTGCGAATCCGCGCAATGCGGCGGCGGGCTCGCTGCGTCAGCTGGATCCGCAGATCACGGCGAAGCGCAAGCTTTCGGGGATCTTCTACACGGTGATGAACGACGAGGCGGTTGGCCTGATGTCGCAGGAGGAGGCGGTGGCCTTTATCGAAGCGCAGCATCTGCCGCCGATCGAAAGCAAGGTTTGCACGACGATCGAGGAGGCTTACGATTACTGCATGCTGTGGAAGGAGAAGCGCCAGGAGCTGCCTTACGAAATCGACGGCATGGTGATCAAGCTGGACGATCTGGCTCTGCAGAAGGCACTGGGCAGTCGCGCGCGCTCGCCACGCTGGGCGATCGCCTACAAATTTCCGCCGGAGCAGAAAACGACGCTGCTGGAGGACATCACGCTGCAGATTGGCCGCACTGGCGCGGCGACGCCGGTTGGCGAGCTGGCGCCGGTGTTTGTGGCGGGCTCGACGATCCGCCGTGCGACGCTGCATAACCGTGCCTTCATCGAAGAGAAGGACATTCGCATTGGCGACACGGTGGTGGTGCAGAAGGCGGGAGATGTGATCCCGGAAATTGACCACGTTGTCACGGAGAAGCGTCCGCCGGAGGCGGTGCCGTATGTCTTCCCGACGCGCTGTCCGGAATGCGGCACGGCGCTGGTGCAGCTTGCTGGCGAGGCGCGGGTGCGCTGCCCGAATGCGCTGGCTTGTCCGGCGCAGGTGCGGGCGCGGATCGTGCACTTTGCGAGCAAGGATGCGATGGACATTGTGGGGCTGGGGCCGGAGATTGTGAACCAGCTTTACGAGAGCGGTCTGGTGCGGGAGCTGGCGGATCTCTACGAGTTGGAGCTGGCGCAGCTTCTGCGGCTGGAGCGCTTTGCTGAGGCGAAGGCGAAGAGCCTGCTTGCGGCGATCGCGGCTTCGAAGGAAAACGCGCTCTATCGCCTGATCTATGCGTTGGGGATCCCGCTGGTGGGTTTGGAAACGAGCAAGATCCTGGCGCGGAATTTCCCGGATATGGCAGCGCTGGCGGCGGCGGATGTCGGTTCGCTGACGGCGCTGGACCAGATCGGCGCGCTGATCGCGCAGGAGGTGGTCGGGTTCTTTGCCAACGACACGAACCGTGCGCAGCTCAGGCGGCTGGCTGAGCTGGGGCTGAACATGCGAAGCGAGCGTGAAGCGCAGGTGCTGGCGCAGACCCTTGCTGGGAAGACTTTTGTGCTGACGGGGACGCTCCCGACCTATTCCCGCGACGAAGCGAAGGCGCTGATCGAGGCGCGCGGCGGCAAGGTCACGGGAAGCGTCAGCAAGAAAACGAGCTATCTGGTGGCCGGCGAAAAGCCGGGTTCAAAATACGACAAGGCGGTGAGCCTGGGCATTCCGGTGCTTGACGAACAGGCGCTGCTGGCATTATTGGAAGGAGAATAAGATGCTTACAAGAGAAGCTGTAGAACGTGTCGCGCATTTGAGCCGACTCGAATTTACTGAAGAAGAGCTGACGGAGCAGTTTGCTCAGCTGCAGTCGATCATCGAAATGATGGACAGCCTGAGCGAGATCGACACAGAAGGCGTGGCTCCGCTGAACCATGTCATGGACATCGAGAATGTTTTCCGCGAGGACACGGTGCACGAAAGCATGGGCGCCGAAAAGGTGCTGGCGAATGCGCCGGAGGAAAACGAGAACATGTTCCAGGTGCCAAAGATTGTGTAAGGAGGGAAAGATTTTGTCAGAACGCAACACCATTCACGCATTGCACGACGCCCTTGTCAGTGGGGAAACGACATCCCGCGCGCTGACGGAGGCTTATCTTGCCAAGATCGATCCAGAGATCAACGCCTACATCACGCTGAGCGCGGAGGCGGCGCTGGCGGCTGCCGATGCCGTCGATGCGAAGCTTGCCCGCGGTGAGGAGATCGGTATGCTTGAGGGCATTCCGATGGCAGTGAAGGACAACATCTGCACGGAAGGGCTGCGCACGACCTGCGCCAGCCACATGCTGGAGAATTTTGTGCCGCAGTACGACGCCTGCGTGGTTGAAAAGCTGGCGGCAGCCGGTGCGATCATCCTGGGCAAGACGAACATGGACGAATTTGCCATGGGCTCGACGACGGAAACGTCCTACTTTGGCCCAACGCTGAACCCTGTCAACCACGATTGTGTGCCAGGCGGCTCCAGCGGCGGCTCGGCGGCGGCTGTGGCTGCCGGGGAGGCGGTGTATGCGCTGGGCAGCGACACCGGTGGCTCGATCCGCCAGCCGGCGGCTTTCTGCGGCATTGTCGGGCTGAAGCCAACCTACGGCGCTGTCAGCCGCTACGGCCTCATCGCCTTCGCCTCGTCGTTGGACCAGATCGGCCCGCTGACGAACGACGTGCGCGATGCCGCGCTGGTGATGAATGCCATCGCTGGCTACGACCACCGCGATTCCACCTCGGCCAATGTGGCGCATGAGGACTACACGCGTCTGCTCGGCAAGAGCATCCAGGGCCTGAAGATCGGTGTGCCGCAGGAATACCTCGGCGAAGGGGTGCAGCCTGCGATCAGAGAAAGCATCGCCCGCGTGCGCGCGCTGCTGGAAGCGCAGGGCGCGATCTGCGAGGATTGCAGCCTGCCGACGACGAACTACGCCATCCCGGCTTACTACCTGATCGCCCCGGCAGAAGCCAGCTCCAATCTCGCCCGCTACGACGGCGTGCGCTACGGTCTGCGCGAACAAGCCGACGACATGATCACCATGTTCAAGAAAACGCGCCAGCAGGGCTTTGGCGACGAAGTGAAGCGCCGCATCATGCTCGGTACCTACGCCCTCAGCGCTGGCTACTACGACGCCTACTATCTCAAGGCGCTGAAGGTGCGCCATCTCATCCAGGACGATTTCAAGCGCGCCTTCGCAAGCTACGACTGCCTGCTGACGCCGGCGTCTGTCGTCACCGCGCCAAAGATCGGCGCCCAGGTGGACGCCGTTTCCACCTACAAGCAGGACATCTGCACCGTCACGTCCAACCTGGCTGGGCTGCCGGCGATCTCTGTGCCATTCGGGTACGACGAAGAGAATCTGCCGATCGGCATCCAGCTCATCGGCCGCGCATTTGACGAAGCGCTGCTGTTGCAGGTTGCCGAGGTTATCGAAAGAGAGGCGGAACAATGAGATACGAACCAGTCATTGGGCTTGAAGTCCATGTTGAATTAAAAACCGATACGAAAATCTTCTGCAACTGCTCCACGGCCTTTGGCGGCGCGCCAAACAGCCACGTTTGCCCAGTCTGCCTCGGCCTGCCGGGGACGCTGCCTGTCTTGAACAAAAAGGTGCTGGAATACGCCGTCAAGGCCGGGGTGGCCACCAACTGCACGATTGCGAAGTTCAGCAAGTTCGACCGCAAGAATTATTTCTACCCGGACCTCACCAAGGCCTACCAGATCTCCCAGTACGATCTGCCGATCGCTGAGCACGGCTATGTCGAGATCACCGTGGACGGTGAGGACAAGCGCATCGGCCTCACCCGCATCCACATGGAAGAGGACGCTGGCAAGCTTGTGCACCAGGGCGCCACGATCACCACGTCGAACTCTTCACTGGCAGACTACAACCGCGCCGGCGTGCCGTTGATCGAGATCGTCAGCGAGCCTGACATGCGCAGCGCCGCCGACGCCCGCGCTTATCTCGAAGAGCTGCGCGCCATCATTGTCTACACCGGCGTCAGCGACGCCAAGATGGAGGAAGGCTCGCTGCGCTGCGATGTCAACATCTCCCTGCGCCCAGTCGGCGAGGAGAAATTCGGTACCCGCGCCGAGATCAAAAACCTCAACAGCTTCCGCGCCGTGGAGCGCGCCATCGAGTATGAGATCGAGCGCCAGACAGAGCTTCTCGAGGACGGCGAAAAGGTTCGCCTCGAAACCCGCACCTGGGACGACGCCCAGGGCATGACCTTCTCCCTGCGCAGCAAGGAGGAAGCCGACGAATACCGCTACTTCCCAGAGCCAGACCTGCCGCCGATCGTGCTCACTGATGAGTGGATCCAGAGCATGAAGGAAAGCCTGCCAGAGCTGCCCCGCGCCCGCCGCGCCCGCCTCGCTGCCGATGGCATCGGGCCAAAGGAAGCTGCCATCATCACTCAGGACATCGCCCTGGCGGATTTCTACGACGCCGCCAAAGCGCTTATCGACGAGCCGCAAATGATCAGCAACTGGCTTGTCGGTGATGTCCAGGCCAAGCTCAACGCCTCTGGCAAAAACCTCGCTGAAAGCGGCTTCACACCGGAACGTCTTGTGCAGCTCCTCTCGCGTATCAAGAGCGGAGACATTTCCGGTAAGATCGCCAAGGACGTCTTTATGAAAGCCTTCGACGAAAACCGCGACCCAGCCGCCATCATCGAAGAGGAAGGCCTGCAGCAGATCTCTGACAGCGATTCCCTGGCGCCAATGATTCAGGAGATCATCGACAACAATCCAAAATCCGTCGCTGATTATAAAGCTGGCAAGAAAAAAGCCCTCGGCTTCTTTGTTGGCCAGGTGATGAAGGCCACCAAAGGCCAGGCCAACCCAGGCGTTGTCAACCAGATGATCGTCGAGCTGCTGGAGAAGATGTGATGGACATCCGTAAGATCATCCAGGCCATTGACCATACCAACCTCGATCCCTGCGCCACCGAGGAGGAGATCCTCGCTTTTGCCGCCGCTGCTCAGGGCACAGGCATTGCCAGCCTCTGTGTGCAGCCCTGCTATGTGAAAGCCTTGGCGGCGCATTTTCCCGGCGGTGTGCCGATCTGCACGGTGGTGGGCTTTCCCCAGGGCTGCGAGCCGGCGGCGGTCAAGGCTGCGGCAGCGCGCCTGGCCTTTGCCGATGGCGCCAGCGAGGTGGATATGGTCCTCGCCCTGGGGCGCATCAAGGCCGGCGACTACAGCGCCGTGCAGCGGGAGGTGGCTGCCGTGCTGGCCGAGCGGCCTGCCGGCGGAAAGATCAAGGTCATCCTCGAGACCGGCGCCCTCACAGATGAGGAGATCCTCGGCACCGTGCAGGCGCTGAACCAGCTGGACATCGACTTTTACAAAACCAGCACCGGCTTTGGCTACCCCGGCGCCAGCGTCCACGCTGCCGCGCTGATCATGCAGGCCAAGCGCCCGGAGATCCAGCTCAAGGCGAGCGGCGGTATCCGCACCATTGAGGACGCGGAGCAATACCTGCGCCTCGGCGCCACGCGCATCGGCGCAAGCAAGCTGCTCGCCGCCTGCCTGGCAGCGCAGGAGTAAAGGAGGAACCATGCCAGATATCAAATACGAGATCACCGAGCACCTCGCCGTGCTCTCCACCTCCAGCCGCGGCTGGAGCAAGGAGCTCAACCTTGTCAGCTGGAACGATCGCCCAGCGAAGTACGACCTGCGCGAATGGGCGCCGGATCACAGCCGCATGGGCAAGGGCATTACCCTGAGCGACGAGGAAGCAAAAATGCTCAGAGAAGCATTGAACGAGATTGTGCTGTAACACCACGCACGCCGATCCTTCGGGAGAAGCGTGCGTTTTTTTCGTGTGGCTTGTCATTACTCAGCAGGAGAAATATAATGAAGGAAGTTAATTGACACAGACAGGATGTGAAAACGATGAAACGAATATTCTTTGTCGAAGATGATCCAGGGCTGATGAAGGGATTGGTCTTTGCGCTGGAGAAACAGGGCTACGAGGTGGTTTGCGCGCGCACGCTGCACGAGGCGGAAAGATGCTGGGAAAATGGGACATTCGATCTTGTAATCCTCGATGTATCGTTGCCAGACGGCACGGGCTTTGCGCTCTGCAAAGAAATTCGCGCCCAGTCAAAGGTGCCGATCATTTTCCTGACAGCGGCGGATGAGGAAACAGACATCATCATGGGGCTCGACATGGGCGGCGATGATTACATCACGAAGCCGTTCAAGCTGGCGGTGTTCCTCTCGCGGGTGAATGCCCTTCTGCGGCGCAGCACGACGTACAGCGAAACGGCGCAGCTTTTGCAGTCAGGCGGGATCGCGGTGGACCTGCTGCGTCGCACTGTCACGAAAAATGGAGAACCGATCGCGCTCACGGCGAGTGAATACAAGCTACTGGTGCTTTTCATGGAAAATGCCGACATCGTGCTTACGCCGGAGCAGATCCTTTCACGACTGTGGGATCACGAGGCGCGTTATATCGACAGCAGCACACTGACGGTTTACATCCGTCGTCTGCGCACGAAGATCGAGGACGACGCGAGCGCGCCACGCCATATCCTGACGGTGCGTGGCATGGGCTACAAATGGGCGAATCCGGAGGGGATAGGATGAAATTTTTTGCAGATCGCAGCGTGCGGACGCTGTTCGCCCTGGTGTTTGTGGCGCTCACGCTCTTTACTGCGCTGACGCTGTGGATGGTGCAACGCGCAGGCGCCAGCGCTGTGCTGCCGGTGTTGGGGCTTGCGATCCTGTTTGCGCTGGTGCTGTTGGCGCTGCTCGTCTGGTATTTTCGCAGGCAGTCGCGCCTGATCGATAAAGCGATCGCTCGCATCCGCGCGTTTCTCGCTGGCGATGTGGAGGCGCGCATCGATTCTGATGAGGAAGGGGAGCTGTACCGACTCTTTCACGAGATCAATGCCATGGCAGCGATCCTTGGTGCGCACGCTGAAAACGAGGCGAACGCCCGCGCTTTTCTCAAGGATACGCTCTCAGATATTTCCCACCAGTTGAAAACGCCGCTGGCGACGCTCGGCATCTACAACGGCATTCTCCAGGACGCGACGGATGATCCGGAAACGCTGCGGGAATTTTCAGCGTTGTCCGAGCAGGAGCTTGACCGCATCGAAGCCCTTGTCAAAAATCTCCTGACGATCTCGCGACTCGACGCCGGCACGCTGGATTTCAAGCGCGAGCCGCAGATGCTGTCGGAGATGATGGCGAGCCTGGAGCGCCATTTCGCTTTCCGCGCCGAGCAGGAAGGAAAGACGCTGCGCTTTTCCGGCGAGGATGATGTGACGCTCGTTTGTGACCGGCTCTGGATCTTGGAAGCGCTGACGAACATTGTGAAGAATGCCCTTGATCATACGACTGCTGGCTGTACGATCATCGTGAACTGGCGGCGTTTTGGTCAGATCGTGCAGATCACAGTGCGAGACGATGGCAGCGGCATTCATCCGGAGGATCTGCCGCATATTTTCAAGCGTTTCTACCGCAGCCGCTTTTCCCTGGATACGCAGGGCGTCGGGCTTGGCCTGCCACTGGCGAAAGCGATCATTGAAGCCCACAGCGGCACAGTGGAGGTGGACAGCGCCCTTGGCGAAGGAACGGTGTTTACGATCAATTTCCTGATTCCTACAGAATTGTAGGCTGGATGTAAGGTCTGTGTTGGATGCTGGTGGTAATCTTTCACCATCAACTAGAAAGAGGTGGAAAACCATGGAACTTCTAAGCGTACAACATATTTCCAAAACCTATGGCAGCGGCGAAGCGGCTGTGCACGCGCTGCGTGATGTCAGCTTCTCGGTATCAAAAGGCGAATTCGTCGCCGTTGTCGGCGAATCCGGCTCAGGCAAGAGCACGCTGCTCAATATGATCGGTGGCATGGATGAACCGAGCGCAGGCAAGGTCTTCATCGACGGGAAGGATATTTTCGCGATGCGGGAGCGCAATCTGACGATCTTTCGTCGACGCAACATCGGTTTCATCTTCCAGAGCTTTAATCTGATCCCCGAGCTGACGGTGGAGCAGAATATCATCTTTCCCGTTCTCCTGGATCACGAAAAGCCAGATGCCACCTATCTCGAGGAACTGCTCACTGTGCTGGGTCTCCGCGAGCGACGTCATCATCTGCCGAGCCAGCTTTCCGGCGGACAGCAGCAACGCGTGGCGATCGGTCGCGCGCTGATCACACGGCCGGCGCTGATCCTCGCCGATGAGCCGACGGGCAATCTCGATACAAAGAACACGAGCGAGGTCATCGCACTGCTCAAAGAAGCCTCGCGCAAGTACGAGCAAACGATCATCCTGATCACCCACAGCCGCGCCATTGCGCAAACGGCCGACCGGATCCTTTCAGTGAGCGACGGTGTGCTGAGCGATCTTGGGAGGTGTCGAGCATGAGAAGCTATCTGAGCCTGATCCCGCTCTCGGCGAAGGTGCATCGTCGACAGAACCGTATGACATTGCTTTGCATCATTTTCGCTGTCTTTCTTGTGACGGCAATCTTTTCCAGCGCGGAAATGGGTGTGCGCTGTGAAATGATGCATGCGAAGGAGACGCACGGCGACTGGCAGGTCCAGATCGCCGATCTCAGTGAGAGCGGTGCAGCGGCGATCGCCAGCCGGGACGATGTCGCAGCGTCTTCCTGGTACGAGGTCGTCAATCTCGACGAGAGCCGCGCTTACACGATCAGTGGTCACCAGACTGCGCTCTGCGGTGTGGAGCAGGATTTCCTCACAGAGATCATGCATTATTTTGACGACGACGCGAGCCTGGCAGAAAAAGATGCTGTCATTCTGACGCCGAACGCGCGCACGCTTCTCGGTGTGGCCCCTGGTGATACCGTGACGCTGGAGACGCCAGCAGGAAGCTACGACTTTACCGTCGAAGGATTTCGTTCCAGCGACAGCCGCTTTGCTTCGGGAAACGGTGGCGGCGAAACGACGGCGCTGCTTGTGGAGGATGAGCAGGTTGGCGCCTTCATGAACATTGCCACGCTGCGCACGATCCTTGCAGCCAACGACGACAGCGGGCAAACGAGCTACTTCGTCCAATTCGCCGACGACGCCCACATTCGCCAGGCGATCGATGATATAAAAATCGTTTGCGGATTGGAGGACGACCAGCTTACCGAAAACTTCATTCTCATGGGCCTTGCCGGGCTCAGCAGCAATGAGTTGGTGCGCAATCTCTATCCCCTCGTCGGCGGTTTGTTCGTGCTCATCCTCGTCGCCGGCGTGCTGATGATCGCCGGCAGTCTCAACAGCACGACCAGCCAGCGCACACAGTTTTTCGGCATGATGCGCTGCATCGGCATGAGCCGCGCGCAGGTGCGTCGCTTTGTGCGGCTGGAAGCGCTAAACTGGTGCAAAACGGCGATCCCGATTGGCGTTATACTCGGTATCGTGCTGACATGGGGCCTTGGCGCGGTGCTGCGCTATGGTGTCGGCGGCGAATTCAGCGACTGGCCGATCTTCGGCATCAGCGTCATCGGCATTGCCAGCGGTGTGGTGCTGGGACTTGCCACGGTGCTCATTGCAGCACAATCGCCAGCGCGACGCGCTGCGCGTGTATCGCCGATGGCTGCAGTTTCGACAGCTGCTGCGACGCGTGCAGGAAAACCGCATCGCATCCACGGGCGGATCATTTCCATTGCCTCGCGGCTTGGCATTGCCCACGCCACAGCGGCGAAGAAAAACCTTGTGCTGATGAGCGGATCCTTCACATTGAGCATCGTGCTCTTTTTGGGATTTTCAGTGCTTGTACAGCTGTTGAACTGTATGTTGCCGACATCACTTTCTGCGCCGGATCTTTCGATCCAGAGCAGAGACTGGTCGAACAATGTTGACCATACGCTTGTTGAAGAGCTTGCTGACATGCCAGGCGTTGCCCATGCTTTCGGTCGCAGCTCCTTGACGGATGTGCCGGCTTCGTTCAGTGTGGCGGCAGAACAGGAGAGTGTGGATCTCATCAGCTACGACGATATCCAGTTCGACTGGCTGCCGGAGGACGAGATGCTGCGCGACGGCGCAGATCTCGCGGCAGTCTACGGTGACAGCCACAGCGTGCTCACCATCTGGGATGAAACGAATCCGCTGAGCGTCGGCGATACTGTGACGCTTGGTGATGAGACGGTGACCATCGCTGGCTTGCTTAAATACAGCCCTTTCACGAACAGCGGCAGCACCGAGGGATCGATCGACCTCATTTGTTCAGATGAAACCTTTCAGCGGCTCACCGGCGAGAGCGACTATGGCATCATCGATGTACAGCTCACAGAGGACGCCAGCGATGCCGAAGTGGCTGCAATCGCTGAGCGCACAAGCAGCGCTGGTCAGTTCATCGACCGGCGCGACGAAGCCGATCGCAGCACGTTCTGGGCGTTCAGCCTGTTCATCTATGGTTTTCTCGCGATCATCGCGTTGATCACCGTGCTGAACATTGTTAACAGCATTTCCATGAGCGTCACCGCGCGCACGCGCGAGTATGGCGCCATGCGCGCTGTTGGCATGGATGGCAGCCAGCTCACGCGTATGATCGCTGCTGAAGCTGCGACATATGCTGTGAGCGGCTCGCTCTGCGGGATCGCGCTTGGCCTGCCGCTGCACAGGCTGCTCTATGAGCGGCTCATCACCGCGCATTTTCCATACTACAGTTGGGAATTTCCGACTGCCGCATTGGCGATCATCGTTTGCTTCATCCTGTTTGCTACGATTTGCGCCTTTATTTCGCCGGCCAAACGGTTGCGTCGTTTGGCTGTGTGTGAAACGTTGGCTGAACTGTAAAATAAAAAACGCACGCTTTCTCGGATGGCGTGCGTTTTGCTATTATCCAAAAACCCGACCGCTCCCTGGGGAACGGCCGTGGTTGTCTTAAAAATTCTGCATGAGGTAGATCTTGTAGGTGATGGAGAGGGTGTCCTGAAAATCGACTTCGGAGCTGCCGTAGGGGATGAGCTCTTTGATCTTGTTGATGCGGTAGCGGACGGTGTTTTCGTGGACGTACATGGCGGCGGCTGTTTTCTTATAATCCATGTTGAGCCGGGCGAAGGTGAGAAGGGTGTCGAAGAGCTGTCCCTTATTATCGGCGTCGCTCTGGAGGATGGGCTGGGTCATGTCGTTATAAAACTGCTCGAGGGCGGGGGTGTCGTAGAGGGCGATGAGGATGCGGGAGATGCCGATGTTTTTATAATACACGGTTTCGCCGGCGGCGGCGCGGCCGGAGGTGAGGGCGGTGTAGCTCTGGGCGATGACGGTGCCGAGGGTTTGCAGGGGGCGCAGGTCGCTGATGCCGATGATGGCCTGGGGCAGGTGCTGGTGGATGAGCTCGATATAGCGCTGGTGAGATTCTGCTACCTCGGAAAGGCGGCTGTCGCTGTAGGTGAGGATGACGAGGATGCCGCCCTTATACTCGGTGGCGAAGGCGCGGGCGTTTTGGTTGACGGCGTTGCAGAGATTGAGGATGGAGGAGACGGGCACCTGTGGGTTGGTGCGGTCGATCGCAAAGAGAACCATGGCGTTTTTCTCAAAGTTTGGATTGAGCTCGGCGACGATCTCCATCTTTTCTCGCTGGGAGATGCGCTTGCCAATGAGAGAGGCAATCTTGTCTTCGAGATTTTTTCGCTGCTCGGCATACATGCGGAATTCGATGATGCTGGTGATGACGGCGGAGTATGGGGTGTGGAAATCGGTGAAGATGACGGGGATCTGGGCTTCGTCAAAGAGTGTGGCGTATTCTGGCGGCAGCTCCTGGAAATATTCGTCGAAGACGATGAGGGCGGCGGCATGATTGGCGGAAAGACGCTGATACACTTTGTCGAGGTAGGAGATATCTTCCTTGGCGAAGTATAGGAAAGATAGATAGATATCGTTTTCTACGAAGCCGATCTCAAGATCTGCGGTGCTTGGTGGATTGTCGTAAACGTTGACGGAATTGACTTCGCGGTTGAGGCCACGTTTACCAGCTACGATCCTAGCGTTCTTCAGAACATTCAACTCGAGAATGTCTGCAACGGTGATAATACTCATGGTTTTCCACGCCTTTCCAGTTGATTGTGATGGTACTATTATAGGATGAATCTGGGGGTTTTGTGTTTGGGATTCTTATAAATTTATTGGAGAATGGCTGTATGCGTGCCAATGACAGGGTTTTGCAGCTATTGTTAAAATGAATAAAAGGTTCTAAAAAGAGGTGTTGGTGATGACAAACGGTAAGAAACCGATCGAAGCATTTGCACTTTCAAGGGTTCCGCGGGAGCAGCGGAAATCCTGGGTGGATATGGTGATGGTGCAGGCGGGGATGGTGATTTGCATTCCTGCTTTTTTGTTGGGAAGCATGCTGGCGGAGGGGATGCCGACGCTGCAGGCGATGGTGGCTGGTGTGATTGGCTATGGGATGGTGCTGGTGCTGACGCTGATATTGGGCATCCAGGGGGCGGATCTGGGGATTCCGACGTGCGCGATCTCGACGTCGACTTTTGGGCGCAAGGGGACGCGGCTTCTGGTGAGCTCGCTCTTCACGGTGTCGCTGGTGGGATTTTTCGGGCTGCAGGTGAATGTCTGCGGCGAGGCTTTTTCGACGCTGGCGCTGGCGGCGTTTGGCGTGGAGATTCCTGTGGTGGCGAGCTCGATCTTCTGGGGAATGGTGATGGTGGTGATCGCTGTCTGGGAGATGGAGACGCTGAAAAATCTGGACACGATCTCTGTGCCGCTCTTGCTCCTTATTATGATCGTTGGGACGGTGATGGCGTTTCGCATCTACGGATCGGCGGGGCTTTCTGCCAATGAGGTGGAGACGCCGACGATGACGATGATCGAGGGGATTGGCACGGCGTTCAGCTTTTTCTCGGCGTCGGCGTTTACGGAGGCGGATCTGACGCGCTTTCAGAGAAACCGTCGGGACACGGTGCGCTCTGCTTTCTGGGGGCTGATGCCGGCGGGGATCATCACCTGTGTGATCGGCGTTTTGCTCTCGCGCGTGGTGGGCGTGTATGACATCAGCCAGGTGATGGCGATGGTCGGCTTGCCGATTCTGGGGCTGACGATTATGATCCTGGCGCAGCTGACAACGAACTCGGTCAATGCCTACACGGGCGGGCTGGATGCGGTGATGACGTTTAACCTGCCGGACAATCGCCGCCGCGAGGCGACGTTTGTGGTCGGCGTGCTGGGTGTTGTGTTGGCAGTGCTGGGGATTTTGGATTTTATCGAGGTGTATCTGAACTGGACAACCTTTCTCGGCGCGCCGATCGCTGGTGCGATGATCGCAGATTACTGGATCGTCGGCAGGGGCAAACCGGGCAGCTGGCACGCAAACGAGGGCTGGAACGGGACGGGCATCGCGGCGACGCTGATTTCGCTGGTCATTGCGCTGATGATCCCTTTCGGCGTGTTTAATTTCAATGGGGTTATTATTGGCTTCATTGTTTATTTGATATTGGAACATTTCTGGCCGTCTGCGTCACGGCGGCTGGATGGAGAATACTCGGAGAAAAAAGGAGAATGAAATCATGCAGATTTTGAACGAACAAGACATCATCAATGTGATGAACGGGGCGGCGCTGTTGGCTGCCGGCGGAGGCGGCTGTTTTGACGACGGCATGATCCTCCTGGAGAGTTTCAAGAAAAACCATCCGGACAAACCGATTACGGTGCGGCTGGTGGATGTTTCGGAGATGGAAGACGGGGCTTACGCAGCTGTCGTCGCCGGTATGGGCGCGCCGACGGAAGGCGCAGGCAAGGATTTCACGCCTTGCGCGGTCGATGCATTTGCGGAAGTGCAACGGATGGCAGCGGAGATGGGCAAGGGGGTGCATTATACGATGCCTGTGGAAATGGGCGCGTTCAACACCTTTGTGCCAATGCTGATCTCGCTGATGACGGGGCTGCCAACGCTGGATGCAGACGCAGCCGGTCGCGCTGTGCCGGGGCTGGATACGCTGCTGTCGCACATCAACGGCGGCGCCACGAGCCCGCTGGCGATGGCAGATGACAACGGCAACATCACCCACATTCGCTGTGCCGATCCTCATGATGCGGTGATGGCGCAGAACATTGCCAGCCCGATCGCCCGCGCCTTCCACTCGAACGCTGGCATCGCTGGCTGGATCATGGGCAGGGACGAGATCCAGGCGCGCATCCCGACGGGGACGATCTCGCTGGCGAAGGCGATCGGCGAGGTCATCCAGCAGGCGCGGGAGACGCGCGCGGCAGGAGGACGCGTGCGCGATATTTACAGCGCCCTGGACGCCAGCGGCCTGGTGCAGGCGAAATGTCTCTGCGAATGCTCGCCGCTGCGCGCCTTTGCCACGGATTTTAAGGATGGCTTCGACGTTGGCTCGTATGTGATCGGCGAGGGAGAAGGGTGCTACAAGATCCTCTTCCAGAACGAAAACCTCCTGCTCTACCAGCTGGCGGAAAGCGGCGAGGAGCGCCTGCTCATGACTGCACCGGACATCATCACCCTCTACAACGCGCAAAATGGCGATCCGATCACCAACGAGGACCTTTTCCTGCACCGTGAAGCAGGGGATCTCGACATCCTCCAAGTTGCCCTCGGCGTCATCCGCGTCGACCAGAAATGGTGGCGCCAGCCGGAAAACACCGAAGCCGCATGGCGGCCGTATTTCGATGTGCTGGGGTATGGCGATGAGGTGGTACGCTTTTCTCAGTTAGGAGTGAGGAATTAGGAATTAGGAGTTTTTTTGCTGGTTTATGCAGGGGCGGCGCTACGGCGCTATCACAGCATTTCTTGCAGCGTAGCTGCGAACTGGTGCACAGCACCAGTAACTCCTCACTCCTCACTCCTCACTCCTAACTAAAAAGAAAGGTTAGTGATATTATTGTCAGAAACGATCAAACTATTAGTGCTCGATCCTGTGACGACGGCGGCGACGCCTGCTGAGCTGGCCTATATGGGGCGGTTCCTCAGTGAGAACACTGAGCTGGAAGGCCGCGCGATCTGCAAAGGACCGGCGTCGATCGAATGTGAATACGACGAAGCGATGGCGCTGCCGCAGGTGGTCGCCCTGGCTAGGGAGTCTGCGGCAGAATTTGACGGCATCTTTATTGACTGCTTCGCCGATCCTGGCGTGCGCGCTGTGCGGGAATGTGTGGACATTCCTGTGTGTGGCGGCTTTGAGCCGGTGCTGCAGCTGGCGCTGGACTTGGCCGATCGCATTGCGATCATCACCGTGCTGCCACAGGTGATCCCGCTTTTGCGGGCAAATGTGGCGAAGGCTGGCTTGGGCGAGCGCGTCTGCGCCATCCTCAGCGCCGACATTCCCGTGCTCGCGTTGGGCGATCACGAGGCGCTGGTGCAGAGCCTGTTTGCGCAGAGCCGTCTGGCGATCACAGAAAAAGGCGCCGAGGCCATCGTCCTCGGCTGCACCGCCATGATCGATGTCGCTGAGGAGCTGGAAGGGATACTGAAAGCCTCCGGCCTCGACGTTCCCGTGCTCGAAGCAGGCCAGGCCGCGCTGATGATGCTTGAGCTCCAGGTGAAAATGGACTCTCTCATAGTCGAAGAACATATCATTTAGTTAGGAGTTAGGAGTGTGGAGTTGATTTTTGGCAAATTTTTAATTAGTAATTTTTAATGAGTAATTTTGGAATGCTTTGTCCCTAACGGGCCAAAGCGAATAAATTTTGTGGTGTGCGCAAGGCACAAAATAATTTCCGCCTTTGAGCGTAAGCGAAAAGGCTACCACAATTAATCATTACTAATTAATCATTAATCATTTAAACTGAAAGGTTAGTGATATTATTGATAGAAACGATTAGATCGCTCGTCGCGATCCCCAGTGTGACAGGCGCTGCGCCGGAGCCGGGGAAGCCCTATGGCCCCTATGTGTACGAGGCGCTGGAGAAGGCGCTGGGCATCTGCGAGGGGCTGGGCTTCCGCACCAAACTGGACGACGAGGGCTACTACGGCTACGCTGAAATCGGCGCAGGTGAGGAGCTGATGGGCATCCTCGTGCATCTCGATGTGGTGCCGCCGGGCTCCGGCTGGACCCACGATCCTTACGGCTGCGAGATCGCGGACGGCAAGCTCTTTGGCCGCGGTGTCGTCGACGACAAAGGCCCGGCGGTGGCGGTGATGTACGCCATGAAGGACATTCTCGACAGCGAGCTTGTGCTGGACAAGCGCGTGCGACTGATCCTCGCCAGCCAGGAGGAGGACGGTCCCTGGGCGGACATCGCGCGCTACAAAGCGCAGGAGGAGATCCCAGGCTTCGGCTTCACACCAGACGCCAGCTTTCCGGCCACCTTCGGCGAAAAGGGCATCCTCGCAGTGGCGCTTTCCATGCCGGCGGAGCGCGCAGGTTTTCGCGAGATTCAGGGCGGCACAGCGACGAACATGGTCGCCGATCAGGCGCAGGCGGTACTCATGGACGGCACTGTACTGGAAACGCGCGGCAGATCGGCCCACGGCAGCATGCCAGAGCTTGGCGATAACGCCATCACCAGGCTGATGGCTCAGGCGGCGGCCCACGATTGTCCCTTTGCGCAGTTTTATATGGAGCACATCGGCGAAGCGCTGAACGGCGAGGGCCTCGGCATCGCCCTCGAGGACCGGGCCAGCGGCGGCCTGACGCTGAACGTTGGCAAGATCGAGCTGGCAGAGGGCAATGTCACCATGCACCTCGATATCCGCTATCCGGTGACGTTTTCGCCGCAGGACGTACTCGCGCCGCTGGAAGGCGTCTGCGTTGCCCAAGGGCTCGCGCTCGTCAAAGAGGATTGGATGGCGCCGGTGTATATGGATGCCAACGGCCCGGTGATCACCGAGCTGGCGGCAGCGTATCGGGAGGTGACCGCCAGCGACATGCCGCCGACGGTCATGGGCGGCGGCTCCTACGCGCGGGCGATGGAGCACATCGTCGCTTTCGGGCCGGTTTTCCCATGGCGGGAGAGCACCGAGCACGTTGCCGATGAGTACATTTATGTGGAAGATCTCGAAAAAATACGTGAAATTTATCGATTGACTATTGAAAAATTGGCCTGCCATCGTACAATTATAAAGAAAGGATGATACTAGTGAAAAAAGGTTTGAAATTATTGTCGGTGCTAATGATCGTGCTCGGTCTCCTGACGCTGGCAGTTGGCATCATGACGACGGGGGTATTTGTGCTCAGCGGCGAAACGACAGCAGAGGTGAAATCCCTCATCGCGCTGACGCTGATCTTCAGCGTGGCCAATGGCCTCCTGGAATTTGTCGGCGGAGCGCTGGGCCTGCGCGCAGCGAAAAATCCTGCCAAAAGCCTCGACGCCGTGATCTTCGGCTTCGTCGCCCTCGCCGTCGGCGTCTGCTCCCTTGTGCTCGATTTCAGCGTGCAGAACATCTGCGCCTGCATCATTCCGCTGTTGTACTTCGTGTGCGTGCTGGAGGTGCACCGCACCTGAGTTAGGAGTGCGGAGTGCGGAATGAGGAGCTTTTCTGCTGGTTGATGCAAGGGGACGGTGCTACGGCGCTATCACAGCATTTCTTGCAGCGCAGCTGTGAACTGGTGCACAGCACCAGTAACTCCTCACTCCGCACTCCTAACTCCTAACTAAGATCAACTCTTCACTCCTAATTCCTAACTCCTAACTGGCACTTGAAAACTTCTTGCGCTCATGTTATTATTTTCAAAATAACTTTTTTAGGAGGAATCAGTCTTATGGACGCAGACCCGACAGGGACTTCTATCATTTCCAGCTTGTTGTTGCTCTTGTTCTTCACCCTCATGAACGCCTTCTTTGCAGGGGCAGAGATGGCTGTGGTATCGGTGAACAAAAACCGCATCCGCAGTCTGGCAGAGGATGGAAACAAAAAGGCGAAGGTCATCGAGAGGCTTTTCGACGATTCGACGAAGTTTCTCTCGACGATCCAGGTGGCCATCACCTTTGCCGGCTTCTATTCATCGGCATCTGCCGCCGCGCGCATTGCGCCGGTGCTGGGTGCGTGGCTGGCGAGCCGCGGCCTGCCTTATGCAGAAGCCATCGCCTCCAACGGCGTCACGCTCCTGCTCATGTTCTTCAACCTCGTCTTTGGTGAGCTGGTGCCAAAGCGCATCGCTCTGCAGAAAGCCGAAGCCTTCTGCATGCTGACGGTGATGCCGGTGCACTACATCTCCATCGTGCTCTCGCCGTTTATCAAGCTGCTTTCGGTATCGACGAAGGTGGTGCTGAAGCTCCTCGGTTTCAAAACAACGGACCAGGAGGAGGCCGTCACCGAAGAGGAGATCAAGGCACTGCTCAAGCAAGGCAGCGAGACTGGGCTTTTCGAGGACGAAGAGCGCAAGATGATCGACTCGGTCTTTGCCTTCAACGACCGCACCGCGCGCGAGATTCGCGTGCCACGTCGCGATGTCGTGAGCTTTGACATCAACGAACCTTTCGACACGCTGCTCGACGACATTCTCGCAACGCGCCACAATCGCATTCCGGTTTACGACGACGACATCGACAACATCATCGGTGTGCTCCACATCAAGGATGTGATGATCGAGCTGCGCAAGGACATCCGTCCCGAGGATCTCGACATTCGCGCCATGCTCCACGAGCCGTTCTTTGTGCCGGAAACGAAAACCACCGACTCTCTCTTCCGCGATATGCAGGCCAACCGCCGCCACATGGCGATCCTGGTGGACGAGCACGGGGGCTTCTCCGGTATCGTCACCATCGAGGACCTGGTAGAAGCCATCATGGGCAACATCGACGAGGAATACGACGACGTTGCGCCAGAGATCGAGGCTATCGGCCCCGACGAGTATCTGCTCGACGGCGGACTGCTCATCGACGATCTCAACGAAGAGCTGGAGCTCTCCATCGAAAGCGAGGACTGCGACACCATTTCCGGCTACCTCATCGAACAGCTCGGCCACATTCCGCAGGAAGGCGCGCGCGAGCGCATCACCATCGATAACCTCGCCTTTCTCACCGAGGACGTGCGCGACAACCGCATCGCCAGCGTGCGCATGAAGATTCTTCCTCAAATTAGTAATGATGAATGAGTAATTAGTAATTGTTGTTGGCTAGAGATCGATACGCCGCTAGCGCGTCGCATCGACTCTAGCCTTTTAATTTTATTTGCGTGCATGCGCAAGGCACGAAATAATTTCCGCCTTGAGCGATAGCGAAAGGCTACCAAAATTAATCATTAAAAATTACTAATTACTAATTAACAAAATCATTTACAAAATCATTTGAAAATGATTTTGTTAAGAAAAATTGCTAGCATAGCGCAGTTTTCGTGGTATAATGAGAGATAGGATTTTTACAGATTTATTGAGGGGAATTCAATCAACTAGGAGGATACTGAATTGATTCGCATTGGTCTGGATGTGGGATCAACCACGATGAAATGCGTGGTATTGGATCAGGATCAACATATTATCTACAAAGACTACAGACGGCATCGCTCAAATATCAAGGAGGTGGCGGTCGGCTTCGTTGAAGAGATCAGAGATCGCCTCAAAGACGTCGATGACAAAGACATCCGCTTCGCTGTCACTGGCTCAGCCGGCATCGGCCTCTCCGAGGCGTACAACATTCCGTTTATCCAGGAGGTCATCGCCTCGCAGATCGCCGTCAGCGACCTGCACGACGACATCGACGTCGCCATCGAGCTGGGCGGAGAGGACGCGAAGATCCTCTTTTTCACCGGCGGCTCAGAGGTGCGCATGAACGGCTCCTGCGCCGGCGGCACCGGCGCCTTCATCGATCAGATGGCGGTGCTCCTGAACGTCGACCTGGAAACGCTGAACACCCTCGCCAACAAGGCGGAAACCGTCTACGACATCGCCAGCCGCTGCGGCGTCTTCGCCAAGAGCGACATCCAGCCGCTCCTCAACCAGGGCGCAAAGAAGGAAGACGTTGCCATGAGCATTTTCTACGCCGTCGCCAACCAGACGGTCGGCGGTCTGGCCCAGGGCCGCGAGATCAAGGGGAAGGTCATCTTCCTCGGTGGTCCGCTTAATTTCTTCACCGGCTTGCAGACGGCCTTCAAAAATGTGCTCAAGCTTGAATCCGACGATTGCTATGTGTTCCCCGAAGACGCCCGCTATTATGTCGCCATGGGCGCAGCCCTCTACAGTAAAAACGAGATGACCTTCGATCTGGACGACCTCATGCGTCGCTTCCAGGAAAACACCATGACCATCAAAAGCACCTCGACGACGAAGCCCCTCTTCGCAAACAAAGAAGAGTACGAGGAATTTCTCTCCCGCCACGCCAAATCCACCGTTGAGTATGCCGACATCGCCTCTTATAAGGGCGACGTCTACCTCGGCATCGACGCCGGCTCGACAACCGTTAAGCTGGTGCTCATCGGCGAAGCAGGCGAGCTCCTCTACAGCCGCTACGAATATTCCAACGGCCAGCCGATCGCAATGATTAAAGAGACGCTGCAATATCTCTACGAAACCTATCCGGAGCTGCGCATCCGTTCCTCGGCGGTCACTGGCTACGGCGAGGAGCTCATTAAGACAGCCTTTTCGCTGGACCACGGCCTCGTGGAAACGATCGCCCATCTCACCGCCGCCCAGTTCTTCCAGCCGGATGTGGACTTCATCATCGACATCGGCGGGCAGGACATGAAGTGCTTCAAGATCAAAAACGGCACCATCGACTCGATCTTCCTCAACGAGGCCTGCTCCTCCGGCTGCGGCTCGTTCATCTCAACATTTGCCAGCGCGATGGGCTACGACGTTGCAGAATTTGCCGAGCTCGGCCTCCATTCCGAGCATCCCGTCGACCTCGGCAGCCGCTGCACCGTCTTCATGAATTCGTCCGTCAAGCAGTCGCAGAAGGAGGGCGCCAGCGTTGAGGACATCTCTGCCGGGCTTTCCATCAGCGTTGTGAAAAACGCCCTCTACAAGGTCATCCGCGCCAACGACGCCGACGACCTCGGCAAAAAGATCGTCGTCCAGGGCGGCACCTTCTACAACGACGCCATCCTGCGCGCCTTCGAGAAAGAGATCGGCCGCAACGTCATCCGTCCGTCCATCGCCGGGCTGATGGGCGCCTTCGGCTGCGCCCTCTACGCCAAAGCCAACCAAAGCGGCGAAACCACCTGCCTGGGCCCGGTGGCGCTGAATGAATTTTCCTACCAGACCTACAGCCGCACCTGTCAGGGCTGTGGGAATCACTGCGAGCTCACGATCAATCATTTCTCAAATGGAGAAGAACTCATCGCCGGCAACCGCTGTGAGCGTCCACTCAACAAGGACAAAAAGGCCCTCGATCTGCCAAACGCCTATCTCTACAAGCAGCAGCTCATCACCAATCTCAAGAAGGAGCAGCTCGCTGGCGATTTTCCAAACGGCACCGTCGGCATGCCGCTGGGGCTCAACGTCTACGAAATGTATCCATTCTGGACCGCCTTCTGGAACCAGCTCGGCTATCGCGTTCTGCTCTCACCGTTCGGCTCGAAGCAGCTCTTCACAAAGGGCCAGTACACCATCCCATCGGACACGATCTGCTATCCTGCCAAGCTCATCCACGGCCACATTGAATGGCTGCTGGAGAAGAACGTTGATTTTATTTTCTATCCATGCCTCAGCTACAACTTCGACGAGGAGATCAGCGACAACCACTACAACTGCCCAGTCGTCGCCTATTATCCGCAGGTCATCGAGGCCAACGTCGGCAAGATCGACAAGGAGAAATACCTCTTCGGTTTCTACGGCGTCCACAATAAAAAATTCATGAAAAAGCAGCTCACGAAGGACCTCGCCAAGCGCATTGGCGTGAGCGGGCGCAAGATTGGTGAAGCCCTCGACGCTGCCTACGCAGCGCAGCGCGGCTACTACGACAAGCTCAAGGCCTTCGCCGACCAGGCGATCCAGTATGCCCGCATCCACGAGCTGCCGATCGTCATTCTCGCCGGTCGCCCATACCACGTCGACCCAGAGATCAACCACGGCATCGACCGCCTCGTGCAGAGCTTCGGCACCGTCGTCATCAGCGAAGACGGGCTGCCGTTCATCTACGGCGACACGGATACCCACGTGCTGAACCAGTGGACCTATCACGCCCGTCTCTACAACGCCGCCAAGACCGCCCTGGAAAATCCCGACATGTCCGTCGTCCAGCTCGTCAGCTTCGGTTGCGGGCTCGACGCCATCACTGCCGATGAGATGCGCGACATCCTCGAATCCGGCGGCGATATCTACACCCAGATCAAGATCGACGAGATCTCCAACCTCGGCACGGTGAAGATCCGTCTCAGAAGTCTCTTTGCAACACTGGAACAAAGGAGGAAGCAGTAAGTGTCAGAACAACAACAACGCGTTGTTTTTACAGAAGAAATGAAGGAAACGCACACCATCCTCATTCCGATGATGCTGCCGATCCATTTTCGTCTGATCAAGAAGCTCCTGACCATGGAGGGCTACAAGGTTGACATCCTCGACTCCATGAGTCCCGACGTCATCGCCACCGGCGTTAAATACGTCAATAACGACATGTGCTATCCGGCGCAGCTGGCCATCGGTCAGCTCCTCGACGGCGCCATGAACCACGGCTACGATACCCACAAGATCGCCCTGCTCCTGACGCAGACCGGCGGCGGTTGCCGTGCCTCGAACTACATCGCGCTCCTGCGCAAGGCCCTCAAGCGCGCCGGGCTGGAATACATCCCTGTGCTTTCGTTCAACGTCGTCGGCCTCGAGGACAATCCAGGCTTCAAGCTTACGAAAACCCTGCTCAAGAACGCCATGTTCGCCATCATCTACGGCGACATGATCATGAACCTGAAAAACCAGATCCTGCCTTACGCCCTCGACAAGGACGAAGTCTCCGCCACGGTCGACCGCGTCTGCACGGCGCTCGAGCGCCAGTTTGAGGCAGGCCATGGCTGCACCCGCAAGGAGCTGCGCAAAAACTGCCCATGGATCCTTAAAGAATTTGCCCAGATCAAAACCGTCAGCGGCCAGAAGAAGACCAAGGTCGGCATCGTCGGCGAGATCTACGTAAAATTTGCGCCGCTGGGCAACAACAACCTCGAAGCCTTCCTCGAGAAGGAGGACTGTGAGGTCGTCGTGCCGGGGCTGATGGATTTCGTGCTCTACACCGCCGACGCCGGCATCGAGGACTGGTACCTCTACGGCACCGGCCACACCAAGGCCGTCGTGAGTAAGTTCATCGTCAACTACATCGTTTCCCTGCAGAACACCGTCATCGACAGCTACAAGAATTATCCTCAGTTTAAGCCGCAGACGCCGTTCAAGCACACCAAGGCCCTCAGCAAAAAAGTCATCCACGAGGGCACCAAGATGGGCGAAGGCTGGCTGCTCACCGCAGAAATGGTCGAGCTCATCGAATCCGGCTGCGAAAACATCGTCTGCACCCAGCCCTTTGGCTGTCTGCCAAACCACATCGTCGGCCGCGGCATGCTGCGCAAGATCAAGGAACTCTATCCTCAGGCCAACATCGTGCCGATCGACTATGACGCCAGCGCCAGCAAGGTCAACCAGGAGAACCGCATCAAGCTCATGCTCGCATCGACGAAAAATATCTCGTATTGACATCAGAACCACTTCTAATATCCTCTTATTAGAAGTGGTTTTTTAGCAGAAGAAGAGGAGAACATTTATGGATTTATCTACTTTGAACCCGCAGCAGCTGGAAGCCGTCCTCACCACCGAGGGCCCGCTGCTGATCCTGGCCGGCGCCGGGAGCGGCAAAACGAACGTGCTCGTGCACCGCATCGCGTACCTGATCGAGGAATGCCGCGTCTCGCCGTTCCACATCCTCGCCATCACCTTCACCAACAAGGCCGCCGGCGAAATGCGCGACCGCATCATCGAAATGATCGGCGAAAAAGGCGCGCGCATCTGGGCGCGGACGTTCCACTCCGCCTGCCTGCAGATCCTGCGCTTTGAGGTGGAACACATCGATCTCTCGCCGAATTTTGTGATCTACGACACCTCCGACCAGCTCTCGATCGTCAAGCGCATCCTGCGCGAGCGCAACATCGACAGCGACGTGCTGAAGCCAGGCGCCGTTCTTGGGAACATTTCCCATCTCAAGAACACCTGGTTTGATCTTGAAGAGGGGCTCGCAAGCTACGCTGAGACCGGCATGCTGCCAGATCTCACGCTGGAGATCATCCGCGAATACCAGCATACCCTGGCGCAGAACAACGCCATCGATTTCGACGACATTCTCTGCCTGACGGTGAAGCTTTTCCGCCAGCATCCCGACATTCTCGAGGAATACCAGGATCGCTTCCAGTACATCCTCGTCGATGAGTACCAGGATACCAACCGCATCCAGTACGAGCTGGTGCATCTCCTCGCTGCGAAATACCGCAACATCTGTGTCGTCGGCGACGACGACCAGTCCATCTACGAGTGGCGCGGCGCCGATGTGCAGAACATCCTCAGCTTCGAGCAGGACTATCCCGACGCCACCGTGATCAAGCTCGAGGAAAACTACCGCTCCACCAAGACCATCCTGAATCTCGCTAACGCCGTCATCGCCCACAACACCACCCGCAAGGACAAATCCCTCTGGACCCAGAATCCCGAAGGCAGCAAGGTCGTCTACTACGAAGCCGACGACGACCGCGACGAAGCTTACTTCATTGTGCGGCAGATCCGCGACATCATGGCGAAATCCGACTACCACTACCGCGATTTCGCCGTGCTCATCCGCACCACGGCCCAGTTCCGCTCCATCGAGCAGGTGCTCGTCGAGGCCCATCTGCCGTACAAAATCTACGGCGGCATCAAATTTTTCCAGCGCCGCGAGATCAAGGACATCCTCGCCTATCTCTACGTCATGGCCAATCCCAACGACGCCGTCAGCCTGCACCGCATCATCAACATTCCCAAGCGCGGCATCGGCGAACAGACGTGGAACAAGATCGTCGATTTTCATGTCGCCCATCCGGAGAGCAGCCTCGTCGACTGTCTCATCGATCCAGCGTTCAAGCTTTCTGCCAAGGCGAAAAAATCCGCCGCAGAATTTCACGCCTTCATCAGCGAAGGGCGCCAGCTCGCTGCAGAAGCAGAGATGGAGCCCCTCGTCGACTATGTGATCAACCAATCCGGCTATGTGAACCATCTCTACGACAGCGACCCTGTCGCCGCCGAGCTCGACATGGACAACATCAATGAATTTCTCTCCATCGCCAGAGAATTTGACATGCGGGACATGGACTATGAAGCGCGTACCCTGAGCGGATTCCTTGAGGAGATCGCCCTTTACACCGATCTCGATCAGTCCGACGACGGCGACAGCGTCAGCGTCATGACCATGCATTCGAGTAAGGGGCTGGAATTTCCTGTCGTCTTCATCGCCGGCTTTGAGCAGGATCTCTTCCCGCACATCCGCGCCAAAAACGAAAACGACGGGCTGGAGGAGGAGCGCCGTCTCTGCTATGTGGCCTTCACCCGCGCCAAGGATCAGCTCTTCATCACCAGCGCACGCCAGCGCCTGATCCACGGACGCTTCATGTATAATCCGCCGTCGGAATTTTTCTCCGAGCTCGATCCACGCTATTTCACCGATGTCAGCAAGGCGCGCCACCACAAAAACGTCGTCGCGCCGACCCATCGCAAGGAGCCAGCCGCTGCTGCCGCCTATGCCGTCGGCGAGAAGGTGCTCCATTCCAGCTGGGGCGAAGGGGTCATCGTCAGCGTCGATCCCGCGGAGGCCACAAAGATCACCGTTGCCTTTCCAAATCAGGGCCTGAAAACCCTGGACGCGCGCTACGCGCCGATCCAAAAGCAGTGACGCCCATGGACAGCTTTGAAGAGATCCTGCAGGATTATCTGCTGGTGCTGGATTACGAAAAAGGCCTCTCACAGAACACCATCGACGGCTACCAGGTCGATCTGCGACAGTTTGGCAGCTGGCTTAAAAATGAGAAAACAACAGTATTTGATATCGATCAGCTCACGATCTATCGGTATAAAAATGAACTTGGGCATCAGTATAAAGCTACGACGATCGCCAGAAAAATAACATCGCTCAAAGGATTCCTCGATTATCTTACAGAAGAAGGTATTCTCACCCAGACGCTGACAATAGAGGACCACACGAAAAAACCTGAGCGTTTACCAAATGTTTTAACGTTGGATCAGATGGACGCTATGATCTCCGTTGTGCCCACGCGCAACCTTGCCGGTAAGCGCGACAAGGCCATCCTCGAGCTCCTCTACGCGACAGGCATGCGCGTGTCCGAGCTCACCGCGCTGACGCTGGACCGCTACTATCCAGAGGAGCAGTTTGTGCGCGTCATCGGCAAGGGCAGCAAGGAGCGGCTCGTGCCCTTCGGGCGCTGCGCCAGAGACGCCGTCGACTGCTATCTCTCGGCGCGCGCAGCAGCGCATGTGCAGCCGAGCGATTACGTCTTTCTCTCGAGCCATCAGAAGAAGATGAGCCGCCAGGCCGTCTGGAAGATCGTCAAAAAATACGCCCGCGCCGCCGGCATCCCCTTTGAGGTCACACCCCACACCATCCGCCACACCTTCGCCACCCACCTGCTGGAAAACGGCGTCGACCTGCGCGCCATCCAGGACATGCTCGGCCACGCCGACATCGGCACCACACAGATCTACGTCCACCTCGCTTTCAAGGACATCGAAAAGCAATACCACAAGCTGCACCCGCGTTCGCGTGGAGAATGACTTGTCATGGGCGGCTGTCGTCGTGTAAAATAAGGGGTAACGTTATCATTCTCAGAAAAGGAATTTGAAAAGACGACGGAGGAATGTGATGACAACAGCAAAACGAACAAAGAGGGGGACCGTCGCCGCGCTCCTCATCCTCGCAGCGCTCTTGATCGCAGCAGCGCTCACAACCACGGCAGACTCTGTGCAGCAATCGATCTGGTCGCTTCTGCCGCCCTTTGTGGCGATCTCGCTAGCACTAGTGACCAAGGAGGTTTACAGCGCGCTCTTCGCCGGCATTGCCAGCGGCGGGCTGCTGTATTCCGGCTTTGCCCTGGAGGGAACGATCAACCACGTCTACAGCGAAGGTATCGTGGCCGTGCTTTCCGACGCCTACAACGTCGGCATCCTGATCTTTCTCGTGATACTTGGCATCATCGTCGCGCTGATGAACCGCTCTGGCGGCTCGGCAGCGTTTGGTCGCTGGGCGCAGACGCGGATCAAAAACCGCATCGCAGCGCAGCTAGCGACGATCGGCCTTGGTGTGATCATTTTTATCGACGATTATTTCAACTGTCTCACCGTCGGCGGGGTGATGCGTCCCGTCGCTGACAAGTTTCAGATCTCGCGCGCCAAGCTCGCCTATCTCATCGACGCCACAGCAGCGCCTGTCTGCATCCTCGCGCCGATCTCGTCCTGGGCAGCGGCAGTGAGCGGCTTTGTGCCAGGAGAAACAAACGGCATCGCGCTGTTTATCCAGTGCATCCCGTACAATTTCTACGCCTTTTTCACGCTCATCTTCATGGCTGCGATCACCCTGCTGGGCGTGGAATTTGGCCCGATGCGTCAGCATGAGACCAACGCCCTCGCCGGCGACCTCTACACAACGCCTGAGCGCCCCTACGCCAACAGCAGCACAGCAGAAGCAGAGGGGGAGGGCGCGTTGATCGATATGCTGATGCCCGTGGCCTCGCTCATTTTCTGCTGCATCATCGGCATGATCTGGAGCGGCGGATTTTTCGACGGCGTCGGCTTTGTGGAAGCGTTCTCCGCCAGCGACGCGTCCATTGGGCTGGCCGTCGGTGCGTTTTTCAGCCTCATCCTGACGCTGATCTTTTATCTCGCGCGCCGCGTGATGAGCTTTGTCGAATTTATGGAATGCGTGCCTCAGGGATTCGTCTCGATGATCGCGCCGATCCTGATCCTGACCTTTGCCTGGTCGCTGAAAGCGATGACCGACAGCCTCGGCGCCGCCGCTTACGTCGCTGGCCTGATCGAAGGCTCCGCTGGTGCCATGGTGAATTTCCTGCCGGTGATCATTTTCCTCATTGGCTGTTTCCTGGCGTTCGCCACAGGCACAAGCTGGGGCACCTTCGGCATTCTGATCCCGATCGTCGTCGCAGCGTTTCAGGCCACCGATCCGGAGCTCATGATCATTTCCATGAGCGCGTGCATCGCCGGCGCCGTCTGCGGCGATCATTGCTCGCCAATCTCTGATACTACCATCATGGCTTCTGCCGGCGCCCAGTGTTTTCTTCTCAATCACGTGAAAACCCAGCTGCCATATGCGCTGACCGTCGCCGCGCTGTCGTCGCTGGCGTTCGTCATCGCCGGACTGACCCGTCAGGTCGTACTGTCATGGCTCGTCGGCCTCGCAGCAATGGCCATCGTGCTCATGCTGCTGAAAAGAAGCGCACGACAGATAAAATAACATGCAGCGACAAAACGCATGATAAACAGAATGTGTGAGAAAGAACCACAGCAAAGAAGTGGAAGCGCATCACAGAACGATCAAAAAAATCGCAGAGACAGTCCGAAACGTTCATCGGATGATCTCTGCGATTTTTTTGATCGTAAAATCTGAAAAAGTAACATAATATCTATTATGCGAAGTGAAGGCGAGAAGCGATTCAAATATCGGTCATTATTAATCTGTTTTCTGTGCGATCGGTTGTTTTGGATTCCCGTGACCGTCGCTGTCGTTTTTGACGACTACACGATCCTGCATTCGACAGATCATCCTGACTGCGCTGTGGATCTGTTTTCGTTGCAGCATCTTGCTACTAGCTGGCTTTCTGAATTTCTAACTGAAATTTGAATTGATTCGCTATGATTTTCGTTTTGCTGTGTTCAGACCGTTCGCGATGCGCGTCTGATCGTTCTCGGTGATCGAAGTTCTTACACAGGATTTTCATCAGAGATTTTGCTCAAGAATTTCATTCGGAATTCTCACTCTGGATTCTGGCTCACTTCGTCGCGCCTGGTGATATTTTTCTGCGGCGAATCGTTCGTCAGGAATTTTCGCCGTAGATTGCTTGTGCATTTGTGTGGTTTTTGTCAAGATGTGATTTTTTTGCGCGCTATTAGCACTCGAAGCTTGCGAGTGCTAATAGCGCGTGCTATAATAGAACCGTGAAAGATGACGGGCTTCCCCCTCACCCGTCCGCTTTCACGATCATTATTGATAAATTGATCATGTCTGATCTGTAAGGAGGCAAATGACATGCAAGTTGATAGATTTACAAAAAAATCCGTGGAAGCCATCAACGATCTGCAGAAGATCGCCATGGACTTCGGCAATCAGGAGATCGAGCAGGAACATCTGCTCTACGCGCTGCTGCACCAGGACGGTAGTCTGATCGCGCAGCTCCTGGATAAAATGGGCGTCGACCGCGGCGCTTTCCAGAACAGCCTGAAGCATGCGCTGGACAAAAAGGTGAAATCCCAGGGCGGGCAGCAATACGTTGGTCAATACCTCAACCACACGCTGAACTACGCCGAGGACGAAGCCAAGCGCATGGGCGACGAATATGTATCGGTGGAGCATCTCTTCCTGGCGATGCTGCGCAATCCAAGCCCTTCCCTCTCCTCTTTGCTGCAGCAATTTGGCATCACGGTGGATGCTTTCCTCTCAGTGCTCAAGGATGTGCGCGGCAACCAGACGGTGACGACAGACAGCCCGGAGGAAACCTACGACAGCCTGAAAAAATACGGCACCGATCTCGTGCAGCGGGCGCGCGATCAGAAGCTTGATCCGATCATCGGCCGCGACGACGAGATCCGAAATGTGATCCGTATCCTTTCGCGCAAAACGAAGAACAATCCTGTGCTCATCGGCGAGCCTGGCGTCGGCAAAACAGCTGTCGTCGAAGGGCTGGCACAGCGTATCGTCAAGGGCGATGTGCCAGATTCTCTGAAGGACAAAACGATCTTCTCGCTGGATATGGGGTCGCTGGTCGCTGGCGCGAAATATCGCGGCGAATTTGAGGAACGTTTGAAAGCGGTGCTGAACGAGGTGAAAAAGAGCGAAGGCCGCATCATCCTCTTCATCGATGAGCTGCATCTCATCGTCGGCGCCGGCAAAACCGACGGCGCCATGGACGCCGGCAACCTGTTGAAGCCAATGCTGGCGCGCGGCGAGCTGCACTGCATCGGCGCCACAACCCTCAACGAATACCGCCAGTACATCGAAAAGGACGCCGCCCTGGAGCGCCGTTTCCAGCGTGTCATGGTTGACGAGCCTACGATCGATGAAACGATCACCATCCTGCGTGGTCTGCGCGAAAATTACCAGACCTACCATGGCGTGCGCATCACCGACAACGCGCTGATCTCCGCCGCCACCCTCTCCGCCCGCTACATCACCGATCGTTTCCTGCCGGACAAGGCCATCGACCTGATCGACGAGGCTTGCGCCCAGATCAAGACCGAACAGAATTCCAAGCCGGAAGAGATCGACGAGCTGGAGCATCGCAATCTGCAGCTGAAGCTCGACGAAATGTCTCTGGAAAAGGAAAACGACGCCCTCAGCAAGGAGCGTCTCGAAACCGTCAAGAAGGAGCTCGCCGACAACGAAGACAAGCTCAAGGTGTTGAACGCCCAGTGGGAAAACGAAAAGAACGCCGTCGAGCGTCCAGCCAAGCTGCGTGACGAGATCGCCAGCGTCCACAGCCAGATCGAGCTGGCTGAGCGTCAGGGCGATCTGGCGAAAATGAGCGAGCTGCAATATGGCGTGTTGCCAAAGCTGCAGCGTGAGCTCGAAGAAGAAGAAAACAAGATCAAAACCGGCGAGCTCAAGCTCGTGCATGAAGCCGTCGACGAAGACGAGATCGCTACGATCGTTTCCCGTTGGACTGGCATTCCTGTCGCCAAGCTGACCCAGGGCGAGCGTGAGAAAACCCTCCACCTCGACGAACAGCTGCACCAGCGCGTCATCGGCCAGGACGAGGCCGTGGAAAAAGTCGCCGATGCCATCATCCGCTCCAAGGCCGGCATCAAGGATCCAACGAAACCAATCGGCTCCTTCCTCTTCCTCGGTCCTACTGGCGTTGGTAAGACAGAGCTGGCCAAAACCCTCGCCGAAGCCCTTTTTGACGACGAAAACAACATGGTGCGCATCGATATGAGCGAGTACATGGAGAAATATTCCGTCAGCCGTCTGATCGGCGCGCCTCCAGGATACGTCGGCTACGAAGAAGGCGGCCAGCTCACCGAAGCCGTGCGTCGCAAGCCATATTCCGTCGTCCTCTTTGACGAAGTCGAGAAAGCCCATCCAGACGTGTTCAACGTGCTGCTGCAGGTCCTCGACGACGGGCGCATCACCGATTCCCAGGGGCGCACCGTTGATTTCAAGAACACCATTCTGATCATGACCTCGAACCTCGGCAGCCAGTATTTGCTCGAAGGTGTCAGCGCCGACGGCGAGATCAGCGAACAGGCGCGGAATCTTGTTCAGGGAGAATTGCGCAGCCATTTCCGTCCGGAATTTCTCAACCGTCTCGACGAGATCATCCTCTTCAAGCCGCTCACCAAGGACAACATTGGCCACATCGTCGATCTCCAGGTCGCCGACCTCAACAAGCGTCTCGCTGCCCAGCAGCTGAAGGTCGCGCTGACAGAGGCCGCCAAGGCCTTCATCACCGACAAAGGCTACGACCCGGCATTCGGCGCACGCCCACTCAAGCGCTTCATCCAGAAGCATGTGGAAACCCTCTCCGCCCGTCTCATCCTGCGCGGCGATGTCCATGAAGGTGGCACCATCGTCATCGATCTCGACGCGAACGGCGAGCTCTCCGCGCATGCTGGGATAAATGAATAATGAGCCGCTTCGCGGGAACGCATCGCTGCTCTCGCGTTCAATGATTAATGATTAATTTTGGAAGGCTTTGTCGCACCACGCCAAAGCGAATATTTTTCAAAGGCCTGCGCTAAGCTACAGATAAAATAAAATGGCTAGAGATCGATACGACGCGTAAGCGGCGTATCGATCTCTAGCCTTCTTTCATTATTCATTAAACATTACTACTTTCTCATTTTTTCATGCGCCCTTCTGGAGCTTGTTGTTGGCCAGCGCGCCCAGGAGCATGACGAAGAGATCGTCAAACGGGCCTGCCATGAAATCTGCTGGCGACACCACATAAGCGATCACCAGCGCCAAAAGCAGGATCTTTTTTGTTTTTGCAGTCATAATCATTCGTCTCCTTCTTCTGTCAATTATTCAGGAATTTCGCGGATCTCAGCGCCAAACGGCATGAACGACAGCTTTGCGAGCTTGAAGAATTGCATGCCGAATGGGATACCGACGATCGTGATGCACCAGAGCGCACCGATCGCCAGATTCGCCAGCGCCATTTCGATGCCGAAGAATACGATCCAGATGATGTTCGCGATCATCGAGACCGCGCCGCCGCCGTAGTCGATCTCCTTGCCGAACGGCCAGAGCGACAGGCGCGCAAATTTGAAGCATTGCAGCCCGTATGGGATCCCTACGATCGAGAGACACCAGAGCGCGCCCGAGATCAGCCAGGCCAGCGCATTCAGCAAGCCGCCGAACACAAACCAGAGAATATTACCGATCAATTTCATGATGATCAACCTTCCAATCCTTGTTCAAAATTTTCCGTTACAGTTCATAGTATAGCGGATCGGAAGGACAAACTGTAGGGCCGATTCAACAAAATAAGCGCCCATAACTTGCCAAAATCGCAGGAATACGGCACAATAGAGACAGACTCAACGACAAGGAGCGAGATCATGGGAAAAAGATCCGTCAAAGAAAATAAAAATATGTTCCAGCTCGCGCGCGAGGACGCCGGCCTTTCTCGCGAAGCCGCCAGCGAGGAGATGGAATTCGTCTCAGAAAGCCGCATCGAAAAGATCGAAAGCGAAAAGATCGTGCCCCAGCCAGAGGATGTGCTCGCCATGGCCGACGCCTACAAAAAGCCCGAGCTCAGCTATCACTACTGCGCCCAGATCTGCCCCATCGGCGCGCGCTACGGAAACGACGTCGAGCCCAAGGCGCTTTCGCAGATCGTGCTGGAGGTCCTCTCCTTCCTCGATGACATCGCCAAGGAGCGCGAGCGTCTCGTCGAGATCTCCGTCGACGGCAGGATCACAGACGACGAACTGCGGGATTTCGCCCGCATCAAAAGCCAGCTCGACGACATCGCGCAGACCGTCGACGCCCTGCAGCTGTGGCTCGAAAAAACCATCGCCGCAGACGGCATTGACGCCGAAGCGCTGCAGGAGTATTTAAAGGACGAATAGAATACAACGAGGCAGGAGCCAGCGATAAACATTGCCGGCTCCTGCCTCGTTGTATTATTGTTACTTCGCGATCACCTGATTGCCTGTCGACCAAACGTGGTCGTCTCCTGCGGCAGCGGCGGTGTTCTGTGCCATGACGCCGACGAGGGCGTGGGGCACATAGGGTGCTTCGAGATAAGCACATTCCTCGGCGGTGAGGGTGAGGTCTGTCGCTTTGGCAGCGCCGTCGACGTGGTGCATTTTCGTGGCGCCGACGATCGGCGCGGTGACCTTTGTGAGCAGCCAGGCCAGGGAGATCTCTGTCATCGAAACGCTGCGTTTTTCCGCCAGCTCGGCGACGCGATCGATGATGACCTGATCCTGCGTAGCGGTAGCGTCATATTTGAAGCGGGCGTAGCTGTCCTCTGCGAGACGCTTCGACGTTTCGCCGGGATGCTTGGAAAGACGACCGCTGGACAAGGCGCTGTACGGCGTCATGGCAATGTTTTCTTCGGCGCAGAGCTTGGCCATTTCGCGCTCTTCCTCGCGGAAGATGAGGTTGTAATGATTCTGCACGCTGACAAATTTTGCGAAGCCTTCTTTTTCAGCGAGGGCGTTCGCCTGCGCAAGCTGGTAGGCGTAGCAGTTGGAGATGCCGATGTAGCGCACCTTGCCGGCGCGAACGGCATTGTTCAGCCCTTCCATGATCTCGTAGAGGGGCGTCGCGTAGTCCCACATGTGATAGATGTAGAGATCGATGTAGTCCGTGCCGAGATTGCGCAGGCTGGTGTTCACCATCTGCTCGATATGCTGCTGGCCGCTTACGCCGGACGCGATCTCCTCCGGCGTGCGTGGGAGAAATTTTGTCGCGACGACAACCTCGTCGCGTTTTGCGAAATCGTGCAGCGCACGGCCGAGGTATCGCTCGCTCGTCCCGCTCTGATAGCCGATGGCTGTGTCAAAAAAATTGATGCCGCAGTCGAGCCCGTGTTTCACGATCTCGCGCGTCGCGGCTTCATCGACGGTCCAGCTGTGCTGTCCGTTTTCAGCATCGCCGAAGCCCATACAGCCCATACAGATGCGCGAGACAGTGAGATCAGAATTACCAAGTTTCGTGTATTTCATAGAAAGCATCCTTTCTGTTATGCGATATTCATTCTGCCGCAGAAGGCACGACAGCGACAGCGCGCTGACCCATTGCGGCAAAGCTCTGCCAGAACACGTCCTTTTTCACAAACTGCCAGCCGTTCAGGGGATCGGCGATGCGGAAAAAGCCGTTTTCCATGCCGGTGACGATGTTCCTACAGATATATTAATTATTGTAAATTTTTGCCCAGCGCGTAGGCCTCCTGCATAAAACGGGAGCCGCGGGTCATCGCTGGTGTGCCGCAGCCGCGGCCGAGGATCGTGCCCTGGTCCTGCAGACTGAGATAGCGCACGAGGGTGTTGTAGTGCGCTTCCAGGGCGTCAAAGGTCCAGCTGTCGCTGTTCCAGGCGGCTGCGATGAGGGCGCTTTTCTTGCGTCCGGCGGTGAGGCTTGAATTGAAAGCGCAGAAGCGGTCGACGAGGATCTTCAGCTGTGCGCTCATGCCGTAATAATAGAGCGGCGTCACAAAAACGAGCATATCGGCCGCGAGAATATCTGCGCGGATCTGTTCCATGTCGTTTTTCTGCGTGCAGGGCCCTTCATAGCCGCAGGCCACACAGCCGCTGCAGGGATGGATATCGGCGTGCGCCACATCCACAACCTGCACACGATATCCAGCTTCCTCTGCGCCGCGGATAAATTCTCCGGCGAGCATATTCGACGAGCCGTGGCGGTTCGGGCTGCTTTCTAAAACGAGGATCTTCATAGCACCCACTCCTTATTTCATTTCCTTTTCCCAGTAGCGGATCACATCGAGCGGCATTTCGGCGGCCAGCTGATCGAGCGTTTCCACTTCCTCAGCAGTCAAGGTGATCGCTGCTGCTTTGGCAGCGTCTTCGACCTGATAAACCTTTGTCACACCGATGATCGGCAGCGTCCCTTTGGCAATGGCCCAGGCGACAGGGATCTGCGCAGTCGCGACGCCGTGACGATTGGCGATCTCCTTGATGCCAGTGTTCAGCTTTTCGAGCTGTGGCAGCATTGGGTTGTAGACCTGGCCGCGGTCAGAATCTGCAGGAAATGGATGGGCGGTGTCGTATTTTCCGGTGAGCGCGCCTTGCTCGAGCACCATGTAGGCGAAGAAGATCATATCGTGCGCCTTGCAGTAGTCGAGAATGCCGGATGTTTCTGAGGAACGATTGAGCAGGCTGTAATGATTTTGGATGGCAGAAATTTTCAGCCCTTCCTTTTCGAGGATGGCTTCAGTCTCCTGGATCTCGGCGAGATTGTGGTTTGAAAGTCCGATGCGACCGATCTTGCCGCTCTTTGCCAGCGGAATCAGCTCGGTGGTCCATTTTGGCGCGTCCAGCGGATTGTGGATCCAGTAGATGTCCATGTCGCTGATGCCGAGATTTTCTGCGCTGATGTCGTAGAGCGCGGTGACAGCGTTTTCAGCTTCCGGATCTGCGCACTGCGGCGTGAATTTATCGGAGATGATCACGTCCTCACGCGGCGTATCGCGGAGAAATTTGCCGAGCACCTTTTCCGATGTGCCCATGCCGTAGGCATAGGCCGTGTCCCAGAGGTTTAATCCGGCTTTCATGCCAGCCTCAAATACTGGGCGCAGTTCTTCGCTCGTCAGTGCATTGCCGAAGGTGCCGTCGTTGCCCCAGGCCCATGCGCCCAGAGCGATCTTTGGTAATTGTTTCTGTTCCATGATGTCGTCCTCCTGAAATATTTTGTGATGAGTGCGTAGAAAATATCACGCGATCGTTTCAAGCCAGCTGTCGAGGTCGCTGCCAGCGCTTGCTGGCGAGGTGCGCAGGCCGTCGGTGATGGCGGCATCTGGTTCAAGCGATTCCAGCGTGCTCACCGACTGAGAAATGTCGCTGCCGCCAGAGGTGCAGAATGGTGCGATGGTTTTGCCGGAGAGATCATATGCATCACAGAAGGTGCGGATGATCATCGGCGCGTCGCCCCACCAGATCGGATAGCCGAGATAGATCGTATCGTAGCCGGAAAGATCCAGCGCATCGCCAGCGATGGCTGGGCGGGCGTTTGGATCGTTCTGCTCCTGATTGGCGCGGCAGCTGTCGTTGTTATAGTCGAGATCGGCGTCGGTGTACGGTTCTTCCGGCTCGATCTCAAAGAGGGCAGCGCCGGTTTTATCGGCGAGGGCCTGCGCGACCTGCTCGGTGTTGCCAGTGGCGGAGAAATAGATCACCGCTGCGTTGCTTTCGCCAGTGCCAGCACTTTCCTGCGCAGCGCTCTCACTGCCGCTGGTCGCTGTGGTCGCGCGATCTTCCTCCGAGCCGCCGCTGCAGGCTGTGAGCCCGACGAGCAGCAGCACGCTGAGACAAAGGGGAATAAGTTTTTTCATGGGGATCGTCCTTTCTGAGAGTTGATGAGAGATCTTGATCTGACACTGTGTCACTGCATAAAATATAGCACGATAATGACACGGTGTCAACAATTATTTTTCGTCGATGCGCAAAGTTGCTGTGATGTTGCCTGAGCCGAGCAGGGCGCGCAACTCTTCTGGCGAGCACGCCTGCACCTTGCCAAGCCGCGTGAAGCGCCAGGTATTTGGCGCGTAGTAGAGCACGAGCAGATTGCCGTCGGAGAGGATGACATCGCCAGGCCCGTGGTGATCTTCTCGTCGTTGCGCGGCAGATCCACGCCAAGGCTGCCGAATTTTTCCATGTGGGCATAGTCCTTCATGGTGATCGTCAGCGGTCCTTTTTTCAAGAGCCGACAGAGCGCGTCGACGGAGCTGTTGTTTTCCAGCGCGACAGCAAGGTCGACGCCGCCAGTGGAAATGTGAAGCATGATGAATCCCTCCTTATTCCAGCGTTGTGACGACAGGATTGCTCAGAAAATCGTAGACACGGCGTATCTCGGCGACATCGCGCGTGTCGAGCATGGATGGCTTGTTTTTATCCAGCGCGGTGATCTGGCTGGCGTCGTCAGCGTCCAGCGCGAAATCCCAGATGGCGAGATTTTCTTCCATGCGATTTTTGTGCACCGATTTTGGAATGATGATAACGCCCTGCTCCACATTCCAGCGCAGGATGATCTGCGCCGGCGTTTTGCCGTGCTTGCGCGCGATCTCCACGAGCACCGGCTCGTCGAACATGCCGTGCAATCCTTCGGCGCTTGGCGCCCAGGCCTGTGGCTGCACGCCAAGCGTGCGCATCAGCGCCAGCTCATCAGCGCGCTGATAATGTGGATGGCGCTCGATCTGATCGACCATCGGACGAATGCGCGCGTTCATGCTGAGATCGAGCAAACGGTCCGGCAGGAAATTGCAAACGCCGATGGCGCGCACCTTGCCAGCGTCGTAGAGATCTTCCAGCGCTCGCCAGGAGCCGTAGTAATCGCCGAACGGCATGTGAATGAGATAGAGATCGAGATGGTCGAGGCCGAGCGCCGTCAGTGAACGGTTAAACGCCTGCATCGTGTTCTCGTAGCCCATCTCGTGGATGTAGGCCTTTGTCGTGATGAACAGCTCCTCGCGGGGAACGCCGCAGCCTGTGATCGCGCGGCCGACTGCCGCTTCGTTTTGATACGAACTGGCTGTGTCGATGAGTCGATAGCCGCTGGCGATGGCATCGCGCACAACCTGCTCGCAATTTTCTTCAGGGATCTGGAAGACACCGAAGCCTTCCTGTGGCATCTGAACGCCGTTTGATAATTGGATCATTGGGATTGCCATTGATAAACGCCTCCTGTTTTCTTCTTGCTTTCAGTATAATCGCACTGTGTCAGAATAACAAACAGCTATTCTTCATGCGTTTTCATCGTTTACAGGAATGATCCACCGCTGTATAATGGTCGCAAGGAGGCGATAGCCATGATCGAAACGAGACTGCTTGTGTATTTTCTTGCCGTAGCGCGGGAACTCAACATCACAAAAGCGGCGGAGTCCCTCTTCCTCTCCCAGTCGACCCTCTCCAAGCAGATGCAGGAGCTGGAGCGCCAGCTGGGCAAGCAGCTTTTTCTGCGCGGCGGACGTAAGCTGACACTGACAGACGATGGCATCTATCTGCGCGATCGCGCCCAGGAGATCGTCACCCTCATGGAGCAGACGGAGAACGCCCTCGCAGGTGAAAACAAATCGTTGAACGGCGATCTCACGATCGGCTGCGGCGAAACCATCGCCATGGATGTCATCGGCGGCATGATGGCAGATTTTCAGCGGCAGTATCCGGATGTGAAGCTCCACACCTTCAGCGGCGACGCCGACGCTGTGCGCGAACGCATCGACAAAGGGCTTTGCGACATGGGCCTGCTTCTGGGGCCGATGCGCCAGGAGCGCTACGATTATCTCAACATCTACACCAAAGACATCTACGGCCTCTTGATGCGCGACGACGATCCCCTGGCAGCGCAGGACAAGATCAACATCGACCAGCTCAAATCGCTGCCGATCATCCTCGCCGACCAGACCTTCTACGGCCACCAGGACCTCGACTGGTTCGGCCGCGACGAAAGCGTGCTCCAGGTCGTCGCCACCTACAATCTCATCTATAACGCCACCTTCCTCGTGGAGCACGGCGTCGGCTACGCACTGACGCTGGCAGGGCTCGTGAACACCGCCGGCCGGCCCCTCGCCTTTCGCCCAATCACGCCGGAGCTCTCGCTGGATCTCTACATCGTCACAAAAAAATACCAGACCCTCTCCCCCGCCGCCCGCGCCTTTCACGATCAACTGAAAGCCTACAGCCGCCAGAAATCAGAAAAAAACGACGACCTCAATGCTTGAGGTCGTCGCAGACTGTAGATAAACCCTATTTTGGCATCTAGCCAAAATAGG
>URZX01000006.1 GCA_900552455.1 uncultured Peptococcaceae bacterium | reverse complement strand
TGCCTATTTTTTGTGATCTTCTATGAAGAAATGAGAAAACCCTATTTTGGCTAGATGCCAAAATAGGGTTTATCTACAGTCTGCATCGCTCATCCCTCGGGTGAGCGATTTTTTCGTGGATTTTTTCAAATTCCTGTCACCTTTCGCCGCCCTCAGTTGTATTATGGGCAAAGGAACCTTTTACAAGCAGGTGATTCTCATGAGACTTCCCGTCGATACGCTCGTCCAGCGCTACCATCAAAGCCTCTACGCCGTCGCCTACAGCGTTTGCTCAAACCGCGAAGACGCCGAGGAAGCCGCGCAGGACGCGTTCATCCAATATCATATATCAAAGAAAGAATTTGACAGCGAGGAGCACATTCGTGCCTGGCTCATCCGCGTCACGATCAACAAAGCAAAAAACGCCGCGAAAAGCTTCTGGCGGCGCAATCGCACAAGCCTTGAGGACCAGCTCACCACACTCAGCTTTGAGAGCGAGGAAGCGTCTCAGGTGTTCGAAGCAGTGATGCAGCTCGCGCCGAAATATCGCATCGTCGTGCATCTTTTCTACTACGAAGATTACAGTGTGCGCGAGATCGCAGAGATCCTGAAGATCAGCGAGGCCAACGTGAAAACCCGGCTCTCACGAGCGCGGGCCATGCTCCGAGACACATTGAAGGAGGTGTGGAGTGATGACGAATAAGGAAAAATACAAACAGGCCTTTTCGGCCCTCCAGCCTTCCAACGAGATACGATTGGAGGAGAAGATCATGAAAGAATACAAACGCAAACAGTCCAAACGCATCATCGCCATGGCAGCGATCCTCTGCCTTGCCGTTTTCGCCGGTGGTGGCTGCGCTTATGCAGCGAATGTCGGCGGCATCCAGCGCACCATCCAGCTCTGGATCCACGGCGATCAGACGACCGCCGAGCTCAATGTCAATGATGACGGCACCTACACCGTGAAAATTCCTGACGAGAACGGCGGGACCAAGACCCAAAGCGGTGGCGGCGTGGCCTTTGACGCCTTCGGTAACGAACGTCCGCTGACAGAAGAAGAGATTCTCGCAGAGATCGGGAGTCCGAATGTAGAATACTACGACGATGGCTCGATCTGGTTCTTCTACGAAGACACCGCCAAAGACATCACGGGCGACTTTAACGACGACAATGTGTGCTACATCAAAGCCACCGGCTCCAAAGGCGACCTCTACGTCACTGTTAAAAAATACGGCGGCTATGCCTGCTCTCCGGACAAGTTCCCAAATCCGAAGAGCTTTAACACAGGAGAAGCTGATCCAGCAGGCGTCGCCTACCAGCCAGCCAGCGAAAAGCCAGACGCCGAGAGTGGGGAATAACTACCAGCGATCATTAAATAAAATCACCGCCCGCCGGTCATGCTTATGCGTGATCCGGCGGGCGGTGATCATTTATTGTTCGTTTTCTTCGCTGGCGAGCTGCTCTTCGATCGGGTAGTAGGTCCAGATGCCGACTTCGGAGAGGGAAGGGTGGGGCACCATGGTCTCACGGACGGTGCGGTGCTTGTGTGGATCGAGCGTACGGCGCAGGTTGATCTGGCGCAGGCGGCGCGTCTCTGCGCTGGCGATGTCCTCGTTCAGCGGGATGAGCGCTGTCTCACCGCTGTTCATGAGATTGAGGAAGGGCTGGATCAGCGTCGACGCGAATGGACCGACGGCGTGCATGCCGAGGATGTCGTTCGTTTCGTCGTCGATGATGAGCTTGGCGAAGGCGCGATCCTCCGAGCCTGGCTCATAGCCAAGGGCGTAGCCTTTCGCCGTGGCACTGTATGGATTCACACCGATGCGCACCTTGTGACCACGTTCGCGCGCCTGTGCTTCGGTGAGACCGACGTCAGCAACCTCCGGATGGGTGAAGGTGACTGCTGGCACGAGATCGTAGCGCGCCCAGCGTTTGTCGGTCGGACCGGAACTTTTGTAATGGTTGTAGGCGAGGATGTCTGCCTCATAATTCGCTTTGTGGCGAAATTGCTGACGCCCGTTGATATCGCCAAGGGCGTAGACGCCATCGACGCTCGTTTCGAGAAATTCGTTCGTGCGGATCCAGCCGCGGCTGTCCAGCGCGATCTGCGTGTTTTCCAGGCCGAGCCCATCTGTCGCTGGCACAATGCCGGGACAGATGAAAAGGTCCTCGGCGTCGATCTCATCCAGCGCGCCTGTCGCACGATCTTCTATCATCAGAATGACGCGGCCATTTTCCTTGCGCACAGCTGGCGTTTCTTTGTTGAAGTAGAGGGTGATGCCGTCGGCCTCGAGATTTTTCTGACACGCTGCCGAGCAGTCTTCGTCAGATTTCGGCAGCAGACGCACATTGTGCTGCACCAGCTGCACGCGCGCACCGAAGGCGCGGAAGATGTGCGCAAATTCACAGCCAATGGCGCCGCCGCCGACAACGATGATGTCGCGGAAGGGTTCCGACGGATATTTTTCGCCGAAGAAGCTTTCGCTTGTGTAGTAGTCCACATTTTCCACGCCGGCCATCTGTGGGATCTTCGTTTTGCCGCCGGTGGCGATGTAGATCTTCTCAGCAGTCAGCGGCTCACTCTTGCTGCCGTCGGGATAATGCACCTCGATGGTGTGGTCGTCGGTGAAATGCGCCGTGCCTTCGTACACGTCGGTGTGAGGCTCGTCGAGATAAAACTGGCGCAGACCGATGCTTTCGTCGATCTTCTGCCAGACGCGCGCCGAGATCTTCTGCCAGTCGAAGGAAATATTTTCAGCCGAAAGCCCCAGCGCTGCAGCTTCGCGCATTTCGTAGAGACGGTCCGCCGCAGTGACGAGCACCTTCGTCGGAATGCAGCCGCGCGTCAGACAGGTGCCGCCAAATTTTCCACGCTCGATCTGCGCGCAGCGCAGGCCCTGCTGCTGCGCCGCTTCGAGCACAATGTTCGCAGCGCCTGTGCCGATGACGATCATATCATAGTGTTTCATGGTTGTTCTCCTTTGGTGAGATTTCTTTCATTATATAAGATACGCCGTAAAAAGAAAAGCCGCCCACGCAGGTGAGCGGTGAAAATCTGGAAGCAGGCGTTGCGTCACTGTCTCATTTCTGATATACTGTTAGTAGAAAAGCACTCCTGTGCTTTATCAGTTATGACAGGTTTGAGGCACCTGTTAAACGTTCGACCGTTACCGGCCATGCGGTGATATAAACAGGCCGTGAATCAGTTTCGACCGTTACCGGCCACGCGGTGATATAAACAGGCCGTGAAAACGTCTCAATGCCCTTTGCGATTTTGTCAAAGGGCATTATTTTTATTACGAGGAGTCGGGAAACGATGGAACTTCTGCCTGGACACGTTTATTTCATAAAGGATGCATTTTTTGAATTTGTGCAGGATCCGTACTTGATGCGAAATTATCCGACCACCATGCGACCACACTACTATGCGATAAAGGATAGACGTACAGGATTGTATTGGATGATACCGTGCAGCTCAAAAGTGGAAAAATATGAGCGCATCATTGCTAAGCGCCAACGTAATGGACGCGAGACGGTGTCTCTGAAAATAACACAGATCGCCGGAAAAAAGCGGCACTGCTTTTGCAGGACATGTTTCCAGTTTCAGCATCATTTGTTGAGGAGCCGTACTTTCGTGGCGGGCAAGCGGTACAGATCGCAAATCCAAATGAAAGGCTGGAAATAGATCGTGCGCACGGCGCGTGATTCGTATGCTGCGACAAGGGATCCAGTTTACGCGCTTTCAACCGGATGCTTTACGCATCGAACAGCTGATGCTCGAAAGCCTGGGAAATTAAGGCTGAACGATTGCGAGCAAGAAAAAGACCAAAGTATAGGCTGAGAATCAGTCGTTACTTTGGTCTTTTCTATTAAAATTCCGTCTTAAACAGTCGGCAGGCGTTTTCCCAGGTGATGCGGCAGAGATCGTTCACGTCGATCTCGCGCATGCGCGCGATCTCTTCGGCGACGTAGCGCACATAGCTTGGCTCGTTGCGTCTGCCGCGGAATGGCACAGGTGTCATATATGGGCAGTCGGTCTCGAGTAGCAGGTGATCGAGAGGCACCTGCTTGGCGACTTCCTTGGCGGTTTTGGCATTTTTGAAGGTGACAACGCCGCCGAGTCCGATGTAAAATCCGTGGGCGACGGCTTCGTGCATCATTTCCACGGAACCGGAGTAAGCGTGGAAAACGCCGCTCACTTCCTCAGCGCCACCGGCCCAGAGCGCGTCGAAGCAGTCGCGATGCGCTTCGCGGTCGTGGATGATGAGGGGCTTGGAGAGTTCCTTGGCGAGGGCAATGTGTTTCGCCAGAAGAATTTTCTGCTCCTCAGGCGTTGCGGTGTCCCAGTGATAGTCGAGGCCGGTCTCGCCGATGGCAACAACGCGCGGATGCTTTGCCAGCTCACACAGACGCTGCCATTTTTCTTCGTCGTACTTGCGTGCGTCCTCAGGATGCAGCGCCACGGCGGCGTAGACCTGCGGCTCCCTTTCCGCGAGGGCGACGGCGGCTTCGGCGTCTTCGAAATTGCAGCCAATGTTCACGACAGCGTGGAGTGTGCGCGTACGCGCCAATACCTCGTCATAATCGTCGGCGAAGGCCGGGTCCATGACGTGGCAGTGGGTGTCCATGAGATAGTTCATGACGCGCCTCAGCTGATGGTGGCGCCAGATGGGATCTCAGCGTTTTCAACGCTGAGCACTTCCAGCGCGCTGTCGTCGTCGGTGGCAGCGGTGAGGATCATCCCATGGCTGAGGGTGCCGCGGATCTTCTTTGGCGCCAGGTTGGCGATGATGACGAGCTTCTTGGCGATGAGCGCTGCTGGATCGTCGTAGAATTTGCGGATGCCGCTGACGATGGTGCGTTCTTCGCCGCCAACGTCGAGAGTGAACTGCAGGAGCTTGTCGGCTTTTTTGACTGGCTGGCAGTCTTTGACAACGGCGACGCGCAGATCGAGCTTGCTGAAATCGTCAAAGGCGATCTCGTCCTTGAACTGAACAGTTGGCACTTCTTCCTTGATCTCGATGCTCTTTGGATCGATGCGAGGGAAGAGCGGTTCGCCCTTGGTGACTTTGCAGCCAGCAGGCGTCATTGCCCAGGTGGTGGCGTCTGCCCAGGTAGCCTGGGTGAGATCGACGCCGAGCTGCTCGGAAACGCGTGGCGCCAGATTTGGCATGAATGGTTTCAGCAGGATCGTCGTGATGCGGCAGATCTCGGCGAGATTGTAGAGCACGGTCATGAGACGTGCGTGGTATTTGTCGTCCTTGGCGAGGATCCATGGCGTGGTCTCGTCGATGTATTTGTTGGCGCGGCCGATCAGCGCGAAAATGCGGCTGAGGGCGCCAGGGAAGTTGAGCTTGTCGAGCTCGAGCGCCACATGTGCAGGCAGGGTGACGGCCATCTGCACGAGGTCTTCGTCGATGACTTCTTCCTGCTCAGGCGCTGGCATGATGCCGCCGCAGTATTTGTCGATCATCGACACGGTGCGGCTGACGAGGTTGCCGTAGTCGTTGGCAAGGTCGTTGTTGTAGCGGGTGATGAAGAGCTCTTCGGTGTAGTTGCCATCCTGACCGACGGGGATCTCACGCAGGAGATAGTAACGCACAGCGTCGACGCCGTATTTGTCGATGAGCTTGAACGGATCGACGACGTTGCCTTTGGATTTGCTCATCTTGCCGCCGTCAGAAAGCACCCAGCCGTGGCCGAAAACCTGCTTTGGCAGCGGAATGCCAGCAGCGAGCAGGATCGTTGGCCAGATCACCGCGTGGAAGCGCGCGATGTCTTTGCCGACAACGTGCACGTTCGCTGGCCAGAATTTCTGGTAGAGACTGTCGTCGTCGGAGCCCCAGCCGAGGGCGGTGATATAGTTGGAGAGGGCGTCGAACCAGACGTAGATGACGTGCTTTTCGTCGATCGGCACAGGAATGCCCCAGTCGAAGGTGGAGCGGGAGATGCAGAGATCTTCGAGCCCACCCTTGATGAAGTTCACCATTTCATTGCGGCGGCTTTCTGGCACGATGAAGTTAGGATGCTCGTCGATGTATTTCAGGAGCTCATCCTGGTAGTTGCTCATTTTGAAGAAATAGCTTTCTTCCGAGAGAATCTCTGTTTTCTTGCCGCAGTCCGGGCAGTGGTCGCCGTCGACAAGCTGCAGATCGGTGAAAAAGGTTTCGCAGCTCGTGCAGTAGTGGCCGCTGTAGGACGATTTGTAGATGTCGCCTTTTTCGTAGATGATCTGGAAGAGCTTCTGCACCGCTTTGACGTGGTAGTCGTCGGTGGTGCGGATGAATTTGTCGTAGTCGATGAGGAGCGCCTGCCAGAGGTTTTTGAATCCGCCAGGCCCTTCGACAATCTCGTCGACGTATTGTTTTGGCGTCATGCCAGCAGCTTCAGCGGCGCGCTGGATCTTCATGCCGTGCTCGTCGCTGCCGGTGAGAAAGAAGGTGTCGACGCCGCGCATTTTTTTGTAGCGTGCAGCAGTGTCGGCGAGCACCGTGCTGTAGGCGTTGCCGATGTGCAGCTTGGCGCTTGGATAATAGATCGGTGTGGTAATATAGAAGGTATCGTTGCCCATTCTTTTGCCTCCTCTGATGAATAAAAAACGCCCGCCGAGGCAGGCGCGGTTGACAATATCGCGCGGGTCATCTGCTGACCCATGATTAAGTATAAAACGGCGGCAGAGCCTTGTCAATCGCTAGCCGCATGCGCAGCGGCGAAAAAATCAGCGCCGTCGGCTTTTCGCGCGCGCATGCTCGCCAGCGCGCGTCGGCGACAACGCGACAGAAATAAATCTTATCCATCGTCTTTCTTTCTTTACGCGCTCCGGCGAATCCGTTATACTAGAGATATTGAATATTTTGAGACTAAGTGAGGTTCCAATGGAAAATTTAGATAAAGAGATCAGACAGAAAATTGAATTCAGCTTTGCAGATGACGACGCCGTGCGCGATCCGGCGCTGGATATCCCACCGCAGTATGAGCTCTACGTCACGAGCATGGACGACGGCCGCGCCCTCGTCAACGTTGACGTGGCCATCGGCGACAAGGCGCCGATCCCTGCGCTGCATTGGCTCATGGGGATCCAGATGGAATTCCTCGATCCAGACATCGACGGCTTTTATAAGGAAGAAGAGGAAGACAAGATCCTCGAGATCCAGAGCTACATTGTCAAGGTCATGGACGAAGAAGCCCGCGCCCGCTTTGTCGGCTCCGTCACCTACGCCGGCACGCGCATGTTCTATTTCTACGGTCCGGACGTTGAATATCTGGCGCCGCTCGTCGGCAAGATCGCTTCTGAATACAGCGACTACGACTTCAACTACATGAGCGATAACGACGGCGGCTGGCGCTTCTTCTTCGACGCCATCTATCCATCCGAGATCGATATGGCCCACATCCGCAACCGCTACATGGTGCAGAATCTCAAGGAAGCCGGCATCGACCTCGACCACGACTACAGCGTCTACTATTATTTCTACTTCCAGGACGGCGCCACCCGCGCGCGCGTCGCTACCCAGCTGCAGATCCTCGGCTTTGAGGTCATCGACGACCACATGTACGAGGAAGAGCTGGAGCCGATGAGCCTGGGGCTGAAGATGCTCGCCAAGCACGACCTCAACCTGATGACGCTGACCGAGAAAACCTACGAATGCTTCGAAGCCATCGAAGAAGAGCTCGCCGTTTACGACGGCTGGGAGCTTGCGCCGGCGCAGGACACCGACGCCTGGATCTGAGCGAGGTGAATGGAGATGCAACTCAGCGAGGAAGATATCCGTTTTTGTGAGGGCTACGACGACAGCCCCTACTGGCATCCGTCGGTGACCGCCGACAGCGCCGTCTTTCGCGCCCTTGACACGCCGGAGAACGCCACGAAAAAATATCCGCAGCGCAAGCTCGAGCTTCTGCTCGTGAAGCGTGGCCGCCCACCTTTCGCCGGCGGCTGGGCGCTGCCTGGTGGATTTCTCGAAAAAAATGAAAGCCTGGCCGACTGTGCTGCCCGCGAATGCCAGGAGGAAACCGGTCTTGCGCCGGTTTATCAGGGCGATGTCGCCACCTTCAGTCGTCCAGACCGCGATCCACGCACGCGCGTGATCACCCAGTGCTTTCTGGCCGTCGTGCCTCATGGCGAATCAGGCGACGTGAGCGCGGCAGACGACGCCGCCGAAGCAGCGTGGTTCAGCGTTTCCATGCGCACCGAAGCGCATTCGCCGGAGCATTATCGCTGCCACCTGTCGCTCACGCACGAGGACATCGTGATCACAGGCAGCATTGATCTGCTCGCCGATGGCAGAGGCGGTTGGCGTCGCGAAGTACACGAAGACGCCGACGCGCTGGCCTTCGACCATCTTGAGATGATCTGCTGCGCCGTCGAAAGCTTGCGCACCAAACTCTACCGCACGCCGATCGCCTTCAACTGGGTGCCGGAACAATTCCGCATCGCCGATCTGCAGGGCGTGTTTGAAGCGGTCATCGGCGAAGAGCTTCTGCGCACAACGTTTTTTGAACATGTTAAACCGCTGATCCGTCGCGTCGAAAATCAGCCGGAAGGCGCTGGCATTCTGGATCAGATCTACGAATACAACAGGGATTATTGCCTTGAGGATGGGCTCTCCGCCATTGAACTGTGGCGCGCCTAAGGGGGATGACGATTATGAACGAGCGTAACCTGACGCTCTTGACAGACTTTTATGAGATCACCATGGGGAACGGGTATTTCATCAACGGTCTGAAAGACAAGATTGTGTATTTTGATATGTTTTTCCGCGAGATCCCGGATGAGGGCGGCTTTGTCATCATGGCCGGGCTGGAGCAGTTGATCGATTATCTCAACAATCTCCACTTCACCGACGAGGACATCGAATTCCTGCGCGGCAAGCAGCTTTTCGACGAAGGTTTCCTCGAGTACCTGCGCGATTTCAAATTTGAGTGCGACGTCTGGGCAGTGCCGGAAGGGCGCCCGGTCTTTCCGCATGAGCCGTTGGTCACCGTGCGTGGTCCCGTCATCCAGGCGCAGTTCCTGGAGACGATGCTGCTTCTGACGATCAACCATCAGTGCCTCATCGCCACCAAGGCCAACCGCATCGTGCGCGCAGCCAAGGGCCGCAGTGTCATGGAATTTGGCTCCCGCCGCGCCCAGGGACCAGACGCCGCCAACTACGGCGCGCGCGCTGCCTACATCGGCGGTGTTGCTGGTTCTGCCGACACAGCGGCAGATCGCGACTACGGCGTGCCAGCGCTCGGCACCATGGCCCACAGCTGGGTGCAGCTTTTCAACGACGAAGAAAAAGCCTTCCGTCTCTACGCCGAAGCCTATCCACAGGCCTGCACCCTGCTCATCGACACCTACGACGTGCTCGGCTCCGGACTGCCAAACGCCATCAAGGTGTTCAAGGAAGTCGTCGTGCCGAAGGGCTACCGCCCAGCAGGTGTGCGCATCGACAGCGGCGACATCGCTTATCTCTCGAAGCGCGTGCGCGAGATCCTCGACGCCGAGGGTTTCGAAGATTGTGCCGTTGTCGCCAGCGGCGGGCTGGATGAATTCCTCATCCAGGATCTGCTCGTGCAGGGCGCCAAGCTCGACAGCTTCGGCGTCGGCGAACGCCTCATCACCTGCAAGAGCGATCCCGTTTTCGGCGGCGTCTACAAAATGGTCGCCGTGGAAGAGGACGGACTCCTGCAGCCACGCATCAAGATCAGCGAAAACATTGGCAAGATCACCACGCCAGGCTACAAAATGCCATGGCGCCTCTTCGATCTTGAGACGAACAAAGCCATCGCCGATCTCGTGATGCTCGCCGACGAGACCATCGACGACAGCAAGCCGATCGAGATCTTCGATCCAAACGCCGTCTGGAAACGCAAGACCGTCAAGAATTATCGCGCAGAACGCCTGCAGGTGCCGATCTTCGAGAAAGGCCAGCTCGTTTACGACTGCCCAAGTGTGGCGGAGATCCGCGAATACTGCAAGAGCGAGATCGAAACCCTCTGGGACGAAGTCAAGCGCTTTGAAAATCCGCATCATTACTACGTGGACTATTCGCCAAGCCTCTGGAGCATGCGCGAACGCATGCTGATGGAGCGCCGCCACGTTATTTCGACCGACGAGCACCAGCTCATCGACGGTGCGGTACAAAAATGATCCAAGCATCGCCCTGTTTTCTGTGGCACGGAAGGCAGGGCGGTTTTTCGCAGATATCAGAGGAGGTGGGACAATGACAGACAGCAACATGCCGCCGCTCGCGCGCTCCGTCGCGTGGGCCTGTGGCTGGTTTTTCATGCTCTGTGCGCTCTTTCTCGTGAATGCGTTCGCAGCGCTGGTGGGGCTGCGCGTATTTTCCTTCACGCTGCCCCTTGTCATTGTGCTCAGCCTTGTCGGGCTCTACTGGCTGGGAAAGATCGACGGCCGCCCGATCCGCAAGCGCGCGCTCGTGCTCATGGGCGTAAGTTTTCTCGCAGCGGTCATCCTCTGCGGCTATGCCGTCAGCGTGATCTGGGAGCATTCCAACTGGGGCCGTGGATTTTACACCGAAGCCATCGTGCAGCTCGCCGCTGGCTGGAATCCGATCTACGACGACGCCGCGAGCGTTTCGGAAGTGGTGCTGCGCTCCGGCAAAGCCTTCTGGTATGTGGATGCGAGCGTCTACGCCTTCCTCGGCCATTACGAAATGGCCAAGGTCCACACGTTGCTTTTCGCCGTGCCAGCGTTTCTACTGGCGCGTCACTGCTTTGTCTGGCTCTCAGACGGTCGCCGTCGCGTGGCGACGCTGGCTGCGCTGCTCTCTCTCGTAAGCCCTGTGGCGATCTCGCAGGTGTTCAGCCTCTACGCCGACGCTGCGCTGGCCTATTGCATCCAGAGCTTTCTGCTCCTGGGCTATCTCATTTTAAATGAAGGCTATCTGCACAGCGACCTTCTGGGCGTTTTGGCTGCGCTCTGGATCTTCATCCTGCATGCTCAGTCCGGCGGGCTCACAGCAGCCTTTGTGCTCGCTGCCAGCTTTTTCATCACCGTCGCCGTGCTCTACAAAAAACGCGCGGTGCGCTGGCTGGCCATTCGCGCTGCGCTGGTGATCTTCACCGGCTTTGTCATCCTCGGTTTCAACCCGTACATCCAGAACCTCGTCGACACCGGCTCGCTGATCTGTAAGGTCGATGTGACCAGCGCCTACACGCCTGTTATATTAGAAGGAAAAACCTGGTTCGGTCGTTTTCTCTACGGCCTCATCGCTTCGCCAGACGTCGGCTCCCTCAATCTCAACATCCTGCTGCAGCAGTTCACTGCACTCTTTCATTCCGCCTATGCGCGCGCCGATGTGCCGCTGCGCGGATTTGGTTTCCTTGGCGGGCTTCTGATCATTCTCGGCGTCGTGCTGACGCTCGTCGCCATCATCGCGCCGCGTCGCCGTACCGTCGACGACAACGCCATCTACATCGACAACGAAGGTGAAGACGAGGAAGAGGAGGAACAGCCGGATTACATCGGACGCCGCACCGCTTTCCTATGGTTTTTGTTGCCGCTTTTGGCGATCGCGCTTTTTTCGCCGACAATCTGGTGGGCGCGCAGCGTCGCCTTTCTCTGGTTCATCGTGCCGCTGGCTGTCATCGCTCTGTCCACGCGTCGCGACGACGGACGCTCCGGCATCGCCAAGCTGCTGCTCATGGCCGCATTTCTCAACTGTGCCCTCGTGGCTGTTTCCGCGCTGCCGGCAGCAAAGGTGCAGAGCGACACCTACCAGGCCCATTGGCAGCGCATGAACACCGACACCGATCTGCCGACAGACGAAGACGCCCAGCTCCACAACGAGATCGTCAGCCAGTTCCCGGCGTGGAACGATCTCAAACGTCACGGCGAAAGCGCTCAGGAAGAACGCGCCATCTGGACCAAGCTCGAGGAGCTAGTGAAGTGAGAGGAGAAGACGCATGAACATACAAGGACTACAAAAACTCACCCTCCTGGATTATCCGGAGCACGTCGCTGCGACGCTGTTCACCGGCGGCTGTCAGCTCAACTGTCCCTACTGCCACAACAGCGAGCTCATCAGCGGGCCTTTCGGTCCAGGGGAAGACACCGACGCCGTGCTCGCTTTTCTGAAAAAACGCCAGGGCTTGCTCGATGGCGTCTGTGTCAGCGGCGGTGAGCCGCTGCTGCAGCCAGATATCGCCGATTTCCTGCGCGCTGTCAAAGCCCTCGGCTATCAGATCAAGCTCGACACCAACGGCGGATTCCCTGAAAAGCTCGCCGCCATCGTCGGCGAAAACCTCGTCGATTACGTCGCCATGGATATCAAAAACACCCCGGCGCGCTATCCTGAGACCGTCGGCGTGCCAGACCTCGACGTGACCCCCTATATACGCAGCCAAAAATTTTTGATGGAAGGCCATGTCGACTATGAATTCCGCACGACCGTCGTCAGAGAATATCACACAATTGAAGATATCCGATCCATCTGCGAATGGCTCCAGGGCGCGCCGCGCTACTACTTGCAGTGCTTCGTCGCCCGCGACCAGGTGCGCGATACTTCTCTCTCAGCGTATAATGACGAGGAGATGCGCACCCTCCTTGCCGAGGCAAAAAAATATCTGCCAGTCACTGAGCTGCGCGGTATCTAGTGTTATATGTAGGGCTTATCCCTGGAGAAACAACAATATATAGTACCGGACTGTTGACAGTCCGGTTTTTCTTTGCTATGATTAGTTTATGACCTTAAGCAAAAACTATGGGAGGACTGACATCTATGTACCAAGTTGTAAAACGCGATAACAGTATTGTGGCGTTTAATCTGCAGAAGATCACGGCTGCTATCAAGAAAGCCTTTGATGCCTGCAAGCGTGAATATACAGATGATATTATTGATTTGTTGGGATTGCGCGTGACCGCAGACTTTGAACCAAAGATCAAAGACCACCTCATCCAGGTGGAAGACATCCAGGACAGCGTCGAAAGCATTCTCAGCCAGAGCGGGTACGCCGATGTTGCAAAAGCCTACATATTATATAGAAAGCAACACGAAAACGTGCGCAACGTTTCCTCGACCATCCTCGACTACAAAACCCTCGTCAACAGCTACGTCAACGTCGAAGACTGGCGCGTCAAGGAAAATTCCACCGTCACCTATTCCGTCGGCGGGCTGATCCTGTCCAACTCCGGCGCCATCACCGCCAACTACTGGCTCAGCGAGATCTACGACAAGGAAGTGGCCGACGCCCACAGAAACGGCGACATCCATCTCCACGATCTTTCCATGCTCACCGGTTACTGCGCCGGCTGGAGCCTGAAGCAGCTGATCCAGGAAGGACTCGGCGGCATTCCTGGCAAGATCACCTCTGCGCCAGCGAAGCATCTCGCCACCCTCTGCAACCAGATGGTCAACTTCCTCGGCATCATGCAGAACGAATGGGCCGGCGCGCAGGCGTTCTCTTCCTTTGATACCTACCTGGCGCCATTCGTCAAGGCCGACAACCTGACCTACGACCAGACCAAGAAATGCATCGAAAGCTTCATTTATGGTGTCAACACGCCAAGCCGCTGGGGCACCCAGGCGCCATTCTCCAACATCACCCTCGACTGGACCGTGCCAAACGACCTCAAGGATCTGCCAGCCATCGTCGGCGGCAAGGAAATGGATTTCACCTACGGCGACTGCAAGCGTGAAATGGACATGGTCAACAAAGCCTTCATCGAAGTCATGATCGAAGGCGACGCCCAGGGCCGCGGCTTCCAGTATCCGATCCCAACCTATTCCATCACCAAGGAATTCGACTGGTCCGATACGGAAAACAACCGCCTGCTCTTTGAAATGACCGCCAAATATGGCACACCATATTTCTCCAACTACATCAACAGCGACATGCAGCCAAGCGACGTGCGCAGCATGTGCTGCCGTCTCCGTCTTGATCTGCGCGAGCTGCGCAAAAAGAGCGGCGGCTTCTTCGGCAGCGGGGAAAGCACCGGCTCCGTCGGCGTTGTCACCATCAACCTGCCACGCATCGCTTACCTCGCCAAGGATGAAGCAGATTTCTACGCACGCCTCGACCATCTCATGGACGTCGCTGCGCGTTCCCTGAAGACCAAGCGCACCGTCATCACCAATCTGCTCGACGCTGGCCTCTATCCATACACCAAGCGCTATCTCGGCAGCTTTGACAACCATTTCTCCACCATCGGCCTCATCGGCATGAACGAAGTCGGCCTCAACGCCAACTGGCTGCGCGCCGATCTCACCCACGCTGAGACTCAGAAATTCGCCAAGGAAGTGCTCAACCACATGCGCGACCGTCTCTCCGATTATCAGGAAGAATACGGCGATCTCTACAACCTCGAAGCCACCCCAGCAGAATCCACTACCTATCGCTTCGCCAAGCATGACCGCGAACGCTATCCGGACATCATCACCGCAGCGAAGGAAGGGGACACCCCATACTACACCAACAGCTCGCACCTGCCTGTCGGCTACACCGAAGACATCTTCTCTGCCCTCGATATCCAGGACGAACTGCAGACACTTTACACCTCCGGCACCGTTTTCCACGCATTCCTCGGCGAAAAACTGCCTGACTGGAAAGCAGCCGCCAATCTCGTGCGCAAGATCGCCGAGAACTACGAGCTGCCTTACTACACCCTGTCGCCAACCTATTCCGTCTGCAAAGACCACGGCTACATCTCCGGCGAGCAGTTCACCTGCCCGATCTGCGGCAACAAGACCGAAGTCTACAGCCGCATCACCGGCTACTATCGCCCAGTGCAGAACTGGAACGACGGCAAGACTCAGGAATTCAAGGATCGCAAGCTCTACGATCTCACCAAGAGCCGCTTTGTCATGAAAGTCAAAGGCAGCGACCTCGGCATCACCGCAGGAAAAGAAGAGGCCCAGCAGCCAGAACCTGCTCAGGGTCAGAATCTGCTCTTCACCACCCACACCTGCCCAAATTGTCAGGTCGCCATCCGCGCCCTTGACCAAGCCGGTGTCGGCTACACCCGCATCTATGCGGAAGATGAGCCAGAGCTCGCCAAACAGTACGGCATCGTTGCTGCGCCAACCCTCGTGCTTGCCGACGGTAGAGAGCTTGCTGGCGCATCCAACATCGTGGCTTTCACCCGCACAGCTGTACACGCATAATCAAGGAGAAGACAATGGACCAGTGCCAAGCCACAGTTGCGCTGGTACGTTCCACAGGAAAGGCGCTGCAAGAGCGCCTTTCTTCTGTGCCGATGAACGTGCGGCGCAAGGAAAACAACCACCAGAATCTGGTCACCGATTTTGACGTTTGGGTGCAGAATACGCTCAAAACTGGCCTCGCCGAGATTGCGCCAGAAGCAGCGTTTTTCGCCGAGGAGAAGGAGAACCAGGAGATGCGCGGCCTCACCTGGATCGTCGATCCCATCGATGGCACCACGAATTTCATCTCCACACGGCGCGATTTCGCCATCTGCGTTGCGCTCTATGACGGCGCTTCGCCAGTTTTCGGCGTTGTCTACGATGTCGCCAAAGACATCTGCTACCATGCCGAAGCCGGCGGACCAGCCTTCGCGAACGAACGCGCGCTGCCAAAGCGCGAGCCCGTCGCCCTCGAAGACGCCCTCTTCGATGCCAGCCTGCCGACGATGAACGCGCTATCCCGCCGCGCCGGAAAATCGCTCTACCATCTCAGCCGCGCCGTGCGCGGACACCGCGCCCTCGGCTCAGCGAGTCTGGCCATGTGCCACATCGCCGAAGGCACCCTCGACGCCTACATTTCCAACAAGCTCTTTCCGTGGGACTACGCCGCCAGCGGCGTCATCCTGCGCGCAGCAGGCGGAGATTTCACCGCCATCTACGACGAGCCGCTCTTCACCACCAGCCGCGCCGCCGTGCTCTGCACTGGCGATGCCGCCATCGCAGAATCGCTGCTGCCGTTTCTGCGCGGAGAAGATTGCTCCCTCGCAGAGCTTGTAGAAAACAGATAATTCCCGTCTAACGGTTTACATGCAGCACGCCCCGACGCGCTTCTCACCAACGAGAGGTGCGTCGGGGCGTTGTCTTTGTGCGAAAAAATATGCTATAATAGGAACGTTGATTCTCAGTAAAGGTGGACTGCACATGGATTCCTTTCTCATCATTCTCGAACAGCTCGTTTCCTTTTTCCTGATGATGCTCATCGGCTACATCGCCGCGAAAAAGAAAGTCACCACCCGCGAGTTTCTCGACCGCCTCGCCACCCTCATCATGAAGCTGCTCTTGCCGATCATGATCTTCGCCAATATGATGAACGGCACCAGCCGCGACCAGCTCGCCGCCGATCTGCCTGTGCTCTTCATGGTGGCTGTGCTCTATGGCGCGCTCATCGTGATCTTCGCCATTCTCGCGCGTCTGCTGCGGCTGCCGCCGGATCGCGCCGATATTTTTCAGGCCGTCTTCGTTTTCGGCAACGTCGGCTTCATCGGGCTGCCGCTGATGCTTTCTGTAAGCCCTGCCCACGGTGGCATCTACAGCGCCCTCGTTTCCATCATCGACCAGAGCCTTTTCTGAACCTACGGGCTCTATCTCACTACACCGCGCGGCAAAAGCCATTTCGACTGGAAAAATTTCATCAATCCCGCCGTCTGCGGCATCGCGCTCGCGCTCGTGCTGATCGTCTGCAATCTGCAGCTGCCGCAGCTCATCGAAAATGGTCTGCTCAAGATCGGCAGCGCCGCCACGCCAATGTCCCTCATCTACATGGGCGGCTTGCTCTGCTTCTGCAACTGGACCCCCGTGCTGCGCCAGAAAGAGCTCTACATCGGTATCGCCGTGAAAATGCTCCTCTTTCCGCTGGCGTATTTCGCCGTCATGAGTCAGTTCATCAGCAACACCGACATGACCCACACCATCTCCATCATCGCCGGGCTGCCAACCATGGTCGCAGCCGCCATGTTCGCCCAGTCCACCCGCAAGGAAGGCGACTACGCCCTCGGCACCGTTCTCGCCACCACCGTCGCCAGCCTTTTCACATTATCGATCGTCGCCTGGCTCATTTTTTAAACCCACGGACCGCCACCGCGCGGTCCTTTTTCATTGCGCGCAAGGATATTGACAAGGCGGTGAAAACTCGGTATAAATACTATATGATCACGAACACGAGAGGAGGAGCCGCCATGCGCTTTGCGATCTGTGACGACGAACAGACAGCCATCGATCTTTTGCAGGATCAGTTCGACCAGCGCCCAGAGCTGGCCATCGAGTACGACGCCTACACAAGCGGCGAAGCGCTGCTCGCTGCTTACAAAAACGGCGCGCGCTACGATGCGCTTTTCATCGATATGGAAATGGGCGGGATGAATGGCATCGACACCGCCAACGCCATCCGCGCCCTCGACGATGAGGTCATCGTCATCTACGTCACCAGCTACACGCGCTATATGAAGCAAGCCTTCGGCCACAATGTGCTGGATTTTGTCGAAAAATCCCAGCTCGACACCGATCTGCCCCACGCCATCGACACCGTTGCGCGGGAGCTGGCGCGCCGGCGGCTCAGTCTCAGCATCGCCGACAACAAAAAGACCGTGCATCTCTATTACGACGAGATCTTCTATATCGAGAGCGTCGGCCATTATCTGGAATTTCACACCAAGGACACCGTCTACCGCAGCCGTAGCTCCCTGTCGCAGCTGGAAACCACGCTTACGCCCGGCATTTTTGCCCGCGCCCACAAAGGCTTCCTCGTCAATCTCGAGCATGTCCGCGCCGTCAACGCCGCAGACATCACACTTCGCGATAAAGACATGCCGCGCATTCCTCTTGGTGAAAAATATAAGGCAGATTTCCGCCAGGCCTGGCAGCGATACCTGGAAAGGAAGGCCGGGATATGAGCGTTTATGAACTGTCCAATGTGATCTCAGCGTTTGCAAACGCGCTGGCTTTCTTTCTCATCTTTGAAGCGTTTCTGGTGCGTAGAAAAAGTTTCACCACCGTCGTCTACATTGTGGGATGGCTGTGTCTGGCAGGTGCAATCATTGTTTGTAATCATTTTCTGCTGTTCTCGTTCGTCAATATTCTGGTCATAATGGGGGCTGCACTTCTTGCGGCTATGCTCTATGTGGGCGAGATCTGGAAAAAAGCGCTGAGCTCTGTCTGTGTGTCGCTGATATGTATTATGGCAGAAATTCTTACAGCAAATATCCTGAGGCTTATTTTTCCGCTTCCGCTGGAACAATTGATTTTAATTCCATCGTATCGCATGTTGGGTGTGTTACTTTCAGCGCTGGCTGAACTAGCGGTCTGCAATGTCATTCGTGTGCGCAGACAGCACAAGAATGACCAGCTGGGAAAAACGTACTGGCTCCTATTTTTGCTGCTGTTTTTTAATTTCTGTGTTGTGGCGTTTTTGATGTTCCGTTTGCCATTATCCGTGGAGACAGCCACCACCAGCGCTGAAGCAGTTTTCAGTTCAGTCGGTCTGCTGTTCAGCATCGGTGTGTCGCTCTATCTCTACGAGCGGCAAACAGAACAGAGCGCAGCCATTCAGGAGCAAAAGCGTTATGAGCTGCAGATGGAATCTCAGCTGAAACATCTGGACGATATTCTGGCGAAGCAGAACGAGCTGCGTGGTTTTAAGCACGATATTTCCAATAAAATGACGGCGCTTGAAGGCTATCTTGAAGCTGGAGATACGCATGGCGCTCTGACGTTCGTGCGCACACTGACACATCGCCTGGAAACCATCGCGCCAATGCTTGACACTGGTAATACGGCGCTAGATGCTACGCTGAGTACGAAAAAAACACTGGCTGAAAACAAGGGGATCGATTTTACGATGACAATCCACGTGCAGGAAAATCTGCCGATCGCGCCGGAAGATATCTGCACAATCTTTGGCAATGCGCTGGATAATGCCATCGAAGCCTGCCAGCGGCTGGATGAAAACCAGCAGAAAAGCATCGATGTTTCTCTGGTGCAGCTCGACACCGTTTTGCTGTGCAAGATCATCAACACTGCACTGGAAAAACCAGCCAGCGGTTTTTCAACGACGAAAGACGACAAAGACAACCACGGCTTTGGCCTCGCCAATCTCAGAGAATCTCTGGCGAAATACGACAGCGCGCCGGAAATAGAATGGCAGCAGGGAAAATTTTCGCTGAGCTTTGTTCTGCCGCTAAAAAACAAATCCTAAAGATCAAAGAAACGAACATGGCACAATATCTGTGCAATGCGCGTTTCTTTTTTGTTGCGCCAATATTTTCGAGGCCAGTTATCGCCTGTTTGTGCCAAACTACTTTGCAATTACAAATTATAACGATATAATTTTGATAAGAAAATGAGATCTTCATTTGAATTAACTGAATGTGCCTCTTTGGACGGCAAAGTTTGATAAAAGGAGATGTGCATCATGCGTTGGTTGGAAAAAATTCGACGGATATTTGCCAGCGATAAAACGTACAGCAAACGGGATAAGGCTGGCCTGGCACGCAACAGTCTTTGGGATGGCGTGTACGATCGCTCAAAAACCCCGAAAGATGGATGGGGCGCAATCCCAAAAGATTACAATGAAAAGGATTCAGCAAGACGGCGTTAATTGACATATTTGCGAGTGACAAGAATGCGCTGAACGCTTTGGCTCAAGCGTATTCAGAAAAAAAGAGATTCAGCATCATTTTCGATATGTGGAGTAAGCAATTGAAAGGGTGTGACAACCATGAAAGGTAAAAAGATATTCGCAGGACTCACATGCATGGCGTTCTTAGCTGCGCCAACTGCGGCATGGGCAGAAAGCACAGATCTGAATGTGCTTGTCAATGATAACTGGCTTTCTGTTGATGAAGAAATCGGGAGAGCGTACATTAATGACGACAACCGTGCGATGATTCCACTGCGACTGGTTAATACAGTGCTTGGCTATAAGACGGAATGGCAGCCAGATGGAAGTATTCAGATCACCAGTCCTGACGGCGCGCTGAACGTGGAACTCACAACTGGCAGCACAGAATATACAGCGAATGGCGTGAGTGGAAATTTTGAAACGGTGCCAACGCTGAAAAATGATCGTACGTATCTGCCGGCGCGCGATTTTACCGAGCTTTACGGCAGTATTTATTGGGAACAAAACACACGGACTGTCTGGATCTCCCAAGGGAAGGCGCTGGATTATCGCGTGATTGGCTATCAGGTTTTGCGTGCAGATGAAAATGGAATTCATGAGCTGGCGTTGCCGGAGAAATTTGACATTTTCAGCGATGGTGGGACGGACCTGGTCTTTGGGGAACGCATCATCAACGGAGAAAGCTATGTCGGTCTTATTTGCAACGATGACATGAAAGATCCAACAACTGCTCCAGCTTTTCGTTCTATGGAGCCGATCTTCCGCGACGAAGGTGATCATCTGTTCCATGTAATGGACGTCTATCCTTCTTCGAGTTATTACATTGACGGAGATACTGGCTATAGTACTGACGGCACGCGAGTTGGTGATTGGGTCAATCCGATCAATCCGTACGTGCTTTACTGTAGTGGTATCAATGCTCCGGATAGTATGGGACAAATCATTCGCTGGAAAATGGATTTTGTGATCAATGATTGTGTGTTGGATATGGAAAATGGCGTGCTCACCGCGACCAGCCCTGATGGCACAGTGCATGAGATTGGTGATCTGCTCCAATATCCATCGTCGCTTGATGGCGTGCACTGGGATAAATAATCGCATGAACGACAGGCAGCAATTTTTCGCTGCCTGTTATTTTTTTGCGGCGGTCGTGGTATAATGGCGGGAGCGAAGGAGGTGGGCGCGGATGAGTCGGGATGCGATCAAATATGTAGCGATGCTGACGATGCTCTTAAACCATGTGGCGAATATTTTTCTGGTGTCGGGGACGTTCTGGCGGGAGTTTTTGGTGGATCTTGGCTATTTCACGATGCCGGTGATGTGTTATTTTCTGGTGGAGGGATTTGGCTACACGCGCTCGCGGAAGCGATACGGGCTGCGGTTGGCGATCTTCGCAGGGTTATCGGAGCTGCCGTTTTGTCTGGCGTTTACACAGGGAGCGGTGCTTGATTATGTGGGGATGAATATGATCTTCACGCTGCTCTTGTGCTTTGGGATGCTGGTGGTGATGGCATCGGGCTGGGATGAAAATCTCAAGATCTTTCTGGTGCTGGCGCTGGTGGCGCTGTCGTGGGATTCGGACTGGGCGATCATTGCGCCGATCTTTACGCTGCTCTTTTACTGGGCTGGCGGGGTGGAAAAGCGGGTGCGGCTGGCGTTTCTGGCGGGGATGGGGATCTTTTTTGCAGATGGGCTGGTGCAGGCTTTGGAGGTGTTCGCGCCTGCGGCGGCGCTGGCCTGGTCTGTGGGGCGGATGCTTGGGATGGCGCTGGCGGCGGTGGCGATCCTTTATCTTTACAATGGCAGGCGCTGTGTGCGGGGACGGGTGTTTTCAAAATGGTTTTTCTATGTGTTTTACCCGGCGCATCTGCTGCTTTTGGGGATGATTCGTGTGGCGCTGCTTTAGGCCTTGCGCGGCGGATGCAAAGCGGCTATACTATGAGAGAATGTTAATCGATAAGCACGAGGGAGGGGGTCACGAGGTGGCTTCGGTCATATATGGCGTCAATTTTGTGATTGGCGTGATCTTTTTTGTGATGTATTTTTACCAGATGATCTATCTGGCTGTGGGGTTGTTGGACAAGCTGCGCGGCCGCCGCTGGCGCGCGGCGAAAACGCAGCACAAGCTGGCTGTGCTGATTTCGGCGCGCAACGAGCGGGCGGTGATCGGGGAGCTGATCCGTAGCATCCAGCAGCAGGATTATCCTCAGGACAAGCTGCATGTCTTCGTTGTGGCGGACAACTGCACGGACGACACGGCGGAGATCTGCCGCAATCTGGGCTGCACGGTGTTTGAGCGCTTCAACAAGCAGTATATTGGCAAGGGCTACGCGCTGAACTTTGCTTTTGAAAAGATCTTTGCGGATCCGGCGAATGATTACGAGGCGTTCATTATTCTGGACGCGGACAATCTGCTGACGAAAAACTACGTGGCGGAGATGAACAAGGTGTTCGACGAGGGCTACCGCGCCTGCACGAGCTATCGCAATTCGAAGAATTACGCGCAGAACTGGATCTCGTCGGGCTATGGGCTGTGGTTTATCCGCGAGGCGGAATATCTGAACCGTCCGCGTTATGTGCTGCACAACAGCTGCGCGATCAGCGGCACGGGCTTTTTGGTGGCGACGGAGCTGATCAAGGAGCGCGGCGGCTGGAACTATCACCTGCTGACGGAGGATATCGAGTTCACGGCGGCGACGGTGATCACTGGCGAAAAGATTGGCTATGCGGGCGAGGCGATGCTCTACGACGAGCAGCCGATCACATTCAAGCAGAGCTGGAACCAGCGCATGCGCTGGGCGAAGGGTTTTTATCAGGTGCTGGGCAAGCACGGATTTGATCTGGCAAAACGGATCGTGAGCTTTCGGACGGGGAGCTTCAGCTCGTTCGACATGCTGATGAACATTATGCCGGCGCTCCTCATTATGCTGACGATGCTGGTGTTCAACATTGGTATCCTGCTCTATGTGCTCTTATTCGCGGATGCAGCGATGAAATCGGAGCTTTTGGGAATTTGCGGCATGGCTGTGGCGTACTCGCTGGGGTATTATTACTGCATGCTCTTTTTCCTGGGCACGGTGACGACGATCACGGAATGGAAGAAGATCCTGGCGTCGCCGTGGATGAAGATCCGCACGATGTTCACATTCCCGCTGTTTATGTTCACCTATGTGCCGATCGCTGTGGTGGCGCTCTTTAAGAAGGTGGAATGGACGCCGATCGAACACACGGTGGTCAAATCCATCGAGGATATGAAACGATGAATACAGGCCGATCGCACGGAATTCTCTGGTGCAGATCGGCCTGTTTATTGTATAATGAAGGCAGGTTTTTGTCGTTGCGCGTCTTGCGCTGGATCGAGAAGGAGGCTTTTATGAACGCAGCATGGGGATATGCGGGGATGGCGCTCGCTGTGGCGAGCTTGCCGTTCAAGCACTGGACGAATTACGAGGCGCAGATCACGCGCCGCACGATCGAGGATGCGGCCTGGCAGGGCAGGGGACGCTTGCGGATCGCGCTGGTGAGCGATTTTCACGATGGCGACGGGATCTGGAGCGGACGTGCGCTGGCGCGATTGGTGCGCAAGGAGCAGGTGGATCTCATCTGTATCACAGGGGATCTTTTCACGCCGGACCGCGACGGACGCGAAGCGCTGGCGTTTCTTGACGATGTGTGCGAGTGGCGGCCGATCTATTTTGTCACAGGCAACCACGATGAGGGAATGCCAGAAGCGGCGCTCTTGAAGGAGCGCATTGGCCGCGTCTTTGGCGTGCATGTGCTGGACAACCGCAAGGTGCGTGTGCGTGTGAAGGAGGGCTGGGTGGAGATCTTCGGCGTGCGCGATCGTACGGCCTATGCGAGCGAGGATGCCTGGCTCTGGGAGGTGCAGCAGCTTTTGACGGAAGCTGCGCCGCCAGAAGAGGATTATCGCATTTTGCTCTGCCACCGTCCGGAGCAGACGGCGCTGTTTGACCAGCTGCGTCAGCATCTGGTGCTCAGCGGTCATGCCCATGGCGGGCAGTGGCGGCTGGGGCGTCGCGGCGTGTACGCGCCGGGCCAGGGTGTGCTGCCGCATTACACGCGCGGCATCTACAAGCGTCGCAAAAAAGCACCATACACCTTGGCTGTGTCGAGCGGCTTTGCGGTCGATCCGCTGATTCCGCGCCTGGGCAATCGGCCGGAGCTGGTGATCCTGGACATTGTGGCGCCGGAGCGGTGAGAAGCGGGAATATTCGTGATGTTTTGCCAATTAGCAAGATTCTGTACACATATAGAAATAATTTTTCCATAAGATTTATTTTTGCAAAATCCGTGAAAACTGATTGTAACATTTCATCGATGCGGTATAATGAACTGGTGAGAATTTTTAAAGTAATTAAAAAGAGGAGGTAGAAAAATTGTACGCTATAATTGCTTTTATCCCAATTATTCTTACAATCGTCCTGATGATCGGGTTTAACTGGTCTGCAAAACGTGCCTTGATGCTCGCTTGGGCGTTGACGGCTGTATTTGCGATCGCGCTGTGGAAGATGAGTATCCTGCATGCGTTCGCTTACACCATCACCGGTTTCCTGAGTGCTATTGAAACGCTTGTTATTATCTTTGGTGCTATTCTGATCATGAACACGCTGTCCAGATCTGGTGCGATGTCTGCTATCAACCGCATGTTCAACGGTATCACCGCTGACGCGCGTCTGCAGGCGATCATCATTGGCTTTGTGTTCAGTGCTTTCATTGAAGGTGCTGCAGGTTTCGGTACGCCAGCTGCGCTGTGCGCACCACTTCTGATCAGCCTTGGTTATCCTCCACTGGCTGCTGCTGTTGTCACGCTGATGTACAACACGGTCCCTGGCTGCTTCGGTGCTGCTGGTACGCCAACCAACACGGCTTTCATCACTGTTCAGCAGTCTCTGACTTCTCTGGCAGATCCTGAAATCTGGCGCATGGCGCTGACCCAGTGGACCGCGATCGGCATGGCTGTTGAAACGCCAATCATCATGATCGTTGGTATCGCGTTCCTGACCAGATTCTACGGCAAGAACAAAAAGTGGAGCGAATGCATTCCTGTCATTCCATTCATCCTCTTCACTTCCGTTGTTTTCGACGTGTTCTTCGTGCTCATCGCTTTCTTCGTAGGGCCTGAACTGACCGCTCTGGTTCCAGCTGTTATCACCCTGTTCGTGACGATGGCTGCTGCCAGAAAGGGTTTCCTCGTTCCAAAAGAAACCTGGACCTTCGACAAGAAAGAAAACTGGGACAAGACCTGGCTTTCCAACACGCCTGTCGCTCCTCCTAAGACCAGCGACATGCCACTGGTCAAAGCATGGCTCCCATATGTGCTGATCGGTGCCATCCTCGTTGTCACCCGCGTGGCTTCCACTCAGGGCGCTGCCTGGGCGAAAGCGCTGCAGGGCTTCACGATCGGTACTGGCGAAAGCGGCATCATCTTTGGTCAGGACTGGAACTATGCGCTCATCTGGAGCCCTGGTACGGTCTTCGTTGTTGTCGCGATCTTCACGTTCTTCTATCACAACATGAAGAGCTACGACATCAAGGGTGCTGTCAGCGATACGCTGCATCAGATGTCTGCTGCGGCCATCGCGCTGCTCTTCGGTGTTGCCATGGTTAATCTGTTCCGTTTCACGAACATCGACTCTGTAACCATGACTGGCCTCAACCCACAGGCTCAGGAATCCATGCTGCTCGTAATGGCAGAAGCACTGGCTAGCATCGCTGGCAACGCGTTCGTTGTCATCTCTCCATTCGTCGGTGTACTCGGTGCTTACATGTCTGGTTCGAACACCGTTTCCAACACGCTGTTCGCTTCTCTGCAGTTTGAGACCGCTTCCATGCTCGGCCTGCCAGAAGTTCTCATCGTTGCCCTCCAGAACATGGGTGGCGGTATCGGTCACATGATCTGCGTCAACGCCGTTGTTTCGGTTTGCGCAACGACCGGTTCCATCGGGAACGAAGGCCGCATCATGAAGATGAATATCTCGGCGACTGCCATCATGTGCATCGCTGCAGTTGCGCTCTTCGGTGCGCTCATCATCATGGGCGTCAACCCTGTGCCACTGAGCTAAGTTTTTAACGATCGCTCGCTCGGAATTTCCGGGCGGGCGATTTTTTGTGGCGAAAAATGTATGCTGAGGGTATGGTCGAATCCTGGATAATCGCTGTAGTTGACACTTTTTCAGCGGTCTATTATAATGAAGATATCAAAGGATTTGCTTTATATCATCGTGCTTTTAATTTTTTACTGCCATATAGGAGGTGTTGAGATGGCTACATCGTCTATTACTAAAGAATTTGTTGTTAAAGATGAGGCTGCTTTCGCAAAGCTGAAAAAAGAGCTGGACGAGAACCCGGCTTCGCCAAAAAAAGCGGAAGAATCTCCATCTCTGAAAAAGGGGAGAGAAAAATTAGCCACCTTTGTATTTCGTTGAGTGATCTGCTCGAGAGAGCGGAGGAAACACATGGATCAGCGCATCTTTATGATGCGCTTCGTTCTTTTCGGTGTTGTCGGGATGAGGATATAGAGCATTTCCTGCAAGAAAAAGCTGTGGAATTTTTGCGCAGAAACTGGTGCTCGGTGTATTTATTGGTCGATGAGCAGGCGTTCGATGCTGGGCGTATTAAAATTGATGCTTATTTTACGCTTTCTCACAAAACGTTGATTCCTGCTGCTGCGTCAAAAACGACGATCAAGGATGCCAGCGGATTTAAAAGTTCGCAGTCTATACATTTTGTGCTGATCGGTCAGCTTGGAAAATATATGGTGCGGGCAGAAGATCGGAGCGTTTTAGCGGCGGATATTTCCAGCGAAGAGATTTTAGATCGGGCGCTTGAAATTGTGCAAATGGCCAGTGCGCTGATTCCATGTCGCTGTGTGCTGGTTGAATGCAGCGATAATGAGAAAGTCCATAAGGTTTACACAGATTATGGCTTCAAATTTTTTCAGTTCGACGGCGAACACCATCAGTTTTATCGACAGGTATAAGCGCGTTTTTCGCCGCAGCGATACATGGTCCATATTCGCTCGCTCGGAATTTCCGGGCGGGCGATTTTTTGTGGCTGGTATAAAAATGCAGTCGCGAATATTTTATCCCGAGGAAATGATTGTGTAATGACAAAAACCACGCTAAGTGCTATAATCTTAGTATTGTGTATGTAACATCCAATGATAGACAGTAAGAGAGGAAAGAGAATGAAAAATAATATTTTGGATATTTATGCATCTGATGTCTTCAGCGATGCTGTGATGCAGGAAAGATTGCCAAAAAAAGTATATCAGTCGTTAAAGGCGACCATTCAGACGGGTTCTGACCTTGATCCTCAGATCGCCGATGTTGTCGCTTCTGCCATGAAGGACTGGGCTGTGGAAAAGGGCGCGACGCATTTTGCACACTGGTTCCATCCGTTGACGGGCACGACGGCAGAAAAACATGACAGCTTCCTTTCTCCTCAGAGCGACCGTTCTGCGATCCTGGAATTTTCCGGGAAGAATCTGGTCGTCGGTGAACCGGACGCATCTTCGTTCCCATCCGGCGGTCTGCGCGACACATTTGAAGCGCGCGGCTACACGACCTGGGATCCAACCTCTCCTGCATTTGTGCGCGATGGTTCGCTGTACATTCCAACGATCTTCATTTCCTATAATGGCTATGTGCTCGATAAAAAGACGCCGCTTTTGCGTTCGATGGCCCTTGTGAGCCGCGAAGCGCTGCGCATCCTGCGTCTCTTTGGTGACGATATGACGGTGCGCGTGACGCCATCGATGGGCGCTGAGCAGGAATATTTCCTGGTCAAGGCGGATCTCTTCAAGAAGCGCGAAGACCTGGTGATCTGTGGCCGCACGCTTTTTGGTGCGCCGGCGCCAAAGGGCCAGGAATTCTCCGACCACTACTTCGGTGCGATCAGCACGGAGGTTGCGGAGTTTATGAAGGATGCGGACGAAACGCTCTGGCGCATGGGTGTGCCTGTCAAGATGAAGCATTCCGAGGTGGCGCCATGCCAGTTTGAGATTGTGCCAAACTACGATTCCTGCAATGTGGCCAACGACCAGAACCAGCTCCTGATGGCGACGCTGCAGGAGGTTGCGCGCAAGCATGGCTTTGAATGCCTGCTGCACGAGAAGCCTTTCGAAGGGATCAACGGCTCTGGTAAGCACATCAACTGGTCCCTGTCCACAGACGGCGGCGAAAACCTGCTGAGCCCTGGCAGCACGGCGATGGAAAACGCGCGTTTCCTGCTCTTTGTCTGCGCGATGATCCACGCCCTCGACGAATATCCAGAGCTCTTGCGTCTGACGATAGCGAGCGCTGGCAACGACCATCGTCTCGGCGGTCACGAAGCGCCACCGGCGATCCTGAGTGTGTTCCTCGGCAAGGAGCTGACGGACATCCTGGAAAACTTTGAAGCTGGCGAAAAATACAACACCAGCGGCAAGGGCTATATCGAGCTGGGCGTGAACACGCTGCCACCACTGCCACAGGATATTTCTGACAGAAACAGAACGTCTCCATTTGCCTTCACCGGGAACAAGTTTGAATTCCGTATGCCGGGCTCGTCGATGTCGACGGCTGGTCCAAACATTGCGCTCAACACGGCGATCGGCGATATTCTCCACAACTACGCGGACCGGCTGGAAGCGGCGGATAATTTCCTCGTCGAGCTCAACAAGCTGGTGCGCGAGGAGGTTCAGGCGCACAAGCGCGTCATCTTCAACGGCAACAACTACGCGGAGGAATGGGTAGAGGAAGCGGCGCGCCGCGGTCTGCCAAACCTGGAAAACGCGGTTGAAGCCTTCCCTAAATATGTAGAGCCAAAGAACCTCAGCCTCTTTGTGCGCAACGGCATCTATTCTGAAGAAGAAGTTTACTCCCGCATGGAGATCCATCTGGCGACCTACAGCCGCACGATCAACATCGAAGCGCTGACGATGATCGAAATGTCCAAGAAGGACATCATCCCATGCGTGCTGCGCTACGAAAACATGCTGGCGCGTCTCCTGGCGAACAAGAAGGCGATCGGTCTGGACATCCACATGACGGTCGAATACGGCATCATCAACGATCTGTCGGAAGCGCTGAGCGCGCTCAATGATGCACTGGCTGTGCTGGAAAAGGAATTGGCTGTGGCCCAGGCGGAAGAAAATCTCGAAAGCCAGGCACGCCTCTATCAGGGCAAGGTGCTGGCTGCGATGAACGATCTGCGCTATTACACCGACCGCATCGAGCCAATGGTCGATGAATGGGGCATTCCGGACTACACGGCGCTGCTCCTCGGCTGCTGAGCTGGTTAATGAAATAGTTTGGGGGGACTCTCGCAGTTCCCTCTTCTTTTGTTGGTTATCGAAAGGGGTGCTCATATGGCTGACGGAGCCAAGCTCAAACGACGTTCTCTCGCCCAGATCACGGGCTTTCTCGTGATCATGAGCGCGCTCTCCCGCGTGCTGGGCTATGTGCGTGAGATCGTCATGACCACTGTCTTCGGGCAGGGGTGGATGACAGACGCTTACAAGGCTGCGTTTTTGATCCCTGATTTTCTCTATCTGATCCTCGTGGGCGGCGCGTTTTCGACGGCGTTCATTCCGGTGCTCAGTGAGTACATCAACCGCGACCAGGAGGACCAGGCCTGGCGCGTGGCGAGCACGATCTTCAACGCGATGCTGATCGCTGTGGTTGTGCTGATGACGTTTTTCTATCTCTCGGTGCCGTTCATCATGGACCATTTTCTGGCAGTCGGCTACGCGGAAGAAACGAAGGAGCTGGCGATCTATCTCACGCGCATCATGCTCCTGCAGAGCTTTATGATGTGTCTCAGCGGGATCTGCCAGGGGATCTGTCATGTTTATCAGCAGTTCACGGCGCCGGCGGTGGGCTCGCTTCTGTACAATATTGCGATCATCGCCTTCGGGCTCTGGCTGATGCCGACGATCGGCATCACGGGCTTTGCGATCGGTGTCGTTGTCGGGAGTTATCTCAACTTTATCATCCATTTTCCGATCCTTCTCAAGATCGGCGTAAAATGGATGCCGGTGCTGGATTTCAAGCATCCTGGCGTGCACGAATTTTTCCGCCTGGCGCTGCCGGTGGTGCTGGGGCTTTCTGTCGTTTATCTCAACACCTTTGTGACGCAGAACCTCGGCAGCCAGCTTGACGCCGGCACAGTCACGGCGCTGAACAACGCCAACCGCCTGATGCAGCTGCCGGTGGGGATCTTTGCGACGGCGATCGCGTCGGCAGTTTTTCCTGTGCTGACAGAGCTCATCGCCAAGCGCGATATCCGCACGTTCAAGGACAAGCTCGTGGAGAGCGTGAACCTGAACAATTTCATCCTGATCCCGGCGAGCGTCGGCCTCATGGTCGTCGCCGAACCGCTGATCCGTGCCCTCTTTATGCAGGGGAAATTCACCGAGGACAACGTCGCGCTCACGGCGTCGGTGCTGATCTTCTACTGCATCGGGATCATCGGCTACAGCCAGCAGCAGGTGCTGAACCGCGGCATGTATGCGCTGCGCGATTCCAAGCGCGCGGTCATCGTCAACTGCACGATCATCATCATCAACATCGTGTTGAGTTTTCTCATGGTCGGTCCCTTCAAGGCGCAGGGGCTGGCGCTGGCCTATTCTGTCGCGGGGCTGGTCTCGATGGTGCTGCTGTACATGCTGCTCTATCAGAAGGTCGGCGATCTTGGCAGCCGCGAGATCATGGTCTCTCTCGGCAAGATCATCATCGCTTCGGCGGCAATGGGTGCCGGCGTGCTGGTGTTCCTGGCGGCGAGCGAATCGTTCATCGATATCACGTCGAAAACGCAGCAGCTTGTTGAGCTGTTTGCGGCGATCGGCATCGGTATGGTGATCTATGTGGTCATGGCCATCGTGCTGCGCATTAAGGAGATGCAGGCGGCCATTGCCATGGTGAGAAGGAAGTTACATCGTTAATCAAAGAAAGGAGAAGCTATGCAAGAAAACATCCGCAATTTCTGCATCATCGCCCACATCGACCACGGCAAGTCGACGCTGGCGGATCGTCTGCTGGAAATGACCGGCGCGGTCGAAAAGCGCGAGATGCAGTCACAGCTCCTTGACAATATGGACATCGAGCGCGAGCGCGGCATCACGATCAAGCTGCAGACTGTGCGCATCAATTATAAAGCGAAGGACGGAAAGGAATACGTTCTCAATCTCATCGACACGCCGGGGCACGTCGACTTTTCCTACGAGGTCTCGCGCTCGCTGGCAGCCTGCGAAGGGGCGCTTTTGGTCGTGGACGCGGCCCAGGGCATTGAAGCGCAGACGCTGGCGAATGTGTATCTGGCGCTGGAGCACGATCTCGAGATCATCCCGGTGATCAACAAGATCGATTTGCCGAGCGCCCAGCCAGATGTGGTCAAGGATGAGATCGAGGAGGTCATCGGGCTGGATGCGTCCGACGCGATCCTCTGCTCGGCGAAGACCGGCGAAGGGATCGAGGAGATCCTTGAAGCCATCGTTCAGCGCATTCCAGCGCCGGAAGGCGACGCCAAAGCACCGCTGCAGGCGCTGATCTTTGACTCGTATTACGATTCCTACCGCGGCGCCATCGCCTACATCCGCGTGATCCAGGGGACGCTGCGCGACAATATGACGATCCACATGATGCACAACGACCGTTCCTTCGAGGTGACGGAGCTCGGTGTGCACACGCCGAAGGAGAAGAAGGTCAAGGCCCTCTCTGCCGGCGAAGTTGGCTATGTGGCAGCGAGCATGAAGCAGGTCAGCGATACGCGCGTCGGCGATACCATCACAGACGCTGCGCGGCCTGCGCCGGAAGCGCTGCCTGGCTACAAGCGCGCGGTGCCGATGGTCTTCTGCGGGCTCTATCCGGTGGACAACGAGCAGTATCCGGATCTCAAGGATTCGCTGGCCAAGCTCAGCTTGAACGATGCTTCGCTGGAATTTGAGCCGGAAACGTCGCAGGCGCTGGGCTTTGGCTTTCGCTGTGGCTTCCTCGGCATGCTGCACATGGAGATCATCCAGGAGCGTCTCGAGCGTGAGTACAATCTGACGCTGATCACGACGGCGCCGAGTGTTATCTACCACGTTTACCAGACCAACAACACCATGGTCGAAGTCGACAACCCATCCCAGCTGCCAGCGCCGCAGCGCATCGATCACATCGAAGAGCCGTATGTGCGCGTCGATGTCATGGTGCCGAAGGATTTCGTCGGCGCGGTCATGGAGCTTTCTCAGGATAAGCGCGGCGTTTTCATCGATATGCAGTACATGACGAAAACGCGCGTGACGATCACCTACGACATTCCGCTGGCGGAGATCGTCTTCGACTATTTCGATCTGCTGAAGACCCGCACCAAAGGCTACGCGTCGATGGACTACGAGATGAACGGCTACCGCAAGAGCAACCTTGTCAAGCTCGACATCCTCGTCAACGGCGAGCAGGTCGACGCCCTCTCCTGCATCGTGCACAAGGACAAGGCCTACTATCGCGGACGCGCCCTCGTGGCGAAGCTGCGCAGCCTGATCCCGCGCCAGATGTTCGAGGTGCCGATCCAGGCAGCCATCGGCAACAAGGTCATCGCCCGCGAGACCGTCAAGGCGCTGCGTAAGAACGTCCTCGACAAATGCTACGGCGGGGATATCAGCCGCAAGCGCAAGCTTCTGGAAAAGCAGAAGGAAGGGAAGAAACGCATGAAGCAGGTCGGCAGTGTGGAAATCCCACAGGAAGCCTTCATGGCGGTGCTGAGCCTGGACGACGAATAATGACAACGAACCGCTGTCTCGCACAGCGGTTTTTTTCTCAGGAGGTTTATATGATCGGACTTTACATTCATATTCCCTTTTGTGATCAGAAATGCGCCTACTGCGATTTTCTTTCCTTCCCGGGGCGTCACAGTGCTCAGAAGGCACAGTATCTGGACGCGCTCTGCGCCGAGATGCGCCTGCGCCTGCGCGGACGCTGGCAGCATCCGCAGACGATCTTCATCGGCGGCGGCACGCCAACGGCGCTTTCTGCGCACGAGCTGCGAACGCTGCTGCAGACGCTGGCGACCTGCGTCGATCTCGCTGGGGTGGAGGAATTCACCGTCGAGGCCAATCCTGGCACGGTGGATCGGGAGAAGCTCGCTGTGCTGGGAGGCGGCGGCGTGAATCGGCTTTCCTTCGGCGTGCAGAGCTTTGACGACGGCCTGCTGCAGACCCTCGGCCGCATCCACACGGCGCAGGAGGCGCAGGAGGCGGTGCAGCTGGCGCGGGAAGCGGGCTTTACGAATGTGAACCTCGATCTCATGTACGGCCTGCCGGGGCAGAGCGAGGCGCAGTGGCGCGATACGATCGCGCAGGCCATCGCCCTGGAACCGCAGCATCTTTCCCTCTACCAGCTCATTCCTGAGGAAGGCACGGCGATCGTGCGACGCATGGACGCCGGCACGCTGCCAGCTGTCGACGAGGACGGCGCGGCGCGTTGGTTTGCGGCGCAGCGTGGCTGGCTGCGCGATGCTGGCTATGCGCAGTATGAGATCTCGAACTATGCGCGAGCAGGCTTTGCCTCGCAGCACAACCAGCTGTACTGGCGGCTCGACGATTATCTCGGCCTCGGCCTTGGTGCGACGAGCTGGGAACGCCCAGTGCGCCGCACGAACACCGCCGACTTCGGCGCGTACTGTCGCGCCCTCGCCAGCGGCGCGCTGCCGCCAGCGAAGGAGGAACGTCTCACGCGCGCAGAGCAGATGAGCGAGAGCGTGTTCATGGCGCTGCGCATGAACGCTGGGCTTTCGCTGGCAGCATTTCGCGCGCTTTACGGCGAGGAGGTCGCGGACGTTTTTCCTGACGCTGTGGCAGAAGGGCGCGAGCGCGGCTGGCTTGTGCTGGAAGATGGACAGCTGCGCCTCACCGACGCCGGACGCAGCCTCGGCAACTGGGTGTTTGAACTCTTTATCTGATGCGCTGACGGAGAATTTGCTGCTGGCTGCGCATTTTCGGCGAAAATCCAATGACAAGGCGCGGGGTTTTTGGTATCCTAAAGGGTGTATGTGACATTTTACGGCGCAGCTGCGTCGAATCAATAGAAATTCAGGTGATATTTTGGATTGGATGGAAGTAACGTGTGTGTTGGCGAGCCGCCGCGGGTTGGAGGCTGTGACGGCGCTCTTTAACGAGGCTTTCCCAAACGGTGTGATGGTGGACGATCCGCAGTCGATCCTCAAGCATGTGGAAAGCGACGACTGGGACGCCCACGAGTTTTCAGAGGATATCCTGGCGCGGGAGCAGCTCAAGGTCTCGGGCCATTTTGAGATGAACGAAGGCTGGCAGGCGGACTACAAGGCGCTGCGCGACGCTGTGGAGGCGGAGCTTGCGCGCATTGACGAAAACTGCAGCTGGCAGGAGCAGCGCGTGGAAAACGAAGACTGGTCCGAAAGCTGGAAGGCGCACTACCATGTGCTGCACTACGGCAGCCGCATCCAGGTGGTGCCGGAATGGCTCGAGCCAGATTATCCCGAGGACATCGTCATCCGCATCGATCCTGGCATGGCCTTCGGCACCGGCGAGCATGAGACAACGTCGCTGTGCATGGCCTGGCTGGAGGAGCTGATCACGCCGGAGATGACCGTCTTCGACGTCGGCACCGGCAGCGGCATCCTTGCGATCGCCGCGCGGGCGCTGGGCGCCGGGCGTGTGGACGCGATGGATTACGACGACGTAGCGGTCTGGGCTGCGGTGCAGAACGCTGCCCGCAACAATTCCCAGCTGATGATCTACAAGAGCGATCTTTTGCGCGGCTGCGTCGGCGAAGCGGATCTCATCATCGCGAACATCGTCGCCGATGTGATCCTCAAGCTTGTGCCGGATTTGCGCGCGCATCTGGCGCCAGGCGGACGCTTTCTCTGCTCCGGCGTGCTGCTCACACGCGCAGCAGACGTTCGCGAGGCGCTCTCGGTAGCAGGATTTGCCGTCGTTGAACAGCGCGAGGACGGCGAATGGTGCGCGATTCTCGCAGAAATGAAGGAGGAAGAAGCATGAGACACAGAATACCAATCTCAGAATTTATCGTGCGTCTGCGCGAGGAAGGACTCCTGACCATGTGGCAGGGCGATCCGGATCTCGTCATCGAGGACATCCAGTACGATTCCCGCAAATGCACGGCGAACAGCCTCTTTCTCTGCAAGGGCGCGACCTTCCAGCCAAGCTACATCACCAAGGCGGCAGAGGCTGGCGCAGTGGCCTATCTTGCCGTGCGCCCCTTTGACGAAGGCGAGGACCTGACGGCCCTCATCGTCAGCGATATCCGCCGAGCGCTGGCTGTCGCCGCCGATGTCTTCTTTGAATCGCCATGGAAAAAGCTGCACATGATCGGCGTCACCGGCACCAAAGGAAAATCGACGACCGTCACCCTCTTAAAGGACATTCTCGACGTCGACGCCCGCGAAAAGGGCCTGCCCCTCTGCGGGCTCACGTCCTCCACGCGCATCTACGACGGCAAGATCGACGCGCCGGCTCAGCTGACGACGCCGGAAAACATCGATCTCTACCGCTATCTCGACGACGCCGTGGAAAACGGCCTGACGCGTATGATCGTCGAGGTTTCCAGCCAGGCGCTGAAATACCACCGCGTCGGCGGCATCCATTTTGACGACGGCGTGTTTCTGAACATCGCGCCGGACCACATCAGCGACATCGAGCATCCGGATTTTGAGGATTATTTCTCCTCCAAGCTCCTGCTGTTCAAGGTCACGCGCCACGCCTACATCAATCCGAACAGCGACCGCTTTGCCGATATCCAGCGCGCAGCCGCCCAGTGCGAGCAGGTCACGACCTTCGCCGTGGAGGGCGAGGCCCAGTACCGCGCTGAGCACATCGAATCCGACAAGGAAGGCATGGCTTTTGATCTCCATGCAGCGGGCGAAACCCATCATCTGACCACCGCCATGAAGGGCATCTTCAACGTCGAAAATGCCCTGGCAGCAGCGACTGTTGCCCTCAACCTCGGCGTTTCGGTGGAGACCATCGCGCGTGTGCTGGCCCAGGTGCATTTCGCTGGCCACATGATCTATCGCCACAGCCAGGACGGCGTCACCGCGATCATCGACTACGCCCATAACGACATCAGCTTCCGCAAGGTCATCGAGACGGTGCACGTCGAATATCCAGGTGCGCCCCTGTGGTTCGTCTTTGGCGCGCCTGGCAGCAAGGCCCAGAGCCGCCGCAGCGATCTCGGCAAGATCGTCAGCCAGGAAGGCGCGCGCGTCTACCTCGTGCCGGACGATCCTGCGAAGGAGCAGGTGCTCGATATCAACGCCGAAATCATCAGCCATTTCACCCAGGAGACGCCTGTCGTTTCCCTCGACGACCGGGCAGCAGGCATCCGCGACGCCCTCCTTTCTGCGCCGGCAGGCACCGTCGTGCTCATCCTCGGCAAGGGCAGCGAAACCGCCCAGAAAGGGCCGAACGGCCCAGAGCCTTACACCGGCGATCTGCCCCTGGCAGAAGCAGCCATCAGTGCGCGCGACAAAGACGGCGTGCAGACGTCGGTGTATTTTTGCGAGCCGCGCTGACTGACGCACAATTATGCAAAGGAAGAGGAACGTACAGAAGAAAGGGACCATTTTCTCCAGCATACTTCCTCGATAAAATGGTCCCTTAATTTATGGCGATGATTCGCAGAAACCGCGTGGTTGACACGTTTCTAAAACCATTGGTCCTTTGGTCCCTTAAAAATAGTAAAATCATTTTACAAAACAAACACAAATAACGAGTTATATAGCATGGATGAATGATAAATATAACCCGTTGTTCGTGCTGTTCGTTCCAGATAAAGGTTAAAAATCTGAGGGACCAGGGGACCGGAAATTTCTGTGCAGTATTCGTTTGCGGAAAGTTCCACGCTCCGCCAAATTCCCCTGTCTGCAAGGACGGGGGCTTATTTTATTTGACCACACCCCTGCGGTGTGGTAATATTTAGATGGGTATGTGTATATACCAGCATGAGCAAACCGCCCGGCGCTGCCGGAGCGATGATCATACACATGAACAAGGGAGGCATCCTATTGAACATTATTGAAGAAACACAATCGGCGCTGCGCCAGGGCGTTGCCGCAGCCTGCGCGCAGGCGATGGCCGCAGGCACGCTGCCAGAGGCGGAGCTGCCGGACTTTGTCATCGAGACGCCGAAGGATGAAAAGAACGGCGATTTCTCGACGAACCTCGCCATGCAGCTGACGCGCATCCTGCGCCAGAATCCGCGCAAGATCGCCGAAGCCATCGTCGGCGGCATTGATCTGCCGGGACTCGTGGAGCGCGTGGAGATCGCCGGACCGGGCTTTATCAATTTCTACCTCGTTCCAGGCTGGCTGAACCGCGTGCTTCCTGCCATCCAGGAGGAAGACGCCGACTACGGCAAGTCGAACGCCGGCGGCGGCGAGCATGTGCAGGTGGAATTTGTCAGCGCCAATCCGACGGGGCTCTTGCACATGGGCAATGCCCGCGGCGGCGCCCTCGGCGATACGCTGGCGGCTGTGCTGAACGAAGCCGGCTATGTCTGCGACAAGGAATACTACATCAACGACGCTGGCAATCAGGTGGAAAACCTCGGCAAATCTGTGGAAGCGCGCTATTTCGAGCTCCTCGGGCGCGACGACTATCAGATTCCAGAGGACGGCTACCACGGCAAGGACATCATCGCCACCGCTCAGCGCCTGCTCGATGAAAAGGGCGAATCCCTCGTGGATCTCTCAGAGGCAGAACGCCGCGAGCTGATGAAAAACTACGCCCTCAAGGAAAAGGTCGCCGGCATCCGCGGCAGCCTTGAAAACTTCGGCGTCGTCTTCGACAACTGGTTCAGCGAACAGAGCCTGCACGACGCCGGCAGCGTCCACGAGGTGGTGGATATCCTGCGCGAAAAGGGAGTTGTCTACGAAAAAGACGGCGCTCAGTGGCTGCGTGCCACCGACTGGGGCGAGGAAAAGGACGAGGTCCTCGTGCGCTCCAACGGCACGCCAACCTATTTCGCTGCGGACATCGCTTACCATCGCGATAAATTTGAGCGCGGCTACAAGCGCCTGATCAACATCTGGGGCGCCGACCACCACGGCCACGTCGCCCGTCTCAAGGGCGCGATGACGGCGCTGGGCTACGACGGCGACGATATCACCGTCATCCTCATGCAGCTCGTGCGTCTCTATCGCGGCGGTGAGATCGTCAAGATGAGCAAGCGCAGCGGCAAATACGTCACGCTGGACGAGCTGATCGAAGAGGTTGGCAAGGAAGCGGCGCGCTTCTTCTTCATCATGCGCAGCCCGGATTCTGCCCTCGATTTTGACCTCGACCTCGCTAAGGCCGAATCCAGCGACAACCCTGTCTATTATGTGCAGTACGCCCACGCGCGCATCTGCAGCATTCTCTCCGTCGCTGGCGTAGACACGCCAAAGGCCGCTGACGTCGATCTTTCTCTGCTCACAGAGGAAAACGAGCGTGTGCTGATCCGCAAGCTCGCTGAATGGCCACAGGAAGTGGCCGACGCTGCCAGAGAGCTTGCGCCATATCATCTGGCTTACTATGCGAAGGAACTGGCGAATGCCTTCCACAGTTTCTATAACAGCTGCAAAGTTCTCACCGACGATGCAGCCCTGCGTGACGCACGTCTGGCGCTCGTCGACTGCACTCGCATCACGCTGCGCAATGTACTGACGCTTTTGGGCCTTTCTGCCCCTGAACGTATGTAAATCAATTTTCAAGGAGGAATTTTATCATGCCACTCGTAAACGTTGACACCCTCTTGACCGCCGCTGAAGAAGGCGGCTATGCCGTTGGTGCCTTTAACTGCAACAACATGGAAATCGTCCAGGCCATCATGATGGCTGCCGAAGCTGAAAAGTCCCCAGTTATCATCCAGGCCAGCCAGGGGGCCATCAAATATGCCGGGCTGAACTACATCGTTTCCCTCGTCAAGACCGCCGCCGAAGCATCCACCGTGCCAGTGGCGCTGCATCTCGACCACGGCACCAGCTTTGACCAGGTCATCCAGTGCATCGGCAACGGTTTCACCTCGGTCATGATCGACTGGTCCAAGCATCCGCTTGAAGAAAACATCGCTGTCACCAAGCAGATCCTTGACGTGGCTCGTCCGCTCGGTATCTCTGTCGAAGCAGAGCTTGGTAAGATCGGCGGAACCGAAGACAATGTCACCGTCAGCGAACGCGAAGCCACCTTCACCGATCCTGCCGAAGCAGAATACTTCGTCCAGCAGACCGGCATTCGCTCCCTCGCCGTCGCCATCGGGACCGCACATGGTCAGTACAAGGGCGAACCAAAGCTCGATTTTGAACGCCTCAGCCAGATCAAGGAACGTGTGCAGATCCCGCTCGTGCTCCACGGCTCCTCCGGCGTGCCTGACGAAGCCCTGCGCGAAGCCGTCAAACGCGGCGTCCGCAAGATCAACATCGACACCAACCTGCGCGAAGCCTTCACCGACGGCGTGCGCGAAGTGCTCGCAGAAAAGCCAAATGAGATCGACCCACGCAAGATCCTCGGCCCAGCCCGTGAAAAAATGGCAGAACGCGTCGCCGAAAAGATCCGCATCTTCGGCTCCAACGGCAAAGCGTGAGGAGGCGACTGAGAAATGGAAAGAGATCTCGTTATTGAATTTGCCCGCGTCACGGAGGCTGCAGCGATCAACTGCGCCAAATGGATCGGCCGCATGGAGAAAAATTCTGCCGACGGCGCAGCCGTAGAAGCCATGCGCAAAATGTTTGACACCATCCACATCTCCGGCACCGTCGTCATCGGCGAAGGGGAAATGGACGAAGCGCCAATGCTCTACATCGGCGAAAAGGTCGGCCTCGGCGGCACCGAAGTTGACATCGCCGTCGACCCGCTGGAAGGCACCAACCTCACCGCGAAAAACCAGCCAGGCGCCATCGCCGTGATGGCCGTTGCCGAAGCTGGCGGCCTGCTCCATGCGCCAGATATGTACATGGATAAGATCATCGTCGGCCCACGCGCCAAAGGCGCCATCGACATCGACAAGACCGTCGAAGAAAATCTCAAGAACGTCGCAGCCGCTCTCGGCAAGGACGTCAGCGAAATGACCGTCTGCCTCCTCGATCGTGAACGCCACGAACACATCAAGCAGGCCTGCAAAGCCCTCGGCGCCAAGGTCAAGCTCATCACCGACGGCGACGTCGCACCAGCCCTCACCGTCGCCATGGACACCGGCGCCATCGACATGATCCTCGGCATCGGCGGCGCACCGGAAGGCGTGCTCGCAGCAGCCGCTGTGAAATGCCTCGGCGGCGACATGCAAGGCCGACTCGTTCCGGAAAACGACGAACAGGTCCGCCGCATGGAAGCCATGGGCCACGCCGACGTCAACCAGGTCTACAATCTCAACGACCTTGTCAGCGCCGACGACGTCATGTTCATCGCCACCGGCGTCACCAACGGCGACGTCCTCAGCGGCGTGCAGAATCTTGGTGACCGCGTCAAGACCCACACCGTCGTTCTGCGCAACACCTCCAAGACCGTGCGCTTCATCGAAGCCCTTTATCAGAAACCACAGGAAGTGAACGCGTAAATTTCCCAGCCCCTGATCCTGCGACAGGGGCTTTTTTGTAAAGGAGGGGCTTATGAGCAAATGTGACACCTGTCTGTACTACGATTACGACGAAGAAATGGATTACTACGTCTGCGATATGCTCCTCGACGAGGACGAGCTCTACAAATTCATCAGCGATACCTTCAGCGATTGCCCGTACTACCGCATGGGCGACGACTACACCATTTCGCGAAAACAAGGAGGAGATTGGTTTTGATCACCATTGATACAAACAGCTGCATCGGCTGCGGCCGTTGTGTGGCCGATTGCTTTCCCCAGGCCCTGCGCCTTGAAAACGGCAAAGCCACCCTCGTCGGCAGCTGCATCGAATGCGGCCATTGCTTCTGCGTCTGCCCAGTAGGGGCCATCGACATGGGCCCGGACTATCCGCGCTACGACGTCATCGATTTGCACGACTGGCCAGCAGAATACGATCCCGACGAGATCCTTGCCGCCATCAAATCCCGTCGCAGCATCCGCCGCTTCAAGGATGAAAAGATCCCGCGGGAAGAGATCGTCGGCGTTCTCGAAGCAGGCCGCTTCACGCCAACCGGCTCCAACGCCCAGAACGTGCGCTACATTCTCGTGCAGGACACCCTCGACGACGTAAAGACCCAGGTTTGGCAGGGCTTTGACGCCATCATCCAGGGCTACGTCGCCAAGCAGGGAACGAGCGGTCGTCTCTATCAGACCCTCACGCGCATGCAAAGCCAGCACGCCGCCGATCCCGCAAACGACCAGCTCTTCTGCGGCGCGCCAGCGCTCCTCATCGTCTGCTCACCAGCGCCGCTCAACGGCGGCCTCGCCGCATCGAGCGTCGCCCTCATGGCCCATGTGAGCGGCCTCGGCACCCTCTACAGCGGCTTTATCCAGATGGCCCTCGCGAAAAATCCGGCCCTCTGCGATGCCCTCAGCGTCAAGCCTGAAGAGATCTGCGCCTGCATGCTCATCGGACGACCAGACGTCACCTACGAACGCACCGCACCACGCAAGCCCGCCGTCATCGACTGGCGCTGAGCGCAAATAATTTTCACGAACGTGTTCTTCGGAGCACGTTCGTGAAAATTATTTGCGCAAAATTTGCGTGCATTTGCGTAGAATCGAGCAGGCGGGAGCGATTAAGAACTTGGTAAAATAATACTAAGATTTCTGGGACTTTCAGGAGGCGATTGTATGGCAGATGAAATGAGGGAGGATGCGCAGGAAAAGCTGCTGGCGCAGGTAATGCGCTACTGTCCCACCGTACGCCAGGTGATTGAGAGAGACGGCCAGCGCACGCTGGACGATTACCTGGACCAGCTGGCTGATTTCCCTGCTGCGCGTCCACTTTCGCCGCCGCAGGATGTCAGCGATTGTGCGCGCGCCCAGCTGGCGCCGCTCCTCGGTGATGAGATCGCCGCAGAGGCAGCGCAGGGACTGGTGGACAGCGCCTTCACAGCGACGCACCACGGCGTCGATTACTTCGCGCCATCAGTGCAGGGGAGTCTGCTTTATCGCCACTTGCTCGAGAAACGTGGGATTTCCTGCCAGGCCGTGCCGCTGCTCGGCTTTGGCACTGTTTCGCTGTGCAACGCTTCCTACGGACGGGGATTTCTGCTCTATGACGTCCAGCAGAAACATCCGCCGCTGAAGCTCCCTGTGATCCCCAGCAAATACGAAAACAGCGCCGTCTGCTTTTTCCCGGGCGTAACAGCAGAGATGCTCTGCAGCTGTGAAGAATCGCTGCACCGCATTTCGAGAGACGTTCTGTCGCCGGAAATGGTCGGCGCCGTGGAGCATATTCTGCGCGATCATTACGGTCAGCCCGCTGTGCTGAACGCCTCCGACTACGTGTCACAGGCGACGCTGATCAACTACAGCCTTTCTCAGGAAGCGGCAGGCGTCGGCACCTGTTACCTGGACGCCGAACGGCTGGCGTCGGCGCTCATTCTGCGCGATCTTGAGGATCCGGACTCCCTCGTTTCGCTGACGCTGCGGGATCACGCGTTTCGCCGCACCCTCTATGACGCGCTGGATGGCGTCAGCGGCTGTTGGCGCTTAGCGGCGCTGCGGAGCGGCGTGAAGGAAGAGCGCGCGAAAGGCGGCACCATGCTTTTCTGGGGCAGAGCCGCGAAAAATTACCGGCGTGCGCAGATGATCGACGACGGCACAGGCTTCGTTAATGGGTCCGGCAATGATAGAATCAGCTATTCTGATCTCGCTGAGGCACTGCAGCGCGGCAGCCTGCTGCCAGGATTGTTCATGGTTTTCCTGATGCTGCTTTTTGCCCGTGACTTTCGCTGCTTCGGCGGTTATTTCCAGGCGGATTATCTGGCAAAAATGCAGCAGGGACTTTGTAAAGCCCTACGTGCGACAGGCCGTGCCGGGCTGGCAGAGGTGATCGCTGCGCGCGAGACCAGTGGCTATCTGAGCGGCCCGCTTTTTCTCACGAATGCGCGCGGCACACCGCTGAGCATGGCGGAGCTCATCGCGCATCCTCTCACGAAGGCTGCGCTCACAGAAAAACTGGCGCTCAGTCTGCATGATGCGCATCTCGCAGGCATCGGCGACCTGCATCAAACCGTGGTGCCCCCAGCGGAACGAATGAAAGGGTGGGAAGGACGATGAAGAAAAGATTTCTGGCGCTCTGCCTGCTTGTTGCGCTCGTTCTGAGCGGCTGCGGAAAGGCGCAGGACACCGCTACGCCAACAGATGCCAGCGCGCTGGTCAGCACAAGCTATGCGCCGATGCAGCAGTCAGACGGCAGCAAGCTGCGCATCGGGCTCGTCGGCGTCTTTGAGTACGAACCAGCGGCGATTTATATCTACAACGTTGTCAGCGCCCTGCGAGAAGACGGCTGGATCAGCTGCGACAGTCTGCCGTTCAGCGAGACAGACACCGACGTCAAAACGATGATCCAGCGCCTCGCGGAAATGGACCTCGGTCCGTACATCGAATTTGACGGCGAGGCAGCGTATTATCTCGAGGACGAGGACGAAGCGGCGATCACTGAGAGCCTGCTGGAGCGCGTCGACGACGGGCTGGATGTGGTGCTGGCGATGGGCACCGATCCCGGCCTCTTCATGAAGGCGCAGGATCTCGACGTCATCACCATCGACTGCATGGCGACGGATCCTGTCGCTTCCGGCATTGTCGACTCGGCGACGGACAGCGGCGACGCGCAGATGTGGGCGCAGATCGAGCCTTCGCCCTACGAGCGTCAGCTGAAGTATTATCACAGCATTCTGCCGTTTGAGCACATCGCCATGGTCTACGCCGATCCGATCATCGCCGGCATCCCCGACTACGAAAAGGCTGCGGCAGAGCTCGGCGTGACGATGACGACGATCGAGGTGGATGAAGAGACAGCAGCCGACGAAGAAAAATTGGCCGACGTTTACAGCGAGCTGCTCACGCAGGACATCGACGCCCTCATGCTCTGCGCCGGCCTCATCACCAGCGACATGGACAGCGCTGCTTTGCTCGAGCCGTTTACAGACGCCGGGATCCCTGTCTTTGTGCAGGACGGCGAGAATTACGTCGAGGCTGGCGCGCTGCTTCTGGTGGCGTCCACAGACAACGCAGGCGTCGGCCGCTTTGTCGCCGAGACCATTGAACAGATCGCCTGCGGCACGGCTGTCAGCGAGATCCCTATGGAATACGTCTCCTCACCGTACATCAGCCTGAATCTGGAGACGGCGGAGCGCATCGGCTTCCAGCCGGATTTCAATCTGCTCCTTGCCTGTGAAACGATCTATCCAAAACGAACGACAGAAGGTGACGACAATGAATGACGGACAAAATGATCTGCGTACAACGCTTCGCACCTTTGCTGTGCTGCTTCTCGTGATGCTTTCGCTGATCTCTGCCGTCTGCTATCTGAATTTCGACCAGAACTACCGCGAAGTCAAGCAGAGCACTTTCGCTGCGATGTGCGATCAGGTGATCGGCGACATGGAGACGAGCATTCAGTACGGCAAACGCCTCGACCGCTACTATGGCATCGATGCAGTGCTCGAGCGCACCCAGGCGCTCTTTGACGAGGGCGTGATGGAGGTTGGCGTGCTCGATCAGGAAGGAAACCTGCTCTACAGCACCTTTGCCAGCGACCGCGAGGTGCGCGCGCTTGTGGAATCTGACAGTGCCCGCGCGCTGGCAACGGCGTCAATCGCAGCAGGAAGCTACGAACTGCTCAGCCAGAACGACCACGAAGCGCTTTTCATGCCGATCATGGACGGCGACAGCCAGGTAGGGCGCTTTGTGCTCTGCTATCCGACCAGCGTTTATGCCGGGCAGCGCACCGTCATGCTGCAGGAGATCGCTGTGCTTTTTGCCATCGTCGCAGTTTTGGGGCTCGTCGCGTTCTTCATTTATTACCGGCTGCTCAGGAAAAAGCTGGACACTCTCAGCGCTGAACGGCGGCAGCTTCTGACCTTTGGCGTGCCGTCGGCGCTGCTCATCGGCTGCATCCTGATCACAGGCGCGACAAACTTTCTCTTTTTCCAGGATCGCTACGAAAATGCGATCCGCGAGGATGCGGTGTCGATTGTCGAGTATGTCGGCGCGACCACGCAGAGCCTCTACGAGAAGGGCGTTCCTTATGAAGAGATGGCAGGCCTCGAGCATTATCTCGCAGAAAAAGTAGATAGCTTGCCAGTCCTCGAGAATCTGCGGATTTCCAGCATTCTTTCTGACAGCGGCACCGTTCTCGGCGCGTCGTCAGCGGCGGACGTCGTCTCAGTTGAGCTGACCACCGACGAGGGTGCGCTTTCTGTCGAGGCGTTCATTTCCGACGACTACGTACAGGAGAAGCTGCGCACGCTGTTTCTGCTTTTCCTTGCGGTGTTTATTTTCAGCGTCGTCATCATCTACGAAGCGACACGCCTGCCGGCGATGTTCAGCCAGCGTCGCAGGGATGCCCACGGCAGCCTGAATGACGCCGGCACCTACAGCTATGTGTCAGCGAACATCCGGCTCATGTCTTTTCTGCGCACCTTTGGGAATTATATGTACGTGCCATACTCGGCGCTCCTGATCAAGCAGTGGGACCAGTCCGTGGGGCCGCTGGGCGTTGGCGTGACTGCGGCACTGCCGCTGAGTGTAGAGGGCGCGGCGCAGATCATCGGCCTGCTCGCCTTCCCAATCTGGATAAAACGGCCTGATCGCCGCTGCCGTCTGTTTCTCAGCGGCTGTCTGGCAGCGATGCTGGCGATCAACGTCGGCTGTTTTCTCACGCATTCCGCCCTCGTCATCATCGTGCTGCGCTTTTTCGGGGGCATTTCCTATGCAGGATTTATGTACACCGTCAACATGGTCGTGGCCAACGGCGACGACGGAGAATCCCGCCATCGGCTCAATCTCTCTCAGTCCAACGCCGGCGTCATCGGCGGGAATATGTGCGGCGCCGGCATCGGCGCGCTCATCGCTGCGCTGGCTGGCTACCAGTTTTCTTACATCGCATCGGCGATCGTCTTTGTGCTTTTCGGCATCTGTGCACTCAGGCTCCTGCCGTGGCAGTTCCTGGAAGAGAATGGCCGCGTCAAAGAAGCAGCAAGGGCGCAGGTTTCCGAAAAAGTGCCGCTCAGCCAGTATCTCCGCATCTTTTTCTCACCAGGCGTACTGCGCTATTTTATCCTCGTGACGGTGCCAGTGACCTTCGGCATTCTCTTCACAGCGACACTGATCCCGACATTGGTCACAGAAAAAGGCGGGGCATCCAGCGATATCCTGCTTTCCTACTGTTATATCGCCAACGGTCTGGCTGGATTTTATCTGGGGCCGCAGGTCGTTCGCCTGCTCAGCGGGCGCGTCAGCGTGACCGTTGGTATCAGCGGTGCGCTGGTGTTTGCCGCTGCGGCGCTGCTCCTTCTCGAGGTGCCGCCGTTTGCGCTGGCCGTGCTCGTGGCGACAATGCTCCTCGGCGTGTTCGATGGCTATGGCTCGCCGATGGCGTCTGATGGCTTCCTGGCAACGCCGCAGGTGAAAAGCCGTGTCAGCGAAGTCACAGCGTTGGCGCTGCACATGACGCTGATGAGCCTGGTCATGACGTTTACGCCGGTGCTCATTGAGATGCTGGCGCAGATCAGCCTGACGGTTGCTGTTCTCACGCTGGCCGCATTTTTCGCAGCCTGCGGTTTGCTCTTTGCTGTCAGCGGCGGCATTTTGTCCATTGGCAAACGGCGATCGAGCAGGTAAAATGGTTGTAACAAAATACGAAAGAAGGACCAGAAGATGAACAAATGGATCGCAGTGATGGCGGGAACGCCGGTGGATACGGAGATGGGCGTGGAGGTGCTGCGTCAGCATGGGCTGGCGGCCCGCGCTTACGCAATGGCGGCGGACCCGCTGGCGCAGACGGCCTTTCAAAATCAGGACACGGCGGCAAAAACGGCGGCGGTGCGCGGGGTGTTGACAGAGATCGCCAGCGCTGGGAGCAGCCGCGTCTTCGTTTACTGCAATTCGCTTGCCGGCGCTGTGGATTTTGACGCACTTGCGGCAGAGACAGGCTTGCAGATCGTCACGCCGCTGGTCGTTTATCGCCAGTTGGCGACGCGCTACGAGCGCCTCGGTGTGATCGCTGCCAACGCCAACGGCCTGCTCGGCATTGAGCGCACGCTTTATGCGGAGAATCCGCAGCTGGCGGTGTTGGGTACGACGCTTTTGCCAGTTGTCGGCGCGATCGAGCGCGGAGAAACGCCAGAGAGGATCATCCAGCAGTTTCATCTGGAAGCGCTCGCAGCCTGGTTTGCAGACTGGGGCGCAGAGGCCATGCTCCTCGGCTGCACCCATTTCCCCTATCTCAAAGATACGCTGGCAGCGCAGACAACGCTGCCGCTCATCGATCCGGCGGAAGAGATGGTGGTCATGCTGAATCGCCAGAACAATTAACACACGAAAGGAGGGAGCACCATGCTCCGTATTGCAGTCTGTGACGACGCGCCAGGGGATCTGGAAAACCTCGTGGCGCTCGTGAAGCGCTATCTGCACAGACAGCCAAGGCTTGGCGGGCGGATCGCTCCCTTCTCAGATGGTGAGACGCTGCTCGCGCAGGTGGTGGAGGGAGAACGCTTCGACATCATCCTCCTCGATATTCTCATGCCGGGCCGCGATGGCATCGATATCGGTCATGCGCTGCGCGAGAGCGGGTACAGCGGCATCATTCTCTATCTCACAAGCTCGACAGATTTCGCCATCGACAGCTACGACGTGCGCGCTTTTCATTATCTGCTCAAGCCTGTCATGCCGGAAAAATTTTTCGCTGTGCTCGATGCTGCCGCAGACATCTGCACCAGCAGGCAGAATGAATCCATCCTGATTCAGACAGTGAACGGTCCGCGGCGTGTGCTCCTCGACGAGATCCTTTACGTGGAGCGCAGCGGCCGCGTGATGCGCTATGTCTGCGATCATGAAACGATCCAGACGCGCACGCTGCGCAACTCATTTCGCGAGGCGGTGTCTGCGCTCTTGGCGGACAGTCGCTTTGTGCTCTGCGGAGCGAGCTTTCTGGTGAATCTGTCGCGGGTGGCGGGCATCGATGGTCAGGAGGTTTTGTTGGATACTGGCAGCGTTGTGAGCATGCCGCGCACAGCAGCGCCTGCGCTCAAGCGTCAGTGGGGCGCGTATTGGTTGGCGCAGCATCGAAATCTGGAGGGAGGAGACGGCCGTGAATCTGCTCACTGATGTGACGGATCTGTCGATGTTGGCGATCTTTATTTTCTACACCACCTTCGGCATGACGATGAACCTGCTCCTCGTGGGCAGCCGTTTTTCACGCGTGAAGACGTTGGTGATCGTCTATGGCAGCTGTTTTCTGCTCCTCGTCTGGCTTTTTGTGCTTGGGCGCTTCTTCGGCAGCGAGAATCTGCTGTATCTTTACACGCCTTGTCTGCATCTGCCGGAGCTGGCGTTGTTCATGTATTTGTCGCCGGAGCGCGGCTGGAAGACGGTGTTCCAGTTTCTTTCAGCGGTTTCGCTGTGTTTTCTGGTGCAGCAGGTGGGCGCAGTGTTTATGCTGGTCTCCGGCGGAAAACTCTGGGCGATGTGGCTGGGCTTCCTGCTTGCGAGTAGCGTGGAGCTCTGGCTGGTGCTGCGCTATCTGCGACCGCTTTCGCTGCGTGAGCTGCCGATCATGCGCCATGGCTGGTGGCTGATCTGCAGCCTCCTGGCCGGACATTATCTGATGATGGTCTACCTTCTGCCCGGGATTTCCGGCCTGTCCAATGCACACGTTACCGTGATCAAGGTGGCGACCTGTCTGATGATGGTCGGCATTTATCTCGTTTTTCTTATCCTCGTTTCGAGCCTGAGCCGTGAGGTGGAGGCGCGCCATAACGCCGAGCTCACGATGCTGCAGCTACACGGATTGGAACAGCGCATGGAGGCCGTGCGTCAGGCAGAGGAAACCGTGCGCGTTGAGCGCCATGATATGCGCCATCGACTGCGCACCATCGCCGAATTGATCCGGCAGGGGCAATCAGAGGAAGCCCTGGCCTATACCCGCGGCGCCGAGGAACGGCTGGAGGGACAGCGCATTGTGCATTGGTGTCGCTCGCCAGTGTTGGATGCCGTTTTTAGCAGCTATTTTTCACAGGCAGAGCAGCAGGGTGTCCGCGTCGATGCGGAGATTCGCCTGCCAGAACAGCTTTCTGTAGACGAAGCAGAGCTCGCGCTCGTCTTTGCCAACGCGCTGGAAAATGCCATCAATGCGTGTATGCGACTGCCGAAAGAGGTGCGCGAGATCTCCTGCCATGTGATCGCCCATCCCCAGCTGATGTTTCAGATCGCCAATCCGACAGCGGAGCCCGTGCCTTTCGGTAAAGATGGATTGCCCCTGGCGTCTGAAAACCGCAGCCCTGGAAAATCGTCGGGCGTACATGCCCACGGCCTTGGCAGCCGTTCCATCCGCGCCTTTTGTGAAAAATACGGCGCCAGTTGTGAGTATGAGCAGCGAGATGGGCAGTTTATGTTGCGTGTCATCTGTTAATAGATCCTGAATGCAGTCGCAAGTGAGATCTGTCGCTTGCGGCTTTTCTTATGCGCAGCTTCTGTAAAATGTCACTCAACCAGTGTAAAAATCCTGCAGAAATACAGCGCGTTTAGACAGAAAATCTCTGTAAAAAACAGATGGCGCGAAAGCGATCGGCCGATATCTAGCTGCGCGCTTCCACGAGCTTGCACATATAGTAGGAGTTTTCAGAAAAATAAAATGGAAAAATGGTGATATTTTACAATCATTTTACATTCGCCCGCTTTCAGACTTTACATGACCGCATTAATATAAATCCTGTAAGCGAAAAACGAAAGCTACTATGAAGAAAGAAGGTAAACAATGAGAAATTGGAAAAAAGTTGGGATCGCTGCGATCCTTTGCATGGGTATGTTGGCAGGCTGCGGTGGCGGCGGCGACGAAGCGGCGTCTACCAGCGAAGGTAGCGCAGCTGCTGAAACGGAAGCTGTGGAATTTGACAACACCTCCAGCATCAATGCGACGACCCGCGAAAATGGTTCTGGTACCCGCAGCGCATTCATCGAACTCTTCGGCATCGAAGAAGAAGTGGATGGCGAAAAGGTTGACCAGACCTCTACGAGCATCGCTGAAACCAACAGCACCAGCGTTATGATGCAGACGGTTGCTGGCGACGAATACGCCATCGGTTACATCTCCCTCGGTTCTCTGGATGACACTGTTAAGGCAGTCAGCATTGACGGCGTAGCACCATCCATCGAAACCGTTGCTGATGGCAGCTATGCGATCGCTCGTCCATTCAACATCGTTACCAAGGATGGCATCTCTGATGCAGCGCAGGATTTTGTAAACTTCATCATGAGCGCTGACGGTCAGGCTGTTGTTGAAGAAAATGGCCAGATCTCTGTTGGTGAAGGTGAAGCTTATACTGCTGCAGAAGGTCTTTCTGGTACGGTTGTTTGCTCCGGCTCCAGCTCCGTCACCCCACTGATGGAAAAACTCGCTGAAGCATACGAAGCTGTAAACCCAGACGTTGACGTTCAGGTTCAGCAGAGCGACTCCTCCACTGGTGTAACCAACGCCATCGACGGCACCTGTGACATCGGCATGGCTTCCCGTGCACTCGATGATTCTGAAACCAGCCAGGGCGTAACCAGCACCACCATCGCTCAGGACGGTATCGCCGTCATCGTTAATAACGGCAACCCAATCGAAGATCTCACTGCCGATCAGGTCAAGAGCATCTACCTTGGCGACACGACCACATGGGATGAATTAGAAAATGCAGAATAATAGTCAGAAACAATCAGGGCACACGAGCGCAGGCCTTGAGAAGTTCATGAAAGGACTTTTCACTGTCGCCGCCTGTGTATCCATCGTTGCAGTCTTCATCATTTGTATCTTCATGTTTGCAAATGGTCTGCCAGCGATCATGGAAATCGGGCCCCTGAACTTTCTGACCGGAATTGAGTGGCGTCCAAACAACGACATCTATGGCATCCTGCCGATGATCGTTGGGAGCGTCCTCACCACGATAGGAGCGCTGATCATTGGTGCTCCTATCGGAATTTTATCGGCAGTTTTTCTCGCATTCTACTGCCCTAAGAAAATCTATCCGGTACTGAAGTCAGGCGTCCAGCTTCTCGCTGGTATTCCATCTGTCGTCTACGGTTTCTTTGGCCTGATGGTGCTCGTGCCATTTGTCCGCGAAGTGTTTGGCGGTCGAGGGCTGAGCGTTCTCACGGCGTCTGTGCTGCTTGGCATGATGATTCTGCCAACCATCATCAGCGTCAGCGAATCTTCCATCCGTGCCGTCAACACCAGCTACTACGAAGGCAGCGTCGGCCTCGGCGCCACCCACGAACGCAGCATTTTCCGCTGTGTGCTGCCAGCCTGCAAGAGCGGCATCATGACTGGCGTCGTGCTCGGCCTCGGCCGTGCCATCGGTGAAACCATGGCTGTCATCATGGTCGCCGGCAACCAGGCTGCGATTCCAAAAGCGCTCACCGATGGTGTCCGCACCATGACCACCAACATCGTCATGGAAATGGGCTACGCCGTTGATCTGCACCGACAGGCGCTCATCGGCACAGCCGTTGTCTTATTCATCTTTATTTTGATCATCAACTTCCTTTTGGCAATTCTGAAGAGAGGTGACCAGCAGAATGACTGAGCAGAAAAAACGCGACAGCAAATTTGCTTCCAGATGGCACGGCTTGAAAAACAATCCTGCGTCGCTGGCGCTGTTCATCCTGGTCAACCTGGCTGCGCTGCTCAGTGTTTTGACCCTGGCATTCATCGTTGTATATATTGTTATCAGAGGGATTCCAAACCTTTCTCCGGAGCTTTTTGCGCTGGAATACAACTCCGAAAACGTTTCCATGCTGCCGGCGCTGATCAACACCGTATTCATGGCGATCATCGCCCTCGTTGTGGCGCTGCCAATCGGGATCGGCGCTGCCATTTACCTCGTTGAATATGCGAAGAAGGGCAGCCGTTTCGTAGGAATGGTTCGTCTGACGGCAGAAACGCTGACAGGTATTCCTTCCATTATCTACGGTCTCTTTGGCTCCATCTTCTTTGTCAAGTTCTGCCACATGGGACTGTCTGTTCTTTCCGGTGCGCTGACACTGGCCATCATGGTGCTTCCTGTTGTGCTCCGCACCACCGAAGAAGCGCTGAAGATGGTGCCGGACAGCTACCGCGAAGGGAGCTTTGGTCTCGGCGCCGGCAAGCTCCGCACGATCAGCCAGATCGTTCTGCCAAGCGCCATCCCTGGCATCATGAGCGGGGTCATTCTGAGTCTTGGCCGTATCGTCGGTGAATCGGCAGCGCTCATCTACACCGCTGGCACCATCGCAGACATCGCGACAGGATTCCTGTCCTCCGGTCGTACCCTCGCCGTGCACATGTATGTCATCTCCGGCGAAGGCTTGTATATGAACCAGGCGTTTGCGACAGCCTTCGTGCTGCTCATCCTGGCGATGATTCTGAACTTTGGCGCAGATGCCATTGCGAATTTCCTGAGAAAGGATAAGTAAGAGAATGTTTAAATTTGATATCAAAGATCTGAATCTTTATTACGGCGATTTCCATGCGCTTCACGGTATCAATATGCAGGTCAAGCCAAACGAGATCACCGCATTCATCGGGCCATCCGGCTGCGGGAAATCCACCCTGCTGAAAACCCTCAATCGCATGAACGACCTCGTCGAAGGCTGCCGCATCGAAGGGGACGTGCTCCTCGACGGCGAAGATATTTACGGCACCATGGATGTCAACCACCTGCGCAAACGCGTCGGCATGGTTTTCCAGAAACCAAACCCATTTCCGATGAGCATTTATGACAACATCGCCTATGGGCCACGCACCCACGGCATCAAGGGCAAAGCGCAGCTCGATGAGATCGTGGAAAAATCGCTGCGTGGCGCCGCCATCTGGGATGAAGTCAAGGACCGTCTGAAAAAATCAGCCCTCGGCCTTTCCGGTGGTCAGCAGCAGCGTATCTGTGTTGCGCGCGCGCTAGCTGTGGAGCCGGAGGTGCTGCTCATGGACGAGCCAACCTCTGCACTGGACCCAATTTCCACGTCCAAGATCGAAGACCTTGCGCTGGAGTTAAAGAAAGACTATACTATAGTCATTGTCACCCATAATATGCAGCAGGCTGCTCGTATCTCTGACAAAACGGCGTTCTTTTATCTCGGCGATCTCATTGAGTTTTCTGATACAGGGACGCTCTTTGCCAATCCGAAGGATCCACGCACAGAAGAATACATTACAGGGAGATTTGGTTGATGAGAGATTTATTTGTAGGGCAGCTTGAACGGCTGACATATGAAATCGTTGAAATGGGCGGCATCTGTGAAGAAGCCATCCAGAAAGGTTCTGAAGCACTGCTTTCCGGCGACGCCGCTCTGGCGCAGGAAACGCTCAAGTATGAGAAAATGCTCGATGACAAGGAATACGCCATCGATGCCCTCTGCGCGTCGCTGATCCTGCAGCAGCAGCCAGTCGCTGGCGACTATCGCCTGATCGCGACGGCTTCGAAGATCGTCGGCAATCTGGCGCGCGTCGGCATCCAGGCTGTGGACATCTGCGAGATCGTTCTGCGCAAGGACAATGCCGGGAAGAAGGTGGAGATCGAATACTTCGCCGATCTGGCAAAATCCACCCGCCGCATGCTGCGCGATGTGCTCAATGCTTATGAAACAAAGGACGTGGGACTCGCTCGCGATGTTATGGCTTACGACGACACCGTCGACGAATTCTTCCACAAAACGAAGAACAATCTCGCCGAGCTTTTGAAAAATGCTGGCGATGACAGCGCCGCCACCGATTATGTCCTTGATTTATTGATGGTTGACAAGTATTATGAACGTATCGGCGATCATATCGTCAAGATCGCTGAGGCGGTTGAATATTACGTCACGAACCAGGTTGTGAAGTGAGACTTCAGATCGCCTCCGAAGGAGGGAACGAACAGTGATCTACTGTGTTGAAGACGAATCCGGCATCCGCAATATGATGGTGTACACGCTGGAATCTGCCGGTCTCAAGGCCAAAGGTCTTGAGGATGGCGCGGCACTCTACGCCGCGCTCAAGGAAGAGATCCCAAGCCTCATCATCCTCGATATCATGCTGCCGGACGAAGATGGGATCTCGATCCTGAAAAAGCTGCGCGTCCAGTCCAGCACCCAGCGCGTGCCTGTGATCATGGCGACAGCGAAGGGCAGCGAATACGACAAGGTCATCGGCCTTGACAGCGGTGCCGACGACTATCTCGTGAAGCCATTCGGCATGATGGAGATGGTCTCGCGCGTGCGCGCTGTGATGCGCCGCTCGGCGCAGGAAGAGGTGCCGGCGATCCAGCTGGGCCAGCTCTATCTCAATCCGAGCGCCCATGTTGTGATGGTCGACGGCGAGCCTGTCGAGCTGACCTATAAGGAATTTGAGATGCTTTATATGCTGATGTCCAATCCTGGTCGCGTCTTTACCCGTCAGCAATTTCTCACCTGCATCTGGGATCAGGATTACGATGGCGAGACCAGAACCGTCGACGTCCACATTCGAAATTTGCGTCAAAAACTGGGACCATGCGGCAACTATATCAACACCGTGCGCGGTGTGGGCTACCGTATGGAGGTCAGTGAGTGAAGAAGCGCATCTTTCTGACCGTCTTTGCCACAGCGCTCATCACTGTGCTGGTCAGTCTGATCCTTTTGGTCGGCGTCACCTACCGATATATCAACGAAGATACAAGAGATCAGCTCATGGCTCAGCTGGATTATCTGTCGCAGGCCGTCGACGACGAAGGCCTCACCTATCTCAACCAGCTTGAGAACAACAGCTATCGCATTACTTGGATCGCAGCCGACGGCGCGGTCCTTTTTGATAATCGGAACAACATCAGCCGCATGGAAAACCATGCCGACCGACAGGAATTTATAGACGCGAAGGCACACGGCGTTTCTGAGATCGAGCGTGAGTCTGAGACAATGACCACGCGTCTCATGTATGTGGCAGAGGAGCTTTCTGATGGCAGCGTGCTGCGCATCGCCACCAACGACATTTCCATTGGTGGCGTAGCCTGGATGCTCGCCGTGCCGTCGATATTGCTCATTCTCTGCATATCGCTCATGGCCTGGTTTGTGGCGCGTAAGCTTTCGCGTGCGCTCGTCGAGCCGCTGAACACCCTCGATCTCGATCATCCACTGGCTGGCGAGGCTTACGACGAGCTCGTGCCGCTGCTCTCGCGCATTGAGCAGCAGCATCGGGAGATCGCCGATCAGCGTGTGCAGCTTGGGCAGCAGCGCAACGAATTCCAGACCGTCATCGATAACATGCGTGAAGGGCTCGTGCTGCTGAACCAGAGTGGGCGCATCCTGCTCATCAACCGCAGCGGGCGTAATCTCATGAAGGCCATGGCCGAGGAGGACGATCTTGCCGCAGGGGAAGAGATCATCACCAGCCGCAATTCCGTCGTCGATAGCCTCCTTGACAAGGCCTACGACGGAAAAACCTCCAGCGCCACCATCATCATCAATTCTCGCAGCTACGAGATCCACGCCAGCCCCGTCGAATCCGACGAAGGCATCCACGGCGCCGTGCTTTTCTATGTCGACGTCACCGAAAAGGTGGAGGCCGAGCAGCTGCGCCGCGAATTCAGCGCCAATGTATCCCACGAGCTCAAAACGCCGCTGCACAGCATTTCCGGCTGCGCCGAGCTGATGCTCTCCGGCATCGTCAAAGAAGAAGACAAACCGCGCTTTCTCAAGCAGATCTACGACGAAGCTCAGCACATGGTCTCGCTGATCGAAAACATCATCAAGATCTCGCGGCTCGACGAAGAGGCAGACGCGCTGCCAGTGGACAAGGTGGATCTCTACGAGATCGCCCAGACCGTCATCGAGCAGCTCGGAAACAAGGCGGCGTCTCGCGGCATCGTCATGGATCTCAGTGGGACCCACGTCACGATCAAAGGCGTGAAGACGCTGCTCTATGAGATGATCTACAATCTCTGCGACAACGCCATCAAGTACAACGTCGACGATGGCGCGATCTCTGTGAGCGTGAAAAAGACCAAGGACGCTGCTGTCGTTAAAGTCAAGGACACCGGCGTCGGTATTTCCGAGGATCAGCAGGAGCGCATTTTCGAACGCTTCTACCGCGTCGACAAGAGCCATTCCCGCGCCAGCGGCGGTACAGGGCTGGGACTTTCCATCGTCAAGCACGCCGCCATCTGGCACAACGCGACCATCAAGGTCAAGAGCAAGCTTGGCAAAGGAACGACCTTCATCGTGCGCTTTCCGCTGAAGCTGAAAAAATAAATTTGCTGTTTACCTTCTTGAGGCTGCTTCGGCGGCCTCTTTTTGTGTGATTATTTTCAAGAATTGTAAAAATGATTTGCACATTTTACAGCCGTCCTATATACTATAGTATAGAAGGAGGGGGTCTCATGATTGACTATTCCCAGGAATTAAATGATTGGGCAAAAGAGCTTGCCGAAATTCGTCTCCCGCGCTGGGAGGAGCTGCCATCGCTGAATCTGTATATGGACCAGGTCGTCGCTTACATCAACGACACCCTGGCGTTCCTTTTGGCTGATCCAAATGGACAGTCGCAGAAAGGAAAAAAAGAAGACCGTATGCTGACCTCTGCGATGATCAACAACTATGTGAAACAGCATTTCATCCCAAAGCCAGAGAAAAAACGCTATCATCGCGAACACATCGCCTGCCTGATGGTCTATGCGCTGTTCAAGCAGGTGCTGCCGCTGACAGATATCCAAAAGGGTGTCTATCTGCAGCTGGAGCTGTGCGACCATGATTTCCAGAAAGCGTACGACCGCTTCTGTGAGCAGATCGAGCTGAGTCTTGCTTATGTGGCAGATGTTGCACAGGGCAAAGCTGTGGAGCAGACGACGTTTGCAGAAATGCCGCTGACCATTCTTGGCACAAGCATGGCAGCGCTGTCGCTGACTTCGAAGATTCTCGCGCAAAAAGTTCTCGCGCTCAACAATTACGACGATGTCACCGATTATGGTGTCGAGGGGTCTGCAGACGTGCAGAAATAACAGGCAAAAAATTACCGCACCAGCGTATCCAGCGGATCGCCAGTGCGGTTTTTGCTTTTCTATGGGAAGTTTATTCAGCGCCTTCCAGGCCGAACATGAGCGCCAGACGGCGTTTGGCAGAAGCGTGGGTGAGAGATTCTGCCGCTTCCTTCACGCGGGCATCATCGGCGTTTTCTTCGTCAAGGGTGACGAGGAGATTCACGTCGACGAGCAAACGGTGCAAATCATTTTCGATGGACAGGCCGTGCTTCTGCATGGCGACGAGAGAGCCGACAGCAGAGGCTTCAAAGACTGGGACGTAGAGATCGTCGAGCAGTTCCTTGATAAAGCCGCTGATCACGATCGGCGAGAATTCTTTGCCGTCGTCGGCAGGGTTCACACTTTCGTCGTTGAATTCGTAGAGCGCAGCAGCAGCGGCGACGATGCGCGTGTCATCCTCGGAGAGCTGCTCTTCAACAGCCAGCGCCTGTGCGAGGGCGAAGCGTTTCATGATGCGGCTGGCGAGGGCGCGGTCGTCGGCAGCCTTGTCGAGTGCGGTGGCGAGTAATACGTTGAGTTTTCCGTTAGTCATGTTGTTTCTCCTTCACTGATCGAATGCGTTGGTCCATGTTCTGATACTTGTCGCGGCGGTCGTCGATCTTGCAGACAGTGTAGACACGCTGGATGCCGTCGTCGAAGAGCGCCTCCTGCATATTCTGCAGACAATGGTAGAGATCGCCGAGCTCACCCTCCAGCGTCGTGCCCATAGGATTGAGCGCGTAGCTGACTTTGGGATCTGCTTTGGCGATGTCGAGCACACGGGCGATGTATGGGCTGCAGCTAGTGGTGCCGGTGCCCATTGGAATGATTGTGATCTCCATAAGCGCCATGCGAAAACCTCCTTTGAATTTGACACACAGCGGCGGACAGTCATTGTGCAGCGTATAAAACCCTCGGTGATTTGCGTTTTTGCAATGGCAATGCCGCTGTTTTTTGCTATAATAGTCTGTAGTTCATAGTATAACACATGGAAAGTCATTGTAATAGGAGTGATTATTTATGGAACAACGTGTATGTGTGTTATTGGCCCCAGGATATGAAGAGGTCGAAGCGCTGACGCCAGTCGATTATCTGCGTCGTGCCGGTGCGACCGTCGATATCATCAGCACCACCAGCGAGATCACCGTGCCAAGTGCGCATCAGGTGCTCGTGCAGGCTGATTCCTTCCTCGACGACATTCATCCGGAGGATTACGCGATGGTCGTTGTGCCAGGCGGTCTGCCAGGCGTGCCAAATCTCATCGCCAACGAAAAAGTGCTCGCCTTTGTCAAAGCCATGGCTGATCAGGGCGCGTGGGTGACCTCTCTCTGCGCTGGGCCTTCTGTGCTCGACCACGCCGGTGTGCTCGTCGGCAAATGCACAACCTGCTTCCCTGGCTGGGAAGGCAAGCTCGAAAATATCGGCAGTTTCAGCGAAGATACCGTCGTCATCGACGGCAAGGTCATCACCTCCCGCGGCGCCGGTGCGGCGGGGTATTTTGCGCTCGCCCTCGTGGAAGCGCTCTTTGATGCCGATAAGGCCGACGAAGTGAAACGCGCCGTCGTTATGGATATCGTTGAAAAAAATCTGGGACTCTGATCGCTCTTTTTTGAAAATTGTAGGATGATAATATGAAAAAATTAGGACTCGTATTTCTCTTAACCCTTGCAGCCGCAAGCATTTTCTCCGGCTGTGAGAGCCAGGAGGCGAAAGAACGCCTCACAGAAGTGGAAACCGCCCTGGAAACCATGGACGCAGCACAGGTTTACGCTCTCTGCGACGACGCCACAAAGCAGAGCGTGACGCAGGAAGTCGTGGCTGAGCGCATGAGCGCTGTTTACGACACGCTCGCTGTGGACAGCGTTGATTACACCGACATCAAGCGCAACAAGGATGCCTCCACAGACGGCAAGAGCGTTTTTGACGCCACCGTCGTCGTCGCCGGCAATGGCTGGGAGGCAGAGCTGCCAGCGCAGCTCGTGTTCAGCGGCAGCGACGAAAATATGCAGCTGGCCTGGACGCCGGAGGTTGTGCTCAGCGGTCTGACCAACGACAACACCCTCAATGTCCAGATCACCCAGGGCAAACGCGGTACCATCTATGCCCGTGATGGCGAAGTGCTCGCTCAGGATGACGAAAACGGCGTGCGCCAGTATCCACAGGCAGCGATCGCGTCCTCCTGCGTGGGCTATGTGCGCGCAGCGACCGCTGCTGAGATCGAAGCCGGCACCGTCGGCGATGTTTCCGTCGGCACAGAAGTGGGCCGCAGCGGTTTTGAACAGGCCTATCAGGATCGCCTCGTGGCAACCGCCGGCATGACCGTTACCCTCAGCGACAAGCCGGATGACGTGCTGATCCAGACCGAGCCAGCCGACGGTGAAGATATCACCACAACCATCGATCTGGAAGCGCAGCAGCTCGCCGCCGACACGATCAGCGGTGAAACCGCTGCAGCCGTCGTCGTTGAGCCATCCAACGGTCAGGTGCTCGTCATGGCCGAAGGATCTTCCTATGATCCAACCATGTGGCTGGATGAGAATATGACCGCCGAAGATTACGCCGCAGCTGTTGAAGCAGGTACCACGCCAGGCAACGGCCTTTTCGCTCAGAAAAATACCCCAGGCTCCACCCAGAAGCTTCTTACCACCCTCATCGGCCTGAACAGCGGCAGCATGACGCTGGAGCATGGCTATGAGATCTACGGCGAAGACTGGGCGCCTCCAGGCGGCTGGGGCAGTTACACTGTGCATCGCGTTGTGCCGATCGGCGGCTGGATCAACCTGCATGATGCCCTCGTTTATTCGGACAACATCTACTTCGCGCGCTGTGCCCTAGACATGGGCTATGATACCTTCAACAACGGCATGAAATCCCTCGGCTATGGCCAGAAAGTGCCGGGCGCGTATAAAGTCGACACCAGCCAGATCACATCTGAAGGCGTCGTTGCTGACGGCCACGAAACCGGCCTTGCTGATTCTGCCTATGGTCAGTATCAGGTCATGACCACACCGCTGCAGCAGGCGCTGACCTATGCCAGCCTGGAAAATGCCGGCAAGATCATGAAGCCTTGCTACGCCCTCGATGAAGAACCGGAAGTCTGGATCGACACCGGCACCAGCCAGGAAAACATCGACTTCATCAAGAACGCCCTGCGTGACGCCGTCACCGTGCAGCATCCATCCGCCGATGCGTCTGATGTCGGCGCGAACGTTTACGCCAAGACCGGCACCGCCGAGATCGGCGTCGACGGCTCCACCAACCTCGGCTGGATCTGCGGCGGCGACCTTGACGATCCACACTGGACCGCCTGCATCCAGGTCAACTTTGTCGAAAACCGCGGTGGCTCTGACGTCAACGCAGCCTACCTCGGCAGCTATGTCAGCCAGCTTTACACCGCCAAAGGCGGTGCTTACGTGCCAAGCGGCATCGAGACAGAAGAAAATGCAGACGGCGATAACGCCGAAACAGCAGAATAAAACGCCAGACGGCGCTGTTCAAAAATGAGCAGCGCCGTTTTTGTGGTTGTGATAAGATAAAAATATGTAACGTTTCTCCTGAAACGGTGCTTATAAGGGTGAAGGAATCTATTGAAAGGGGGCGTCGAGATGGAAGACGAACGGATCGTAGAACTTTTTCTCTCGCGGGACGAGATGGCGATCGCGCGCACGTCAGAAAAATATGGCGGTCGTCTGCAGGCGTTGGCGCAGCACATTGTCGACGACCGGATGGTGGCGGCGGAGTGTGAAAACGACACGTATCTGGCGGCGTGGAACGCGATTCCGCCGCATGAGCCGCGCAGCTATCTCTACGCGTTTCTGGCGCGGATCACGCGACACTTTGCGCTCAATTGCTGTCGCGACCAGAAACGCTTGAAGCGGCAGGCGCACGTTGCGCAGCTGAGCGCGGAAATGGAGGCGTGCATTCCGTCACCGGATGATACAGCTTGTCAGCTGGATGCGCGGGAGCTGGTGCGGACGCTGAACGATTTTCTGGCGACGCTCGACGAGGAAAAGCGCAACATTTTTGTGCGGCGCTACTGGTATCTTGACAGTGTGGCGCAGATTGCAGCGCGCTATGGCATCAGCGAAAGTAAGGTGAAGACAACGCTGCATCGCACACGCAACGCCCTGCGCGGTTATCTGGAAAAGGAGGAGATCCTGCTATGAAAGGTGAGGAATTGTTGGAGCGCTTTGGGGAGATCGATCCGGCGTACATCGAAGCGGCGGATAAGGAGCCTGCGCGAAAAAGACACAGCTGGATAAAATGGACGATCGCAGCAGCTGCTCTGTGTGCTGTTGTGGCGTTTGGCATTGTGCTCTCTCCGCCGCAGTTGGAGGAAAACGAATCGCTCACTGCTGAGGATTATTTCCGCGATAATGAGGGGACCAGCGAGGACGATGGACAGAGAACGAGGAGCGGTGCTGCAGCGCTTTCGGAAGATCAGATGCCTTATGCAGAGACGCGCAGTTTTAACGAACAGCGAGAAGCGCTCGTTGAAGAAGGCGTGCTACCGGCGCTCGCTGATCATGCGGATTTCTACGGCGAAGGCTATTACAATGAAGACGGCAGTCTATACGGTGTGCGGCTTGCCTTTGCGGCGCGCGGCGACGGCACAGAAGATTACAGCGATCTCACTGTGCTCGCCGGACCAGAGGAGATGCGATTGCCAGAGTGCGGCGTTGCCATCGATCTGGATGAGAACGGCGTGCGGATCAAAGAACGACACACGGAGACGGAGCGCGATGGTGTGACGATCACTGCAACGGGGCGGGCTGACAGCGAAAAATCGCTGACGTTTGAAAGAGACGGCGTTTGGTACCAGATCATTGGCTCCTGGAACGACAGCTTCGAGGACGTCGTCGATCTGCTCGACTGGTTCTGGGCGCATCCGATCGATCTCGAGCGTTTTGCGATCGACCGCGGTGCTGAGATCACGACGAGCACGTTGGCAGAATATCCTGATGCTTTTTCCGGGCGCATTCCTGATTTTGAGGCGCTGGGCTATGTTTGCTATGATAATACGGTGACGCTCATCGATGGCACGCCGATCTCGTTTTACGGCATGTACATGACGGGAACGACAGAGGAAGCCGTTGCAAATGGCGGCGTCACCTTCGAAGAAGGCTGGCTGCGCATTCAGTGGAGCGTTTACACAGAACCAGATGCCATGCTCGCGGATGGTTCTTTGGGTGATATTTCAACGCTGACAGAGGCGCAGGTCACCCATGCTGTGGAAGAGGATCCTGGCTTTGTCACCTTTACGATCGGCGAAGACCTCGTCACATTGATCAGCAACAACGCCACTGCTGCCTGGCAGCTCGTTGCGTCGCTGCAATGATCCTGAGCCATGCTTCATCGTTTCGAGGATGGAGCATGGCTTTTTGTGTCAAATTTGCTGCGAAATATATCTGCGAATTGTTTTATAATTCCAGCGCAGTATGATATAATTGTAGAAAATTGTAATTTACAACGACAGAACTAGAATGCCATTGGGGGGATACACATGATGCAGCCACCACAGCTCATTGTGATGCTGACATACAATGACCATACCGTTCTGGATGCGGCAGAGATTTTTGCGCGCTGCAAAGACAGCAAGGCAGAATTTTGGGGCTTCAAGGAGGCGCCACTGCCACTGGAACAAATGAAGACGCTTTATCGCAGCATGAAGGATGCCGGCAAGACGACCTTTCTTGAGGTTGTCGAATACACAGAGCGAGAATGCCTCGCTGGTGCGCAGATGGCAGCGGAATGTGGCTGCGATGTGCTCATGGGCACGGTGTTTTCTGACGCGGTGAACGCATTTTGTCGCGATCACGGCATTCGCTATATGCCGTTCGTCGGCGAGATTGTCGGTCGTCCATCGGTGCTCACCGGCACGCTTGCGGGCATGGTCGCCGAGGCAGAGCGTTATCTCGCTGAGGGCGTGTATGGCATCGACCTGCTCGGCTATCGCTACACAGGCGATGCGGCTGCGCTCAATCGCGAATTTGTCGCTGCTCTGGATGCGCCGGTTTGTCTGGCTGGCAGTATCAACAGCTATACGCGGCTGGATGAAGTGAAGGAAGCAGCGCCGTGGGCGTTCACGATTGGCAGCGCGTTTTTTGACGGCTGCTTTGGCGGCACGTTCTGTGAGCAGATCGACAAGGTTTGCGATTATATGAAAGGAGCGGGCGTATGCTGAAACAATTCTATCCTTACGAATATGCTGAGAGCGTGTTTGCCATCGATTATGAAAAGCTCTGGCAGATGGGCTATCGCGGGCTGCTCTTTGACATCGACAACACGCTAGTCCACCACGGCGACGATTCAACACCGGAGATCGATGCGCTTTTCCGCGAGATCCAGGCCATTGGTTTCAAAACGCTGCTCCTTTCCAACAATGAGGAGAAGCGCATCAACCGCTTCATGCAGAACATTACGAGCTACTATATCCACGACGCTGAAAAACCAAAGCCATGGGGCTATCTCAAAGCAGCGGAGATCATGGAACTTGACAAAAATCAGTGCGTTGTTATCGGCGACCAGGTTTTCACCGACGTTTTTGGTGCAAATCGCGTGGGCATGGCGAGCATCCTTGTGCGTTTCATTCGTCTGCCGGGGTTGAAAAAACTCGGCAAGCGTCGTCGCGCGGAGCAGGCTGTGCTTCTGACCTGGCGCTTGCGCCGTCGCTATACGCAGCGACTAGGCGGCATCCAGAAGAAAACGGAGACCGTTTCGAAAGCACGCCGCCATTTCAGCGACATCAATCCATTGTTTTATAAAATAGCCACGCAGAAAGAAACCCTGCGCCGCCATCTGCAGGATTTGACGAGCCATGAAGCATTCGCCACAGAATTGCGCAGCGAGCGCTTGCCGAATATTGTTTCCGAGCACCATTCCAAGGTCATCAAAACCGGTCCCGGCATCGATCCTGTGCTACAGGAAAACAAAGCAGTGAACATTCGTCTCGCCTGCGAAAAACTCGACGGACTCGTCATCCGTCCCGGCGAAACGTTTTCCTTCTGGCGGCTCGTCGGCAATGTCACCGAAAAGAAAGGCTACAAGGCCGGACGCGTCATTGAGAAAAACGCGATCATTCCAGGACTTGGCGGCGGACTCTGCAATCTGGCAAACACCATCAATCTTCTCGTTCTCCACAGTCCGTTGGCAGTGACGGAGTTTCACAAGCACTCCGACGCGCTTGCCTGTGACGTGGATCATCGCAAGCCGCTGGCAGCCGGTACGTCGATTTTCTATAATTACGTCGATTATCGATTCAAAAATACGAGCGATCAGAATGTGCAGCTCTGCGTCTGGGTCGCAAACGGCCAGCTTTACGGCGAGCTACGCAGCGAGCGTGCATTTCCGTGGACCTATGCGCTCAGCGAAGAGGACCATCATTTTCGCAGGGAAGGCGACAAATTCTATCGCATTTCGAAAATCTACAAGGATACCTACGACCGCAACAGCTGCAAATTGTGCAGCCACGAGCTGATCTGGGATAATCACTCTGAGGTGCTTTTCCCGACGGAGCTCATTCCGCCGGAGATGATCCGCGACGATCAAATGGCAGTTGTCAAGAAATTTTAGAGAATGCTAATTTTCACTTCCCTATTTCGGATTTATACGTTATACTGAACACAGTATCTATTTCGTTCGATTTCCAACTAGGAGGAAAATAAAGTGAACAATTCTATCATTGATGTTGGCCGTGGCGTCGACATTGTCGGCCAGGTCATGTCGAAATTCTCGATCAGCCTGCTGATCATGACCATCGGTATGATCGTCGGCGCAATGTTTGTGCCGCCAGCCGTAGCGATCATGATGCCAATCGTCTGTGTGGTCATGCTCTTGGTCGCCATGTTTGTGCGCTGGCGTCAGCGTGAGAGCGAAGGCAGTTTCATTTCGATGAAATTTGTCTACGTTTTCGCAGCGCTGGAAGGCGTCGGCCTTTATCCGATCGTCATGGCCTACACCCAGGCCATCGGTGCAAAGCTGGTGCTCGGCGCTGTCGCCATTACTTTCGTGCTCTTCTTTGGGCTGGCGACTTACGCCAAACGCACAGAGCGCAATTTCCTGAACATCGGCTCGATCCTTTTTGGTGCGCTGCTGATCCTGATCCTTGCGTCGATCGTCGGTCTCTTTGTGCAGGCGACGATCTTGCAGACGGCGATCTGCGCCGGTGGGATCTTCGTTTTCAGCGGCTATGTCCTCTACGACATCCAGGTCATGAAGAGCGGCTATCTCACAGAAGATGACGTGCCAATGATGGTGCTCAATCTCTTCCTCGACTGGATCAACCTCTTCCTGTACATTCTGCGCCTGATCGGACTTTTCGCAGCCGACAATTAATGCACAGATCAAAAACGCGACGTCATTTTCTTGTGGCGTCGCGTTTCTTTATGGTAAAATGACCGCAAGGAGGCGATCACATGCTTTACATTTACAATCTTGAATGCTTATCCGCGTCGGATCAGAACGCGTTTATTTCTGTCGTCGATCGTGTGGGCGAAGGCCTTTGCCGCATCGGTGAGCGGGATCTTGAAAAAACGGTGGCGCAATGTCTGGAAGAACTTGCGCCGATGGAGATAAGGGGATTTGAACCTCTGACCCAGCAGGAGGGTGAGCCATTTCTGCTGATGGATATCGATGATCTCGAGATCGATCCGTTTCTGGCGCAGCTGCGTCAGCATAAGGTGCGCATCGGCCACAAATGCATGGTCACTGAAAAAAATCGCAGTTGGAAGGTGCAGAAGCTGATCGGCGACGTCGCCGAAGAGCACGAGATGATGACCCAGCTCGTGAGCCTGCAGCAGATGCTGGCGCTGGCAGGCGATTTCGTGGAAAAAGACTATGATCCGCTGCTCTGGCTGACCTTCACCAGCAAAAAACAGGCAGCAGAGGATCTGCTCGCTCACGTCGGCAAGGTGCCGATCTCTGTTGAAACGATCCAGGCAACGATGAAGGATCTCAACAACGCCGTGATGGCGCTGATCGTATCGCGAGGAGGCAAATCATGAAACGCAGCCCGGGAATCATCGCAGAACAGCGCGCGCTGACCGAGGCGCTTGAAGCGCGTCTCGTGGAAGAGTCTGGCACGCCGGACGCGCCAGTCGTCGTGCGCGATCCCTATGGCGTCGCGCCGCTCTCTGCACTCGTTTGCTTTACGACAGCGCAGGAGGAGGCGTTCAGCGTACAGCTCAGCGACGCGCAGGGACGCATCTATCTGCGCTACGACACGCCGTCCGCAACCGCCCATCGCATCATCGTGCCAGCGCTCGTGAATGGCGCATCCTGCAGCTTTGCAGCAGCAGGCACAAATGGCACGCGCGTACAGCTCGCGCTGCCGTTGGCAGAGGTGGAAGCGCCGATGCTCGTGGCGATGGAAGGCGCTGCGCCGGAGAACACGCTGCTCTACGCGCTGCCTGCCGATGGCGCAGGCCAGCCGGTGGCGGTGAATGCATTCGGCGATCTCTGCTGGACGCTGACCCTGCCGCTCAACCATCGACTGACCTTTCTCGAAAATGGCCATTTTCTCTGCGGTGCACCGCTGCAGCTCGCGCCGCCATACAGCGGCACAGCCATCTGGGAGATGGACGCACTCGGCCATATTTACCGCGAGTACCGCTTTGAAGACGGCTTCGTCAGCGATTTTGCACGCCTGCCCGACGGCGCCATCGTGGCCATCACGCAGACAGCCTGGCAGGGCACCGCACGCGATGTGCTCGTCTGGCTCGATGGCGAAACCGGGCGCGAGAAACAGCGCCTGAACGCCGCCGATGTGCTGCCAAAATCAAACGGCACCGCCGGGCAATCTGGCAGCGACTGGTTCCAGGGCGCCAGCTTGCGCTATGACGCCGCAACCGGCCTGCTCTACTGGAGCGGCTTGGCGCAGAACGTCGTGCTCGAGATCGACGCCGCCACAGCGGAAGTGCGCCGCATCATCGCCAGCACAGAAGGCTGGGAGGAGCAGCGCGTCGCGCGTTCCGAAGCAACCGAGCACATTACCACCAGCGTCGATGGCTGGAACGCTGCGCACACACGGCTCGATCTTTTCACGCGTCCCGTCCTGAGCGGTACCTTCGAAGAAGCCTACGGCGTGCAGCGCTGGGGCGACGCGCTCTATTATGTCAACGCGAACCGCTACCCCCTCGGCAGAAAGCTCGCGCCAACGCCGTTTAACGTGAACCGCCTCGATCTCAAGACCGGCCGTGTCAGCCTGTTTGTGTCCAACAGCGACGGCCTCATTTCGCCAGTGTTCTGTGATCTCACGCTGTACGACGAGCACACAGCCCTCGTCCTCGCCGGCGGACTCTCCAACAGCGATTCTCTGCGGCCAGCCGTTTTCGCGCGCGAGCGTCAGGAGGACATCGCCCTTTCCGCCCAGGTCTGGTACATCGCCGACGGCGAGCGCCAGACGCGCTGGATCTTTGACGACAACCTCGTCCATGCCAGCCTCTGGCAGCCGCAGACCCTCACCAACGCCCGCGGCAGCGAGAGCGTGCTCGGCCAGTGGCGCCCATCCTTTGAGATTGATATCGACCTGCCGCATACCTCAGAAGGCCAGCTTGAGGACGACATGCACGTTGAATTCTGGCAGGACGACGCGCGCCTCTATCTCAGCGGCACCTTCTACAAAGGCGAAGCCTGCACCCTCATCCTGCGCCGCGGCGATGAGCGCCACCAGTTTTTCCTTACCACCAACCGCAAACCATTCGGCACCGAATGGCTCTACACTTACGGCGCCAGCGACGTTGAACGCCGCCTCAACTGGGCCATCCCATGCGCCCACCTCAAAGGCAAATGGCAGCTCGACCTGCTCATCGACGACATTCTCTACCACAGCAACGAAGTCGCGGAATTTTGAGCAGCATGAAGAAGCATCCCAAAATCGATTATGGTCAGGTAACATCTCTCGATGTGTTGCGTGCGCTTTTTCGCTACAGAGTGGGCAGCCTCGATTTTGAATTTGGTGACGATGGCGTCCCCATCGCTTATGGCGTTGCTACTGGGAGTTATGCGCGTGGATTCCGCCTTGGCAATTATCCAGGAAACGATCAGACAAAACATCTCCGAGCCATCGGCCACAAAGAATTTGCCATGCGTTTGGCAAAGCTTGTGGATCAACTCGGGTATAAAGTTTTCATCGTCTATGGAGCGAGTGACTATCATGGCCTCTGCAAGCTGTATGAGAAAAGCTATTATCAGGAAATCCTGCCAAAAATTCTGATTTGTAACGTCCAGCCAGTGCTTGCCAGACAGATAAAAGATGGACGCATTTCCACCCATGCTGCGATGATCGATGCCGCTTACCTCATGGATGTCAGTCTGCTCGGCTATCAGCAGCATAACCCTTGCGATGATGCGCGATTATTGTTTGAAATGGCAAAGCAGGCGACGCGCATGACAAACAGTCAGTATCAGGCGTATCTGAAAGCATTGAGCCAGCTACGGAAACGAAACATCAATAAAGTGAAAGCAGCGTATCAGGAACTGATCGCCGACGATGGAAAGCGCTCTATTCAAAACTTGCAGTGCTGCAATGATCAGTTGATAGCGATGAAAAGCGAGCTTCAGCACATGAAAAAGTTGCTTCTTGAGATTAAGAAAGAGCAGCCAACAACACGTAAGCATAGGAAGCTTTTTGAAAGAAAGATTTCGCAGCAGCGAGTATCTTCTGCTGCTCCGCAACTCAGTGACCTGCACATCGTGACAACAGCCGTGCGCCCGCTATTTGTGGACGAAGTGATCTTTCATTACAACAAAGACATCGCTGATAAAACACCCGGCGCCATCACCATCCGCCACAATAACAAAACGCACCAGTATTTTCTGTTTGAAGCCAAGAGTCATAAGAAAGAGCGAAAAAAACTGGGCTTAGAGGGCGCCGTTTTTCAACTGGGAGAACTGAAAGCTCGCTACAAAACTCAAAGCAACCAGGGAAAAACCATCGTCCTTATCGTCCAGCGTGCGCAATACGATCGCGTCACAAAAATCTATTTTGAGCAGATCATGAAAGAAATTATTCCATCAGGAAACTACGATGTCTGCGAAGTGTGAACGAAATACAACAAAAGCCATACCCAACGTTGCAATGTGATATGCGATCACTTGCGCCCTGGTTATGGCTTTATTTTATTTGTGATATCTCAGCACCGAAACTCTGGCAACAGGTACCGTGTTGGCCGCAACTGATTTTGTTTTATGGAAGATCATTTGTATGTTATACTATTATCAGACAAACAAAGAGAGGAGCATGACTATGTTAGTAGAAAATGGCGCGGAGATTTTGCGTGCGTATGCGGAGCGGGCGTTTAATCCTGCTGTGCGGGAGGTTGCCGCTGGTGTGTGGCATGTGCTGGGAATTGGTCACAGCAATGCGACGATCATTGAGGGCGCGACGGGTGTGATCCTGGTGGATTGTTTCGACACGCTGGAGCGCGGCGAGCGCTTGAAGGAGATCGTGCGCGAGAAGGTTGGCAAGGAGGTGCACACAATCATCTATACGCATGGTCATCCGGATCATCGCGGCGGCGCGGAGGCGTTCAGCGATTCGGTGCTGGAGGTGATCGCGTTTGCGCCAAAGTTCCCTGTGCTGGAGCGCACGGAAAAGCTCACGGAGATCCAGATGCTGCGCGGGGCGCGTCAGTTTGGCTATGGGCTGTCGGACGAGGAAGCGATCACGCAGGCGCTGGGCCCTCGCGAGGGGATCATTCGTGGTGAAAAGCGCGGGATGATCGTGCCGCGTCCTGTGTATGACGAGGACGTTGTGGAGCAGGTGATCGATGGTGTGAAGATCGAGATGCGCCGTTTGCCAGGCGAGACGGACGACACGATCGCTGTTTGGCTGCCGGAGAAGCGGGTGCTCTGCTGCGGCGACAATTACTATGGCTGCTTCCCAAATCTTTATGCGATCCGTGGCAGTCAGTACCGCAATATTGCGGAGTGGATCCACAGCCTGGATGTGCTGCGTGCGTACAATGCGGAGGCGCTTTTGCCGGGACATACGGAGCCGATCCTCGGCGCTGAAAATGTGGCGGAGGTGCTGACGAATTTCCGCGATGCGATCGACTGGATCCTGGAAACGACGCTTGCGGGGATGAACGCTGGCAAGACGATCGACGCGCTGGCCTCTGAGATCCGGCTGCCGGAGAAATATGCGGCGTTGCCATATCTGGGCGAGCATTATGGCTGCACGGAGTGGACGGTGCGCGCGATCTACACGGCCTACCTGGGCTGGTTTGACGGCAATCCGACTAGCCTGCATCCGCTGGCACCGGAGACGCGTGCGCAGAAGATGCTGGCGCTGGCTGGTGGCCGCGAAAAGATGGCTGAAGCGGCGCGGGCTGCACTGGACGAACAAGATTATCAGTGGTGTCTGGAGCTGTGCGATCTGTTGCTTGCAGATGCGGAGGATGAGCAGACGCTTCTGCTCAAGGCGGATGCGATGGAGCGCCTGGCTGAGCAGGAGACGAGCGCGAATGGCCGTCATTATTACATTGCCTGCGCGAAGGAGATCCGCGAAAAGCTGGCGCGATAAAAAATCGACCCTCTGTTGAATCAAAACGATTCAGCAGAGGGTCGTTGTGTTTGGATTACATGTGGTTGCTGTTGAGATCAGAGTTGCGCAGGGTGACGTCGTGGGCGCCGCCTTCGACGATGGAGGTGGCGGAGACGAGGGTCAGACGCGCGTTGTCCTGCAGTTCTTTGATGGAGAGCACGCCACAGTTGCACATGGTGGAGCGAATCTTGCTCAGAGAAAGCTGGACGTTGTCCTTCAGCGAACCAGCGTATGGCACATAGGAGTCGACGCCTTCTTCGAAGGAGAGCTTGCTGTCGCCGCCCATGTCATAACGCTGCCAGTTGCGGGCGCGGGCAGAGCCTTCGCCCCAGTATTCTTTCATGTAGTTGCCACCGATGCGTACGCGGTTGGATGGAGATTCATCGAAGCGGGCGAAGTAGCGGCCGAGCATGATGAAGTCTGCGCCCATGGCAAGAGCGAGGGTCATATGATAGTCGTACACGATACCACCGTCGGAGCAGAGCGGAATGTACACGCCAGTTTCTTCGAAATATTCGTCGCGGGCTTTGGCGACTTCGATAACGGCGGTCGCCTGGCCGCGGCCGATGCCTTTCTGTTCACGGGTGATGCAGATGGAGCCGCCGCCGATGCCGATCTTGATGAAGTCTGCGCCTGCTTCGGCGAGATAGCGGAAGCCGTCGGCGTCAACGACGTTGCCGGCGCCAACTTTGACGGTGTCGCCGTAGTGTTCGCGGATCCAGTCGAGGGTCAGTTTCTGCCATTCGGAGTAGCCTTCGGAGGAGTCGATGACGAGCACATCTGCACCGGCTTCGACGAGGGCTGGCACGCGTTCTGCGTAGTCGCGGCTGTTGATGCCGGCGCCGACCATGTAGCGCTTGGAGTTGTCGTCGAGGAGTTCGAGTGGATTTTCTTTGTTGGAATCGTAGTCCTTGCGGAAGATCAGGTACATGAGATTCTGATCTTTGTCGACGATCGGCAGCTGGTTGAGCTTGTGATCCCAGATCAGATCGTTGGCTTCCGGCAGGGTGGTGTTTTCGTTACCAACAACGAGCTTGTCAAATGGGGTCATGAATTCTTCAACTTTGGTGTCGCGCGCGGTGCGGGAGAGGCGATAGTCGCGGCTGGTGACGATGCCGAGGAGTTTGCCGTTTGGCGAACCATCTTCGGTGACAGCCATGGTGCTGTGGCCGGTTTTTTCGCGCAGGGCCAGCACATCGGCGAGGGTGTCGGTTGGGCGCAGGTTGGAATCGGAAACAACAAAACCTGCTTTGTAGTTCTTAACCTTGCGCACCATTGCTGCCTGGCTTTCGATGGACTGGGAGCCATAGATGAAGGAAAGACCGCCTTCTTTTGCCAGCGCGATGGCCAACGTGTCGTTGGAAACGGCCTGCATGACAGCGGAGACCAGCGGGATGTTCAGAGAGATCGCTGGTTCTTCGCCTTTTCTGAATTTGACCAATGGGGTTTTGAGGCTGACATTGGCTGGCGTGCACTCTTTGGAAGTGAAGCCTGGGATCAGAAGATACTCGCTAAAAGTGTGGGATGGTTCGTCATAAATGAATGCCATGTTTTAACTCCTTTCAAATCTTATCGTGAAGCAATATTGATCAATCCTGACCGTGGTTTGGAGGCAGGATCTCGATCCAGTAGTTGTCCGGGTCGGCGATGAAGTAGATGCCCATTGCCGGATTTTCGAAGACGATGCAGCCGAGGGCTTTGTGCAGCGCGTAGGCCATGGCAAAATCGTCGGCTTCCAGCGCGAGATGGAATTCGTTTTCGCCGAGGTTGTAAGGCTGTGGATGGTCGCGCAGCCAAGTCAGCTCAAGCTGGTGTTTGCTTTCGCCGTCGCCGAGATAGACGATGATGAAGCTGCCGTCTTCCGCTTCCATGCGGCGCACTTCCTTGAGGCCGAGGGCCTGGTCGTAGAAGGCGAGGCTATTTTCAAGATTGGTGACATTGAAATTATTGTGCAGGAAAGAAAATTGCATGTCGATAGATTCCTCCTCATTGAAGATCAAAAAAGTACGATTTGGTCAATATTTTTGGTCGGTGTTAAGCCTATTTTATCATAAAAATGGGCGGGAAAGTATAAAAATAATATCGATATTACAGCAATTTTCGCCGCTCGTCAATAGTTATTTTACGCTTGCGAAATATATTCTCACATTACGCCATTTTGGTCAATTTTTATCGAAAAATATGCTATACTGGGTGCAGTACTCTTGGAGGGGGAAAACCCATGAGCGAAAATTATATGGAACAGTCTGTGCCGTTCGCCGAAGAAGCGGAAGCCGGCATCATCTCCGCGATGTTCAAGGACCGCGAGGTCATTCAGGACATTGTGCAGCTGGTGCGCGACACAGATTTTTATAAACCGGAGAACGCCATTTTATTTAAGGCCATCCTGGAAATTGACGAGAGCGGTCAGTCTGTCGATCTCGTCACCATGACCAACAAACTGCGCAAGGAAAATCTGCTGGAAAAAGCTGGCGGCGTGTTTTATCTTGGGCAGATCGCCGCTGCTCCATCAACGGTGTACAACGTCAAGCAGTACGCGAAGATCGTTCAGGAAAAATCGACGATGCGCCAGCTCATCCGCATTTCTGACGGTATCCGCAATCGCTGCTTCGACGACGCCGAGCCCGTCGAGAGCATTCTGGACGACGCCGAGCGGCTCGTGCTCGATATTTCCAAGCAGCGCCAGCGCAACGATGTGACGCGTGTGGACGAGATCGTGCCGACGAACCTTGAAAAGATCGAAGAAGCCGCCAAGCAGGAAGACGAGATCACAGGCATTCCTTCTGGCTTCATCGATCTCGACCATATGACCAACGGCTGGCAGCGCTCGGACCTCATCATCCTCGCTGCTCGTCCGGCAATGGGGAAGACCGCGCTCTGCTTGAACATGGCTGCCAATGCCGCCATCGACTATCATTATCCAGTGGCGATCTTCAGTCTCGAAATGAGCAAGGAGCAGCTCGTCATGCGTATGCTCGCAGCCGCTGCCCGCATCGACCAGAAGCGCCTGCGCACCGGTCAGCTCAATCCCGACGAATGGGGCGCGTTCCTGCAAAAGATCGGCCCCCTAACCAGCGCGCCGATCTACATTGACGACACCCCAGCCATCACCATCCGCGAGCTGCGCGCTAAAGCCAGACGCCTGCAGAGCCGCGAAGGCGATCTCGGCCTCATCCTTGTCGACTATCTGCAGCTCATGGGCGGTAGTGGCAACAGCGAAAACCGCCAGCAGGAAGTCTCCGAGATCTCCCGTTCACTGAAAGCCCTGGCGCGTGAACTGAACGTGCCGATCATCGCGCTCTCCCAGCTCAGTCGTACCGTCGAGCAGACAAAGGACAAGCGCCCGCAGCTCAGTCATCTGCGTGAGTCCGGTTCTCTTGAGCAGGACGCCGACATTGTGCTTTTCATCCACCGCGAGGAATATTACAACGAAGACACCGACCGTCGCGGCATCGCCGATGTCATCATCGCCAAGCACCGTAACGGGCCAACCGGCACCGTCGAGCTCGCCTTCCAGAATGAGCTCACCCGCTTCGACAACCTCATCCACGAAGGAGAATATGGCTATTGATCTTTCCGACCAGGCAGAAATATTGCCTGGTCTTTTTTGTAACGTTTGTGCGCCTCGCGCGTTAATAGGGTGAAAGGGGGTGAGGAGCGTGGATTTTGAAGAGATCTATCAGCTGTATTTTAAAGACGTGTTTCTCTATGTGCGCAGTCTCTCGGTAGAAGAGAGTGTTGCCGAAGAGGTGACGCAGGAAACGTTTTTCAAAGCATTGAAGGCGATCGACAGCTACGATGGCCGTAAGGACATTCGCGCCTGGCTGTTTACGATCGCGCGCAATACCTATTATTCCGGGCTGCGCAAGCAAAAGCCTATGAGCGATGAGTCGCCGCCGGAGTTTGCCAGCCCGCAACAGGATTTCACGCTGCAGTTCGTCGATGAGGAACGCGCGCTCCTCATCCACCGTTTTTTGCACGAGATGAAGGAGCCGTACAAAGAAGTGTTCAACCTGCGCGTATTCGGCGAGCTGTCATTTGAAAAGATCGGCAGCATTTTCGGCAAGAGCGCCGGCTGGGCGCGCGTGACCTATTATCGGGCAAAGCAGCAGATCGCCCAGTATATGGAGGTGATGGACGATGAAAAATGAACTTTCGTGCGAAATCGTACGAGATCTTTTGCCACTTTATATGGACGATGTGACGAGCGACGTGACAAAACATGCCGTCGACGATCATTTGGCGCATTGTGAAACCTGCCGGAAGGAGGCGGAGAAAATGAGAGAATCGCTCGTTCTGCCGATCAACGAAAAGCTCCAGCGTTCACAGGCGAATATATTGAAGCGGATCCGCAAACGCTTCTTCAGGAAAAAAGTGGTCATTTCGCTGCTCTCGATTCTAGTCGCGGCCGCTGTGCTCATTGGCGCGTATTCTTACATGACGCTGCACCAAACGGTCATTCCGTACGATGGCGAGACGGTCACGGTGCGAGAGCTGAATGGCGAGGTTTACGCCAGTTGCACGTCTGATATAGCAGCAGGGTCTGTCGCCTGCATTCCATCGCCAGTCATGATCGACGGTGAGCGGCAGGATGTTGTTGCCGTTTATTTTTATCAGACGCTGTGGTCTGCTTATGTCGAGCCGCACCTACCGTTCCGGGAAGATGCGACAGAGCTCACCTTTGCCCTCGGCAGGATCGATGGACAGGGAGAGCAAGTCGACATGGTGCTCTATGGCGACTACGATTATCAGAAGCTGATCTGGGAAGAATGGCAGACAGAATCCGACGGAACCATTGCTGGCATGGATTGCGTGTGGAAAAAAACATCATAATTTTCACGGACGAGCGTCAAAATTTGCCGACGCTCGTCCTTTTAGGCGTCATATTTAATTAATATAGATATTATTTATCGACGGAGGATCTGAAAAATCCTACCCATTTGCAGAAAGATTTGCAACAGGAACGTACTTGCTAATAATATTGCAATAAAAGTGCATTTACGTCAATTTACGGAATTGGTACAATTGTGAAATAATTCGCTAAAGTGCATACCTGGAATAAAAGAAGCTTGATTATCCGAACATAGAAATAATGATTATTCGCTATATGGTTGCCGTGTTGGCTAGAGATGATTTGGGGGTCGAAATTTTGCGAAATCTATGATAAATTAATAGAGTAATGTTGAGGTTCGGGATTCAGACAATGCCGGACCAAGAATTTTGAATGGGGGCTTATTATTTATGAAATGCTCAAATCGTATTAGCGGTATGCAGGAATCTCCAATCCGTAAGCTGGTTCCATATGCAAACGCAGCTCGTGCAAACGGTAAAAAAGTTTATCCACTGAACATCGGTCAGCCTGATATCAAAACTCCAGAAGGTTACTTCGATGCGATCAAGAACTTCAAACAGGAAGTCCTTGAATACGCAGACTCCCACGGGGATTTCACCCTGATCGATGAGATCAGCAAGTACTATGCGCGCAACAACATGGACTTCGCTCCAGAAGATATCCTTATCACCAACGGTGGTTCTGAAGCTCTGATGTTCGCTATGATCGCTATCTGCGACCCAGGCGAATCTGTTGTCGTTGTTGAACCATTCTACACCAACTACAACGGCTTTGCTTCTGCTGTCAGCGTTAACTGCGAAGGCATCATCACCAAGGCTGAAAACGGCTATCGTCTGCCATCCAAGGAAGAAATCCTTGCTCAGATCAGCGACAAAGCACGCGCCATCATCATCACCAACCCATCGAACCCTACCGGTGTTGTTTACACCAAGGAAGAGCTGCAGATGGTTGCTGAAATCGCAGTAGAAAAAGATCTCTTTGTCATCGCCGACGAAGTATATCGTGAATTCGTTTATGATGGTGAATTCTACAGCCTGGCTTACTTCCCAGAACTGAAGGATCGTCTCATCATGATCGACTCCGTATCCAAGCGTTACAGCGCTTGCGGCGCTCGTATCGGTTCCCTCGCTTGCAAGAACCCAGAAATTATCGCTAACGTTCTCAAGCTCTGCCAGGGCCGTCTCTCCGTATCCACTCTGGATATGATCGGCGCTACCGCTCTCTATGCTGAAACGCCAAAGAGCTATCTCGACGAAGTCAACGAAGAATACAAACATCGTCGTGACGTTACCTACGATGCACTGCAGAAGATGGATGGCGTTGTTTGCGCTAAGCCAGAAGGTGCTTTCTACATCTCCGTTAAGCTCCCTGTCGACGATTCCGAAAAGTTCATTATCTGGGCTCTCGAAAACTTCGACTACAACGGCGAAACCCTTATGATGGCTCCTCTCGCAAGCTTCTATTCCCAGCCTGGTCATGGCGTTGACGAAGTACGTATCGCTTACGTGCTCAACGCTGACGACATGGAAAAATCCATGAAGGTTCTGGCTGAAGCTCTGAAAGCTTACCCGGGCCGCAAATAATTACCGCTAAACGAAAATCGCTTGCTCGGTGACGGGCAAGCGATTTTTTGTATCTTGTTTCTGGCAGAAAAAGAAAAACCTTTACGCAACAGCAATGTGATGCGTAAAGGTGATGGTCATTCGAGATTGATGAAGGATTCCTGGCTCAGGCGGCTGATCATCTGCGCGCCGGCGGTGTTGCCGTTGTAAATGAAAATGTGGCTGTCGCCGATCACATCGAAATGCGTTTCGAGGAGGATGTTGCCAATGCCTTTGTTGAGCTGGCTCTCAGAAACGTTGGAATAGATCAGATGGTTTGGCGCTTGTTCGACGGCGGCGTCCACTTTTTCTGGCACCTGGTCAGGAATTTCGTCGCGCAAATTGAGCTCGGTGAGAGAGTCGATGCATTCGTCGCGCAGGAAGGTGACGAGCTTTTCGTCGAGACGGCGCACCTTGGACATTTCTTCGAGGAGCATCTGATACGCAGTCTGGCCCTGGTTGTTGCCGATGTAGATATAGATATCCGTTCCCACAACATTGGTGAACTGATGGGATGTCAGGAAAAGCTTGCTGCTGACCTGATTTGGTTTCGCTATACTGAAGATGACCTTGTCAGAACCTTCATTGGTCAGGTCCTGGAGCGCGTCGTCGGTGAGCACGTCGTCGACTTCGTACTTCAACAGGTCCATGTTTTGACAAACCTTTCTGACTAAGGCTTCCTTGGTGGGTCTCATAAATCTTACCTCCCGATGGATGGAATGAAATCATTATAACACATTGTTGCGAATTGTGATATAGAAGACAGCATATTTTTTCTTCCGATATAGTTATTTCTCAGCGATTTTATCCGAAAAATGGTGTGCTGAGGATAACGACGGCAACACCTGCAGCGAGAAACGGAATGAGCGGAAGGCTTGCGCCGCGTTTGACTTTCTTTATATTGATGAGATAGAGGGCGTAGACGAGCGCGCAGAAGATCCCGATGAGAAAAGCGTGGGTCACAGCGACGGTGCCGAGATAAAAGCCGGAGATCGCCATAAAGAGCACGTCGCCGCTGCCCAGTCCCTGCGGAAAGAGGCGCAAGATGATGAAAAGCGGCAGCGCGACGATGACTGCGCCGATGGCCTGATCGAGCCAGAGATGTGCGCCGTAAAGCACGCTGTCGAGGATGAGCAGGACGCTGTAAAGGATCAGATCGCTGTCGTGAATCTGCTGCAGCTGCCAGTCGTCGAGGCTGAGCAGAAGCAGGAGGGCGAAGATGCTGCAAAGGAGTATCGTGTGCGGCGCTGGCGCGGTGCTGAGGCTGAGCAGCGCGCAGAGAATGGCGACGACTGTTTCGAAAAATGGCAGGGATTTTGGGATCGGCGCGCCACAATAGCGGCAGTGTCCGCTGCTGAAAAAATAGCCGAGGATCGGTACGAGATAAAGCGGCGCGATGGTTTGGCCGCAGTGGAGACAGCGGGAGCGATCGATCTGCGAGAGGTTTTTCTGGCGACGCTCGGCGAAGCAGGGGATGAAACTTCCCAGGCAGGCGCCGAAGATGAAAAAGAAGAGGGTAGTCATTGGATCACCTCAGAAAGGATAGTAATATGAGCATTTTTTCAAAGGCTGTGGCCGCCGGCGCTACAGATCTGCATCTGGAGTCAGGCGGCAGCATCTATATGCGGCGGCTGGGGCGGCTTGTTTTTGAGAGCGCGTGTTCCAGCACGATGTTCGCAGAAATAAATGGGACGCTGCAGACAGCGGCTGCTTTGGATGATTCTATTGTAAACAGAGAAGCAAGGGAGGTCAAAGATTTTTCCTGCGCACTGCCGGAGGTCGGTCGTTTGCGTGTGCGGCGTTATCTGGCGAACGGCAGGGAATGTCTGGCCATCCGTCTGCTGCCGCAGCAGATTCCGGAGGCGGAAGCGCTCGGCTGGCCGGAAGCGGTGCTGCCGCTGTGTCAGCTGCGACAGGGACTGATCCTGGTCACAGGTGCTTCTGGCAGCGGCAAATCGACAACGCTGGCGGCGATGATCGAGCAAATCAATCGCACGCGCGCCTGCCATATCCTCACGTATGAATCGCCGGTGGAGTATGTTTTTGAAAACAAACAGGCGCTGATCCATCAATGCGATGTGCCGGGAGAAATGCCTTCTTTTGCTGCAGGGGCGCGGGATGCGCTGCGCATGGATGCGGATGTGATCATGCTGGGCGAGCTCGCTGATCGGGAAACGATGCGCGCGGCAATGAAGCTGGCTGAGAGCGGGCATCTTGTGCTTGCGACGATGCACACAGGCGCAGCGGCTGAAGCGGTTGGCTATTTTATCAACCATTTCGCGCCGGAGGATCAGCTGCTCGTGCAGCACCAGCTGGCGGCCATGCTGCGCGCTGTGATCTCGCAGCGGCTATTGCCACATCGCAGCGAAGAGGTGCTGGTTCCTGTCTACGAGCTGCTGCTGAACAACACAGCGGTGGCCAATCAGATCCGCAAATCAGAATATGCACAGCTGGCGACGAATATTGAGCTTGGGCGCAGCGAGGGCATGGTGCTTTTGGAGGAAAGCCTGGCATTGCAGGTGCGCGCTGGCAGGATCGCGCCGCACGTGGCGCTGGCAGCGGCGAATCAGCCGGAGCGTTTGCAGAAATTATTGATGTGAGCTGAGCGCAAAAATCTGTCATCAAAACCTGTAACTAAAAATCCTTGGCAGAGCGGGCTGGATATTGTATAATTTTTATATTGGACAGAATGTGTTCAACTGAACGAACAATGGATCATAGATTTTACAGATAAAGGAACGTTTGTAAATGCGAAAAATACTTACGCTGATCTGTATTGTTGGTCTGTGTGTCACGCTTTTTGCTGGCTGCGACTGGAATGTCTCAGACGCTGTTTCAGCGATCGCTGGTGAAAAAGCCATGGCGAAGAATAACACAGCTGAAACTGAAGAAATCGAAGAAACGCCGGCACAAACGACGCCGCTGCAGGTGGCCTGTGTTGGCGACAGCAATACAGAAGGTTTTGATGAAAAAAATTACCCAGCCGTTTTGGGCGAGCTTTTGGGTGAAGGATATGTGGTGACGAATTACGGTGCCAGCGGCGCAGCAGCCATGCATGGCATCTCTGCTTCCTACGATGATACAGATATGTACACGCAGAGCATTTCCAGTTCGCCGGATATTGTGGTGATCATGTTTGGCACCAACGACAGCGCCGCCTGGAAAGACGAAGCCACCTTTGCTGCAGATTATGAAAAGCTCATCTCCACTTACGCAGCGCTCGACTCCAAGCCTCGCGTTTTCCTCTGCACGCCGCCGGCACCGCATCTGGAAAAAGCCAAAGAGGGCAGCGAGTCGAAAGTGCAGCCGGATAAATATGAGCAGATCAACAAGGTCATCAAGGACGCGGCGAAGCTTCACGATCTGCCGCTCGTCGATATTTATGAGCTCACAAAGGAAAAGCCGGATTGGTACATTGGCGATGGCATTCATCTCAACGAATATGGCTCTCGTCTGGTGGCAAAGACCGTCGCGAATACAATTCAGAAATAAACTGATCAATCAAAAGAAGCGGACACTGCGCCGCTTCTTTTTTTATCGAAAATTATCCGTGCCCGTTGCGTAATATTTTCTGCACGTTTCGCAGAAAAAGATAAAATTATGTCTCACGTATGGATTTATGACGCCTCATGGGCTATAATGAGCATATAATTTTGAATGACAGGGGGACCATCATGGGTAAGAAAACCATTGAGGACATCAATGTCAGCGGCAAACGCGCATTGGTCCGTGTAGATTTCAACGTTCCTAGAGACAAGGCAACTGGCGCCATCACCGACGATGCGCGTATGCGCGCTGCGTTGCCAACCATACAGTATCTGATCGATCACGGCGCAAAAGTTATCGTCATGAGCCATCTCGGCCGTCCAAAAGGCAAGGTGGTGGAAGAATTGCGCCTGGACAAAGTTGGCGAACATTTCGCAGAGCTTCTCGGAAAACCTGTGAAAAAGCTCGACGAATGTGTTGGCCCAGAAGTAGAGGCTGCTGTCGCTGAAATGAAAGATGGCGACGTGGTCCTTTTGGAAAACGTCCGCTTCCATCCGGAAGAAGAAAAGAATGACGTTCATTTTGCGAAAAAACTGGCGGCGCTCGGCGATATTTTTGTCAACGACGCTTTCGGTACGGCGCATCGCGCTCATTGCTCGACGGCGGGCATTGGCACCTATCTGCCAAGCGTCAGCGGTTATCTCATGAAAAAAGAGCTGGCCGGGCTCGGCGCTGCCCTTTCCAAGCCGGAAAAACCATTTGTGGCGATCATCGGCGGCGCAAAGATCTCCGACAAGATCGGCGTTGTCAGTTATCTGATCGGTAAGGCCGACACCATCATCATCGGTGGCGGTATGGCCAATACCTTCCTGGCGGCGCAGGGCTATGACATGAAGGCTTCTCTCGTTGAGCCGGAGAGCCTCGACGTTGCTAAAGAAACCCTCGCACAGGCCAAGGAAGCCGGCACCGATCTGCTCCTGCCAGTTGACGTGACGATCGCAGCCGCTTTTGACGCGCCTGAAACAGCGAAGACCGCTGATATTGATGCGATCGACGATGGCTGGATGGCGCTGGATATCGGGCCAAAGACCATCGCACTCGCAGAAGAGAAGATCAAAAATGCCAAGACAGTCATCTGGAATGGTCCTATGGGCGTTTTTGAACAGGATGCTTTTGCCGTTGGGACCAACGCGCTGGCAAAAGCCGTTGCGCTCTCTGATGCGTATTCCGTTGTCGGCGGCGGGGATTCTGTCGCAGCTGTGAAGAAATCTGGCATGGCAGACAAGATCAGCCACATCTCCACTGGCGGCGGCGCATCTCTTGAATTCATGGAAGGGCGTCTCCTGCCAGGGCTGGCTGTGCTTGAAGAACGGGAGGACTGAGATGGTTAGACGACCACTCTTTGTGGCCAACTGGAAAATGAACAAGACCATGGCCGAAACAAAAGAGTTCCTGAACACATTTAATACTTACGACTTGCCGGCATCCTCCGATGTCGCCATCTGTGCACCGTTTATCGATCTGCCAGTGCTGGCGGATCAGGCAAAGGTTGCTGTTGGCGCTGAAGACGTATATCCGGCAGACAAAGGCGCCTTCACCGGCGAAATCTCGGCAGAAATGCTGAAGGAGTGCGCTGTCAGATACGTCATCGTTGGACACAGCGAACGCCGTCAGCTGCTGGGCGAATCGGATGCCTTTGTCGCAGAAAAATACCATTACTGCACGAAAAACGGCCTGGCGCCGATCCTCTGTGTGGGCGAAAGCCTGGAGCAGCGCGAAGCTGGCGAAGCAGAGGCCTGGTGCAAGGCGCAGCTGGATGCTGTGTTTACAGGCGCAGAAACCTTGCCGGAAGAAGTGGTCGTTGCCTATGAGCCACTCTGGGCGATCGGCACCGGAAAAACCGCCACGTCCGCTGACGCGCAGCAGATGATTGGTGCGCTCCGCGCACATCTCGCCGGGCTCATCGGAGACGAGCAGGCCGCTTCGGCGCGTCTGCTTTACGGTGGCTCTGCGAAAGCGAGCAACATTCGCGAGCTGATGGCGCAGCCGGATATCGACGGCGGTCTCATCGGCGGCGCAAGCCTGGCGCCAGACAGCTTCCTGGCGCTGATCAACGAAGGAAGTGCTGATATTGACTAAACCTGTGGTTTTAATGATCCTCGATGGCTGGGGAATCAATCCGGACTGCACCAACAATGCTGCCTGCCTGGCAAAGACACCGCGCCTCGACGCGCTGTTTGCAGAATGTCCGCACGCGACCCTCGCCTGCAGCGGCGAAGCCGTCGGACTTCCCGACGGTCAGCAGGGCAATTCTGAGGTCGGCCATCTGAATCTTGGCGCTGGGCGCGTGGTCTATCAGGATCTTCTGCGCATCACGCGCGATATCCAGGATGGCAGCTTTGAAAAAAATCCTGCCTTTGTGCGCATGATGACACGCCTGAAGGAAGAAGACCACGCCCTGCATCTCATGGGGCTGCTTTCTGACGGCGGCGTGCATTCTCATCAGGAGCATCTCTATGCCCTGCTTGAGATGGCGAAAAATTTTGGCCTGACAAAGGTCTATGTGCATGCGTTCATGGATGGCCGCGATGTGTCGCCAACCTCTGGCGTGCACTACCTCGCCCAGCTCCAGGAAAAGCTCGATGCCATCGGCGTTGGCCAGCTGGCGACTGTCAACGGACGTTACTATGCCATGGACCGCGACAAACGCTGGGAGCGCGTTGAGCGCGCCTGGAAAGCGATGGTGCGTGGCGAAGGCGAGCAGGTTTCAGATGTGCAGGCTGCCATGCAGGCGTCTTACGAAAACGATGTGACCGATGAGTTCATCGTGCCGATGGTCGTGCAGGGCGTGGAAGGGCGCATTCAAGAAGAGGATGGGATCATCTTCTACAATTTCCGCGCCGACCGCGCAAAACAGCTGTCGCGCAGCTTTGTGGATCCTGACTTTGACGGCTTTGACCGCCAGGGCTTTGTGCATATTGAGCTTATCAGCATGACAGAATACGACGCTAGCCTGGAAGACATGCTCAACGTGGCGTATCCACCGCTGGTGCTCACCAATACCATGGGTGAATGGCTCGCCAAGCAGGGAAAAGTGCAGCTGCGTACCGCAGAAACAGAAAAATATGCCCACGTCACCTCATTTTTTAATGGCGGCGTCGAAGCACCGAATGAAAATGAAGAGCGTGTGCTGATCCCATCGCCAAAAGTCGCGACCTACGACCTGCAGCCGGAAATGAGCGCGCAGGCTGTCGCAGATACCGTTGTGGACGGTGTAGCGAGCGGAAAATACGATTTTATTTTGGTCAACTTTGCCAATCCGGATATGGTTGGCCATACTGGCGTGCTCACAGCAGCGATCCAGGCGATGGAAACCGTCGATGGCTGCGTCGGCCGCATTGTCGACGCTGTGGAAAAGGCCAGCGGCAAGCTCCTCATCTGCGCCGATCACGGCAACTGTGAGAAGATGGCGAACGAAGACGGCTCGCCGTTCACTTCACACACGACCAATCCTGTGCCGGTCATCCTTGTGGGCGACAACCGCACACTCCATGACGGACGCTTGTCCGACGTAGCACCGACGGTACTCGACCTGATGCAGCTCGATCAACCTGAAGAAATGACAGGTTCATCCTTATTGAATGAGTAAAAGGAGAAAGTTAAAATGGCAAAAATTGAACGTATTGTTGCAAGAGAAATCCTCGATTCCCGTGGCAATCCAACGGTAGAAGTCGATGTCGTCACCGAATTTGGCGATCTCGGCCGCGCCGCTGTGCCATCCGGCGCATCCACCGGCGCTTTTGAAGCTGTTGAACTGCGCGATGGCGACAAATCTCGCTACCTCGGTAAGGGCGTAACGAAAGCTGTTGGCTTTGTCAACGAAGAGATCGCGCCACGCCTCATCGGCTGGGACGTCAGCGATCAGACCGCCATCGATGCTGAACTGATCCGCCTCGATGGCACCGACAACAAGGGCAAATTTGGCGCCAACGCCATCCTCGGCGTTTCTCTGGCTTGCGCCAAGGCTGCTGCCATGGACGCTGCTCTGCCACTGTATCGCTACATCGGCGGCGCCAATGCAAAGGTTCTGCCAGCGCCAATGATGAACATCCTGAACGGCGGCAAGCACGCCGACAACAACGTCGACATCCAGGAATTCATGGTCATGCCGCTTGGCGCAAAATCCTTCAAGGAAGCGCTGCGCATGGGCACCGAAGTGTTCCATTCTCTGAAGGCTGTGCTCAAGAGCAAGGGCTACAACACCGCTGTCGGTGACGAAGGCGGCTTTGCACCAAATCTCAGTTCCAACGAAGAAGCCTTCCAGGTGATCGTTGAAGCCATCAAAGCTGCCGGCTTTGTTCCTGGTGAAGACGTTTACCTCGCGATCGATGTTGCATCCTCCGAGCTTTACAAGGATGGCATCTATCACCTCGCCGGTGAAGGCGTAGACCGCACCGCCAGCGAAATGGTTGATTTCTATGAAGCCATGCTCGACAAATACCCAATCATCTCCATCGAAGATGGTCTTTACGAAGACGACTGGGAAGGCTGGAAGGAAATGACCGAGCGCATCGGTAAACGTGTGCAGCTCGTCGGCGACGACCTCTTTGTTACCAATACCCGTCGTCTCAGCCGCGGCATCAACAACGATGTTGCCAACAGCATCCTCATCAAGGTTAACCAGATCGGTACCCTCACCGAAACCCTCGAAGCTATCGAAATGGCAAAAGAAGCCGGCTATACCGCCGTTGTTTCTCACCGTTCCGGCGAAACCGAAGACACCACCATCGCAGACATCGCTGTTGCGACCAACGCTGGTCAGATCAAAACTGGCGCGCCATCCCGCACCGATCGTGTGGCAAAATACAACCAGCTCCTGCGTATTGAAGAAGATCTTGCTGGCCGCGCCATCTATCGTGGCAGAGACGGGTTCTACAATCTCAAATAAGCCTTGCAAACTGGCGTGAGATATGATATCATCTATTAATGGCTGATAACCAAAGCCTATTTTCGGATTAAGGAGGATATTGTATGTTGCATACCGTTTTGCAGATTCTGCAAATCATCTGCTGCCTTGGCGTCATTGCTACAGTCTTGCTGCAGTCCGGACGTAGCGCTGGTTTATCTGGCTCCATCAGTGGCGGTGCAGAAACATTCCTGGGCAAGAAAGGCCTGGATGATCAGTTGGCAAAAGCGACTGCTGTCTTTGCGCTTTTGTTCATGATCTTCTCTTTTGTACTGACCATGCTGCTTAGCTAGAATTTGATACGATGCATGCTTCGGGATGCATCGTATTTTTTATGGGAAGGAACATCAACATGTATATTAATAAAAAATTCCTCGATTTCATGTTCACCAATAAAATGCACTACGAAGGAAAAACAGATTCCACCTTCATGGTCAAAGAGCCGCAGGGCGTGCTCGTCGTGACAAAGGGACGCCTCGCCATGGCAGATCCTTACGCCATCAATTATGGCATCGTTGTCACAGAGGATATTCCGAACGATAAGTTTCCAATCTACACGTTTACCGCGCATCTCGAGCCACACGACGAGGTGCACGTAGCCGGCTTCCTGCTGCAGTTCGACGAAGAAGCGGTGCCAGATGAGTGGAAAATGTGCCTGCCTGCTGATATCAACGCCGATGAGATTCCTGACGACGGATATTACGGCGTGGCAACCGAGAGCGGCAACATCACCGTCTGCGCAGAGCAGACCATCGGCTGGCTGCTCGAGCATCTCGAAGAATCTGCCGAGGTGCTCGAGGATATTGAAAAACAGCTCGGCGCCACCTATTTTTCCAATGGCGGCGTGGCAAATTCCAAGCTGCCAAAGCTCGACGTCAATCTGATCACCATGGTTGGCGGCAGTCCCGACGAACAGGGCTATCCAGCGTACTGGGGCTACAAAGACGGCAAAGTTGTCTGCATGGCCATCGATTTTCTTGTCGTTGACTGATAGTTTCTCTTGACTGTGCGGCCATTTCTCTGTAATATTTAATAGGGCACCCTTTGTAAAGAAGGGCCATTATTGTGCTTACGTCCCTATTCGCGTGAATAGGGATTTTTTTGTTATAGAAACAAGGAGGAACATATGACAAAATACATCTTTGTGACAGGCGGCGTCGTTTCTTCGATCGGGAAAGGGATCGTCGCAGCATCTTTGGGACGTTTGCTGAAGAATAAAGGGTACAAGATCACCATCCAGAAATTTGACCCATACATCAATGTGGACCCGGGAACCATGAGCCCTTACCAGCATGGTGAGGTTTTTGTTACCGAAGATGGTACCGAAACAGACCTCGACCTCGGGCACTATGAACGTTTTATCGATATCAACCTGAACAAATATTCCAATGTGACGACCGGGAAGGTGTATTCTGAAGTCATTCGCAAGGAACGCCGCGGCGATTATCTCGGCGCCACCGTGCAGGTTATTCCACACATCACCGACATGCTGAAGGAAAAGATTCGTCGCGCCGGTGAAACGTCTGACGCAGAGATCGTCATCACAGAAGTTGGCGGCACCGTTGGGGATATTGAATCCACCCCATTCATCGAAGCCATCCGCCAGATGAAATCCACCGTCGGCGCCGACAACGTCTGCTACATCCACACCACGCTGATCCCATATCTGCACGCTGCCGGCGAAATGAAGACCAAGCCAACCCAGCACAGCGTCAAGGAACTGCGCGGCATCGGTATCCAGCCGGATATCCTCGTTGTCCGCACCGAAAAGGCTATGAGCCAGAGCATGCGCGAAAAGCTCGCTCTGTTCTGCGACGTTGAGCCGGAAGCCATCATCGAATCCCGCGACGCAGAAATCCTCTATCAGGTTCCGCTGAATCTGCAGGCACAGGGCATGGACGACATCGTTTGCCGCAAGCTCAAGCTGGAAGAACGCCCTGCCGACATGACCGAATGGAAGGCGCTTGTTGACCGCATCGCGAAGATCAATCAGAGCGTGCGCATCGCCCTCGTCGGGAAATATGTGCAGCTGCATGACGCTTATCTCTCTGTCATCGAATCGCTGAGCCACGCCGGCTTCTATCACGACGTAGAGATCCATATCGACTGGGTCGACGCTGAAACGCTGACAGCCGATAACCTTGCTGAAAAGCTCAGCGCTGCAGACGGCATTCTCGTGCCTGGTGGCTTTGGCGAACGCGGCATCGAAGGAAAGATCCTCGCTATCCAGTATGCACGCGAAAACAAGGTGCCATTCATGGGCATCTGCCTCGGCATGCAGATGGCTGCCGTCGAATTTGCCCGCCACGTCATCGGTTGGGAAGATGCAAATTCTGCTGAATTTGACAAGCAGACGCCACATAACATCATCGACCTCATGCTCGACCAGAAAGACGTCGAAGACATGGGCGGCACCCAGCGCCTCGGCCAGTATCCATGCCGACTCGTGGAGGGTACCCTCGCTCGTGAGCTCTACGGTTGCGAAGAAGTTGGCGAACGCCATCGCCATCGCTACGAATTCAATAACGATTTCCGTGAAATCTTCGCCAACAATGGCATGGTCTTTTCCGGCCTTTCTCCAGACGGTAAGCTCGTCGAGATCATTGAATTGCCAGAGCATCCATTCTTTATCGCCAGCCAGTTCCATCCAGAATTCGTCTCCCGTCCAAATCGTCCACAAAGCATCTTTAAAGGCTTTATCGGCGCAGCAAAGACATACAACGAAGGAAAGTAGTTTTTTATTTTGTCATTAATGCTTGACCACAGCAATGTGAAGAGATATTCTGTTGCTGTGGTCAAGTTTTTATTTTTATATTAGTATTTTCTGAAACGGAGAGATACAATATGAGTCAGGACACAGAAATTACAACAACTTCACCTTGGTTTAGAGAGTCACGTTTAGGAGAAATTACTAAAGAAGATGTTGAACTTATAAAACAATTAGGTTGCCTACAGGTTTATCCAAAAGGATCTTATATTCATTTTGATGGAGACCATATTGATGATTTTATGTATATAGACAAAGGGTTGGCGAGATTTTTTATTTCAAATGAAGAAGGAATTGAGAAAACGGTTTATTATACAGATAGATTTGTTTCAATCGAATGTTATTTTCATAGACAGCCAACACATACTAATTGCATAGCAGAAGAGGACATAGAATTATATCGTGTTAATCGTGCTTATGAGGATGTTTTGATGGAACGTAAAAGTATTCGAGATTTGATTGTAAGGTCACTTGCGGTGAAATGTCGAATTAACGGATGGCAAGTTTCGGATTTGACATTAGCGAAACCTATTCAACGCATCGCGCGAATTTTGTGTTGTTATTATTTTGACGAAGAACCAGATTCTAATCATAAATTATTACATCAGGAAATTGCGGATTTGACAGGATTGCATCGTGTTACAGTTACGAATTATATTAATGATCTGCGGAAAAGAGGGATCATTGAGCAGACAAAACATAAGACCTGGGTGATAAAAGATAGACAGGCGTTAAGGGATTTGGCATTTGAAGGAGATATAATAGAATAGTTTTGAAGAAAACAACAGAGCAGCTCAGAAGCTTTTTCAACTTCTGAGCTGCTCTGTTTTATCGTGGAAAAAAATTAAGACACTACGCAGCTAATCCCGCCATCGACAGTAATCTGCGTGCCCGTAATGTAATTTGATGCGTCGCTAGCAAGAAAGATTGCGGCACCTGCGAGATCGCGCACATTTGCAACACGGCCAAGTGGCGTTGCAGCAGTAAATTGTGCTACGAGTTTATCACGCTGTGGATTGTCATCCAGTAAACCTGTATCAACAAATCCTGGGCAGATTGCATTAACGCGGATATTATATGGAGCGAGATCGCTGGCCATAACTTTGCTCATTTGCAAAATACCGCCTTTACTTGCGCAATATGGGCTGGTATTTTGGAGAGCCATAAAACCACCAACAGAAGCCATGCTGATGATGCTACCGCCTGTTCCGTTTGCAGCCATCTTTTTAGCTACAGTTTGTGCAACAATAAATTGTCCGGTAAGATTGATGTTAATAATTTTTTTCCAAGTTTCGAGATCGACTTCTAAAAATGGCATCTTTTTATTTACGCCTGCATTATTGACGAGCACATTAACACCGCCTAGTTTTTTATCGGCTTCGTCAACCATGGCAGCAACAGCTTCTGGATCTGAGACGTCACAAGCGTAGCCAATTGCTATTTGATTTGGCGCGAATTCTTTGATTTCAGCAGCTACTTTGTCTAAATCTGACTGTGTGCGACTGACGAGCATCAAATCGGCACCTGCTCTGGCAAAATCTTTTGCCAATTCAGCGCCGATACCGCGTCCAGCACCAGTGATTATTACTTTCCTTCCTTCTAATGAAAACATGGACATGAATGATTCCTCCTTAAAAATGCTTTCAATCTGTAACGGTTATTAAATTTATATCATATTTTAAAGGATAGCTCAGTTGTTTGAACTACATTGAAAATAAATTCCATAAAAAATACTTTGAAAATTTCGTGCAATGTAGTTTCAATTACCGAAAGCAAAAAGCTGAAAAGCTATAATGATAAAAAAGATTGATTGCACCAATAATCGTAAAGGAGTTGTTAAAAATGGCAAAAAATCAATCTGTTGAAACGCAAAGAATGAAATATTATATTCATTCTTTGATCTGTATTGTTATTATGTTTGGGTTTAAGTACATTCCACCGTTTACAGACTCGATAACAGAAGTTGGAATGAATTCTCTGGGTATTTTCCTTGGTGTGCTTTATGGTTGGAGCTTTGTCAGTATGATTTGGCCATCCTTGTTGGGCATGGTGGCATGTGGTTTCACAGGATTGATGACAGTTCAGGATAGTTTCCTGCAAGGCTTCGGTGCTGACGTTGTTCTTGTCACTTTATTTGTATTTATGTTTGCGGCATTCATGGAACAAAGTGGGCTGAACCGTTGGATTGCCAACTGGTTTATCAGTCGTAAAATCGTCATTGGTCGTCCTTACGTTTTTCTGACAATGATGACATTAAGTGCTTGGGTTTTGTCAGCATTTTCGCAAATTTTTGCGGCAATCATCGTGCTTTGGAGTGTATTCTATAGCATGAGTAAAGAACTGGGCTTTGAGAAAAAATCTCCATTTGTAAACTGTGTTTTATTTGGTATTGTAGTAGGTGGGACGCTTGGTGCGATTACCTTCCCATTTAATCCAATGGATGTTATCGTGCTCGGAATGATGCAGTCTTCAGTTGGTTTGACCGTAAACTATGTGACGTTTTCCTTGTTCAATATTGTATTCTGCGGAATTATAGTTTTGTTATATACATTACTTGTTAAATTTGTGTTTAGACCAGATGTAGGCATTTTGTCGGAAAAGGTTGACCGTTTTGCTCATCTTCGCAATGTTAAAATGGACAGTGATCAAAAAATGGCTGTTATTGCTTTGGTGATCTTTTTGTTGATGCTGCTCACCCCTGGCATTCTTCCTGCAGATTGGCCTTTCATTTCAGTTCTTTCTGGCTTGAGTGTGTCTGGTTCTGCTGTTGTAGTTCTTATTGTATTAATGATTGTTCGCAATAAAAAGTCTGGTCAGAACGAAGCCATCTTGAATTGGGGAAAGGCTGCTGCCAAGGGCGTCAACTGGGATGTTATTATTTTACTTGCATCGACAATGCCTATTTCTGCAGCACTTGAATCGGATGAATCTGGGGTATTGGCTACTTGTGAAGCATTTTTACGCAGCCAGATTGGTGATATGTCTCCACTACTTGCTATTGCATTTATTTCCGTTGCACTCGCGATTATCACACAGTTTACGCATAATGCAGTATTGTTGATCATCTTCGTGCCAATGCTTTGCCCATTGGTTGAGTCCTTCGGTATCAATCCAATTGTTATGGCAGTAACGCTGATGTTTGCGGTTCAGTCTGCATTGGCTACACCAGGTGCATCTACTCAAGCTGCAATGGTATTCTCGAATACCGAATGGGTTGATAAAGGAATGATTTTTAAGTTGGCGTTGAGCTCTGCTATCCTTATGGTTATTGTTACGCTAGTTGGTGTTCTTCCAGTAGCAAATATCGTATATTAATTTCATTTTGTAGTTTTAATTACTGTCGTTTATGAAAAGCGATGGTACAATATAATCAGTTAATTCAGATGCTTTATTGTGATAGGAGGACTTATAATGAGAAAAGCAAAACACGGTTTGACAGAATGGAAAGTGGAAAAAGCATGCGCTGGGTACACCATTTTTGCACCAATGGTTCAGTGCGATAAACAATTGGATGAAAAAGGTCAGAGTTATGTATATATGATTGATATGAAGGGGGACATTGTCCATCATTGGACAATCCCTGGTCTCATGAGAATGCATGGAGAGCTGCTTGAAAACGGCAATCTTCTTTGCTCCTTCTCTGAACCAGGACGTCAAAATCCAAATGGTCTGGCATTTTCTTCTTCTGGTATCGTCGAGCTTGACTGGGATTCTAATATTGTCTGGAAACATGAAGATCCGATGCACGATTGCCACGACCGTTGCCGCCTGAGAAATGGCAATACGCTGTATCTTCGCTATGCGCCACTGACGCCAGAAGAACAGGCAAAGGTTCAAGGTGGAACGCCTGGCACCGAACCTGGTGGTCAGATGTATACTTTTGAAATGATCGAAGTAACGCCAGATGGGAAGGAAGTGGACAATCTCCGACTGGCAGATATTCTCGATCCTGAGATTGATATTTTCACCCCACATGCCACTCGTGAAGTATGGCCTGGTCTGAACTCTGTTGAAGAACTTGCAGATGGTCGTATTATTTCCACCAGTTATAACATGAGCATGATCTACATTTGGAATCGTAAGGAAAGAAAAGTAGACTGGCGCTATGGTAACAAGCCAGGCAAACAAATTTCGTTCCCACACGATCCAACAGAACTGGAAAATGGCAATATCCTTGTTTTCGATAATGGCCGTTATTACGTTGCAAATCCAGATGGCAGCTCTGCAGTATTCCCACCAGATTTCAGTCGCATTCTTGAAATCGATCCTAAAACTGAAGAAACAGTTTGGGAATATCGCGCAGATAATCCAGTCGATTTCTACTCCACCTATATTTCCAGTGCACAGCGTCTGCACAATGGCAATACTTTGATCGATGAAGGTGCCACTGGCCGCCTCTTTGAAGTAACACCTAATAAAGAGATTGTTTGGGAATATATCAATCCATTCTACACCAACAGCGGAAATCGTTTTGGTAAGCTGAATGCTGTCTTCCGCGCACACCGCTATCCATTCAACTATCCAGGATTGGCAGGAAAGAAGTTTGATTTGGAAGCAGAGCAGCCAATCAATCAGCTTTATGGCTTTGAAGCCATGCAGGCAGCCAATAAGATGTAAATAGCCATTAAGGAGGTGCCGCGCAAACAGAAACATGTTTGCGTGGCGCTTTTTTGTTTGGCAAATCGTTGTCGTTGATGAGAAAAAATATTTCTGGGGAGGAAATCCTATGAGAAAAGCAAAATATGGCGTAACAGAATGGAAAGTGGACAAAGCGTATGTTGGTTATACATTGTTTGCACCGATGATGTTGGTAGACAGCCAAATTGCAAACACAAAAGAAAGTTATGTATTTTTGATTGATATGAAAGGAGATATTGTTCATCATTGGACGCTTCCAGGGCTTACGCTTATGCATGGCGAACTGCTTGAGTCGGGCAATCTGCTCTGTTCGTTTTCTGAACCTGGGCGCCAAAGTCCATATGGGATCACTCACACAGCTGCTAAGATCGTCGAATTGGACTGGGATTCCAATATTGTCTGGGAACACGTTGATCCCATGCATGATGACCACGATCGCGCTCGGCTGAAAAACGGGAACACGCTTTATCTTCGCTATGTGCCGCTGAGCGATGAAGAAGCCATGCGTGTTAAAGGCGGTGCCGCTGGCACAGAAAAAAGCAACATGATGTTCACGTTCGAGATGGTTGAGATAACTCCGGATGGACAGGAAGTGGATACATTGCGATTGGCTGATATTCTCGATCCTGACATCGACGTTCTTATTCCGCATGGAACGCGCGAGGTATGGCCGGGGCTCAATTCCATCGAGGAATTGGAAGACGGTCGCATTATTTCCACTAGCTACAACTTAAGCATGATCTACATTTGGAATCGCAAAGAAAGAAAAGTGGACTGGCGCTATGGCAACAAGCCAGGCAAACAAATTTCGTTCCCACACGACCCAACGGAACTGGAAAATGGTAATATTCTTGTTTTCGATAATGGTCGTTATTACGTTGCAAATCCGGATGGAAGCTCCGCTGTTTTCCCACCAGATTTCAGCCGCGTTCTGGAGATTGATCCTAAAACTGAAGAAACAGTTTGGGAATATCGCGCAGATAATCCGGTAGATTTCTACTCCACGTATATTTCCAGCGCTCAGCGCTTGCACAATGGGAATACGCTGATTGACGAAGGCTCCACTGGTCGTTTCTTTGAAGTAACACCTGACAAAGAAATTGTCTGGGAATACATCAGCCCATTTTATAGTCAATGCGACAACCGATTTGCGCATATGAACGCTGTTTTCCGAATTCATCGCTATCCAGTCAACTATCCTGGATTTGAAGGGAAAAATTTTGATCTTGAAGCTGAAAAATCATTCAAGCGGCTTTATGGGTATGAAGCGATGCAGGCTGTGAATAGAAGACAAGTGTGAATGATTAAATAAGAACTCTCTGTGAAATATTACTGTTCATGGACAGAGGACATTGATGGAAAAACGCAAGATTGTCGATGATGGTCAATCTTGCGTTTTTTTATCCTTATTATTGACATATGCCTGTTATGGTGCTATGATAAATCTATAAATGGCATATGCCTATTATTTGGAAAAGAGGTCATCAAAATGAAAGTAGCGATTCCAGTTGATGTGCAGTCTTTGGACAGCGCAGTGGCTGAAAATTTTGGTCGTGCGGCTAACTTCTTATTTTATGATACGGAAACGAAAGAGGTATCTTACTGTGATAATTCTGCGGTAATGAGCCAAGGTGGCGCTGGGATTAAGGCTGCGCAAGTGATCGTTGACGGAGGCGCGGGGGTTTTGGTTACGCCGCGTTGTGGTGAAAATGCAGCGCAGGTGCTTAAAGCGTCTGAGGTGGCGCTGTATTGTTCAATTGCAGGATCTGCACAGGAGAATCTAGATGCTTTCACAGCGGGTACGCTTGCTGCGCTCACCGATATTCACGCGGGATTTCATCATCAGGGGTGATCGTTTATGAAGATCGCTGTGTTGAGCGGTAAAGGTGGCGCAGGTAAGACTTTCGTATCGATCAGTCTAGCTTTGACTGCTGCTTCAGCATGCTATGTCGATTGTGATGTAGAGGAACCGAACGGCCATCTTTTTCTGAGGCCGCAGAATGTTGTTTTGCGTCCGGTGACGAAATTGCTGCCGACATTTGCTGCAGAAAAATGCACAGGCTGCCGGAAGTGTGTAGATTTTTGCCGGTTTAATGCTTTGGCTTACATTAGCAAGAGCCCAATGGTATTCAAGGATGTCTGCCATTCCTGCGGTGGCTGTCTGCTGGTCTGCCCGTCAGAAGCTGCGACGGAAACGCCGGTAGAGGTTGGTCATATTGAACTTGGTCATCGCGGAAAACTTGAGGTCGCGTCCGGCTTTTTGAATATCGGGGAGACGTCTGGCATTGGCATTATCCAGGCATTGCTGCAAATTGCAGAAGGTAGTGAGGCAGAGCATGTCATTATAGATTGCCCGCCTGGGAGTGCTTGTTCGGTTGTTGAGAGCGTGAAAGACGCTGATTTTTGCCTGATCGTTGCTGAACCGACACAGTTCGGCGCACATAATTTTGAAATGGTTGCTGAGTTGGTACAGGTGTTAAAGAAGCCTTGCGCTGTCGTAGTTAATAAGGCGAATGATGAAGATGTGCGCATCGATGCCCTGTGTGCAGCGCGTGGATTGTCTGTATTGGCGCATATCCCTTATCGTGCTGAGACAGCAAAGCAGGGTGCAGAAGGCGCTCTTTCTGTCGAGATTGATCCAACGATGCATCAACAGTTTACCGCGTTGTGGCGGAAGATTCTGGAAGGGAGCGTAAGCGTGTGAAACAGTTGCTGATCCTGAGCGGCAAAGGTGGCACAGGAAAAACGACGACTGCTGCCGCCTTCATTGATTTTGCAAAAGCGCGTGCCTTTGCGGATTGTGATGTTGATGCGCCCAATCTGCATCTGGTCTCAAATTTTACAAAAGAGCCAGCAGTGACGCCATATTTCGGAGGACAGAAAGCACAAATCAATCCAACAATTTGCAGCCGCTGTGGTCGCTGCAAAGAACATTGTCGCTTTGGTGCCATCAGAGAAGATGCACACGGCTTTACAGTAGATCCGATCTCCTGCGAAGGCTGCGGTGTTTGTGTAGCTGTTTGTCCGGTGCAGGCGGTATGCTTGCTGGATGATATGGCAGGCGAGCAGGCGCTTTATCGTGAGAACGCCGTGTTTTCGACTGCAAAGCTCAAGATGGGACGCGGCAATTCCGGAAAACTCGTCACAGAGGTAAAAAAAGCCCTCACCCAAGAAAGTAACGCGGAACTTGTTATTATAGACGGATCACCAGGCATTGGTTGTCCAGTGATCGCTTCGGTGAGTGGCGTGGATATGGTGCTTCTTGTAGCAGAGCCGTCGCTTTCCGGCTTGAGTGACTTGAAGCGTGTCGCACAGATTTGCCGTGGTTTTGGTACAAAAACTGCCATCTGTGTCAATAAAGCCGATATTTCTCCGAAAAATACTGATAAAGTAGCACAATTTTGCGAGGAAGAAGATATTCCGTTTCTTGGAACGATTCCCTACGACAAAGCTGTTCCGCAGGCCATCAATGCCGGACACAGCATTGCAGAGAGTGATTCACCAGCGCGTACAGCGTTGAAAAAGATATTTGAACAAACAATGCAATTACTAAATGAATGATTTTGGAGGCGTATACATATGAAAATCGCAGTTGCAAGCACAGGAGCAATGACTACAGAACATTTCGGACATTGCGAGAACTTCAACATATTTGATGCAGAAAACGGCGTCATTACGAAACAGGAAAGTATTCCAAATCCCGGACATAAGCCTGGTTTCCTGCCAAATTATCTCGGCGATCTTGGTGTCAACGTCGTTATCTCCGGTGGCATGGGACAGGGTGCGATCGATATTTTCAACCAGCGTAATATCGAAGTTATTACTGGTGCAAGTGGCAGTGCAGAAGAATGCGTCAAACGCTATCTGTCCGGGGAACTCGTGTCTACCGGATCAATTTGCCATAAGCATGAACACGCCGGTGAATGCGGTGGTCATCATCACGGCCAACATTGAACTCATCACTTCCGTCTGTCGCAATGACAGGCGGATTTTTTGTGCGATGGACAAACGTGCGGATGATCGTTATAATGAGGAAAGATTGATAAGGAAGGGTGAGGCCGATGTCTGCGAAACAATCTTTGGATACGCTGACACTTGTGCAGCGCTACTGGCGCGCGATGATTCATCCTGGGGCTTTTTGTATTGATGCAACGGCTGGCCGTGGGCATGACACGGAAACGCTCTGCCGTCTGGTTGGCAGGGAGGGGAAGGTATTGGCCTTCGATATTCAGCCGGAGGCGGTGCAAGCGACGCGGGAGCGGCTTGCAAAAGCAGGGCTTAGTGCACGGGTCATCGAAGCAAGCCACACGGAGATGGCGGATTACGCAGCGCCAGAGTCGGTGGATGCCATTGTTTTCAACCTTGGTTATCTCCCGCGCGCCGATCACCGCATTGCCACGCGAGCGGAGACGACGCTGCCAGCTATTGATAGCGGTTTGGCGCTGCTCAAACCTGGTGGCATGATGACGCTTTGTGTGTATCACGGTGGCGACAGCGGTTTTGATGAGCGCGACGCTGTGCTGGCACATGTCGCTGCGCTCGACGCAAAACGCTTTACGGTGCTTGTGAGCAGCTTCAGCAATCGGCCGAATTATCCGCCGATCGCGGTTCTCATCATCAAAGAGCCAAGGGTGTAAAATTTTTTTTCTGTCGTGAATGGAATGACCTTTTTGAATCGTATTCTTAGTGAAAACAATTTTACAGGAGGTCATTGATCATGAAAAACAAAAAGAAAATCCTTGCAATTGTACTGATGGGTTTATTGGTGCTGACGTTGGTACCAGCGGCTGTTTTCGCCGGTTATGGCTCGCAGCAGGGACAGGGTATTGGCTATGTTGATGCGAACGGCGATGGCATCTGTGACAACCATGGCAGTGCTTGCGGGAATTATGTTGATGCGAACGGCGATGGTATCTGTGACAACCATGGCAGCGCTTGCGGGAATTACGTTGATGCGAACGGCGACGGTGTCTGCGACAACGCCGGAACGGTGAACACTGGGCATCACGGTGGTCGTGGTATGGGACATCATGGTGGTGGACATCACGGCGGTCGCTGGTAAAAATCTGATCTAAAGAGGGGGCGCGGGGATGCGCAGCGAAGAAGCGGTTCGAGAAGCCATCGACCGATATGCAGATATGGTAAAGCGCATTTGCTTCATTCATCTAAAAAATGAAACAGATACGGAGGACATTTTTCAGACGGTGTTTCTCAAATACGCGATGAGTGATGTGGTTTTTACCAATGAAATGCACGAAAAAGCCTGGCTTATTCGTGTGACGCTTAACGCTTGTAAGGATCTGCTCAAAAGCTTCTTTCGCAAACGTACCGTCCCCCTTGATGCGTATGTGGAGCAAAATGGCATTGTTGATGCGGCACATTCTGAGGTGTTGGAGGCTGTGCTGTCGCTGCCGGAAAAATATCGTCGCGTCATTTACCTGCACTATTATGAGGGCTACACGGCGCCGGAAATTGCGGAGATCCTTGGTATAAAGGAAAACACAGTGTATACGCAGTTGACACGAGGCCGCGCCCTGCTGCGCGATGTCTTGGGAGGTGAGGCATGATGACGAAGGTACGGGAAGCCTTTGATGCTGTTCAGGCAGAGGAACCGCTGAAAGAGCGAACCACTCAAGCTGTTATTCAGGCGATGCATGCAAAAGCCGAGCATCGCCGCCGTCGCTTCGTGCCTGTATTGGCGCTGGCAGCCTGTCTGCTGTTGGCAGCAGGTGTCAGTGGTCACCATCTCTACTTCACGCCGACAACGGTGCTCAGTATTGACATCAATCCATCTCTGGAGATGGATATCAATCGTTTTGATCGCGTGATTGCGCTGAACGGCTATAACGACGATGGTGTGGCTTTGGCAGAGGCGCTCGACGTTAAAAATATGCAGTATGATGACGCGGTTGATGTGCTGATGGCAAACGACACCATCGAAGCGTGCCTGGCTCGCGGGGAAGAACTTTCGATCGCTGTTGTGCAGGCAGACGGAGACGCAGCGCAAAGCGATGCAGTTCTTGAATATGTGAGCGGTTGCACGGCGCAGCATGAAAATGCACATTGTTACGCACTCTCAAGCGACTCTGCACAGATGGCAGATGCGCACAGTGCCGGTCTCTCCTGCGGAAAGTATCATATGTATCAGGCCCTGTTGGCTTATGATGCGACCCTCACTCCGGAAACTGTGCAGAACATGACAATGCGTGAGCTGCGTGATTTGCTGGCGCAGTATGAGGGCGAAACCAGCGCCGAGGGTTCGAGTGCGCAAAATGATCAGTGGAATGGCGCACAAAATGGCAATGGCATGCAAAACGGCAGCGGTCAGGGGCAGGGAAATGGCCAGGGTATGCACAATGGCAATGGTCATGGTGCGCACCATGGTCATAGTCACGAATGATTCAGACGCAGTCTCAATTCGAGACTGCGTCAGCTTGTCGAAAAAGGTCACCAATCGGCTGCCTTTTTCTCGTCATATCACC
>URZX01000005.1 GCA_900552455.1 uncultured Peptococcaceae bacterium | reverse complement strand
GTTTGAAACAATATTTTTGTTATTTACCCTATCTACTTGACAGGGGGCGGTTCAAGGCACGAGACTTTTCACTTTTTTATCATTTCACCTGTAAAAAATCTCCAAACGATGCTATACTAAAAGCACAGAACACTGGGGGCGTCCGTGATGCGGACTGAGATTGTACTCCGTAACCTGATCTGGGTCATACCAGCGTAGGGAAGTGGTTGTAACAACATCGAACGCCTGTGATTTGTTCACAGGCGTTTTTTTATTGAAAGGAGATTTCACCATGAACAACACCAAAAAGCTCGTGCTCGCCGGGCTTTTCATCGCTCTGAGCGTCGTCGGCGGTGCGCTCATCATCATCCCTGTCGGCCTTGCTAAAGCAGCGCCTGTGCAACATTTTATGAACGTGCTCACAGCCGTCACGCTGGGACCGTGGTACGCCGTCGGCTGTGCATTTGTCACATCGATCATCCGCAACCTCATCGGCACCGGTTCGATCATGGCATTTCCCGGCAGCATGGTCGGCGCGCTGTTGGCTGGGCTTGTCTATCGTCGTTTTCCAAATCTCGCCGCTGCCGCTGTCGGGGAAGTGTTCGGCACCGGGATTCTCGGCGCCATGCTGGCTGCTCTGATGGCGCTGCCATTTCTCGGCACAAAAGTGGCGATCTTTGGCTACGTGCCAAGCTTCTTCCTCTCCACCCTCGTCGGTGCAACAGCCAGCGCGCTGCTTCTGAAAGCCTTCAAGGCGCGCGGTCTGCTCGACCGTTTCAAAGACAACTAAGGAGGATTCCAAATGACTTATCAAGCAAAACCTGTCCCTCAGACGCTCACCATCGCAGGCAGTGACAGCGGTGGCGGCGCCGGCATTCAGGCCGATCTGAAAACCTTCCAGGAACGCCGCGTTTTCGGCACCTCCGTCATCGTCGCTGTGACAGCGCAAAACACCCTCGGCGTGCAGGGCATCCACAAAGTGCCGGTGGAATTTGTGAACGAACAGATGCGCTCCGTCTTCAGCGATTTTGAGATCGGCGCCCTCAAAACCGGCATGCTGCCTGACGCAGAGATCATGCGCGCCGTCGCCGCTGAGCTCCGAAAACATCCGGAAATTCCCGTCGTCGTCGATCCAGTGATGATCGCCAAAGGCGGCGCTGCGCTCATGGAAAATGAAGCCTCCGCCACCCTCGTGCGCGAGATCCTGCCGCTGGCCACCGTGCTCACACCAAACGTGCCGGAAGCAGAAGTCATCTGCGGCATGACCATCCAGAACGCCGACGATCTTCTGACTGCTGCGAAGAAAATCCAATCCATGGGCGTGAAAAACGTCGTCATCAAAGGCGGCCATCGTCTTGAAACCGCTAACGCCGAAGACATCCTGCTCACCGAGGATGGTGAAGTCGTGCAGCTTTCCGCAGAGCGCATCGACACCGTGCGCACCCACGGCACCGGCTGCACCTATTCCGCCTGCATCACCGCCGAACTCGCCAAGGGCAAGAGCGTGAAAGACGCCGTCACCACCGCCAAAGCCTTCATCGCCGCCGCAATCAGCGATGGCATTCTCGTCGGGCACGGCCACGGACCAACGAACCACTGGGCCTATCGCGCAGTTGAAAATCAAGATTAACGCAAAAATCCTGCAGAAAAATTTCTGCAGGATTTTTTTACGCCCGTTTGCCGGTTTTCACATAATATTCCACGCCATCACGCACAACAACCTCAAGCGCGCCACAATCGACAAGATAATCCACATAGATATGGATGTTGCGCTCGTAAAACGCCGCCTTCTTCGGCTTCGACGAAAGCATTTTCATCATCGTACAGGCCGCGATCACGATCTCGCTGCGCGTCAGCCCGCAATCCGCCGTGTCGAGAATGCGGTTGGCGCAGGCCTTGACCGCTGCAATACAATCCTCAGCCAGCGGTTTGGCGTCGGTGTAAAGTCCGCGATGCGCCGCCAGATAATAATCGTAATGCGTCTCAGCGAGTTTTTCCATCGCCTCGATCGATGGCTTGACGCTGAAGAAATAGGGCAGCTTCGCGTCGCTGATGAATTTTCCCGTCAGGATCGCGTCGCCAAAATAGCAAACATTATCCAGCGTAACGATCGAAATATGATCTGGCGTGTGCCCCGGCGTGTGGATGATCTCAAACTCCGCGCCACAAAATTCAACGCGCGTCTCCGAAGGCATGATGATGCGATCTGCTTCAACGAGAAGATCCGATTCTTCGCTGCCAGCCGTCGGCGCCTGCGGATGGAGCATGTAGAAATAATATGCCTTGAGATTCAGCGGGCTCACAGCAATCCCCGCCTCACCAGCAGACAGCGCCACAGGAATATGGTATTTCTGCTGAAAATAACGGTGGTTCGCGCTGTGGTCGCCATGCACGTGAGAGCCCAGAATGCCCACCGGCGTGAGCCCATTGCGCTCCAGCGTACGCTCAATAAGATCGCGCTGCGTGCGCAGACCAGAATCAAGGAGCACGCAAGTGTGCTCAGACGTTTTATAAAGCGGGATAACCTGCCAGTCTTCCAAATACCAGGTGTTCCCCGCGGCATGTTTCAGTTGCATGAAGATATCCTTTCTCTTCGTGGATCAGCGATAAACGTGACGGTGCAAACTGCGGATGTGCGAAAACGTGGCGTCCTCGCCTTTTTCTGCGAGCATCTCCAGCCATTCTTCGAGCACGCGCGCCGTCTCCGGATGCATGAGCGTTTTTGCGTGGCCGCTGCGGAGATATTCCAGCGGTTTTTCCTGGCTGTAATTTTCGCCCTGATACACCTTGCTCGCCGCTACACGGTCACAAAACATTTCGATGAGATAGCGCGCCGGCATCCGCACCGGACCAGGACGGCGGATCTTGATCTGATAATCGATCCAGTACTCAAAATGATGCTTGTTGCGTCCCTTGTGATGCATCCAGGCCAGCGACGCTCCTTTTTTCTCACGCTCCGCCACATTCGGACTTTTGTCACCGAGATAGTAGCGCGCGCCAGGAATAAATTCCGTCGGACCGTATTTGGAAAGATCGTGCACCAACCCCTGCAGCGGAATCCCCGCCTTGACGCAATGCTGCATCACCAGCCAGCGATGACGGCTGATCGTCTTAAAATGCTTGATCGGATGAAACATCAGGCTTCCTCCATTCGTCGTGCGCAAAATTGCGCACAAATTTGCTCATCATGTTAAGTTTAACCATCTCGCGAAGATTTTGCAAGAGGCTGGCCGCTCACGCATTCTGCTGCGCAACTTTGGCGAGAAAATCGAAGGCCCAGTCCTGGTCGATGACGGGTTCTGCGTCGGCGAGCTGGCTGACGGCGTCGCTGTATTGTTTTTCGATGATGTCGTAGACTTCCTGGGAAAACGGCACGGCACCGACTGCCTGACCATTCGCTACAAAAACAAGGTCGAGGGAGCCGTCAAGCTGCTCGTCAACAAAAACGGCGTCGACGTCATCACCGCCGGGCATTTCTGCGAGCTGTGGCTGCATCTGGCCGTAGAGCATGATCTTGTAGATCTCGATGAGTCGGTCGTCGAGTCCGGCGTCGAAGATGCGGATCTTTTCCACGAGATTGTCGGCACCGATGACGATGCGTCGACGATAGCCGCTGGTGTCGATGGCGCGCTCGCGTCCTTTTTCGTCGACGGCGGTGGTGAAATCGCCTGCATAGAGCTCACGCACTTTGGCGATCTCTTCTTCGTCCTGGCAGCAATAGATCATGAGCTTGTCTTCCATTTGGTGATAAAGGAAACTGTAGGCGACAAACTGCTCGCTTCCGCAATGGGGACAGATGAATTTGAAAATATCAAAATTCTTCACGCGCTGCTTGAGTGTTGGATCGAGCATGGTGTTGATGCTGCCGTAAAAATCAAAATCGCTGGCTTTTTTGCAGCTCAGACAGGTGATGGATTGGCTGTGCTTGACGGTCATGGTTGTCCTCCTTAGAGTTTATAGTCGCCCTGGTTCTGGTGATAGGCTTCATAGTTGGCATAGAGTTCGGGGTAGCTTTTTTTCAGGCTCACTGGCCGCCCGTTCGCGTCCATGATGCAGTGGCTGCTCTCGCCGGTGCAGACGACCTCGCCGCGGCAGGTCATGACGTAGGCGACGCGGATCTTGAGATGGGCGCAATCCTGAATGTAGATGGCGATGTCGATGTGGTCGCCGTAAGTTGTCGGTTTTTTATAATTGCAGGAAACGGAAAGCATCGGCGAGGTCAGGCCCAGACTTTCAAATTCATCGTAGCCCATGCCCATGCTCTCCATCCATTCTGTGCGCGCTTCTTCCATGAAGCGGATATAGTTGGAATGATGGGTAATACCCATGCGATCGGTTTCGTAATATTGTACCTTGTGTTGATAAGTCATCGCTCGGCTCCTTTCTTGTGGTAATAATATTGTAGCCCGCGCAGGCGGTGGTCGTCAATGTTCTCCTGTGGCGGGCACAAACTTAAAAAATTCTTCAGCGATTTAAGGTTAATTTAAAGAAGTCCGCTTATAATCTGTATTGTAAATTCCTTTTCATATAGGTCATCTCATGATGACCAAAAATCTCCTTCTTATAACACTATCCCCTCGGTGTTATAAATCACCCGGTATTCAGACGTGAGTACCGGGTTCCTTTTTTGCCAAAAATTTTCCCCGGGCGCACGCTCCAAAACGCTGGAGCGCGCCCGGGGATTTTACGTTTTAAGTGTTTCAGCTGTCATCGTCAGCAACGCTGACATCTGGCAGCGGCTGGCCGTCGAGGGTGAAGAGCGACCAGTCGCGGTTGGCGCTGTCGAGGAGATTGTTGTACGCGAGGCACTCGTAGCCGTCGATGAGCGTTGCGTAGCTGGTGTCACGGCTGTCCTCCACTGCGTGACCTTCGGCGTCGATAAAACCGAGGCTGGAGATCACTGGCACTTCGGCAGAAAGGCTGGCGAGGTAGCGCTCATAATCGGAGAGCTGAACGCCGGCTGTTTCGAGAACGAGGGTGGACAGATAATTGGCAGAAATGGTGCCGACGTTTTTCTCTGGGATGTCGTAATTGGCCCAGATCACAAACGGTGTGCGGTAGCGCTCCATGGCGTCGTCGACGGAGAGCGCATTTATGCTCATGCCGTAGAGCTCGTCGTAAAATTCCTGCTCAACAGACGGAATGTGATCGCCAAACATGACGATGATCGTCGGCTCGTCGACGTCATCGCGGAAATAGCTGATGAGCTCTTCGAATGCGACGTCGGTCGCCTGGATCAGCGAAAGATAGCGCTCGGTCCACGGATAGTCGCCATCCATATCGGTGATCTGCACGCCTTCTTCAAAATTCGGATAGGCTGCATCGTAGCTGCCGTGATTCTGCATGGTCACGTTGAAGAGGAAGAACGGCTTGTCTTTGTCGCGCGCTTCGTATAGCTCGCGCACGATTTTGAAATCGTAGTGATCGCTCATGAAGAGTCGGTTGAGCACATCGCCGTCGTCTGGGTCGATCGCTTCCGCTGCTTCCGACCAGGCGGCGTCGAAGGTCATTTCCTGCGGCACGATGTCGTCGATGAAGGTGCTCTCTTCGATGCCGAGATAGGCGTAGGCGCGTTCGCGGTTCCAGCCGCTGGCGCGATACGGATGAAAGGCTGCGGTCTGATAGCCCTGCTCGCGCAGCGTCCAGATGAAGGACGGGGTGCTGGCGTGGATGTTCGACGAAAAAGCGACGGCGCCGTTTGGCAGAAAGCGTTGGGCGTTGCCGGTGAGCACTTCGTATTCTGTGCAGGCTGTGCTGCCGCCAGCCACGGACACCTGAAGATCGCCGCGCACGGTGTTTTCCTTGAGGCTGTTAAAAAATTCGGGCACGGGCTCGTTTGTGTCGAATCCCTTGCCCTTGGATTGGAGATCGGAGAGAGATTCGTTCATGATGACGATGATGTTTGGCTGCGCGCTCGCTGTTTCATAATCGTTCGCACCGCTGAGCATGCTGTGGGTATCGTCGCCTGGCAGCAGCTCCTCGGCGATGGCGCTGACGTTATTCGCATCGTAGCTTTCCGGCGGCTCCGGAACGAGGCCGCGGAGATTGATGCAGAACGCGAACCAATTGCCAAATTGCTCGTAGCTCAAATGCTGCTGCCAATAGGTGACGACGTAGTTGCGTTCCTGCAGATAAGACTGGCTGAAAAAAGTTCCCACTGTGCCGATGATGAGGAGCGCCGCCAGCGCGCGCAGCGTCAGCTTCCAGCGCACACGACGCAGGCTGCCGCGCCCGAGCTGGAAACCTACGCCGAGGATGAGTCCAGCCTGGATCGTGGCGGCGGTCCACTGCGGCGTGAGTGCGAACACATAATTTGCGATGACGTTTGCGGCGGTGCCTGTGGAAATGATATCCAGCGGCACAAACGGCGTGCCGCGAAATGAGAGCACAAAATGGCAGGCCAACGCGAAGGCGTAAAAGAGCGCTGTACCGACAAAAACCGACCAGCGATAATTGCCAAAAACGACGAGAAGCAGCAGATAGACCACTGCATACGCCAGAAGGTTCATGAAAATGATCTCCGGCGCGCGGTCGTACGCAGCGTTTCCATTCAGGCATTCCACCATCACAAAGGCTGCGCAGGGCACAAAGGCATAAAGCACGGTGCTCACGAAAAATCCTGGCTTGCCAGGAAATTTCAGCCGGAAAGTGAAGAGCAGCCCGATCGCTATCACCAGAAATTTGAGCAGGAGCGTATTCTGCCAGATTCCCATTTCTGCAGCTGCTTCTGTGGCGAAAAGCGCTTCGCTGCGCAGGAGCATCACCAATGTCGCTGCCGCCAAAAGCCAGCCAACGATCACATAGCTCCAGGCGCTGCGCACGAGCACGACGGGACCCAGCTTGAGCAGCCGCCGCTCACGGAAAAATGACGGCGGCGCGGTATCCTCTCTCATTGTTTTCCTCCTTTTTCACAAAACGAAGGACGGATCCAGCATCCGTCCTTCGAAAAATCAATCTCTGCCAAAAATACGCGAAAGCAACGACGATCCGTCGCCGTCCTTCGCCGGCTGCACATCCGGCAGCGCTTCGCCGTCAAGGGTGAAAAGTCCCCAGTCGCGGTGCGAATAATCAAGCAGATTGTTATAGGCGACGCATTGATAATCGTCGATCAGATCCTCATACGCAGTGCCATTAAGATAGTAGGCAGCCTCGCCGTCAGCGTCGGTAAAGCCGAGGTTGGAAACCGTCGGCACCCGCTCGTAAAGGCTGGCGAGATAGCGATTGTACGGCGTCATTTCCACACCAGCCACTTCCATGACGAGGGTGGAAAGATAATTCGCCGAGATCAGGCCAACGTCCTTCTCTGGAATGTCGTAGTTGGCCCAGATCACGAACGGCGTCTGATAGCGGCTCTGCATCTCAGGAATGCTGAGCTCGTCGAGATTGTCGACGCCGAAAAGTTCTTCATAGAAGCCTTCGTCCACAGATGGCTGGTGATCGCCAAACATCACGATGATCGTCGGCTCGTCGATATCCTCGAAATATTCGACGAGCTCCTTGAAGGCGTCGTCAGAAGCGCGCATCAGCGAGAGATAGCGCTCTGCCTGTGGATAGTCGCCGTCCATGTCGGTGATCTCGATGCTCTCTTTGAAATTCTCAAATCCATCGGCATAGCCACCGTGGTTCTGGATCGTCACGTTGAAGAGGAAAAACGGATTCGCTGTGTTCCGCGCTTCAAAAAGATCCTGGATGATCTCATAATCGTAGTGATCGCTCATGTAATCGCGGTTGTACACATCGCCGTCGTCTTCGTCAATCTTCTCCACAGCCTCCATGCGAGAGAGGGAATCCATCTCGAGAATATTTTCCGGCAGAATGTCCTCGATGAAGGTGAGGTCTTCAAAGCCGAGATAGGTGTACGCCTTTTCGCGGTTCCAGCCGCTGATGTAATACGGATGGAAGGCAGACGTGTTGTAGCCCTGCTCACGCAGCGTCCACGCCATCGATGGCGTGCTGCTATGGATGTTCGCAGAATAGGCCACAGCGCCGCTCGGCAGAAAACGCTGGGCGTTGCCGGTGAGCACTTCGTATTCTGTGCAGGCGGTGCCGCCGCCGCTGACAGAAACCTGCAGCGTGCCGCGAACGGTGTTCTCCTTGAGGCTGTTGAAAAACGGCAGCACTTCTTTGTTCGTCTTGAAGCCATCACCGACCGATTGCAGATCGGCAAAGGATTCGTTCATGATCATGATGATGTTCGGCTGTTTTTCTGTCGGCGCGTAATCGTTTTCGCCGGTGAGCATGTTGTAGGCTTTGTCGCCTTCCGGCGAAATGCCGTCGTCTATGAGCAATCCGCCGACGATGTTCGACACCTCATCGGCGCTGTAATTTTCCGGCCGCTCTGGATACACGTTGCGCAGGTTCAGACAAAACGCCAGCCAGTCGCCGTATTTTTCGTAGCTCTGCTGCTGGTTCCAGTAAGAGATGGCGAAGCCGTGCGCCGTCAGATAAGAGCCGCTGAAAAACGCAGAAACTGCGCCCAGCACGACGAAAATCGCCAGCGCGCGCAGCGTCACCTTCCAGCGCATGCGCCGCAGATTGGCGCGGCCAAGCTGATAGCCCACGCCCATCAGTAGCCCAGCCTGCACAGTGACGATCGCCCAGCGCGGCGTGATCTCGAAAACGTAATTATCGGCCACATTCGCCGCCGTGCCGCCGGAAAAAATATCCAGTGGGACAAATGGCGTGCCGCGAAATTGCAGCACAAAGTAGCAGGTCACAGCGAACACATAGAGCAGCCCGGTGCCAAAGACCACCGCCCAGCGATAGTTGCCGAAGACCACGAGGAAAAAAAGATACACCAGCGCATAGGCGACGATGTTCAGAAAAACGATCTCCGGCTCGCGCTCATAGGCTTCGTAGCCATTCAGAAATTCGACCATATAATAGGCAGCAAAAGGCATCGCTGCCAACAGCAGGGTGCTGAAGAGAAATCCGCCCTTGCCGCCAAATTTGAAACGGATGCTGAAAAGCAGCCCGATGACGACGGCCAGAGCGATGAGAAATCCTGGCGAAAACCAGATGCCCAGCGCTTCTGTGTCCTCGAGGGGAAAAAGCGGACGCGCGCTCAGGATCATATAGATCGCGACCGCCGCCAACGCCCAGCCGATGAGCATATGCGGCCAGGGACTGCGCGCGAGATAAAGCGGGCCCATCTCTGCCAGCACGCGTTCGCGTGTCAGCGATCGCCAGGCCCGCGCCAATCGCGAAGGCTTTTTTTTCGTATCCTCCGCCATAGCACTCACTCCTTGTCAATAGAAAAGAGGACGGATCCCAAATCCGTCCCCTCGATTGTTCAACCCTTTCAGTTAATGGCAGATTGTTCTTCCTGCCCGCTGTCGTCAGCCGTTTCCGATTGATCGCCTGCGTCAAGCTCCGGCGGATCGGCCATCGGCTGACCGTCGATCGTGAAGAGCGACCAGTCACGGTTATCTACATCGAGCAGGTTATTGTAGGTGATGCAGTCGTAGCCGTGGATCAGATCGGCATATGGGCTGGTCTCGTCATCCTTTTCATATACGATGCCGTCGCTGCCGCGATAACCAACCGTGTCAATGACAGGGATCTGCTGATAAAGCGCTGCCAGATATTCGTTGTACGGCGTCATCTCAAGACCGGCGACCTGCAGAAGCAGCGTCGACAGATAGTTGGACGAGATGTTGTCCAGCGTCGCCTCAGGGATATCGTAGTTTGCCCAGATCAAGAACGGCGTCTGATAACGGGTCTGCTGCTCTTCTTCGGTGAGCTGATCGAGTGGTTTGCCATAGAGCTCTTCGTAGAACGCATTTTCCACAGAAGCCTGATGGTCACCAAACATGACGATCACCGTTGGTTCGCTGACATTGCTGAAATAGGTGATCAATTCCTGCAGCGCCTCGTCGGACTTTTTCAGCAGGGAGAGATAGCGCTCAGCTTTTGGATAGTAGCCCAGCATGTTGGTGATGCGGATCTCCTGGTTGAAATTCAGATACATGCGATCGTAGCCACCGTGGTTCTGCATGGTAACGTTGAACGCGAAGAATGGCTGCGATGGATCGCGCTGTTCGTACATTTCCTCGAGCTTTTCATAATCGTAGGAATCGCTGACAAAACGGCGCAGCAGCATGTTGTCCTCTTCCGGATAGAGCGCTTCCACCTTTTCGATGAACGCATCCTCGTCGTTGTCCTCCTGATACTGAGCGACGACGGTTGGATCGATGATGTCTTCCATGGAAATGAAATCGTCAAAGCCCATGTCGTTGTAGACAGACGGACGGTTCCAGCCATCAGCAAAATATGGATGGAAGGCGCGGGACGAATAGCCCTGGCTTTCCAGCGTCGAAACGAGCGATGGCTGCGCGCTGTCGATATAAGATTCGTAAACGCTGCTGCCGCTCGGCAGGGTGCTGATGGAATTGCCGGTGAGGAATTCATATTCGGAGTTGCTCGTTCCGGCGCCAAAAACCGGCACCGACAGCGTCCCCTTGATGGTATTTTCAGAGAGGCTGTGATAGAACGGCAGATAATCCATGTTCGTCTGCAGATCGCCGAGGGTACCAGGATCTGAGAACGTTTCGTTCATGATGGCGATGACGTTTGGCGTTTCGCCTGTTGGTTTGTAGGTGTCTTCGCCAGTGAGCATGTTGATCGAGGTGTCGTTGTCCGGATCCGGATCGACCGCCGCGATCACCTCGTCGGCGAGGGCGCTGATGTCGTCGGCGCTGTAGCCTTCCGGCTCAGACACGTGGAGATATTTCGTGTTCAGGCAGAAATTGTACCAGATGCCGCTGTTGTGATAGCCGCGGCTCTGGTTCCAGAAATCTGGCTTGAAGCCGTGGTCAGCGAGCACATCTGTACCGTAAACGGTGCTGGCGATGATGAGAATGTAGGCGAGCGCCGTCGCGCGCACCATGATCTTGCTTCTGCGCACCTGCGGACGGATGTTGACCATCTGACGTTCGAGCACGAAGATCAGGATCAGCATCAAGGCAGCCATGATGATCTGCCAGGAAAGTTTGTAGTCATAGCCAGCGGCCACGTTCATGCCCGTGCCGACAGCGAGAATATCCATCGGTACCAGCGGCGTGCCGCGGAAAAGATCAACGAAATAGTTCGCCATCCCAAAAAGGAAGAGCACCACGTTGACGATGCCGATGGTCATGCGGAAGCGGCTCGTGATAAAGAACACAACCACATAAAACAGCAGATACGCCATGTAATTCATGAAGAAATTGGCTGGCGAGAATACATACAGGAAATTTCCGTTGTAGCACTCCACCATCTGCATGGAGACGACCGGCATCAGGAAAAAGATGACGGTATAAAATTTATTCCGGAAGCGCTCCTCGATCTGGATACGGAAGACCAGGAGCAGACCGATGAGCAGCGCAAAAGCATAGGCAATGCCCATGACTTTCCATCCCCAGAAATCCGTCGCCGGATTCAGGAAGAGATTCCATTCCACCGTGATGAACGCGGCCAGCGCCAGCGTCAGGCAGGCGGCAAAAATTTCCACGCGCTTGCTGCTGCGTCGGAAAGATACCGCATCCCAGAAATCGTTGACGACGCGCACATAGGCGATGAGAAAGCGCTTGATGGTCTCTTTCATTGTCACTTCAGCCCCGCTTTCCTTTCAAAATTATTTACGAAAAATGAACATAGTCCTTCATTGTGTTTTACCTTCACAGTTTAACCCTTTGTAAAGCGGAGTGCAAGACTTTTACGTTCTTTTTAACCGAAAAACCAAAAATTTACAAAAGGGTTTCGCCCAAAATTTTTCGCGCAGCGCGCACCCCGCAGGGAAAATGCCGCATTTCTGCCGTCGCGCGCTGGCGAAAATTTTTCGTCAGCAGCGAAAACCTCCGCCGCGTTTTACCATTTCTTAACACAGTGCTTTGCAATCGTTCGCCGCCAGATATTTTCACCAACGCGCTCGCTTGAGCGTCAAGATGTGGTATAATAACGCAAGAAGTTCCAACGAAAGGCTGGTGGAAATCCCATGATCGCAGCAGCAAGTCTGCAGAGCGAACTGCAAACACGATTGAAAAAAATGACGACAGGCGACGTGCTCAGCGTGCGCACCTGGAAGGGCGACCGTGGCTTCAGCCTCACCTGTCTCGCTGACGGGCAGTTTCGCCTCAAAGAAGACGGCTTTCAGTCGCAGCGTCTGGATGATCTCTCGCGCCAGGAAGTGCTGAAAGCAGTCAAACCGATTGCCCGTCGGGAATTTCCACGCAGCAACAAACTACGCTTGACATTATATAAGGAAGGAAACGCTCATGGATAAACTGATCTTTCTCGGCACCGGCCACGCCCTGGCCTATCACTGCTACTCCACCTGTCTCGCCCTCACCGACGGCACCCACACCTTCATGACCGACGCCGGCAGCGGCAACGGTGTGCTCCTGCAGATGGAACGCGCCGGACTTACCTCAGACGACATCACCGATCTTTTCATTTCCCACCGCCACACCGACCATCTCATCGGCGCCATTTGGCTCGTGCGCGTCATCGGTCACAGTTTTGACCGCGGTCGCACGGCGCCCCTCACTGTCTACGGCGAAGCGAGCGTGCTCGAGATCCTGCGCAGCTGCTGCGATATGCTTTTGGGCACAAACGCCGCCAAACATCTCGACAAAGAGATCTTCTTCCGCCCGGTGAGCGACGGCGAAAGCCGCAACATCGGACCATGGCAGGTGACATTTTTTGACACCGGCGCCGGCAAAACCGTGCAGTACGGCTGGCGCGCGCGTCTCACAAACGGCGAATCCCTCGTCTTCCTCGGCGACGAACCGCTGACTGAGCAGGGACTGCGCTACGCCAAAGACTGCGACCATCTCATCCACGAAGCCATGTGCCTGGAAGCCGACGCCGCGCGCATTCAGCCACATCGCATCCACCACTCCACCGTCGTCGACGCCGCTGAAAACGCCGCATCCGCCGGCGCGAAGCATCTCATCCTCTTCCACGGCGAAGATACCAACCTCGACACGCGCAAAGCCCGCTACGAAGCGGAAGCACGCCAGCATTTCAACGGCCCTGTCGACGTGCCAGACGATCTCGACGTGATCACATTTTGAAACAGGAGAACATTATGCCAACCATTTTCAATGAACTTCCACAAGCGCTCACCACAGCGCTTGAAGAATCTTTCAATATCACCGAGCCGATGCCTGTGCAGACAGCATCCTTCCCGCTCATCAGCGAAGGGCGCAACCTCGTCCTGCAATCGCGCACCGGCAGCGGCAAAACCCTGGCCTATCTCCTGCCGCTCCTGGCAAAACTCACGCCTGGTGAAAGCGGCAACAAGCTGCTCATCGTCGCGCCAACGCAAGAGCTCGCCGTGCAGATCGGCCACGTCGTGCGCGATTTGAACGCCGCGCTCGACACGCCCTACAGCCTCGCCCTCATCGGCGGCGGCGCCAATATCAACCACCAGCTCGAAAAGCTGAAAAAACATCCGCAGATCCTCGTCGGCACACCAGGCCGCATTCTCGAGCTTTTCGACCGCCGCAAGATCAACGGTCAGACCATCGAGGCCGTGGTTTTTGACGAAGTCGACGCCCTGCTCGCGCAGGAGGGCGGCCGCCAGCTCGCTGCCATCCAGAAAGCCCTGCGCAAAAGCACCCAAACCATCGCCTGCTCTGCGTCCATCGACGAAAACGCGCGCCAGTGGCTCGCTGCGCATATCGCTGACGCAGAATTTCTCATCAGTGACAGCGAAGCCGCGCTCAATCCAAACATCGGTCATTTTTTCCTGCGCTGTGAGCAGCGTAAACGCTTCGATTTTCTGCGCAAGGCCCTCGCCGCCATGGACGGCAAAACGCTGATCTTTTTGAACGGCGACGACGAGATCACCCAGCTGCAGGATCGTCTCGCTTATCACCACATCGAAGCGGGTGTACTCAGCGCGGATATGAAAAAGCTCGATCGCCAGAAATCCCTGGAAACCTTCCGCCACGGCTTCGACGGCATTCTCATTTCCAGCGACCTCGCCGCGCGCGGGCTGGACATTCCCGATATCGACCAGGTCATCAACCTCGATTTTCCGCACGATCCCCTGACCTATGTGCATCGCGCCGGACGCACAGGGCGCGGCAACGCCGACGGCGCAACGCTTTCTTTCGTGAGCGACAGCGACGAAGCAGCGATCCGCATCTACGCCCGCGATCTCGGCATCCAGTTTGAAGAAGTCCACTTCGCCAGCGGCGCCATCGTTCTCGGACCAGCGCCGGAGAAACCAAAGAAGCACAGCGAAAAATCCACTGCGCCGCACAAACCAAAGCAAAAAGACCGCGCCTGCAAAGCGAAAGCCAAGGGCGCGCCAAAACGATTGAAACGAGGCGAAAAATAATGGAGCGCTGGGACCTTCTCGACGACGACCGCCGCCCCACCGGCGAAACCCTGCGCCGCGGCGAACCGCTGCCACCCGGGCGTTTTCACACCATCATCGGCGTCTGGACGATCCACGACCGTCTCCGCCGCATCCTGCTCACAAAGCGCCATCCGCAGAAACTCATCTGCCCCAACCAATGGGAAAACACCGGCGGTTCCATTCTTGCCGGCGAGGAAAGCTGCGTCGGCGCTGCCCGCGAGGTGCGCGAAGAAACCGGCATGGACTGCCACTGTGAGGATCTTCTCCACATCAAAACCATCCGCATCCCCACCGCCTTCGTCGACTGCTACATCTATCACACAGAAATCGAACCCGACGGCATCATTCTCCAGGAAGGCGAAACCGTCGACTGGCGCTGGGTGACCATCGACGAGCTGGAAGCCACCATCGCCGACGGCACCTTCTCCGAACCGGAGATCGAGCAGTACACCGCCTGCAAAGCAGCGCTCGTGGACGCGCTAAACACAGTTAGGAGTTAGCTCTGCGGGGTGAGCGGGCGCCGGTGGCGCCTTGGTTGCGAACCGACCGAGGCGGCAGCCGAGAAGCGCATCGTTTCACTTGCGCACAGTTAGGAGTGAGGAGTTTCCTCTCGCCCACGGAATTTGTGAAAAAGCACGCACAAGACAGATCGTCTGTTTTGTGCGTGCTTTTCGTCTTTGAGCAGCTCTTAAACTCCTCACTGCTCACGAGCCTAAGCGAATGAGCCCCGCAGGGCTCACTCCTAACTCCTAATTCAATGTTGCCAATCTCTTTCCCATCTCGAACGCGCGCTCGCATTCCTTTGGAAATTCTGTCTCGAGATAGGCTTTTTTCTTCACGGGATCGAAGCCGCTGGAGGCGTATTTCGCGTAGTCGTCGAACTGCCAGGCGTTGAACGCATTGAGCGTTTCGGTGTCGCCGAGGAAACGCTGGAAACGTGCGGCGTCGCGGGCGGTGGTGTCGTAGTTCGTTTTCTCATGCGCTGCCTGATCGGGCACGCCCATGGTGTAGATGAGCCCGCAACGGATGCGGCGACCGTAGCCTTCGTCTGGCGCGCCGCCGGTATAATGGTTCGGTGGGAAGAGCAGACGTTCGTAGAAATTGCGCACAGCGCCAGGCACTTCGCCGTAATAGATCGGCGCAGCGACGACGAGCGCATCTGCGGCGAGGATCTCTTCGAGCACCGGCGTCAGCGCATCGCGCTGGGCGCATTTCGTGTAGCTTGGGCCGCCAAGTCGCTTGCAGGCGAAGCAGCTGATGCAGCCGCGGAAATCGAGATCAAAGAGATCGATGCGTTTTGTTTCGGCACCGGCTGCGCGCGCACCTTCGAGGACATTGTCGAGAAGCTGGGCCGAATGCCAGGTTTTGCGCGGACTGCCGTTGATACCAATCACTTTCATAATGATCCTTCCTCTCGTGTGGATTTCCTTCATTATAACACGCTGCCCATTCAATCGCCAGTGACATCACGCTGCGCCAAAAGCCGCACGCTGAGCGCCGCAAAGAGCACAGTGTACACGAGGGTCGACAGCGCAAGCTGCGCGAGATCGATCTCCATGTTCGGATTGTTGGCGCGCATGCCGACAGAGAGCAGCGAGTATGGAAAATACAGCGCCCAGCCCTGGGCCGTCGCCATGAGTCCGGCGATGCCGCCCAAGAGCCCGATCGCCACCGGGATCGCGAAGGATTTGATCAACAGGCTGAGAAAAAGCTGCACAGCGCAGACGGCGATGCTTCCGAGCGCGCCGCAGCAGAGCCATTCGAGAAGCTCCGGCGGCAGCGGGTCGCGGATGCCAGCGAGAAAACCGCTGGCGATGAAAAGCAGACCGACGACCAGCTGCGCCAGCACGCTCACGCCGATTGCCGGAATGAGCTTGCCGAGATAGAGCGCCGTGGTAGAAATTGGCGCCGTGAGAAAGCTGTTGAAATTATGATCGGTGTTTTCCAGCCGCCATTCCCAGGCGCAGTAGACGGCGAGCAGCGCTGGCAGGAAAAAGTACGACGCGAACAGCGTGTGCTGCGTCCAGAGGCTGTACCAGCCGCTCTTTAAGAGCGCAAGATTGCCGAGATAGTTAAACGTGCCGAGAAATGCCGGGATCAGCGGCAGCACGACAAAGGCGATCCACACCGGCGCGTGGCGGCCTTTGATGAGCTCGGCGCGTAGAGCACGGATGATCATTTGTCAAACCTCCTTTCGCACGAAGAGCGTGCGGCCAACGATGAAGAACACAAGGAACCAGCAGACAAAAAGCGCGATGTCCAGCGGTTCCGGCGCGCGCCAGAAATATTCTGTGTAACGCGTGGCTTTGTCCCACTGCATCGTCACGAGCGAAAACAATCCATAATAGCTCCAGGGCAGGAGCCGCTGCACAGCGCTTGGGAAGAAGAGTCCCATCAGCCCGAAAAAGCTGCCGGCAATGCCGATCACCAGCGGCACGGCCTGGTTCGCGAAGCGCAAGCTCAGTCCCTGCTGCAGCGTGTAGAGCATGAGCGAGACGATCCAGCTGACAAACGTGAACACCGCAAACGTGCGGTACGGCATCGTGCCCGGAAAGGCTTCGTAATAGCCGACGCCGAGAAAAAGCGCGCTGCGGATGAGCATGAGAATCGCCAGCACGATCGCGCCCCAGAGGAGCTTCGCGTTGTAGATTTTGCCTGGCGTCGTCAGCGTCTCGAGGATTTTCAGCGTGCTGCCCTTGTGCTCTAACTCGCAGCTGCGGCTGGCGATCACCGCCGTCGCCAGCGGCAACATAAAGCTGTCGAGCATCGCCAAACTGTAGAGCATCCACATCCATCCCTGACGAAAATCCTCAGGCTCCCAGCGTAAGATGGACGTGTACATCCACAGCAGCTGCGCAGCGATCAGCGCCAGCCCGACGAGAAAGATCTTGCGCCGGCGACATTTGAAAAATTCCAGTCTCAGCGTGCTCATAAGCTCGCCCCCTTCCCGGTGAGTTCGAGGAAGATGTCCTCCAGACTTTTCTGCCGTTCCTCCAGGCGCAGCACGCCAATGCTCTGCGTCACGAGCAGCTCGGCGAGCGCCGCCGTGGTGTCGTCGTTGAGCAGTGGCAGCACGAGATAACCATCCTCGCCCTCGCTCACATGCAAGCGTCGCTCACGCAGGACCTGCTGGGCGTGAAGATTGTCCGTTGTGCGCAGCGCCAGATGATGCTTGCTGCGGCTGTGCAGCGCTGTGAGCGAATCCTGAAAGACCAGCTCGCCCTCGCGGATGATGCCAACCTGGTCTGCCATCTGGTCGATCTCCGCCAGCAGATGGCTGGAAACAACCACCGTCATGCCGAAGCGCTGTGGCAATTCCTTGATGAGCTCGCGCATTTCCTGGATCCCTGCCGGATCGAGCCCGTTCGTCGGCTCGTCGAGGATCAGCAGCCGCGGATAACCCAGGAGCGCCGCCGCCAATCCCAGCCGCTGCTTCATGCCCAGGCTGTAATGGGCTGCGCGCTTGTCCTTCGCGTCGGTCAGCCGCACGATCTCCAGCACCTCGCGGATGTTTTTCTCCGGCACGCCGCGCATCGTCTGCACAATGCGCAGATTTTCCTCGCCGGAAAGATGGCCGTAATAGCTCGAGCTTTCGATGAGACTGCCCACCTGTTTCAAGATCGCCAGGCGATTGCGGCGCGTCATCGGCTCGCCGAACACGGCGATGTCGCCGGCGGTCGGCCGCACGAGCCCGAGGATCATTTTCAGCGTCGTCGATTTGCCAGCGCCGTTTGGTCCGAGGAAGCCGTAGATGCAGCCCTCCGGCACGCGCAGATCGAGATCGTTTACGCGCAGCACGCTGCCGTATTTTTTCGAGAGATGGCTGGTGGATATGATAGAAGAATATGCCATGATCGTTCACTCCGTTTCTTTTCAGTTCGTTCATTTCATGCTCTTATCTTACCCGCCCCGCCTTAAACGCCAGTGACGCTTCCCTTACGCTTACCTTACAATGCACGCATATGCTTGGGTGCGCGCGCAAAATATGCTATGATAGAATCACATTATAATGAAGGAAATGATCCACCATGGCTTACAAAATTCTCATCGTCGACGACGAGCGCGCCCTCTGCGAAATGATCCGCGCCTTTCTCGCCCAGGCAGGCTACGCGACAGCGACTGCCGGCAGCTGCGCAGAAGCGCTGACGGTCTTCCGCGCCGAGCAGCCAGACGCTGTGCTTCTCGACGTGATGCTGCCTGACGGCGACGGCTTCAGCCTGTTCGGTCAGCTGCGCGCCCTGCGCGATGTGCCGACGCTCTTTCTCTCTGCCCGCGACGAAGACGCTGCGCGGCTGCAGGGGCTCGGCCTCGGCGCCGACGATTACATCACCAAGCCCTTCCTGCCGGAGGAGCTGCTGCTGCGATTGGCCGCTGTGCTGCGCCGCGTTTATCGCGATGCGCCGGAAAACGACAGCGCCCGTCTCGGCGATGTCGAGATCGACTGGGGCAAGAGCCTTGTGCGCAGGGACGGCGAGGAAATTCCGCTGACCGCCAAGGAATACACCCTGCTGCGCAAGCTCTGGGACAACCGCGGCAACATCGTCACCATCGACGCCCTCTGTGAAGCGCTCTGGGATGGGCCAAACATCGGCTACGAAAACACGCTGATGGTGCACATCCGTCGTCTGCGCGCAAAGATCGAGCGCGATCCTTCGCATCCAGAACATCTGCTGACGGTGCGCGGCCTTGGCTATCGTCTAGCGCGGGAGGATGGACGATGAAACGGCTCACTGGCATCTGGCGCTCGGCGCTGGTGATGACGCTGGCCATGGCGCTGATCGTTGTGCTTTTTCTGTTGGGCATTCTCGGCTACATGATGCTCACGTTCAAGCTCAACGTCGACGCCAATTTTTCCACCAACACCATCGACGAAGCCCTCGTGCAGACCGCCGACGGCTACGAATTCAGCGCCGCCTACGCCCTCGACGGCAAAAACCAATGGGCCATGCTCATCGACGACAGCGGCGACGTCATCTGGAGCTATCACAAGCCTGATGAAATTCCTGATCACTACACCATGCGCGACGTCGCCGCGTTCACACGCTGGTTCATCGACGATTACCCCGTGCGCACGCGCATCCGCGACGACGGTCTGCTCGTCATCGGCGCGCCGGAATTCAGCCTGCAGCGCTACAGCGTCGAGATCCCGACCAACACCATCACGCCGACGCTCTTCTGGTTCAGCGGGCTCTTTCTCGTCATGCTCATTTGCGTGCTCGGCGCTTCGGCGCTGCTGCTGCGCCGCTGGTTCCGCAAGGATCAGTCGCGCGTCGACGCCGCCCGCGCCGAATGGGTGAATGGCGTCAGCCACGACATCCGCACACCGCTGGCCCTCGTCATGGGCAACGCTGCCCAGCTCGAAAACGATCCCGCGCTCTCCGCGGACGCGCGCAAGCAGGCCGCGCTCATCCGCCGCCAGAGCCAAACCATCCGCGATCTCGTCGGCGATCTCAATCTCACCATGCGGCTGGAATCGAGCATGCAGCCGCTGCGCCGCGAAATCGTGCAGCCTGCCGCGCTCCTGCGACAGACGATCGCCGATTTTCTCAACAGCGGCCAGGCCGACGACTATCCGCTGGACATCGATCTGCCTGAAACACCGCTGCCAGCGCTGGGCGCCGATCCGCAGCTTTTGCGCCGCGCCCTCACCAATCTCCTGAACAACTGCGTGCGCCACAATCCACCGGGCTGCACCATCCGCGCCGGCGGATTTGCGCGCGACCACCACGTCGTCCTCTTCGTCGAAAGCGACGCCCCAGCCACAAGCGCCAGCATCGGCCAAAGCCCCGGCGTAGAAAACGACGGCCTCGCTGCCCACGGCACCGGTCTCTCCCTCGTCAAAAAGATCGCCCAGGCCCATGGCGGCGAAGCCCACTTTGACACCGCCAATCATTTCCGCTGCGAGCTCTGGCTGCCGTTGAAATAAAACCGATCGTTTTTGCTCCTTATTTCAAAATCACCCCCTTAATTTGAAATAAGGAGCATTTTTTTGCGCGCTTATTTCAATTTCCTCTTGTGATTTTGAAATAAGCGGCTTAAAATGGCAGTAGTATTTCAAAATGAAAGGAGTGCTCACAATGACAGAACGCGCCGGAACCCTCGTACAAAATCTCACCGGCGATGCGGCGTACTGGTCTTTCCGCCCGTCGCCGCTGCCGCCGGAACCAGCGCTCACCCTTGATAGCGACATGCGCCAGATGCTCGTCACCACCAGCCGTGCGCTGACCAATCTCGAGCGCCTCGCGCTGCTCATTCCCAGCACCGATCTTTTCATCGCCATGTATGTGCGCAAGGAAGCGCTGCTTTCCTCGCAGATTGAAGGCACGCAGTGCACGCTGGAGGATGTCCTTGATCCTGAGCTTGATACCGCCGCCAATCTCGACGCTGGCGAAGTCGTCAATTATGTGCGTGCGGCACAGTTTGCCCTTGAGCGTATGCAGCAGCTCCCGCTCTGCAACCGCCTGCTGCGTGAAACCCACGCCGTGCTCATGGAGGGCGTGCGCGGCGAAGAAAAAAATCCCGGCGAATTTCGCCGCAGTCAAAACTGGATCGGCCCCGCCGGCTGTGGCCTCAAAGATGCACGCTACATTCCGCCAAATGTCGACGACATGACTGCCGCGCTCGACGATCTTGAGCACTACATCAACACCGACACACCGTATCCACCGCTCATCGACGCCGCGCTCATCCATTACCAGTTCGAAACCATTCATCCATTTCTCGATGGTAACGGCCGCATCGGCCGCCTGCTGATTCTGCTCTACTTCATTGAAAAATCGCTGCTGACAAAGCCTGTGATTTATATCTCATATTTTCTCAAGAAAAATCAGCTGGAATATTACGATCGCATCAGCGAAGTACGCCGCACAGGAAATTACGAGCAATGGATACGCTTCTTCCTTGAAGCGGTGAACGCCGCCGCCATCGACGCAACCGAAACGATCTGGGCGCTCTCGGAGCTGCACAACGCCAACCTTGCACAGCTGCCAGTCTCCAAACGCCAGCCGGACAATCTGCGGCGACTTTTCGATTACATTGAAGCACACCCGATCATCACCCTGCGGCAAACTGCCGACGCCCTCGCGCTGAGCTACAACACCGTCGCCGCAGGCGTGAAAAAACTCGTCGCCCTGGGCATTCTCCAAGAAACAACAAACGCCAGCCGCAACCGCGTCTTCGCCTACGAAGATTATCTGGCCATCCTGCGCCAGGATACATAAAATAAAAAACGACCGCCCATCGTGAGCGGTCATTTTTATCGGGCATTATTTCACGCCGAGGATGGCGAAAACTTTGCGGCGGGTGAGGCGATAGACGGCCCAGAGCAGGGCGCTGATGCCGAGGATGACGAGGGCGCAGCGGCCGAGTCCGACGAGCTCGCCTGCTGTGAAGCCACCGTCGTTAAAATACATCATCATGCAGTAGAAGGCGCTGATCACGGTGGTGCCCAGGATGCTCGGCGTGAGAAAAACGCGGCGCACCTGGCTCGTCGCCGAATGGCGCAGATAGACTGGCGGCGCGCCAAGATGGCGCAGATCGTCGTAGACGCGGCGATTCGTCAGCGCGATCGTGAGACAACGCGTGTAAGCGATGACGAAAACGGCAGCGAAGCAGACGATGGCGATGAAGACGAAGATCATCATAAAGACGGCGTAAGTCTGGAGCATGTCGGCGTCGTTGAGGACGCGGAAAGTTGGCATGAATTGCCAGTACGTACGGAAATCGGTGCTGTCGCGGTTGTCGTAGCGGACGCCGGTTTCTTCCGCAAGCTGCGTATCTACCCAGTATTCGCCGGTCTCAGCGATCTCACGCGCCCGCACGACAGGATCCCAGGCGTCCACAAGCTCCACCTCTGGCCCGGAAGCGTCGACAATGGCGTTAAAGAGTGCGTCGGCGAAATCGTAGGTCTCGTCAACATTGGCAACGTTGAAGGCGACGAGATTTTCCAGCCATTCGCTGGTGAGTCCGGCAGTCATGCGCGCGTAGTCACTGTCATCGAGGACATAATGGCCGAGCAGGCTGTCGTTCGTGAAGGACTCGGCGACGGTGACCGGGAATTCCTCGCCAGTGACAAAATTCGTCACCAACGTCACGTCTTCTGTGAGCTCGTAGTTGTCAAAGCCGTTGCTGTCATAAACCGGCGCGATCGTTCCTGGCTCGACATCCACGTCCACGCCAGTGAGGGCGCGATAGCCGCTCTCGGAGAGAAACAGATTCGATTGATTCTGTTCAGCGTAGATCATTTCATACGTCGTGCCGAAGGCGGTCTCTGTCTCCTCCTCGTGCTCGCCGTCGACAGCCAGCCGCGCCATTGGCGCTTCGCTGTAGCTTTCGATGGTGACGCCGTAGTCATCCGCCAGGGCGCGGATGTCGTCCTCGTCAGGAATGGCTGTCTGGTCGCTGCGATAGTGGAAAAGATAATCGATCGGCAGGGAGCGCGCGCTCATTTCGGCGCTGCCGCTCATCATCGGCATGTAGAAGCTGGCGAAATAGGCGCCGGCGATTAAGAGCGTCATCACGAGCATGTTGCGCACAGTCTGGCGCGCCTGGAATTTCATCATCGAGACGGAGATGATGTCCTTGTAGCGCTTGCGTTTGCCGCCCCAGCCATTGCCGACGGTGTGGAGCAGCATCATGTAAAGGCCGATGAGCGCCGGCGCGAAACAGAGCGCGTCGACAACGCCCGGCGGATACCAGCGCAGTACTTTAATGAAGAAAGTTGGCGCAAAATATCCGAGCAGGCCGCCGATCACCACGAGCAAAATCCCCACGCGGCCGTACCAACGCGGTATGGCGCGGATCGGTTCGCTCTTGTGGCTCTCCTGGACGACGTCGATGATGTTCGTTCCCCGCACAGAGCGACGCCCAAGGAAAAAGAGCATCGCCGTCACAAAAAGCGCGAATGCGAGCACATATGCATAGCCGCGCGGATCGAAGGAAAGCGCCATCTCCGCCGTGTCGACAACAACGGCGCGGAAAATCTGCCAGATCGCCGCCGCCACGCCGATACCCAGGAGCCCGCCGCCGACGCAGCTGGCGATGGCGATGAGCGCAAGCTCCTTGTAGAGCGCGTGGGCAAGCTGCGCGCGGCTGGCGCCGAGGGCGAGGAAAATGCCTGTCTCGCGGCTCTTTTCCCGGAAGAAAAGACCGGCGGCGTAGGTCGTGAACACAGCGCAGCCGAGGATCGTCAGCACGAAGACCATCATGATCTGCTTGCGGCTGTCGCCGCCCTCCGGCAGCACGTCCATCACAGTCGGCGAGCGCATCATCAGGCTGTAGGCGGTGACGAGGGTCACCGAGAAAAAGCTGCAAAAGAGCAGTAGCGCGTAGCGGCCACGATTGGCCCGGCGCAGACGCGCCTGCACCTTGTCAAAATTCGTGAGTGTGGTCATGACCGATCACTCCTCTCCCATTTCACGCACTGCATCGAGGAGCGCATCCTGGAAATCGCCGCGGGATTCGCTGCCACGACGCAGCGTGCGCCAGACGACGCCGTCGCGCAGAACGACGACGCGATCGCAGAAGCTTGCCGCGTAGGAATCGTGGGTGACCATGAGGATGGTGGCGTCCATCGCTTGTCTGGCCTGGAGAAAGCTGTCGATGACAGCGCGCGAGGATTTGCTGTCGAGATTGCCCGTCGGTTCGTCGGCGAGGATCATCAGCGGCTGATTGATGAGCGCGCGGGCCACCGCTGTGCGCTGTTTTTCGCCGCCGGAGATCTCCGCCGGATATTTGTCGCGGATGTGCGACAGACCGAACACCTCGCAAAGCTGGTCAGCGCGCGCTTCCACCTGGTCGCTCACGGTACCTCCAATGATCGACGGCAGGAGAATATTCTCGCGCACAGAGAGCCCGTCGAGCAGCAGAAAATCCTGGAAAACGAAGCCCAGCTCCTTGTTGCGCACCTCAGCGAGGGCGTCTTCGTCGAGCTTCGCCAGCTCTGTATCGCCGAGCAGAATGCTGCCGGAATCCGACGGGATATAGCAGGAAATGCAGTTGAGCAGCGTCGTTTTGCCAGAGCCGGACGGCCCCATGATGGCGACAAATTCGCCATCGTCGACGGTGAGATCGATGCCTTTGAGCACTTCATAGGTGGTGTTGCCCACCTGGTAGGATTTGTGTAAGTCGCTAACGGTCAACATGATCGTTTCCTCCTTTGTGATCGTTTTCTTGTGCTCAGTGTACCACGCTCCTGTGGCAGCTGCTGGCGACGCTGTCACGATCGGTCGCAGCGCTGTCATTTTTGGCGCGGAGCCTGCGCGTGATGTCAAATTTGGCGCCTGGGCTGTCAAGTTTGGTTTCGCCACAGGCGGCGACTGTGCTAAAATAAGAGCAGAAATTTTGACAGGGAGGCGATGACCATGCTGCGTATAGGAATCTGCGACGACATTGCAGACGCGCGGCTCTTGCTCCAGGATGCGCTCGAGCGCGTGCTGGAAATGGGCGGCTGGGAAGCGCAATTTTTCCAGTTTTCCTCCGGCGAAGGGCTGGTCGAGTGGTTCGCGAAGCACAGCGGCGAGCTCGATCTGGTTTTTCTCGACATGGAAATGAAAGCCCTGGACGGCATTGCAACGGCCAAGCGGCTGCGCGCCATGGATGAAAATCTGCAGCTGGTGTTCTGCACGAGCTACGCGGACTACGTCTACGACGGCTACGGCACCGGCGCGCTGGGCTATCTGCTGAAACCGCCGACGGAGCAGCAGCTCGCCGACGTTTTGCGCCGCGCCCAGGAAGCGCTGCTGCGCGCGCTGGATCGCACCTACATCTGTCGCAGCGGCGACATCACCTATCGCATTCCGCTGCGCAACATTCTCTATTTCGTCTCGGAGCGGCGCAAGGTGCGCTGTGTGACGACAGAACGCACGCTGGAATTTTACGGCAAGCTCGACGAGGTCGCAGGCGAAGTGGGCGACGCCTTCGTGCGCGTACACCAGCGCTATCTTGTGCGCATCGCCGCGATCGCGCAGATGGAAGCGAGCGAGGTGGTGCTCGCTGGCGGCGAGCGTTTGCCGATGAGCCGCAGCTGTCGTCAAACGGCGCTATTGGCTGTCGCGCGCTCAGCGCTGGAGGGCAGAGAATGATGCTTGCGAGCAAGACTTTTCACGACACCACAAGCTGGCCATATTATCCAGACCTCGATTTTGCCGAGCGCTGGCTGCCCTGGGGAACGCCGGAAACCTTCATGTACAGCATCATCGGCATCAGCGCGGGCATTCTCTGCGGCTGGCTGCTCTATCTGCTCTGCCGACCATTTGTGACGGTGCGTTCGCGCAGGAGCGCGGTGATCCTTGGCGTCACCCTCGGCGGCAGCGCAGTGATGGTGATCTGGATCGGCGATCCAAATCTGCTCTACACCTTCCCGATCTTTACTGCGCTGTTTATGCTGACGACGCGCGGTGACCGCGTCGGACGACTGGCAGTCTGCTTTATCTTTTTCTGCATGTGCATGACCACCGCAGCACTTTTCGACACCTATCTCGGCGCGCGCATCATCAGCTATGTCAGCGATCTCATCGCACGCATCGGGCGCTGTGTGGTTTTTCTCATCATCTATCTCTGCTTCCGTCGTTTTCTGCCGACGGAACCGCCGCAGCTTTCGCGCCGTCTCTGGAGCCTCGTGTTCGCACTCTCGCTGATGCCGCTGGCTGCGCTCGCATCGACGGTGCTGCTCACCTATCCGCGCTACGAATCGGAGGATGTGCTCGACGTTTCGCTGCGCGTCGGCCTCGGCGTGCTGCCCTTTGTGCTTGTGACGTCGATCGTGCTCCTTGCGGCGATCATCGTGCTGGCGCGCCAGCAGGCGCTGGAGGAAGCCGGCTATCTGGCGTCGCTGCGGGAAAATTATTACGAAAACCTGCGCGCTCAGGATCAGCAGCTGCAACAGCTGCGTCACGATCTGCGCAACCACATCACCGCCGCCAGCGGCCTGCTCGAGCTCGGCAAGGTCGACGAAGCGCGCGCCTACCTCGACGATCTCGGCGAAAGCCGTGCGCTCGGCAGACCGCGCCGCTTCTGTGACAACGAGCTCGCCAATGTCGTTCTCGCTGCCAAAGCAGAAGCGCTGGAGCAATCCGCCATCGCCTGCGATTTCGGCGTCGAGCTGCCGACGAGCCTCGCCATCGCCGATACGGATCTCTGCGCCCTTCTCGGCAATGCCCTCGACAACGCCCGCGAAGCGGCGACAGGCGTCGCCGGCGCCATTGTGCGGCTGCGCTGCCGTGCCGACAAGGGGCTTTTCATGCTCGCCGTCGACAATCCGATCCACGGAGAGATCCACGCCGATCTTTCCACCACGAAACCGGACAAGCGCGCCCACGGCCACGGGCTGCCGAGCATGAGGAGCATCTGCAAGCGCTACGGTGGAACGCTGGAAACGCGCGTCGACAACGACGGCTTCCACCTCCTCGTCTGCCTTTCACCAGCAAATATTGGCGAACAATAAAAAATGCCGGCGAAAGCCGACGATCATGTGATTGTTCTTGCAGCGCGTACGAAAAAATGGTATGATAAATATAGAAAAAAGAGTGCTACCGGTAGACGGTAACCTCAGTCTTGAGTTAAATAACCGCCGACTTTGGACGAGGGGCGGTTATTTTTTTCTTCCTATGTCAAAACCAAGTTTTATGCCTACAGCAAACAGGCCGATCAGGCTAATCATGATTTGTATATCCATAGTACCACCTCGCTTCCAACGGAAAGTCGAAATCGAGGAAACCGCCTACCAATCTAGGGTAGCACAACTATTATAACAGAAAACTTTTTCACCGACAACGCGTTGTTGCCGGTGTTTTTTTTTTGCGGACATTCGTCCGCGGTGGTATACTTGTATCATAATATAAAGGGAGGCGACCGCCATGTTGGAATTTTTTGCGCGTCTGCGCGAATGGATCGAGGACCACGTCAGCTGGAAAGTCATCGGCATGGCACTGGTCATCGTTGCGGTGGTCGCCTTCTGCGGCGGCAATCTCTACCAGGAATGGCGCGCCGAGGGCGAAGGACTGACGCTGGTGAAGGAAGAAGCCGTCGCCAGCGAGGAAGCTGCTGCGAGCGCATCAGAGGAAACGCCCGCCAGCGGCGAAGTGGTGGTGCATATTGCTGGCGCTGTTTCCGCGCCTGGCGTCTACACGCTGCCGGCTGATTCTCGCGTGGACGATGCGGTCCGCGCTGCCGGCGCCACGGCTGACGCCGATCTCTCACAGCTGAATCTGGCGCAAAAACTCGCCGACGGCCAGAAGATTACTGTGCCCGCCGCTGGTGAAGCCCCTGCTCCCGCCGACAACGCCGCGCCATCTGACAGCAGCCAGAGCGGCGCCCTCATCAATATCAACACCGCCACCCAGGAAGAGCTGGAAACCCTGCCGAGCATCGGCGAAGTGCGCGCACAGGCGATCATCGCCTATCGCGAAGAGCACGGCGGCTTCCGCACCATCGACGAACTGAAGGAAGTCAGCGGCATCGGCGAAAAGATCTTCGCCGACATCTCGCCGCACATCACCGTCTGATCCAAGGAGAACATCATGCGCATCTATCCAGTGAAACGCCCACTCTGCGCGGCGATCGTCGCGTTCATTGCCGGACTTTGGCTGAGCAGCGCTCAGGCGCTGCCGTGGATGGGATGCGTTTTTTGTTTGCTCGCTGTCGGCATTTTCTGTTTCGCCACGAAACGCACACGGCTGTTTTTCGTCTGTCTGCTCACGTTGGCCGGTGGATTTCTGCTGATGCAGCAGACGACCACCGCCCACCAGGCGCTCGTGCCGTTGCATGGCGAAGAAGCAGAGATCACCGCCACGATCACCCGCGCGCCGGCGGATCGCACCTACGTCGACGCCGAAGTCACAGCGATCAACGACGCCATGCTCGCCGAGCCGGTGCCGTTGCGCATTCAGCGCGCCTGGGAGGATGAAACAGAATACACCGTCCACGCCGGCTACCGTTTCAGCGGCAGCTTCGCCGCGCCGGAACCGCCGCGCAACCCCGGCGGCTACGACGAAGAAAAGCTCCTCGCTCAGCGCGGCATCTACACAATGTTCGACAGCGAATCGCCTGGCGTTCTCTGTCAGGAGCCACCAGGCTGGGCCGCCTGGCTGAATCGCGTCAAAGCGCTCTACACCAACATCCTCGCCCGCTATCTCGATCCCGGCGAGCAGGCGCTCATCGTCGCCACGCTTTTCGGCGATGTGTCGGATCTCAACGAAGATTTCTACAACCTCAGCCAGCAGTTCGGTATCATCCATATTTTTTCTGTGAGCGGGCTGCACGTGAGTTTTATTCTCGCTTTCGTGCTCGTGCTCGCGCGGCTCCTGCACCGACAGCACAGCTGGGGCCTGCTCCTTCTGATGCTGCCGCTGCTCACTCTCTACACTCTGCTCAGCGACGCCTCGGCGCCGGCGGTGCGCGCCAGCATCATGGGCATCGCCACGCTGCTCGCGCTGCGGCTCCTGCGCTACCGCGATCCGCTGACGATCATCGCCCTCGCTGCCGCGATGCTTTTGGCGGCGAATCCCTACAACCTCTGGCAGATCGGTTTCCAGCTCTCCTTTCTGGCGATGCTCGGGCTGATCCTGCTGACGCCACGGCTGGAGCCATTTCTGGTTTTTCTGCCCAAAAGTCTCGCCAGCGCCGTCGCTGTGTCGCTGGCTGCGGAATGCGTGTCGCTGCCGCTGGTCGCGTATTATTTTTACCAGGTCGCGCCCCTTTCAACAGTAATGAATCTGCTCGTCGTGCCGTTTTTCAGTCTGCTCGTGCCGCTGGCGCTGGTGGCGCTGCTCATCGCTGGATTCCTGCCGGCGCTCGGCGCCCTCGTTTTCTTTCCGGTGCGTATGCTCATCCTCGTCATCGTAGCGCTGATGGACATCGTCAACGAATTCACCGGCACGCTCCATGTTTATATCGGTCAGCCCTCCGTCTGGCTGCTCGTGCTCTGCTACGCGCTGCTCATCGGATTCTGTCTCATCCCGCTCGATGCGCGCAGACTTTGCGCGCTGGCGCTCGCTGCCGTCGCGCTCTGTCTCGCTGTGATCATCCTGCGCCCAGCGGCGAGCGACGACCTGCGGTTGTCAGTCGTCGATGTCGGCCAGGGAACCGGCTGCACCTATCAAACAGCCAACGGCCGCTGGCTCGTTTTTGACACCGGCCCCGGCGCAGACACCGTTGCCCAGTATCTGCGCTATTGCGGCACGAACACCATCGCCGCGCTCGTGCTCAGCCACAGCGATCTTGACCACATCGGCGGCGCCGCGCACATTCTGCGCGATTTCAACGTGGAAAAGCTGCTCGCATCGCCTTACGCGCAGACCACCGACGAATGGCAGGCGCTCGTTCCGTATCTCGGCGACACCGAGGTTGTCTCTGTGAATGAGCCGATGACATTTCGCCTCGGCGACGCGCAGCTCGACTGCGATCTGCTCGCTGCGTCCGAAGATGGCGGCGAAAACAGCAACCAGGTTGTCGCGCGTCTCGAAGACGACGGCCTCTCCACGCTTTTCACCGGCGACACCGCTGCGGAATCTCTGGACGAGATTTCCTGGCAGCAAGCGACAGATCTCATCCTCGTGCCGCACCACGGCAGCAAAAACAGCTGGGACGCTGCGTTTTACGACACGCGCCAGCCGTCCCTCGCGCTGATCAGCGCCGGGCGCAACAATCGTTATGGGCATCCCCACGCAGAAACCACCGACGGACTCTCCGCCCTCAACATTCCCACGCTCTGCACCGCCGACACCGGCGCTGTGCGCATCTATGCGCAAGACGGCGCGCTCTATTACAAAACCGGCCCATGAAAAATACCACCGAAAATTTTCTTCGGTGGTGTTTTCTCTATGCCGCATTTTCCAGATAATCGCTGAAACGCACCAGCATCGCAGCCAATTGCGCCCGCGTCGCTTCGCCCTGTGGTGCCAGCGTCGTCGCAGAAATGCCGCTGAGCAGCCCCTCTGCCGTCGCCCAGCTCACGCTCTCGCGCGCCCAAGCACTCACCGACGCTGCGTCCTCAAACGTACTCAGCTCACTGCACGCCGTGGTGTCCACTCCCTGCTGCGCCGCAAAATTGCAGAGCAGCGCCGCCAGCTGTTCACGCGTCACCGCCGCGTTCGGCGAAAATGTTTCTGCGCTCGTCCCGCTCGCGATGCCTTCGTTCGCCGCCCAGGCCACAGCCTGTCCGTACCAGTCATCTACAGCTACATCCTCGAATACCTCTGCGTTCACCGTCGGACTGCCTGCCAGCCGGTGCAAAATGCTCACGACCATCCCGCGCGTCGCCGCAAGCTCCGGCGCGAATGTGTCCTCTGCCGTGCCCGTCATCAGCCCTCGCGCATAGACCGCGGCGACCGCATCACCATACCAGTCCTCCGCCGCTACATCCACAAACGGCAGCGGTTCAACAGGCTTCTTCGCAAACGTCACGTTGATCGTGACCGTTCCCCGCGGCTGTGTGAATTGATACGAGCCATTCTCGAGCGCCATCACAGCGAGCGCTTCACCGTCCGCATCCGTAACCGTCACAGCCTCAACCGCGTAGCCCGGCTCCGGCTGAGGAACGATCGTCACAACCTCGCCATAGTCAGGCTGCGCCGTCGACACCACGACCGCTCCGTGCGCCGTCTCCGCGATCTCCAGCGTCGGTGACTCTGGCTCAGGCCGCGTCACTGGAGGATTCTGCGGCCGTTCCAGCTTCGGGATCACCAGCGCTTCTGCGCTCACCGGCTGCTCCGCCGCTTCGTCCAGAAACAGTTCCCCGCAGACAGCGCACGCATAATGCGCCGCCCGTCCTTCTGCGCCATACGTCGGCGCCACGCGCTCATGGTACGCCAGCGAGTGACCACTGGCTGCGATCGTTACGCTTTCGAGCTCCCGCTCGCCGTCTGCGTCTGCAAAATCTTTTCCGCAAACAGCACAGTGCCAATATTCTACACTTCCGCTCGTTTCACAACCAGCCGCTACTGCGTCGTGATGGACCAACTCGTGCGCGCCAAACGTGCCGTACTCCTCACCGCATGTCTCACAAACCGCTTTCTCGGCGCAAGACGCCGTTCCGCCACTGTGTTCTTCTCGCTCAGTGATTGCGCCGCAAGCGCACGCTCTCCAGTGAAAATCCTCGTCCGATCGCCAGGCGTCATCATAATCATGCTCCGCAAAAACCGCCGTCAGCGTCAAATCTTCGCTGACTTTCATACTATACGTTGCTTCATCAGAAATCAGCGTCTCTCCATTTTCCCAAGCCACAAAATGAAATCCATCCTTCGGCTCAGCCGTCAGCTCAACCTCTTCTCCTGGCAGATATTTCCCTTCGCCGGCCACCGCTCCGCCATCTTCCGGCTCAGCTTGTAGCGTTACCAAAAATTTTCCGTCGTCAATCGAATCGCTCGGCTGATTCTCTTTCACATCACCAAGCAACGTTCCCTCGCCATTAATCTCCCCATAATTCGTCAGCGTCACATCGTCTGACACCACCAGCTTCGTTCCTTTCGGAATTTCCAGCGTCTGTCCTTTGTCGATCGTCAGATTCGTCTGCAAAGAGACCGACTCACCATAAACTTTTCCGTTTGTTCCCAGAAAAATAATTCCGCACCAATCTTCCGTATTCCCCATCAAAGAATTGGCGTATATCAGCGGGCAACCTGTTTCGTCAGTAATGACAACATCCGCATCCGCGCCCTTATAGCCGCCGCCATTGCCAATACCATCACCAGCCGGCGCCCCTTCTCCACCAGTTGCATGCACCTCCGCACCACTGATCGTTATGGATCCGCCAGCTCCCAAATGTCCGCCGCCTATACCAGCAGATCCTTTATCACCAGAAGTGCTTCCATTCGCATATATTTTTCCACCAGAAATAATGATTCTATTCCCATCAGAAGTGCTCCCATATCCAGAACCAATTCCAGCCCCTCCGCTAGAGCCTGTCGCGGTCACTGATCCACCATTGATTTCTATGCATCCTCCTACCCCGCTCATTCCACCGCCAATACCTGCGGCATAACTTCCACCAATCGCTTCCACCACTCCTCCATTGATTGCGATCCTCTCTCCCTCTCCTGTTCCTGCTGCATACATTCCTCCTCCAATACCAGCAGCTTGAAAACCACCTTTCGCATACACATTTCCATTATTGATAGTAATATGTCCACTTAATCCCTTACTCTCTTGGCCGCCGCCAATTCCTGCCGCTTTTTTCCCGCCTACAGCATCAATGACTCCACCATTGATCGTCATAATACCGCCAGGTTCATTAGTATTTCCACCAATAGCTGCCTGTTTTTCATCTGCTTTTACTTCTAACTTACCACCCCCTACTTCTTGTCCATAAATCGTCAGCGAATTTTCGCCCGTCACATGAATTCCCTTTTCTGCTGTCAGCGTCACGCCGTCACACAAAACCAGATTGACTACGCCCGACACTTCCACGCGCTCACCAATCTCAGCATCCTCATTTACCACATACCATGCTTCACTACCTTCACCATTCCACGATGTTGTTTCGTCCTCAACAACAATCATTTCCTGAGGAATATCATAACGTACACCGTTTTCATCACAAAAATAACTTGTATCCGCGCTTTCCGCAAAGCCCGTGCTCGGCAGCATCGCACACAACATAGTACCACAAAGTACAGTGGCACAGCTCTTTTTCCAGATCAATCTTGCCATTCTCATTTTCTCCCTCCTTTAGCCATCATTTCTGACATCTTATTCAAACGCTATCATTAGTATAGCCTGTCATCTCTCTATTCAGCAATATATTTTTTGCAGGAAAACTGAAAATTTCTATTATTCATGCTGTTGCTATTGTTGAAACAAAGCAGTTGACCATTCAGTGACAAAAAATTTCGAATGGCTGCTCATTCAGTTCGTCATTTTTCCCCATCCTATTATATGCTATAATCAGTACAGAAAAACAACAGCGAAAGGAGCGCGCACTATGACAACCATCGGCATCGTGGCGGAATGGAATCCGTTTCATAATGGGCACCAGCGTCTTATTGATCAGATCCGTGCAGATCGTCCAGAGGCGGTCATTGTTTCTGTGATGAGCGGGGCTTTTTGTCAGCGCGGCGAGGTCAGCTACTTTGACAAATGGCTGCGGGCAGAAATGGCTTTGGCGGCTGGGGTGGATGTGGTTTTGGAGTTGCCACAGGTGTACGCGACGGCGAGCCTGGAAGGATTCGCGCGCGGTGGCGTAGCGACTCTGCTGGCTTTTTCGCCGCTGGATGGGCTTTACTGCGGCAGTGAATCAGGAGATCTGGCAGCGCTCACCGCTCAGGCAGATTATCTGCGCGCGCACCAGCGAGAATTTGATCTGGCGATGCGCACTGCTGGCGAAAACGGCATGAACTATGCCCAGGCATCGCAGGAATTTTTGCGTACAGCTGGCTTCTGCTCCGACAAAAACACGCCGAACGACCGTCTCGCGCTGTGGTACCGCATGAGCCTGCCGAGAGAGATTCCGATGCAGCTGGTGCAGCGCAGCGTGGCCCACGATGCCAGCGAAGCTGCTGCGCAAACGATGAGCGCGTCAGCGATCCGCTCACATCTACCAGATCGACTCAACGACATCGCCGACTATCTGCCGCAGACAAGTCTTGCGATCATGCGCCGCGCGCTGGCGAACGACTGGCGACCAGCGAATGAAGAAAAATTGCTCACTGCGCTGCAAGTGCTCTGTGCCGCGCTTGAGCCGGAAGGTCTCGCGAAACGTCTGACCATTCGCGACGGCTGGGCGCCGCGGCTGCTTGCCGCTGTGCGTGCAGCAGAAAGCTACGACGACCTCATCACCCGCGCCCAGACGCGCCACTACAGCCGCAGCCGTGTGCGTCGGCTGCTCCTCGCGCTGCTCTCGCCGCTGCCCCCTGCGCCAGCATCGCCGCCCTTCGTGCGACTGCTCGGCGCCTCACCGCGCGGCCGCGCACTGCTCAAAAATCGTACCAGCGGCGTTCCACTGATCGTCAACGTTGGTCGCGATCAGTACCAGCTCGCACCGCAAGAACGAGCGCTGCTCCTGGCCGATATCCATCGCCAAACCCTCGCCGATCTCCTCTGCGAAAAACGCTCAGCCCGCGATTACTATGAACCTCCGCGCTTTATCCGTTCGTAACGCAACAACGCCTGTGCCGATCAATGGCACAGGCGTTGTTTTCTATTTGTGATCATCCTTCCAGCGCTGTCTTCATCTCGCGCACGAGGCTGGCGGTGTATGGTGCGGCGTCTTTGCCGTGCGCGGCGATGCTACGGACGAACACTGTTTCGACGAGAACGCCGTCGGCCAGCGCTGCTGCCTGGCGGAGGTCATCGCTCTCTGGCGCTGCGAGGGCGAGGATGCACGGCAGCTTGGTATGCGCGCGCGCTGTCGCGATGAGCGCTTCCGGATCATCGCCGGGGATGACGTAGAGAAATCCTTCGGCGTCGCTGGCGATCTTCGCGATGCGTTCGTCGGATGCGGGCGCGATCTGCGAGATCAGCGCGACGCCGTTTTCGCGGCACAGCGGCAGGAATTCTTCCTTTTCCTCGTAAGGCAGGTCGCAAACGATGAGCCCGTCGACGCCGATCGCACTGCAGGTGCGGATGAAGGCTTCTGCGCCAATCCCATCCTTTCCATTATAAGAAAAGATCACGTTGGCGTACGTCATGAAAACAAACGGCACGCTCACATCGCTGCGCAGTTCCCGCACGAGATCAAAAACGCCATCGGTCGATACGCCGGCTGCGAAGGCGCGCAGGTTTGCTTCCTGCACGAGCGGTCCTTCGGCGGTCGGATCGGAGAACGGAATGCCCAGGATCACGGCGCCAGCGCCGGCTGCGCTCATTGCGCGTACGATGGCAGCTGTGGTTTCAAGATCTGGATCGCCACAGGTGATAAATGGCAGCAGGGCTTTGCCGTCTGCAAATGCATATTCAAGCTTATTCATGGATATCCTCTCCTCTGTATCGTGCGATGGCCGCGCAATCTTTGTCGCCGCGACCGGAAACGGTGATAATGATGATCTGCTCCGGAGACATCGTCGGCGCCAGCTTGCGCGCATGGGCAACGGCGTGTGCCGATTCGATAGCTGGGATGATGCCTTCCATGCGCGCCAGATATTCAAAAGCGTCGACGGCTTCGTCGTCGGTGACTGGCACATACTCAGCGCGGCCGCTGTCATAGAGCGCAGCGTGCTCCGGCCCAACGCCTGGATAATCGAGACCGGCAGAGATCGAATAAACTGGCGCGATCTGGCCGTCGTCGTTCTGGCAGAAATAGGATTTCATACCGTGGAAAATGCCGACGCGCCCGGTGTTGACGCTGGCTGCTGTCTCGGAAGTATCAATGCCGCGACCAGCCGCTTCACAGCCGATCAGGCGCACGCCCTCGTCGCCGATGAAATGATAGAATGTGCCGATGGCATTGGAGCCACCGCCCACACAGGCCAGCACAGCATCCGGCAAACGGCCCTCTTTCTCGAGGATCTGCGCGCGGATCTCTTCAGAGATCACAGCCTGAAAATCGCGCACCATTACTGGGAACGGATGCGGACCGACAGCCGAGCCGAGACAATAATGGCTCGCCTCCAGATCTTCGCCCCATGCGCGCATCGCTTCGTTGACGGCATCCTTGAGCGTCGCTGTGCCGCTTTCAACCGCCACAACCTCTGCGCCCAAAAGGCGCATGCGATAAACGTTCAGCGCCTGGCGCTCGGTGTCTTCCTTGCCCATGTAGACAACGCAGTCCATGCCCATGAGCGCTGCAGCGGTCGCTGTCGCCACGCCGTGCTGACCAGCGCCGGTCTCAGCGATGAGCCGCGTTTTGCCCATCTTTTTCGCGAGCAGCGCCTGTCCGAGCACGTTGTTGATCTTGTGCGCGCCAGTGTGGTTGAGATCCTCGCGCTTGAGATAGATCTTCGCGCCGCCGAGATCGCGCGTCATTTTTTCTGCGAAATACAGCCGCGATGGTCGGCCGGCGTAATCATTGAACAGCGCAGCCAGCTCCGCCTTGAATGCTGGATCGTTTTTGTAATGGTCGTAAGCAGCCGAAAGCTCCTCGAGCGCGCCCATCAGCGCCTCTGGTACATACTGGCCGCCGTGGATGCCAAAGCGTCCGTTTGGGTTGGTCATTGTAATCTCTCCTTTGTGGTTCTTCTGCACATCTGCCAACGGCCAATAAAAAAGCCCTCGACAGAAAACAACATCTGTCAAGGACGAATAGTCTTTATCCGCGGTGCCACCTTGAATTCGCGCCACTTGTGCGCGCCCTTAGCGAGATACCATCATATCTCCGGCAACTGACGTATGCCTACACGTTGCAGAATACTCTGCGCGATTCCCTCGCGCATTTGACTGCACCCTCAGCGGTCCATTTGACGACTTGTTTCTCTCCCGACTCTCAGCAACACGGGATCTCTGTACAGGCATCATCGCCGTTATCTCCGCTTCAACGGTTTGGTGTTATTTGATTTTCTGCATGATAGCACAGCCAGCGGACATCTGTCAACCGCAAATAGAAGATTTTTCAAAAAATTGCAACCGCGGCGCGCTCACAAAAATTTTCTGCCAGCGCACAGCGCGCTTGACCACGTTTTTTCGCTATGCTACTATGGATTTATCTGGAAGCACACACGACGATACATCAGAGGGGGACGATCGATGCACACCATTTGCAGTGCTTTCTACACAGAACTCATCCGCCGCCAGCCCGACGAAACCCAGGCTGAGCAGCTGCGACGATTTTACGACGTTTTCGACAGACGCTGTCGGCTGAACCACAGCGACAAGCGCCGTCTCTGGCGGGATTTTGAGCAGGCCCTGGAGCATTACACCAGACAGGGGCTTGCGCTCTCGCAAATGCTCGCACGCCTCGATCCCTGCCGGCTCGGCCATTTTTACGAAAAACCCTCGCTCCGCTGGCTAGCGCTGGACGACGCCGCCAAGCTCTACCCCCTCTCCATGGAGCGCGGGCGCATGTCCGTTTTCCGGCTCTCCGCCACGTTGCAACAACCCATCGTGCCGGCGCTTTTGCAAATGGCGCTGAATTTCACCGTGCAGCGCTTTCCCGCCTACACTGCCACGCTGAAAAAAGGCGTCTTCTGGCATTATCTCGACGCCACCACGCGCCGCTACAGCGCAGGGCCTGAGCGCACCATTCCCTGCCAGCCGATCAAGATCTCCCGTAGCGGCGCGCAATCCTTCCGCGTGCTCTATTATGAAAACCGCATCAGCGTCGAATTTTTCCACGTGCTCTGCGACGCCCTCGGCGGCATGCGCTTTCTCACCGCCCTCGTCAGCGAATATCTGCGCCTCTGCGGTGAGCAGATCGCGCCCGATCCGCGCATTCCCGACATTCTCGAACCGCCGCCAGACGCCGAGCTGGAAAATGCGTTCCTCCGCATCCCCGGAAAACGCTTCGGTCTTCCCGGCGCCGCAAAGCCAGCGCTGCAATTTGGCGGCGTGCTCACGCGCACAAAGCCCTGCCAGATCCTCCATCTGCAGATGAATGCCGCCGCGCTCAAAGCCGTCGCAGAACGCGCAGGCGTCAGCGTCACCGCCTACATGCTCGCGCTTTTCTTCGTCGCCGGCAAAGCCGCCGTGACAGAACCCCAGGGCTATCTCAATTTCCAGGTGCCCGTCGATCTGCGCAAATATTTTCCCTCGCCAACGCTGCGCAATTTCGTTCTTCCCTGCGGCATCGGCCTCCCTCTGAGCGCCATCGACACCCCAGCTGCTCTCTGTTCGCGTATCGACGCCCAGCTGCGCCAGAAAGCCAGCAAATCCGCCATGACCGACGCCGCCAGCGCCATCACCGGCATCATCGAGCTCGTCGCACCGATCCCCCTCGTCATCAAAAAGCCCGTCTTCCAACACAGCTACGGCTTCGTCAGCGATCGTCTTTACAGCGGCATCCTCTCCAATCTCGGCGTCATCCAGCTGCCGCCAGATCTCGCGCGCCATGTGCGCAGCATCGACGCCGTCATCGGCCCAAGCATCCTGCAGCGCGCACGCAGCATGCTCGTCACCTACGGCGGCACCGCCACCCTCACCATCACCAAAACAACCACCGACACCACATTCGAGGACAGCCTCGTCGCGCTGCTTTGCGCCGACGACATCCCGTTTTCGCTGGAAAGGAGCCCGCTTTATGGAGAATAAGCCCCTCTATCCACCGATCACAAAAAAGCAGCGCCGCCGCCAGCATCTCGCCTACGTTCTCAACAGGATCTTCGTCACCTGCGTCATCCTCAGCATCATTGCTAATCTCGCCAGCGGCGGCGCGCCTTGGTGCCTCATCGTCATCATCGGGCTCTTCACCCTCCACACCATGGTCGTTTCGCCAGATCTGCTGGAATACAACCGCATCAGCCAGACCATCAAAGCCATCATCCTCCTGAGCATCCTCTTCATTCTCATCGACCTGCTCTATCCCGGCTGGGCCGGCGTCGCCACATCCGTGCTGCTCTGCTGTGGCATCGTGCTCTCCGCCGCGCTTTTCTTCAGCGATTTTCGCAGACAGCGTGAAAATCTTTTTCCCTTTCTCTGGCTGCTCATCGTCGCGCTGGCGCGCGCACTCACCGGCGTCACGAGCACAAACGGTCCCATCCGCGCCTCTTTTGTGCTCATGGCCGCACTCTCGCTCATCCTCGTGCTGCTCTTCATCCTCTTCCTGCGCAAGGATTGCCTGCGCGAGCTCCGCTGCCGCTTTCATCTGCGATGAATCAGAATACCCGCAAGCTGCTGAAACACGCAAAGGTTTCAGCAACTTGCGGGCGTTTTTACATTCGCGTGTCGCAAGTGGCAATATTTTCCGATTTCATTATTTCTTGGCGGTTTCACCAACCGGTGTGATGTCGTTCACGTCAAGAAAAGCGTAGTCGCTGCTGAATGCGTAGTCAGAAATTTTATCGGTGTTGTAGACGATCATATCCATCTGATGCGTCAGCGGGATGTCGAGCACCTGATCAATGTCGATATTGATGAGCAGTTCGAAGGTATCGCGCAGCAGCTGCTCGTCGTTCGTGGTTTTGAAGGTGTCGAGCGCGGCTGTGAAGGCGTCGGCATTTTCCAAAAGCGGAATCGACACGTCTTCTGGCATACCCTGCGAAAGCATGGCAGAGAACCAGCATTGCGGCATGGCGTAGTTAAAGAAACCGGCGGTCATGGCGGTGATATCCCAGCCATCCGTTTCCATGTAGCTGGCATACCATTCCATTTTTTCCATGCTCTTGATTTCCACGTCGAAGCCAATCTCGGCGAGCTGGCTCTGGATCAGCGTCGCAATGTCGCCGATGGTGCTGTCGTCGGTCGGCACAGTGAAGACAAGGTGCAGCGGCTGACCGTTTTTCTCACGGATACCGGTTTCCCCGTTCAGCGTCCAGCCGGCGGCATCCAGCAGCTCGGTGGAGCGGGTGGTGTCATAGCTGTAGGTTTCGGTGCCTTTGATGTCCGAATACGGCGTGCCTTCCGGAACAATGGTGTCGGCCACCGGCTCGTAGCCATTGGTCAGGCTTTCGCTGATGGCTTCCTTATCGATGGCGCAAGCCAGCGCCTGGCGCACGCTGAGATCAGACAGGTTGCCGTTGAAGTTGAGAATGATGTTGCGCACCGTCGAGCCAGCCGGAGCAAATTTTCCTTCGATGCCGTCTACGGCGAGTGCCTGCTCATAGTCCTCGTAGCTCAGCTCCGCAGAACCATAGATCAGATCGATCTCCCCGGTTTCCAGCGCCTGCAGACGGGAGGCATTATCGGGAATGTATTTCGCGACAATCTTATCATAATACGGCACCTCGCCCCAGTAATCGTCGTTGCGCACGAAGGTGGTGGATTCCCCGGCGGTGTATTCGTCGTAAATGTATGGACCGGTGCCGGCGTAGCCCTTCACCGTCTGATAATCGCCTTCCTCATTCAGGAGCGACGGCGAGATCATCGTACAGACGTCCGGCCAGCAGAAGTCGTTGATGTAGGCGAAATACGGATTGTCGTAAGTGAGCCGCACGGTGTAGTCGTCCACCGCTTCGATATTGGTATAATTCACAACGCCCGGCAACGAGCCCATGGATGGATTGCTGTGCCAGCTTTCGATGTTCGCGATGGCGGCCCCAGCGTCGAACGGTTCCCCGTCGTGGAAGGTGACGCCCTGGCGCAGATGGAAGGTGAGCTGTGTGCCGTCCTCGCTCATTTCCCAGCTTTCTGCGAGCACCGGCTGGATCTCACCGTCGACATATTTTACGAGGGGTTCGTAGATGAGTTTCTGTGTTGGGCGGTTGTCGGCGATCATGTAGAGCGGCGAGAGGGTGGACGTTTCGCCGATTGTCGCGATGTTGAGCACCTTTTCGTCGCTCTCTGCCGTGGTACTGCCGCTTTCTCCACTGCCGCCACAGCCGCTGAAAAGGCCTAGGCTGAGGGCGAGAATGGTCGACAGAGCGATCAATTTCTTATGTTTCTTCATGATTTTCTTCCTTTCTATCTTTCTATAGATTCTGACTGACGCGCCGCTCCGCTACGCCAAGATGGCCCCGGGCGATGGTGTAGCGTGTGTCGCAAAGCCTGGAAGCGACAGCGTCGTCGTGGGTGATCACAAGCAGCGCGCAGGCGTTTGTGCGCCGATAGGCAACAAGCAAATCAAGCACCGCCTCGGTGGCAAGCAGATCGAGCCCGGCTGTAACTTCGTCGAGGATGAGAAACGCCGGTTCCACAGCCAGGGCGCGCACCAGCGCCAGCCGCCGCTGTTCACCGCCGGAAAGGCGACGGACCGGCGCCCTAAGCAGGCGCTCGTCGAGGCCAACACGCGCCATGAGCAGCCGCACACGCTCTCTGCGATCAGCGGGCGAAAGCGGCGTAAGATTGCGCAGCGCTTCTTCCACATTGCGCTGGCAGGACCAGGCCGGATTGAGCGTGCCGCTGGCATCTTGAAACACAGCCTGCAAATATTGCCGCCATTTGCGCCAATGCGAAAAGCGCCAGTGAGTCGTGTCCTCTCCATCGATCAACACCTTGCCGCTCGTTGGTCGTTCCAATCCTAGCGCCAGGCGTGCCAGCGTGCTTTTTCCGCTGCCGCTTTCGCCCATGATCGCAATGGCGTCCCCCTGCCGCCAGGAGAGCGACACGGCATCCAGCGCACGAAACGATGCGCCGTGCGCATCTGTGTAGATGCGGGAAACAGCTCTCAGCTCCAGACTTTCCATGTACTTACTCCTTTCTCCTGCGCCTGCGCAGCCTGAACGAAGCGTTTTGTCCAGTCAGTCTGCGGTGCAGCAAACAACGCCGATGTTTCCTGTCGTTCACTGATTCTGCCCTGTTCCATCACCACGATCTCAGCGCAGAGGCTGCACAAGCAGACGGTGTCGTGGCTGACGAGAAGAATGGCGGCGTGCGCCCGATACGCTTCAAAGAGCGCCAGCAGCTGCTCGCGGTTGGCGGCATCGAGCGCGCTCGTCGGTTCGTCCGCCAGCAGATAGCACGGCTGGACAGCGAGAACGAGCGCCATCGCGACGCGCTGCAGCATGCCGCCGGAAAGTTCGCTCGGCCGCGCGGCGAGCACGCGCGCCGTGTCGGAGAGATGGACGTGCTGCAGGACGTCGGCGCAAATATCCCGCGCCTGGCGTTTGTCGCAGAAATGGTGCAGCATGACCGTTTCCTGCATCTGCCGGGCGATGGTCGCGTGTGGAAAAAAAGCGGTCATGGGATTCTGCGGGATGAAGCCAATCGTTCGTCCGCAGAGCGCGCGTCGCTCCGCCCTAGAGCAGGCGAAAAGGTTTTCGCCATCAAGCAGCAGTCTACCGCTTTTGACAACGAGCCCCTCATCCAACCCGAGGATGCTCCTGATGAGCGTCGTTTTGCCGCTACCTGAGGCGCCAGTGAGCCCCAGGCAAACGCCCGGTGCGAGAGAGAGCGAAACCTCCCGCAGGATCGTCTGACCATTTTTCGCCGCCACCGACAAATTTTCGATCTCAAGCATCAGTCATCGCCCCTTTCTAGCAGTTTGCCCAGCACGTTGAAACACAGCGCACTCACAAAAATGAAGGCCATCGGGTAGAACAATAGCGACGGATGCGCACCTGCCAGCGCACGCGCATCGGAAAGCATCACGCCCCAGTCGATGACATCGTCGCCGAGAGAAAGCCCGATGAAGGAAAAGCCGGAGATGGCGATGATCATTTCCGCGCAGGAAAGGCAGCTGAACTGCACGATATCGCACAGGATATTCGGCAGAATGTGCATCAACAAAATGCGCAGCCGCCCTGCGCCGCAACAGATCGCGCAGAGCACATACGCTTTTTCGCTTTCCACCTCGACGAGGGTTTTCACTAGCCGCGTCATGCGTAAGAGCAGCGAAGCAGTCAGCGCCACAAGCATCGTCGGAATGCTGTTGCCCCAGATGCCGATGAAAATGATCAGATAGGCCACCGGCGGAATCGCCGTTACCGCGTTGAGCAGGCTTTCGGCAAAAAGATTGCGACGGCTGCCGCGTTTTGCCAGGAGCATGCCGAAGCAGAGGCCAAGCACAATCACCAGCGCCGAACCAACGAGCACGATGCCAAGCGTGGTACGTCCACCGGCAAGGATGCGCGAAAATTCGCAGCGGCCAAATTCGTCGGTGCCGAAGGGAAATTGCAGGCTCGGCGGGAGAAACTTGTCCATCGCGTGGGTCTGTGTTGGATCGTTCGGCGCCAGAAGAAACCCCAGCGCGAAAAAGCCCAGCACCACAACTGGCAGCGCATAGCGCCACATTTTCTTACTCACTCTACCTGCTCCCTTCTGCCCTCGCCTTGCTGCAGAAGGCGCCGCAGCAAATCCGAGAGAATGTCAAAAATCACCAGCGAAAAAGCGAGAAAAAGGATCGTTGCGTGGATCACCGGCGAATCTCGATAGAGCACGCTGTCGATGATGAGATAGCCCAGCCCCGGCAACGAGAACACCCGCTCGACAATCGCTGAGCCCGCCATACACAGCCCCAGCATCTGACAAAAACTTGGCAAAATTGCCGCCACCGCATCTGGCAGTGCATAGCGAAACAGGATGATGCGCTCCGAAAGCCCACGCGCCCGCGCGTAAAAAGCGGCGTCCTGCGCCATTTCCTGCCTCAGCCGCCCGGCCAGCATCGGCGAAAAGAGGGCAATGCAGCCAATGGCGATGCAGATCGCCGGCGGCAGATAGCGCACCAGCCCGGTGCTGCCGACGACAGAGGTGAACCCGAATTTCACCGCGAAAAGATCGAGATAGCTGCTCGCAAAGAAAAACGAGGGAATCGACACACCGGCAATGCAGAGAAAATGCAGTAGCCTGCCGCTGAAACGACCGCGCGCCACATAGAGCAGCGGCCCCAATGCGAGGATCCCGACAGCCTGCAGCACACCCGAAAGCAGCACAATGCGCACAGTGATGCCGATGGCCGTCGTGACTTTTTCAAACACAGGCTGACCGCTGACGAAGGATTCGCCGAAGTCAAGATGCAACGCATCCATCACCCAGGTGCCATATTGAACAATGAGTGGCTGATCAAGCCCCATCCGCGCACGCAGCGCCGCCATGTCTGCTTCATCATAGCTGAACGCTGCAAACGAGCGCCGCGCGTAGGCTTCCGCCGGATCGACCGGCGACAGCCGCACGAGCAGAAACGAGAGCACTGTCACAACGAGCAGCGTGAGCAGCATCTCCAGCGTTTTGCTGAGCAGAAATCGTTTTGTGCCTCTGGTCATCGCATCGCCTCCTAAAAATAAAACCGCAAGATCAGGAAATTCCTGACCCTGCGGTCATCGTACTCCAAATTAGCCACCGCTTCCACTCCACGAGGCCCTCATCTATCCGAAAAGCCAATTACCTGCGCGCACGGCGGTAGGCGCTCGGCGTTTCACCGATCACACGCTTAAAGGCGCTGGAGAATTTGTTGGGATTTTCATACCCCAGCCGACCGGCGATCTCCGCCACAGAAAGCTCAGTTTCCACGAGCCAGCGCGCTGCCACTTGCATGCGGTACTCCCGCTGAAAGGTGGCGATCGGTTTGCCATACACGGCCTTGAAACAATCCTTGAGCGCCGTCAGGCTCATGCCATATTGCGCTGCCAGCGCTGCGAGCGGCGGATGCGTGTCGAGGTCGCAAGTGAGCGCCTCTGCCAGCTGCTTCACTTTGACGATCTGGCTCCGCGAATAATACTTCGCCGCCGAAAGCTCCGCCGGGAGCCAGTCGCCCAGCAGGAAGAAACATTCCAGCGCTTTCAGTCTGAGATACCCTGGCTGTGGCTGCGCCCGCACCGCCCAGATCTCTTCGAAAACGTGGCGCAAACCAGCCGGCGCGCGCGCCACGGAGCAGCAGGTATCGCTGCAGAATTTTTCCGCCAACGCCCGCCAGTCGATCGATACGCCTTCGACAATCCCGCAGGAGCACGGCCCTGTCAGCGCCCGATCGACGATCAACGTCACGCCATCATACGTGCCCAGTGGAAAAGACGGCGGCTGCTGCTCCGGCGAAAGCACGCTCACGGCAAAATCACCTTCGCCGAGAAAGGTCACAAACCCATGCTTGTACTCGCATTCAAAACGTCCGGCCTGACAATAGGCGATCTCCAACACATCGCTGAACGCGCGCTCGCGCATCCGGCAGCGCCCTGCGCGAAACTGTGTGTACGCGAGATCGATGCCTGGAAAAAGATGGTAGCACTGCATGACGCCGCCAGCCAGATCGTGCGGCTCGCCGTCCGCTGGCTGGCAATTAATGGCGTAAATCGTACGCTCTGGCGATTGCTCCACAGGCTGGCCGACGCCTGCAAAAATTTCCGGTGACATGTGTATCGCTCCTTCGTTATTAGCACTTGTTTATTTTGAGCATAGCATAAGCACGGCTAAGCTGCCCCGTTCGGCGTTGCGTCCATCATCATAGCCCTCGTGCTACTTCAGCGGATCCGCGTCATCCAGGATGTGCGGCGGCCAGATATCTGGCACAGGTGCTCTGCGTTTAAGCTTGAAATCGCAAACACCATCGCCGCTGGCGCAGGTTTTCTCGCGATAAAGCGGCACCTCAAAGGCAGCAAACATCACATAGTCAAGGTTGCACATATACGGCAGATACTCCATATAGCCATAGCGCCGGCAAAAATCGTTGATCGGACAACGCTTGCTGAGATAGATCAGCGAATACTCGGCCGTTGGCGGCAGCGTTTCCGTGATAAAGCCACCGGGATGCTTTTGGGCGATCCTCGCATTCCTGCGGTCCCTTCGGCGCAGCGCCATATTTACCACCCCCGGCGCCTGCCGGAAGAGAAAACGTGCAGCTCGGATGAGCGATCTCGGCAGCCTTGCAAACCAGCGCTGGTAGATCGTAGTCGCCAGCCGGCCCCATTCATGCGTTGAAAGGCCATGGTTTTTACCGCAGACACCGACCGCGATGAAAAACAGGCAGCCTGTGAGATTTTTCGTGCCGCTGCTCCTGTCGCCGCCAATGTAAGGACAACGCTCGAGCATCTGCGCCCGATAATACCCCCAGATCTCTTCGAACGCTTCGTCATAGGCCTTGCCGAAGATCTGCTCGATCTCCAAACGCACAAGGATGAGATAAGCGTTCATCTGTCTTTTAAGCTTTTCTTCGTTTTGCTGATAGTATGGATGCATGTCGTTCCTCCGTTCGTGCTTGATCGTCCAGCATTGGCCGTCAGTTACCTATTGCTTATTATAATCTTTTCCTGCGCAAAACGCAATAAATCCCGTCACTGCGACGGGATTTTATATGGATCGACAGGACACTCACCTTGCAGCCTGTTTCAACTTTTCAAAGCTTTCCGCACTCAGCGCGTGCTCCAGGCGGCACGCATCCTCTTCCGCCTGAACGGGATCAACACCGCAGGCGATGAGATAATCGCGAAAGAAGCAGTGGCGCTCGTTAATAGCCGCAGCAATGTCGCGGCCTTTTTCGCTGAGCTGAAGCAAATGTTCGACGTCCATCGTAAGATAGCCGCCAGCGATGAGCTTTTTCATGGCATGACAGACGCTCGGCTTACTCACGTCCAGCCAACGCGCCACGTCGATGGATCGCACCGCGCCCAGCTGACGCTCGAGAACAAAGATGGCTTCAAGATAGTCTTCCGCACTGACGCCAAGTGATTCATACGCTTTCATGACGCGATCCACCACTGCGTTTTTGTACAAAATCCTGGTAAATGCCTGGCTGATCGGAAAGCGACGCGTGATCGCCGCGCTGCGCGATGCGCCCGCCAGCGACGACGAGGATCTGATCAGCATCACGAATCGTATGCAGCCGATGCGCAATAACGAGAAGTGTTTTGCCGCGCACGAGCTCAGAAATGGCTTCCTGAATGTAACGCTCGTTGTCGACATCGACGCTGGCTGTGGCTTCGTCAAGGATAACGATCGGCGCATCTTTTAAGATGCAGCGCGCGATGGCGATGCGCTGGCGCTCGCCGCCAGAAAGCGTCGCGCCGCCTTCGCCAACGATGGTTTGAAATCCATCGGGCAAAGCCGTCACAAAATCGTAGCAGCGCGCTTTTTTCGCAGCCTGGATAATCTCTTCTTCCGACGCGTCTGGCCTGCCCATGGCGATGTTGTTATAGATCGTGTCCTGAAAAAGATAGGCGCGCTGGAAAACCATTGAGATCTGGTCCATCATTTCAGCCAAGGGCACATCACGAATATCGACACCACGAATTTTCACGCAGCCTGTGCTCACATCCCAAAAGCGCGCAAGAAGATTGGCAACGGTCGATTTTCCTCCGCCAGACGGACCAACGAGGGCGGTCATCGTGTGCGGCGGCATGGCAAAGGAAATATCGTGGAGCACGTCGTTTTTTCCGTCATAGCTGAACGACACATCCTCGAAAACGATTTCGTCGCCAGCCGTCGTTTCTGGCAGATGCGCTGTGCCAGTGTCAGGGAGTTCCGTTTCCACAAGCACGTCGCAGGTGCGATCGAGCGCGGCATCCATGACAGTGAGACGGGTGGCTTCGCCGTAGAGCGCTTTGAGGGGACCGAAAAGATCGAAGACAAAGAGCAACACGCCGAGCAAATATGCGAGCGAAAGCGCGCCTGTCTGCTCCAAATAAACAGCCAGCCCAAAAATAGCCGCAATGCCTGCGCCGTAGAGAATGGAAAGTCCCGTCGTCCACGGCGTCATGCGACGCTCGAAAGCGGCATTGACATCGCGAGAACGCGCAAAGTTTTCTGTGAGCGCCGCCGACTGTGCGCCGAGCAGATTGTAGCTCTTGATCACACCGATGCCCTCTACAAATGAGAGCACGGCATCGGTCAATCGCTCGCCCTGCTCCTGACGCGCTGCCGCTTCCTTGAGCGAAACAGCGTTCATGCGCCGCGCCACGACGTTCGCCAGAAGCGTCACTGCAAGCGCGATGAGCCCGAGCCGCCAATCCAGCCAAAACATGAAGGCCATCAGGACACCAGCGCTGAGCAGATAGCTCATCATATTGGCGATGGTACTCATGGCAACCTCTTCAACGAAAACCATATCGCTTGAGAGCACCGAGCTAATCTTGCCGATGTTTTCGGCAGTGAAATAGCCCATCGGCAAGCGCCGCAGATGATCCGCAAGCGCAATCCGCTGATCGGCAAAGATCATATAGCCAGCCGCGCTCTGCAGCCGATCGCTGGCATAATGAACAACGGCTTGCAGCACAACCACACAGACAAGTATGGCGCCCACGGCAAGACAGCGTGCACCACTCATCGTGCCAGATGCAAAACCAGCAAGCACGAGAAAAGCAAAAAAGATCGGCATTTTCGAAAGGATCTGCTCCACAAAAGCGCAGACAAAGGCCAGCTGAATACGTTTTTTGTAGCGGCCGGAAAGCCGCAGCATGCGAGATATGAGTGCAAACATCAACCTTCCTCCTCTCCGTCGCGAATCCTCCAGTCACCGCTTTCACTGGCGGCACGCCAGAGCTTTTGATATTCTGCACAGCTGGCGAGCAATTCGTCGTGCGTGCCACGCCCGGCGATCCGCCCGTGATCCATGACAACGATCTGGTCGGCGTCTGCTACCTGCGGTAGCTTGTGGGCGATGACGATCAACGTCTTATCACGCGTCAGTTCAGCGATGGCGGCTTCCATCTTCTCCTCATTCTCAGGATCGGCATAAGCGGTCGCTTCGTCGAGAACGACGATCGGCGCATCCTTGAGAATGGCGCGAGCGAGCGAGATCCGCTGGCGCTGACCGCCGCTGAGCATCTTCCCTGCGTCACCGGCCGGCGTGTGGATGCCCTGCGGCAATCGCGCGAGAAATTCTGTGCACTGTGCTTTATCAGCAGCAGCGAGCACCTCGTCCTCCGTCGCATCCGGACGACCGAGGCGAATATTCTCAAGCAGCGAGGTATTAAAAAGATATTGATCCTGCGCCACGTAGGAAATATGGTTGTTCAACGCCTCCAGGCTCATCTCACGCAGATCCTGCCCGCCGATGATGATCGCACCATCGGCCACATCATAATAATGAACAAGCAGCATCGCCAGCGTTGATTTGCCGCTGCCGCTTTCGCCGACAAGCGCCGTTTTCTCTCCGGTGCGCGCAGTAAAGGAAATATCCTGGAGCACCGGCTCACTCACCGTCTGTGGTTGTCCGTCTGGTCCTGGCGCTGTCTTTTCGCGTGTGCCCTTTTGGGTATACGCAAAAGATACGTGCGCAAAACGCACGCTGTCGTCTGCGCCGTGGAAATCATCCTCTGTCTGCGCAAGCGGCACCGCCTCCAGCACCTGCTCGAGCGCAGCGATCTTGTAATTCAGCTGCGGCAGCGTCGGCAGAAAGCTGAGGGATTTCAACAGCGGCGTACCGATCGAAAGCGCCAGACAGAGCGTGAGGATGAGATCAGCGAGCGTCGACCAACCACGGAGCACAAACCAACTCCCCACAGGTAGCGTGAGAATGATCGTACACGGCAACAAGCTTGAATACATCGCCATCCATGGCCAGGCAGCTTTATACCAGGCCAGCGTATAATCGCGATAAGCAAGCACATCGTCGCGCAGACGCGCATAAGAATCGGCGTCGCGATTAAACACCTTGACAACCTCCATGCCGTTGACGTACTCGATGATCGTATTGTTCATCTTTTGCCCTGCCGCATAATACGGCCCCATTTTCTGCATGCCGACAGCATACATCGTCTTCATTGCCCACAGAGAAAGTGGGATCGATGCCAGCGACAGCAGCGCCAGCTTCCAGTCGACAACAAAGAGCGCAAGGATCACCGCTACCGGGATCATGAGATTCGCCACGCCTTCCGGCAGCGAATGGGCGAGAAGCACCTCGAGGCTGTCGACGTCATCGACGAAGAGCTTCTTCACCGTCCCGGTGCCCTTGTCTTGAATGACGCCGAGAGGCAGATTCTCAAACTTTTTCTGCAGCGACGTGCGCAGGCGCAGCAGCGTGCCATAGGCTGCATTGTGGGAAACATTCAGTCCCCAGCCGTAGAGCAGCGCTTGCGCCACCAGGCAGAGCAGCACGCCCATTGTGCGACTTACCACCAATTCTGTCGTCACAGTGCTCCCGCTCACGAGCGGCTCGATGATCTGATAGGCCAACACGAATGGCAGCACGCCGCAGAGCACGCTCAGAAGCACAATGCCCGTCGCCGCATAGAGGCCGCGCTTATGCGGCCCCGCATAGAGGAATACTTTTTCAAACATGATGGTCACCTTCCAGTGAAAAATATTTTTCTGCGATCGTTGCCAAAAGCGTCGGCGTAAGCGCTTCGTTCGTCACAGCACCAGCGGCATCGAGCTGCACGATCCGGCTGGCAGTGCGCGCGATAAATTCAAAATCATGGCTCACGACAAAAACGATGACCCCCGCACGCGCAAGTTTTTCAATGAGCGCACTCACGCGCACCATCGAATCATAATCCAGCCCGCTCGTCGGTTCGTCGAAAACGATCAGCGGGCTTTCCGCTACGATCGCCGCGCCAATCGTCACGCGCTGTTTCTGACCACCGCTGAGCGCTGCCGGATGCACCGCGCGATAGTCGCTGAGCCCGAGCTCTGCGAGCACACGCTCGATTTTTTCCGAAACATCGTCCCGATGGCCGAGCGACAGCTCTTCTTCGACGCTCGCTGCAAAAAGCTGGTAGTCGGTGTCCTGGAGCACAAGATAAGAGAGCGCGCGGCGCTGGCGCACAGAGAGCGCCTCGCCATCAAAGAGAATACGCCCATGCTGTTCCTTCAAAAGGCCTGTGATAAGCGATAGCAACGTCGTTTTGCCCGCGCCATTGTGACCGATCACGCCGACAACCTCGCCGCTGCGCGCTTCGAAGCTGACACGCGAAAGCACCGGTGGCCCGCCTTTGTAGGCAAAGCCCAGCGATTCTACCGTAAGCGTGTGCTGAACAGCGGTATTGGAATTTTTCTGCGCGCGGACAGTTTCACGCTCAGGATAGACCGTGCGCAAGCCCATCTGCACACGCTCCGCCTCCGAAAGCGCAGAGAATGCTTCGCGCGAAAAAGCGCGAGTAATGCGTCCATCCTGGATCAGATAAGCGCGATCAATGAGATCACGCAGATAATAGAAACGGTGCTCCACGATGATGAGTGTCACACCAGCGCGCTTGAGTTCAGCCATCATCAGCGCCAGCCGATGCGTCGCCGCATGGTCCAGATTGGCCGACGGCTCATCGAAAATGACAACGCGCGGCTGCATCGCGTAAACCGAACCGATCGCGATCTGCTGCTTCTCGCCACTCGAGAGCGAAAAAATGCTGCGCCCGAGAAAATTTTCCAGCGAAAGCGTGCGCACCGCATTTGCCACGCGCGCCACCGTTTTTTCTCGAGCCAGTCCGAGATTCTCGCAACCGAACGCAAGCTCGCGCGTCGTGTCTGTCATAAAAAACTGGGAGCGCGGATCCTGAAACACCGTGCCCACGCGTCCAGCCAACTCCGATGGTGTTTTCTCGAGCAACGATTCGCCATCCAACTCGAGCGTACCGTGGATCTCGCCAGAATAGAAATGTGGAATGAGGCCGTTCAACGAACGGATGAGCGTCGTCTTGCCGCAGCCACTGCGTCCGGTCAGAAGCACGCATTCACCGTCTGCGATCTCAAGATCGATGCTCCGTAGTGTTGGTTGCTCCCGCTCCTCGTAGCGAAACGAAAAATCTTTGAAAACGATCATCTTACACCCTCCAAATCCCCCAGGGGATCTTCTCTGCCAGCTTCGCTGGCATTCACCTTACCACAAGCTCAACCAACGCGCTCCGGTCGCAAAGCACAAGCGCCGCGAAAAACGCCATACCAAACGCGATCGCCAGCCAGTCACCAGCGCCCATTCGCACCTCGTTCAGCGCTTCGCGGCGCGTGTCCAGCTCGAGCCCGCGTGTCGTGCCCGAAACAGCAAGCTCATCGGTCACTTTGAGACAGCGCATGAGAAGCGGCACGAGAATATATTCCACTGTGCGCACCGGATGCGCGATCCGCTTCAGATACGTGTCGCTGATGCCACGGATCGCCATTGCGTTTTTGATCTGTCGGTATTCGATCCCCAGCGTTGGAATATAGCGAAACATCACCACCAGCGGAATCGTCACCGCCTGCGGCAGGTGCATGCGCTGCATCGCCACCGTGAGATCGTCCATCGGCGTCGTGGCGAGGATCCAAAAGCCAAGCCCAGCAATGGGAATGATCTTCAGCACCGTCACGCCAAACACGCTCATGATCACACTGAAGATCGGAATCTGTACCCACGTGAGCAAAGCGCAGAGAATATCCACCGCCACAAAAGCCGCAAGCATCTTCGCCGCCGTGCGCGGCCTGCTTCCGCCAGCGATAAAAATGGCAACGCCCGAAACCAAAGCCAGGCTCGTGAGCTCACCGTTGACGAAATAGCTGACACATCCCAGAAAGATCAGCAGCAAAAATTTCGTGCGCGGATCCAGTCGTGCCGTGCCCTTAAATGGCCGCGCCGTGATGCACGCTTCTACAGAACCATTCATCGTGCGCTCACTTTTTTATCGATACGAGCCCGGCTTTGATGAAATGCTTTTTCAGCACACGCTGACCGATCGTCGCGCCAATAAATCCACAGATTACTCCAACAGCCACGATAAGCACCGGCATCACACCAGCGGTCACGCCAAACAGACTGTCAATAAATTCCTGCGAAATCCCGTTGCCAAGCATGACATCCGTAAAGGCTTCTTTCATGAAAACGAATGGGAAAAGATAGCCCAACTGGAAAAATCCACTGAAAACAGCGAAAGCAATCTTCATTGCTCCCATCGTGATCTTTCCACCACGCAGGACAAGCAAGTCACAGACCACGCCACCGATAATGAAGAGCAGTGAAACCACCCAAAAACAGCCAACGAGCATCAGCAATATCCCCTGGATCACGCTCGAGATCGTAAAAACACCACGCTTTGGCACCTTCGCGAGCAGAAGCATCATCGGGATACCATTCACGATCGCCACGCCAGACGGATAACAAATATTCGTCACTGGACCAGCCACACTCATCACCGTACTGATGATCATACAGATGACCCACATCAACGCCGAGAGCACGCCAATAAGAATGAAATCCTTGGTATTCAGTTTTTGATTCATAAAAAATTCTCCCTTCAATAAATATAAATAGCGGTGAGATAAGGTTACCCTTGTCTCACCGCTAATGTTAGCATATGCTTCTTTTCTACTCGACCCAAATCCCGTCGATTTTGACCCAAAAGCGATCAGGAATCGCGTCCGTTCGGATGACTCGCGCGATACTCCCGCGGCGCCACGCCGAATCGTTTTTTAAACGCCGCTGCAAAATTGCTCGCTTTGCCATAGCCGACGAGCGCCGCGATCTCGCCAACATTTTTCTCATTTTCCAAAAGCAGTCGCGCGCCCGTCTCGAGCCGTTCGGCGATCACATATTGATGCAACGACTGACCATAGATCGCCGAAAATCCACGCGACAATTTCGCCGCGCTGATGTGCACCTGTCTCGCCAGCTCTCCACAACTCGGCGCATAAGCGATGGCTGCATCGATGATGTGTTTTGCTTCACGGATGGCTGCACGTTCTGTGCGCGAGAGCGTCGGCGCGCGAAACGCCGCGCAGTCGTCTGTGATCGCAGCACCCAAGATGACGGCGAAAAGCTCCGACAGCTTGCCGTCAAGGAAGAGCTGCGCCAGCCCGCCAGGATAGTTTTCTGCGTCGCCAAGTTCTGCGAGCACACGCGCCATCTGCGGCGAAAGTGACACGTGGAGTACGTCCTCCGTCACTTTCCGTTCCAGCCGCGCCGCCGTCAGACCGCCCAGATAATCGTCGGTCAGCGCTGTAAATATTTTTCGCGGCACCTTCACTGTGCGAAAATCATACGTCGCATTCTGAGCATAACGAATCGATTCAAAACCGCCATGTCCGGTATAAACGCAAACCTCTTGCTTCTCCATTGTAATGCCCTTGCGTGAGTCAAGGTCTTCCCAGAAGATGCCGTCACCCAAACAAAAAATCATCCACACATAATCGCCACTCGTCACGCCCTGCACGCGCACATCTTCGTCTGTACAAAGCTGTAAATCTGAGACAATAATCCCCTGTCCACTCACAGCCTGCGCAATACGTCCACTGCCAAATGTTTCAGGCACCAACTGCTCAAACGTCTGTACAGCACCACTCGTCATTTCACTGTACCATTCTTCTAAATAAGCCTGCTTATCCGTCATCGGTTCACCGCCTTCCGTTATCCACCGCTAATTCAAGAGTAGCACAATGAGCATATTTTTGCAACGAATATCAGCAGCTTTATTGTCCTGCTTCCAGGCAAAAAAGCACCCCTCGCATTCAGCGAAGGGTGCAGATCGATTAGCCTAAAATCTTCTTCAGATCTTCTTCCGGTGTGGAGATTGGTGAAATGTTGTAGTTTTCTACGAGGAAGTTCAGCACGTTTGGCGAAACGAAAGCTGGGAGCGTTGGCCCGAGGTAGATATTTTTGATGCCGAGATAGAGCAGGGTCAGCAGGATGCAGACAGCTTTCTGCTCGTACCAGGAGAGCACCATCGAGAGCGGCAGATCGTTCACGCCGCAGCCGAATGCTTCTGCGAGCGCGACTGCAACCTGGATGGCGCTGTAGGCGTCGTTGCACTGGCCCATATCCATGAGACGTGGCAAGCCGGCGACGGTGCCGAGATCGAGATCGTTGAAGCGATATTTCCCGCAGGCGAGGGTGAGCACAACGCTGTCGGCAGGCGTTTGTTTGACAAATTCGGTGTAATAGTTGCGTCCAGGTTTTGCGCCGTCGCAGCCGCCGACGAGGAAGAAGTGCTTGATCTCGCCACGCTTCACAGCGTCGACCACCTGTCCGGCGACGGAAAGCACGGTGCCATGACCAAAACCAGTGGTCACGCGGTCACCGCCGTTGATGCCGGTGAAATGCTGATCCTCTGCATAGCCGCCGAGCGCCAGCGCTTTTTCGATGACTGGCGTGAAATCCTTGTCATCGCCGATGTGTACGGCGTCTGGATAGGAGACAACTTCTGTGGTGAAAACGCGGTCGCTGTAGCTGCCGCGCGTTGGCATGAGACAGTTGGTGGTGTAAAGGATCGGCGCTGGGATACCGTCAAATTCCTTCTGCTGATTCTGCCATGCGGTGCCGAAATTGCCCTTGAGATGTGGATATTTTTTAAGCTCTGGATAAGCGTGGGCAGGCAGCATTTCACCGTGGGTGTAGATATTCACACCCTTATCCTTTGTCTGCTCGAGCAGCTGTTTAAGGTCGTAAAGATCGTGACCGGTGACAACGATGAACGGCCCTTTTTCAACGGTAAGCGTAACCTCAGTTGGTTCTGGCGTGCCGTAGGTTTCAGTGTTGGCGCGATCAAGCAGCGCCATGCAGGTGAGGTTGACTTCGCCAACTTCGAGCACGATCGGCAGAAGCTCATCCATGCCAAATTCGTCGTTGCCGATGGCAGCGAGGGCTTTGTAGAAAAATTGCTGCATGCCAGCGTCGGTATAGCCGAGAACATGCGCGTGATAAGCATACGCCGCCATGCCCTTGATGCCGAAGAGGATCAGCGATTTCAACGAGCGAATGTCCTCGTCGCCGTTCCATACCTTCTGCATGTCGTAATCAGGAATCTCTGCGCCGCCGAGCTGCGCTTTCTCGGTCTCGATGCGATCTATGATCACCTGAATGGTGTCGTCGTTGAAGCTGACATTTGTGACGGTGGTGAAAAGCCCGTCGAGAATGAGCTGGTGGGTGGTTTCTGAGACGGCGGACGGATTTTTCTCTGCAGCCTGGGCGAGCGCGATCAGCGCACCGACGAGACCGTCCTGATGATCGGCGGTTTCTGCGCGTTTGCCGCAGACGCCAGCCTTCCCCATGCAACCCTTGCCGCCTGCAGTCTGTTCACATTGAAAACAAAACATGATAAATCTCCTTTCTCTTTGTACAAATCCTTTAAGTTCTATCCAAAATCCGCCCATCGGCGGAGATGGTGACAACCTGCCATGGAATCAGCTTGCCGCTCTTGGCGAGCGCCTGCTTCACAGCGTGCTCGATGCCGCCGCAGCAAGGAACCTCCATGCGCGTAACGGTGATCGATCTGATGTCGTTCTGAGCGATGATCTGCGCAAGTTTTTCGCTGTAATCGACCGCGTCGAGTTTTGGACAGCCGATGAGCGTGACGTGGCCGCGGATAAATTCCTGATGGAAATTTCCATAGGCGTATGCCGTGCAGTCTGCAGCGATGAGCAGCTTTGCGCCGTCAAAAAACGGTGCGTTTACAGGCACGAGTTTGATCTGCACCGGCCACTGACGCAGCTCAGAAGGAGCAGCCATCGTCACCTGCGCAGTGGACGACGGTGGCTCGGCGATCGTCTTCGCCTGCTCGCCCGGGCATCCGCAGGCCTGCAGCTGCTTCGCAGCTTGCGCCGCCTTCACAGCAGCTTCGTTGTACGCCGGCGCTTCGCGTTCTTCAAAGGTGATCGCGCCGGTTGGGCAATTCGGCAGACAATCGCCGAGCCCGTCGCAATAATCCTCGCGCGTGAGCACCGCCTTGCCATTCACCATATCAATGGCGCCTTCGTGGCAGGCCGTCGCGCACGCTCCGCAGCCGTTGCATTTTTCCTGATCGATCTTAATGATGCGTCTGATCATTTTTCATTCTCCTCTGTCATTTTCTGATCCTGTTCTTGATTTCCTGGTCCCAGTATAATACGATGGAGAGAGACTTGCTGTTGTATTTCCAACAAGGAAGGAAATTCCATGAAAAAAGATCATTTGCTTCAACTGCAGCAGACCGCGCTCTTTCGCGGCGTCGACGCCGACAACATCGCCAGCATGCTCGACTGTCTGCAAGCTCAGACCCGCACCTACAAAAAAGGCGAAGCCGTTTTCCGTCAGGGCGAGCAGCTTTCGCAGATTGCCGTCGTGCTTGAAGGAAAGCTGCACATCCAGAGCGACGACTACTGGGGCAACCACACCATCATCGCCGACCTCGCGCCAGGCGATCTATTCGGCGAAGCCTACGTTGCGCCCTCCAGCGGACCAATGCTGGCAGATGTCGTCTGCATTAGCGACAGCGTTGTCGCGCTCTTTCAGGCGCGGCGCATGCTCACCGTCTGCACCAACGCCTGCCCCTTCCACAGCCTCGTCGTGCAAAATCTGTTCTACGTGCTCGCCGACAAAAATCGCACCCTCATGCAAAAACTCAGTCTGCTCGCCACCCGCACCACCCGCGCCAAGCTCACCAGCTATCTCACCGCCGAAAGCGTGCGCGCCGGATCGAATAGCTTTTCCATCCCCTTCAATCGCCAGCAGCTCGCCGACTATCTCTCCGTCGACCGCAGCGCCATGAGCGCCGAGCTCTCGAAAATGCGCGACGAAGGACTGCTCGAATTCGACCGCGACCGCTTCACACTCTATCATTAACAACAGCAGCCAATCCTTTTCATTTTCTAATATTTTCTAATAATCGTTGTCTCTTTTCTAACATTCTATTATAATTGTTAGAAAGAGGTGAGAAAAATGATCGAAAACCAGTATACCGAATTCAAGCGCGAATATAAGGACGATATCAAATATGCCATTCTGGCTTTCGCCAATACCACCGGCGGTACCATCTATATCGGATTGGAAGACGACGGACACGTCCTTGGCATCGCAAACATCGATGACACCATGCTCAGACTCACAAACATGATTCGAGACAGCATCCGTCCTGACGTCACCATGTTCACCCATTGCACCGTCGAAACCATGGAGGGACAATCTATTATCACGCTCACCGTCCAACGTGGCACAGCACGGCCTTATTATTTACAAGGTAAAGGTATTCGGCCAGAGGGGGTCTATGTCCGTCAGGGCGCTTCTTCCGTACCAGCTTCTGAAACAGCAATCCTTGATATGATTCGTGATACCGCCGGCGACTGCTTTGAAGATGCGCGTTCTCTCAATCAACAACTGACCTTTTCTTACACCGAGTATTATTTTAATAATAGAAACGTCGATTTAGGCGAATCACAGATGCGCAGCCTGAAGATGATCGGTGCTGATGGCACCTTTTCAAACCTCGGCATGCTGCTCTCTGATCAATGTGTGCCAACCATCAAACTCGCCGTATTTGAGGGCAGCAAGAAAAGCATCTTCCGCGACCGTCAAGAGCTCTCCGGCTCGCTGCTCGCACAACTAGAAGATGCCTACGCTTATCTGGATCGTTTCAACAAGACCCACGCCGTCATTTCCGGCCTCTATCGCATTGACAAGCGAGATTATCCGCCAGAAGCGCTGCGTGAAGCATTGCTCAACGCCATCATCCACCGCGATTACGCTTTGGCCGCGCCCACACTCATCAGCATTTTTGATGACCGCGTTGAAATGGTGAACGTCGGTGGACTCATGCGCGGCATTTCATACAACGACATCATGCTTGGCGTTTCTGCATTACGCAATCAACATCTGGCGAATATCTTTTACCGACTGCACCTCATCGAGGCGTATGGCACAGGAATGCTAAAGATCAACGAATGCTACGCTGAACATCCAGTAAAACCTACGATCGAAATCTCCGATCATGCGTTCAAGATCATCCTGCCGAACATCAACTTCGCGTCCAGGCAGCCTCATTCCCAGCCAGAACCAAACCCTAACGAAGATCGCACACAGCAACTTCTCGCACTGCTCCAGAACGGACGCACCATTGCCCGTAAAGATGTCGAAGCAGCGCTCGGCATCTCTCAATCCAGCGCTATTAACCTCCTGCGCCAATTAGTCGATCAAGATATTTTGGCGCGCATCGGCAACGGACGCAGCAGCCGCTATAAACGAAGCGACAAAAACAGCTGACCGCTTCACACTCTATCATTAGAAAGGAATTTCACCATGCACAATCATTTTTGCAAACACCCGCTCTGGGAAGTCACCCAAACCCTCGCCGCCGTCGCCCAGGGACACCAGCCCGCTGACACCGTCATCCGCGGCGGCACGCTCGTCAACGTCTGCACCGCCGAGCTCCAGGAAAACATCGACATCGCCATCGCCGAAGGACGCATCGCCCTCGTCGGCGACGCCACAGCCTGCATCGGCCCAGACACCGAGATCATCGACGCCAGCGGCCTCTACATGTCGCCAGGTTTTCTCGACGGCCACATCCACATCGAATCCTCCATGCTCTCCGTCGGCGAATACGCCAAAGCCGTCGTGCCCCACGGCACCGTCGGCATCTATCCCGATCCCCACGAGATCTGCAACGTGCTCGGTCTCGACGGCGTACGCTGCATGATCGACGACGCAAAGCGCACACCGCTCAAATGTATGTTCGTCACCCCGTCCTGCGTGCCAGCCGTGCCTGGATTTGAAGACACCGGCAGCTTCGTCGGACCGGAAGACGTCGCCCGCACCATGCAGTGGGACGAGATCGTGGGCCTCGGCGAAATGATGAACTTCCCAGGCATCCTCGCCAGCGATGACCACGCCCACGGCATCGTCGACGCCACCCTCGCCGCAGACAAAGTCGTCACCGGCCACTACTCCCTGCCAGAAACCGGTGCCGGACTGAACGCCTACGCCGCCAGCGGCATCCGCTGCTGCCACGAATCCACCCGTCCCGAAGACGTCATCGCCAAAATGCGTCTCGGCATGTACGCCCAGCTGCGCATGGGCAGCGCCTGGCAGGATCTGCCAGTGATCGCCAAAGCCCTCACCGAAACCGGCATCGGCGGTCGCTTCGCCTGCCTCGTCAGCGACGACACCCATCCAAACACCCTCGTCAGCCACGGCCACATGGACTACATCCTGCGCGTCGCCGTCGAAAACGGCATCGATCCGATCACCGCCATCCGCATGGCCACCATCAACACCGCCCAGTGCTACCGCATGGATCAGGATCTCGGCGCCATCGCTCCGGGAAAATGCGCCGACATTGTCCTGCTGAAGGATCTCGAACATTTCGACGTCGTTCGCACCATCATCGACGGCGAAACCGTCGCCATCGACGGAAAAATGACCCGCGAACTCGCCCCATACACCTACCCTGACTGGGCACGCGAGAGCGTCCATCTGAAAGACGCCGTCACCGCCGACACATTCAAGATCGCCGCGCCGGAAAACCGCGACCGCGTCACCATCCGCGCCATCGAAGTCATTCCTGCGCGCGTCGGCGACATCGAGCGCTTCGTCGAGCTCGCCGTCGCAAACGGCCATCTCGAAAGCGACACCCAGCAGGACGTGCTCAAAACCGTCGTCCTCGAACGCCACCACGCCACCGGCACAAAAGGCGTCGGCTTCGTCAAAGGCTTCGGCATCAAACGCGGCGCCATGGCCTCCACCGTTGCCCACGATGCCCACAATCTGCTCGTCGTCGGCACAAACGACGACGACATGGCCCTCGCCGCCAACACCCTCATCAATTGCGGCGGCGGCATGGTCGCAGTCGCCGACGGAAAAGTGCTCGGCCTCGCCAAACTCCCGATCGCCGGTCTCATGAACGATGAATCCGCCGAAGAAATGGCAGCAGACGTCGCCACCCTCGAAGAAGCCTGGAAAACCATCGGCTGTAGCATGCCATCGCCATTCATGACCATGGCCCTCATCCCCCTCGCCTGCCTGCCAGACCTGCGCCTCACCAACCGCGGCCTCGTCGACTGCCGCACCTTCCAGTTCGTGCCGCTCGTCGTCGAAGAATGAGCACCCCCGCTATAAAATCCCACAAAAAAACAGCGAGATCGCAAAATCTCGCTGTTTTTCTTTTGTACCAAAACGATCAACGATCGTTCCAATCCTTATCGAGCAGATCCGTCCAGTTTTCTACCTTGTTGCCATCTTCCGTGATCCACTCGTATTCGTGGCCGTTCGTGGCTTCCTGCATATCGGCGTAGAACCATGCACTTTCTGGGTTGTCTGGCCAGGTCTTCATGACATCTTCTGGCAACAGATGATCTGCATCCGGCACTCGGCCAAGCGTGCGGTTCACAATCGCGCAGGCTTCAGCGCGGGTGATGTTGTTATTCGGACGAACGGTGCCGTCTTCATACCCACCGATGAGGCCGAGGTTCACAGCATCCATGATCGCGCCAGCGAACCATTCGCTGCCAGTGACGTCGGTAAACGTTCCTGGTTCGTAGGTTGCACCAGTTTCTTCAAAGAAGCGCGTTGCGATGGCTGCAAATTCTGCACGAGTGATGGAAGCGTTTGGACGGAATGTGCCATCTTCGTAGCCCTTGAGAATGCCCATGCTTGCCAGGGTCGAAACAGTCTGGTTGTACCAGCTGTCGGAGGTCACATCGCTAAAGTTGTTACGGGTGGTGTCGTAATCTTCGCGTACATCGTCTTTCAGCAGACGATAGAAGATCGTCGCAACTTCAGCACGAGTGATCTGTTTCTGAGGCATCACTGTGCCATCTTCATATCCGACCACATAGGAGAAATGATCCACTGTGTTCAGATCATCTGGTAGATCAACGTCCGGCACGTCAGGCGTATCCGGTTCATCTGGATCTGGCGTTGGGTCTGGATCAGGAATGTACGGAGGATTGTCTTTCTCCGTTTCCCAAACGAGAACGTAAGGTGAGAAATCACCAGGTGCTACTTCAAATTTGAGACCATACTCAGTTCTTTCCGGTGTGATCGTCTCGATCGTCGCAGAATTTACATCTTCTACTGCAAAGCCAGATTTTTCTCCATCACGATGCAAGCCCTTAAAATGTAGGATCGTAAATTCGGTATCATCGTTTACATTTTCAGTTGGAATGCCCCAATAGATCGTTACAGAATTGCTTGCTTTGATCCAGGCATTGCCATTGTTTGCATCGACAAGATCGAGATATTTATATTCATAGTTGCGGTTTGTACTTGAACCCAGCTCGTTATCTACAGCAGCTTTCAATGCTTCTGTACGCTTCACGCCATCAGACTCAATGATTTCATCGAAAAGCAGAGATGGTTTCGCATCATCTGGAATCGTCACACCTTTAAGGCCATTCAACGTGTAGGTCGTATTGGCAGGAACGACAGCCGTCGCTGAACCGGCAGCAACAGCACTCGTTGGCGCAGAACCTTCAACCACTTCACTCGTTGGATCATCCGCTTCAACAGCGCGCACTGTTAATGTACCAGTGCCTGTAGCGACAGCATAAGAATTATTATCAAGCGTTGCAGTAACCTGGCTCAAATCAACTTCACCAGTGTAAAGCGCAACGGTGTATGTGTTGAAAACGTCACCAACATCTTTAATCTTAAACTCATCACTCAGCGTCGTTTCATGGGTCTTGTTGTTCGTATATGTCACACGTACAGGGTCTTGTCCAACACCTTCCGCGAAATGATAATAGCCATTTCCGTCCGCAACAACTGCCCACGATTTTTCGCCATAGCTGAATACCATGCCCTCTGCATTGTCCACACCAGTAATCTGGAACAATGGATGTGGCAGAGACGTGCTTACAGTCGTTTCCGACCCGCCAGCAACAACATGATCATAGCCACCGTCGCCGCCCATATACGCCGTCAGATCTACAGGCTTGAGGGTAATGATATTGGCTGGTTGATCGCCTTCTTGTAAGAATACAACAGCAAAACCATTTTCGCTGGATTCAGTTAACGTCAGCGAGAGTGGTTCTCCGTTTTCTGCTTTCATTTCATATAACTGAACCACTGCAGATTCAACTGGATTTCCTGTCGAATCTGTTTCAACAATTGCTGCATATACAGGCTTACCTGCTTTGTAACCATCATTATCCACCAATCCTTCAATATCCAATGAAATGTGGCTCATGTCACTTTGATGCCAGAAAGAGCCTAAAACATTTGTAAGACATTGCGAACTATATGCATTCTTAACCGCATTTTCTGTTTGAGTAGTTGCATTACCGAACTTCACATTATCAACTGAAGATTCAACATAAAAATCATATTTCTCAATATAAATTTTTTGATTATTTACTGTTGCTCCATCTGAAATTTCAAGATATTTTTCAATACTTCCGCTTGCTCCGTTAAGTACCGCCAAATCATTTGCGATACCACCTTCAAAGTTAAAGTCATCTTCATATATGAAATCATCACTGACTACACCTGCAACTGTTGCCTGCTGAATGTTGTCAGAAATCGTTCCACCGTTGATTAAAACAAATGGATACATATTATTATAATCATTGGCTAAAACCCCAATGCCGCCTCCTGCACCAGCCGCAACATTATCAGTGATATTACCCCCATTCATTGTAAACTGACCACCCTGACGAACAAACACACCACCGCCAGCCTGATCAGACTCACTAGCATTGCTCGCACCAGAAATGTTTCCAGAAATGGTACCACCGTTCATAATAAATTCACCAGTACATACCATTACTCCGCCACCGGTTTGAGTGCTGATATTGCCGCAGATTTCTGCACCATCATACATATAGACTACGCTATGATTTGAAGCACTACCATGATTTGCGATCGCGATGCCAGCGCCCCTGTCACCGCTATAGTTCGCATTAACCTTGCCATAAACATTTACGATGTTTCCGGCTTGGATATACAGCGCACCATACAAAACTTTATTGTGATGTATGTTTGCATTTGCACCAATCGTAAGCGTATCCGCTTCACGAATTTGAACAATGTGCGAACCTTTCGTATTGATCTTTGCAATCTCACCATCTAAAGTTACATTACATTCTGTATGAATATAGAAACAGTTACCTAATATGGTCCAATTTTGAATCTTAGCACCATTATTCAACATAAAGGATGTTCCATCATGCATGATATTAAATAAATGTCCACTGCCTACCTGTGGGGTATACCTACCATCTGCCACAAAATGTCCATTCAATTCTGCTGTCGATCCTCCACGCAAATGAAGGATAACGCCATCAGTACCATTCCACATATCTGAATCGGATACCAAGTCATTGATCGCACCATCCAGTACTACTTTTCCACCAACGTCTACATAAAGCGCACGTCCTATTACGTTATGGATCGAAGATCCTTGTTCCATAGTAAACGTGCCACCTTGAATCCATACAGCACCAGCAGGACCAAAATCTTCGACTGTCACCTGATCTACGGTCTCTTTGCCACTCTTTTCACGATCTTCTACAGTTTCATCATAAATCTCACTACCATCTTTCATCGTAATGTGTGCATTACCAGTAGCATAAACAGCAGACATGCCACCATAATCTTTTAATACAGCTCCCGCACCAAGAATAATATTCACCGGACGATTGCTTTTCCCATGAGCTGTTATCATGCTATCCTGAACATACTGTAGGTTATCGTTCACGCCTTCTAAAGAATTTGTTTGTGCAAAATATTTACCATCGTGCTCTCCGTTATCAGTCAGCACAATATTTTCCAGAGTAACGGACGAAGCATTTTCAGTTTCTTCGCTTTCAAAGGTAACAACTTCTATCATCGCAGGGCGATACCAGCTTTGGTTATTATCAGCACCGCTTAGATTATCTCCTCGTTTCAATATGAATTGATTGCCATCTGTACTTTTAATGGTCAGATGTTTATCAACGATACGGGCGAAAGCCGAAATCTCAAGATCGCTCATCACATAGATGATTGCACCATCTTCTGCCACTTTAACAGCTTTCGCCAGCGATGCATAAGGCTCATCCTCACTGCCGTTACCGCTTTCATCGCTGCCAGAAGCGGACACATATACAGCAGCTCCGGCTTTTGGCGTTGCCATGTCATCTGCTACTGTCGCCACATTCGTTTCTTCCTCAGTCACCGGCGCTGCAAAGCTGGCTGCCGGAGCCATTGTCAGAAACATGGTGAGCGTCAGCAGTATGGCTGTGGCTCGTTTCAGTCGTTTCATAATTTTTCCTCCTTAATTTTCAAATCAAAATATACAAAAAACGCCGATCTTAGCGTTATGGCCAAGCTCGGCATTTTTCACTTGATTACTTCACAGCTTGTGCTGCAAATGATATTGCAACTTAGCGATCGTTCCAATCCTTATCAAGGATATCGGTCCATTCTTCGATCTTGTTGCCATCTTCGGTGATCCATTCATATTCATGGCCGTTGGTGGCTTCCTGCATATCGGCGTAGAACCATGCGCTGGATGGGTTATCCGGCCAAGTGGTCATTTCGTCGGCTGGGAGCAGGTGATCGGCATCTGGAACACGACCGAGGGTTGCGAGATTTCCGTCAGCATCGAGCACTTGCAGCGGGATTTCTTCTTCTGGTTTGTATCTTTCACTCTCTTCTTTTGAAAGCTCGATCTTGATGACGTTCCCGCTGTCGTTTTTCACAGGCGCTGCCTGAGAATAAGTGGAATCTTCGCGATAGCGCCAGAGTTCAAAGGTGAGAGCTGGACGATTCACTTCTTCCTTATCCCAGGTTTCATAATCCAGCCATACCTTGCTGGCTTCGAAAGTGGTCTCGCCGGTGAGACGAAGATTCAGCGTGCCGCCTGGATAGATGGCGTCGGTGTCGCTGTTGTGGTTCACAGCGTGGGTGTTGTCGTAGGTAGCGACGAGGTAGTCGTCCTGATCCTCGTCGGTGTACGTGCCTTCCGGAAGAGGGAATTTGATCGCTTCGCCATCTGCCGGTTCTGTTGCAATATCAATGTTGTAATTGATCAGCGCGCTGTTAGTGCTGCTGTACATCGGCCGGTCTTTGATGGTGAAGGTGAACGTTGTCGGCTGATTCGGATCGGTGCTCTCGGTTGCTGTATACTTCAGCAATTCCTTGTTCCACAGATCCTTCAGCGTGACAGGATCGGTGCTCTCGTCACCATCATTGAGAACGAATGCTTCTAACACCATGTCACGCGCTTTTTCGCGTACATCGGCAGCCGCTGCACGTTCGCCCAATGTCCCCCAGTCGAGCTCGACGGTGAAAACGATGTCGGTGAGACGGGTGTAGACCCATTCGACGTTATCATTTTCGCCGTCATCTTTCACCGTTGCTTCGTAGCCATCCATGACTGGTGGCTCAGCTTCGCCGTTCGGGCTGAAGGACCATTCGATGGTGGTCGTGTTGAGCACGGTTGTACCATCCGCGCCAAAGGTCTTGATTTCTGCCGGCAGATCCTTCACGCTCAGTGTGTAAGCGTTCGAGCCGGAATTTCCCACGGTGAGGCTTGGCATTTCTCCCAGGCCAGCTTCTGTCATATTAGCGAAGGTCAGCTGTTTCCAGTCGCCATCGTCCACCTTGAAATAGATCGGCGTATTGTCGAGGGTGAATGCGTCATGGTCAGGGCGCTTGCTGTCTGCGTTGTTGTTGTCGTACCAGAGAACGGTCTGAGTCGGCGTAGTCCGCTCAGTGATCTCAGTATTTTCTGGCAGCTGCGCGGTTTCCGCTGCAATGGCGAGGATTTCAGTTGCAGTGGTTGTGCCCTCGGCTGCACCTGCTGGGACAATGCTGGCGGTGATTGTGCTTTCCCCAACATTATCCGCCAGGGTGAAAACATCCGCATTAAACTTCAGCGCGTATGTCCAGCTTGTGGCGGTTGGTTCGTAGGTGGTTTCTGTGGTGCGTGCGGTTGGGGTGGTGCTATTATCTCCACTGGTTTCGTCGTTGTCATCGACGGAACCGTCACCAGTTGCGCCGCCGTTTTCGTCGGAACCTTCGCTGTTGTTTTCAGGATTTGTCGATGGTTCGGTTGGTTGTTCCTGCTCTGGTGTCACTGCCGTCGCATCCACGTTCTGGGGGATCGGGATGGTGAGGATGCTGTTCTCAGCATCGTAGGAAACCTCACCGATCGTGGCATTCTCATCGGAGAATGCAGCGTCAGCGATGGTGGAAGTTTTGAAAAGCTTCAGGATTTTTGTGCTAATCGCAAAATCATTCGCGCTCAGCGAACCGCTTGGCAGGGTGGTGCCTGCTGGCAGCTGCAGCTGGAGATTAAAGGTGAAGGTGCCGCCACCTGCTGAAAGTTCAGCATTCTCGCCAAGCTCTGCTGTCGCTGTGACGCTGAAGGCCGGCAATTTGCGATCGACTGGCGTCAGATTCTGTTCGTCGCCAGAAATGCTTACGGAATAAATGAGCGCATCCGCTGCGATTTCTGTGCGGTCAAGGTTCCCGTTGTTCTCATCGCCATTCGCGCCAGCATCTGGCTTGTTTTCTTCTGGTTTCTTATTTTCATCCTTTTCATCATCTACTGAAGAATTTTCATCTTCGGAGCCTTCTTCGTCTGGCTTCTGATTATCATCCTCTTCTCGTTCACCAGGATTTTCCGATGGGTTTTCTTCAACCACTGGCGCCTGGAAGGTGATGGTCACACCATCTTTCTCAATCTTAACGCCCTGATCGTCGCTGGTCGTTGTTGCAGCGAGGGCTGCTTCAGCGAAAAGCGGCGTTGGGGTGTCTTCGGTTGTTTCAACTGGTGCTGCTAGCTCCTCTGTAGGAGTAGATTCCGTGGAAGGATCCGTTGGCGTGGTTGGCGTTTCTGTGACGGTGTTGTCTGGTGTGGTTTGTTCCTGAGGAGTGGTTGGTTCTGTCGTATCAACTGTCGTGTCGCTGTCAGAAGGCGTAGTTGATGCACCAGGATCTTGCGAACCTGCTGGATCATTTTCGCTTTCGGTATCAGACGGCGTTTCCTCTACAGACGGATCTTCGCCGTTCTGTTCGTCGTCAACTGGCGGCTCAGTTTCTGCCAGCACACAATTTTCTACTGCAATATCGCTGTCCGTGATATCGAGCGTGCGGTCTTTTTCTGTCATGTTCTCGTCAGCGCTGGATTTTTCCTCAGCGATGGTGTCTTTCTGCTCGTCGTTTTCTTCGTCAGAAGCTGACGCTTCGAACGGCGATTTCAGCGTGGCGGTATAATCTTTGGTTCCTGTCGCTGTAAAGCTGAGCTCGTATTCATCCGTCGCTCCAGCTTTGGCTGTGAGTTTAAAAGAATCGTTCTGATCCTTCAGCGCCTGCATCACATCAGTATCAAAGAGCGCTTGCTCTTCCTCAGTCAATGTGATCTTGACATCGGCGGATGTTATCTCTGTCAGATCGACAGCGATCTTGAACGCTGTGCTATCGCCAGCGGCGACTTCCTCCGGCGTCGCGCTCAGCTTGACGCTGACGGCTGGCTGCGTTGTCGGTTCGGTTTCATTTTCGTTTGCAAATGCGAAGGTGAACAGCTCTGCTGGCATGGATGAAAACAGAATCACGAAAGCCAGAAAAAAGCTGAGAACCTTTTTCTTCATTGATACATGTTTATTCATGTCTCTCACCTTTCTCTCTATTATTGTAAAAACATTTCTCTTTGCGCACGTGCGCTTCCGCGTCTCAGGGAATCATGCGCGCAGCCATAATCGTCCACATTATAACGACATAGTGCTAGAGCGCATTGGCACTCCCTGGCGGTGGGTGTTTTTAACAAAATGATATCCTCCTCTTTGTTTGAGCGCTGTTCACTCTCGTTTTTCCATCTCTTCAAAATTCTGCGCGTAGCGCGCGCGGCGCTTGCCAACGGCATAGCCAGTGCAGACCGGACAGCCGCTGTTCTGCGCGGCTGTGCGGGAATAGACGACGGCTTCCCAGCTGTGGCCGTTCTTACACTGCCACCAAACTCTGCGGCGACTGCCTGGCAAAACCTGATCCGGTGTGAGGTCGCCGTTTTTTGTTGGGTGCCATTCGGCAGCGATCTTTGGATATTTTGTGGCGAGATCGTTGAATCCCGACAGGACTTTGACGTTTTGGCAATATGGGCAACCGCCGTGACGTCGTGTGCGGCTGGCGATGACGGCCTGGTATTCGTGGCCCTTGTCGCAGATCCACCAGACTTTCTTATTGCTGGATGGGGTGACCTGGTCTGGCCGCAGAGAGCCATTCTTCGTCGGGTGCCACTGACGAGCGAGCTCGGGATACTGGCTGGCGAAATCGTTTTCGCCGGAGATGACTTTTTTGCCGGCGCAGACAGGGCAGCCTGTGCCATGGTTGCGGCTGGAAACGTCGGCCTGCCATTCATGGCCGTGCTCGCAGATCCACCACACCTTGCGGCGACTGCCAGCGAGCACATCGCGCGGTGTCAGATCGTCATTTTTCGTCGGATGCCACTGGCGGGCGAGCTCGGGATTGATCGTCGCCAGATCGTTCACGCCAGCGAGCACCATGCGATTGGCGCAAACCGGACAGCCGGAACCGCTGACACGAGATTTTATCTGCGCCTTCCATTCGTGGCCGTGCTCGCAGATCCACCACACTGGGCGGTGGCTGCCAGGCAGCACGTCCGACGGCTGCAGATCGTCATTTTTTGTCGGATGCCAGGTGGCAGCGACGGCTGGGTAGCAGGTAGCGAGATCGTTCACGCCTTTTATGATACGTCGCCCGTTACGATATTTACGCCCACTGGATGGGCAGTCTGAATCCTTGGCTGGCGCTTGATCGCTGTCTTTCCCATGGATCTGAAATTTATTGGCATAGCGGATGTTTTCGGAATCTGCCTGGCGGCTGTGGTCGTTGTCCCACTCTGCAGGCAGGCTGCCGCTTTCTGTGGGTTGGCAGATTTCCTTCACGGTTTCGCTCATGCCGGTCACCCCCTGAATATTAAAATTCGGTGTTGGTTATTTTAGCATTTCATGTTTCACATAAATATGTATACTCATATCCATGCTATCATTTATAACTATATTATATCAGTTTGAGCGAGCGTCTATCCCTCCCTATAAAATGGACGTCATGATTTTGTAAATAGTACAACCATCATTCGCCATCTCTTTTCTTCAGTTTACCATTTGTCGCCAGTCGCCGGAAAAAAAGATCGACGCAAACGCCGTCAAATTTGACAACGCTTGCGTCGTGGGTTTCTTTCATTTATTTTCTGTGCGGTTGTATTCAGCGATGGCGTCCTCGTACTTCAGAGATTCAAGATCGACGGCCTTGCCGCTGCCTTCGATCGCTGTGCCGATGCCGCTCTGATCGTCAACGATGTAGTCGCTGTACTCGTGGAGTCCGTCGTAGGCGCTGCGCGGCAGCTGGCTGTAGGAATAGGTGGTGGTCCATTCTGCCGGATCGTCACTGGCGGCAAGATTGTCGAGCACGGCATCTCCGCCGCCATTGTTATTCACGATGACGTTAACGAGCTGCCAGTCGCGGCCTTCCTGCGTGAAAATATATCCTTCGCGCCACGGCTCCATACCCTTGCGCGGCTCATAATTCACAATGACGCGGGCAGCGCCGTCCTGGATATCGAGCAGCTCGTAGGTGATGGCGTGTGGCAGAAATCCGTCGTGCCGCGTGTCGTCCTGCTGGCCCAGCGCCGTGAGCACAACAGCACGAGAATCACATTCGTGCTCGAGCGCCGACTCTGAATCTGCGATGCGGTCGCCGTCGACGACGCCGCCGTGACCATTGTAGGCGCGAGAAAATAAGAGCACATAGCTTTCGACGGCGTCCATGATCTTTTTCTTGTCGCCATCGATCTTACCCTCGGCTAATACAGCGCTCTTATCCACGGTGTAGCTGCCGTCGTCGGTTTTCACAGTTGTTACGTCGCTTTCTGTCAACGAACCGTCCGCCGCTGCGCTGCCATTTCCGCAACCGGCGGCGAGCATCGCCAGGCAGAGCAGCCCGGCGATGAGAATTTTTCTTTTCATAAACGATCGCTCCTTTCGCTGTGTCGCGTTTTCTTGTACTCAGCGTACCACAGCGAGGGCGTGCTGTCTCGAAAATGAAGGTGAAATTAAGAATTTATTTAGCATTTCTTCATTATTTATGTCTGTGCGTTTTCCGCGTGCGTGCCAATCCGACAAATATCCCTGCGCAGCAGAGCGCTGGCAAAATAATCTCCGGATCTACGTGCAGCGGATCCCTCAGGATTGTCCAAACGATCCACGCTGTCCAAATCAGTGCGCCCACGAAAATCAGGCTGCGAATTATCTTTCCTTCTAACATGAGTAAGACCTCCTTTGTTTTTTTCTGCGTTCAGTATGCCACAACTGCTGCGCACCGTCCATCAAAAGCCTTGGGCAAGCACCGTCCAAACGCTTTGACATGAAAAAAACAGCCCCAGAAGGAGCTGTTGCGATCAGATTTATTTGCTGCGGATGAAGAGCATGTCCTTGCCGACAAAGAGCAGGGCCCAGACGAGGGCACTCAGCGCGAAAAGCGGCTGCCAGGCCCAGTAAATGCCGTAGCGGGTGTAGCACCAGAGCACAAAGCCGCCGATGGCGAAGCTGAGAATGGCCAGCGCCCACCAGCCGAGATGCGAGAGCATACACGGCATTTTGCGGGAAACGTCGATAAACTGCAGGCGCAGGCTGTGCGCACGAAATGCGGCTTCGTCGGGGATCTCTTCAAGCTCGGCTTCGATGCGCTCTGCTTCAGCCAGGCGTCCGCGACGGCTGAGGGTGCTCGCACCGAGGAGTACACAGGCGAGCGTGATGCCGAGGCCGACCATCGACAGCACAACGGCGCTGCCGAGCCATGGCTCGCCGCTGATATCGAAGGCGAAGCCAAGCTGTGGCCAGAAGCCAACGTGCTGCAGCATTTCGACCACGACGAGCAGCACCGACGCGGCAGGCATGATCATGGTGCCGAAGAGGCGAAAATGCAGATAGAGCGCCATGACGGCGAAGGTGAAGGTGAAAATCGTCCAGATATTGTCATCCACGAGCACATTTCCGCTCACGCAAACGACAACGAGTCGCACAAAAAGCGCCAGGGTGCCAACGAGGAAGATCAGGCTCATGATGACGCCTGCCTGCCAGATGTGCAAAAGCTCGCTGGCGGACCAGCAAATGAGCGCGAGGGCAAAACAAACGACGATGACGTCGAAAAGAATGGTCATGAGCATCAGTCTTCACCTCGCTTTCTCACAGAAGGCACCACGCTAAGCCCCAGGCCAATAGCAAAGAGAATCCCGCCGGCCCAGATGATCGGCCGGAAACAGTCGTAACGCACAAGCAGCACAGCCTCAGCACTGCTCGCTGCCATCGGATGCACCTCAATGCCATCATAGATCATCGGCGCAGTCGGCGAAGCCATTTCGTGCACCGTCACCTGATCCGGACGCGTCAACGCAACGCCGAGCATCCCCTCACGGGCGCCGCTTTCCAGTGTCAGCGCATAGCCGTCCATACCGCGGCCCGCGAGCATCGCTGTTTCGCCTTCTTCCAGCTGAATGTAGTAGCTGCCAGCCTGCGCCATGGAACCGATTCCGCCGCCCAACATGAGGACAAGCGACAGCGCCACCAGCGCCTGCACCAATCCACGGAAGCTGTGATCGCGCACGAGCGTCAGCACAAGCACCGCGAGAAGATCCAGCGCGGTGAGTCCGGCAAACGCGAGGCTGGCTGCCATCGGCACAATGCCGCCGGGCAGCACGAATATACAAAGGACCGTCAAAACCAGCAGCGCGGTGCCTGCCAGTCGCAAGGATCGTAAAATCGCCAAAATTGGTCGCTCCTCTCAGTGTAAAGTAAAGCTATAAAAATTATGCTGGATAGACCTGCAGATGTCAAGGGCTATCCAGCACTATCCGTGAATTCTTTAGAAGCAGTCGAACAGCGGCGCCACGCGGTCGTCAGGCAGCGCGCGCAGGATCTCAAGCTGCGTTTTGAGCGCGCTCTCGTCGTAGAACACAGCCTCCATGGTGAGCCCAGCGGCTGGCGCTGTTGGTCCGGCTTTGCTGCGGTCGCGCGTCGTCAGCGCATCGGCGACGCAGCTGAGCGATCTGCGCCCGAGGGCGATGTCTGCCGCTGTGCCGACGAGATTACGCACCATTTTGCGCAGGAATCCGTCGCCGACGAAGTGGATCTGCCACCATTCGGGGTGGCGCGCGTCGATGCAGAGCTTGGCAAGATAGAGGGTGCGGTCGAAGGTTTTGACAGTCGCGCCGCGCCCGCAAAAGCCTTCAAAATTATGCGCGCCAACCATCTGCGCCAGCGCCGCTGCGAAAAGCGTGCGATCCATCGGCTGGGGAATGTGGGTGAAATAGCCGTGGCCGAGCGCCGGCGGCGTTTGCCCGTTGTAGATGCGATAGCTGTACCATTTTCCGATGGCGCTCTTGCGCGCGTGAAAAGCTGCGTCAACAATTTCAGCATCGTTCACCACAAGGCTCGGCGGCAGCGCGCGATTCAGCGCATAGCGCAGACGCTCCGCAGGAATACTGCGGTCAAAGCTGAAATGCGCCACCTGCGCGCGCGCGTGCACGCCGGCGTCTGTGCGTCCGGCGCCGTGAATCTGCACCGGTGCGCCGAAAAGCTCGGCGATGGTCTGCTCGAGCAGCCCCTGCACGGTGACGAGCGCTTCGTCGCTCTGGCGCTGGAAACCTGCAAAACTGGCGCCGTCGTAGCTCATGGTCAGTTTGTAGGTGGTCACAGGATCACCCACCTTGAGGCGACGGCAAGGGCGAGGATCAGCGCAACAAGAATGCCTGCGACACGGTCGTGGTTTTCATAATGCAGCTCGTGCAGACGCGTGCGCCCTTCGCCACCGTGGTAACAGCGCGCTTCCATGGCCATCGCCAGCTCGCTGGCACGATTGATCGCCGAAAGAAAGAGCGGCACGAGGATCGGCAGAAGCGCCCGCGCGCGATCCATGAGCCCACCTTCGTCAAAAGCAGCGCCGCGCGCTTTCTGCGCAGCCATGATCTTTTCCGTCTCATCGGCGAGAAGCGGGATAAATCGCAGCGCGATGGTCATCATCATCGCCAGCTCATGCGCTGGCACGCCGATGCGCTTGAACGGAGAGAGCAGATTTTCCACAGCATCGGTGAGAACGATCGGCGTGGTCGTGAGGGTGAGCACGCTCGTTGTCATCACCAGAAGCACGAGTCGTACACACATAAAGATCGCCAGCCGCACACCTTCGGCGGTGATGTGGAGAATGCCCCACTGCCAGATGATCTCGCCTGGCGTCAGAAAGATCTGGATGGCAGCGGTGAAGAGCAGGATCCAGCGCAGCGGTTTGACACCGCGGATGTAAAATTTCAGCGGCACCTGGCTGGCAAACAGCACGGCGAACACGACGATGGCGGCATAGACGAGGCCGATCCAGTTGTTGACGAAAAACAACGCCACCATGATCGCGAGCATGCCGAAAATTTTCGTGCGCGGATCGAGACGGTGCAGGATGGAATCGCCTTTTACATATTGGCCGATGGTGATATCCTTCAGCATACGTCGCCCTCCTTTCGCTTTGCCAGCGCTGCGTCGAGAATGCGGCAGGCTTCGTCAACGTTGAGCGCGTTCGTCGGCACATCCAGGCCGGCGCGGTTGAGCGCGCGCAGAAGCGCCATCACAGAAGGAATGCCGAGGTGGATGCTTTCGAGCAGATCGGCCTGCGCGAAAACCTCCTCGGTGGCGCCCTCTGTGACCTTTGTGCCTTTGTTCATCACGATCATATAATTGGCAAAACGCGCGACGTCGTCCATGCTGTGGCTGACGAGGATGATGCTCATATCGCTCTTTTCGTAGAGCCGATGGATCGCTTCGAGGATGCGGTCGCGCCCGAGGGGATCGAGTCCGGCTGTCGGCTCATCGAGAATGAGGTAGCGCGGACGCATGGCGACAATGCCGGCGATGGCGACGCGGCGTTTTTGCCCGCCGGAAAGCTCGAAGGGCGAGCGATCCTTCCAGGTATCGTAGTCGAGATCGACGAGCGCCATCGCTTCCTTGACGCGCTCGATCTGTTCATCCTCGCTGAGGCCCTGGTTTTTGGGACCAAACGCGATGTCCTTGGCAATGGTTTCCTCGAAAAGTTGGTACTCGGGATACTGGAACACCAGTCCAACCTGCTTACGACGCTCACGAACCTCCTTGGATTTGTCGGCGAGATCATAGCCATCGACGATAACACGTCCGCGTGAAGGTTTGAGCAGTCCGTTCATCAGCTGTACAAGGGTTGACTTGCCACTGCCTGTGTGACCGACCAGGCCGACAAAACTATGGTCCGGCACCGTCAGTGAGACATCGTGCAGTGCCATTGTTTCTTCCAAGCCGCCTTCACCATATATATAGGTTACATTCTCTAAAACTAATGACATAGTACATCCACCATTTCATCGATTGTCAGCACATCCCGAGGGATGAACGGATATTTTTCATGCAAGCGCACAGCGATCTCTGTCACCTGCGGCACATCCAAATGCAAAGCGCGCAGCGCCTCAACCTGGGTGAAAATCTCGCGCGGCGTACCTTCCATGACAATATCGCCATCGTCCATGACGACGACACGATCCGCCAGCACAGCTTCCTCCATGAAGTGAGTGATATTGACGACGGTCAGCCCTTCTTCCTTGTTCAGGCGCAGCATGGTGCCTGTGACTTCAGCACGGCCGTCGGGATCGAGCATGGCTGTCGGCTCGTCGAAAACGATCGTCTGTGGGCGCATGGCGATGATGCCGGCGATGGCGATGCGCTGCTTTTGCCCGCCGCTCAAGTGGTGTGGCATGGCGTCGCGGAATTCTTCCATCTGCACCAGGCGCAGCGCTTCGTCGACGCGCTCAAAGATCGTCTCGCGCGGAAGGCCGAGATTTTCCGGCCCAAACGCGATCTCCTCGAGCACGGTTGTCGCCACGAGCTGGTTGTCGGGATTCTGGAAAACCATCCCCACACGCTGCAGAATATCCAGCGCGTGGTCTTCGTCGCTGGTGTCCAGCCCGTCGACGAGGACGCTGCCCTCCGTTGGCAGCAGGAGTCCGTTCAGATGCTTGGCCAGCGTCGATTTTCCACAGCCGTTGCGGCCCAGCACGGCGACGTGCTCGCCATCGTTGATGCGCAGGTTGATCTTGTTCAGCGCGCGCACTTCGTAATCCGAACCTGGATGGTAGATGTGTGTCAGGTTGTTGATCTCGATCACGCCCAGACCTTCTTTCTTGATAATTTCTCTAACTATACTATTATAGCGGTTTTCACGCGATAAAAAAACAAAAAACTGCGCCTCCAACGGCCAAAATGCGCAAAAAATCTCCGCCGACATCCAGCATTTTGCTGAACATCGGCGGAGATGTCATTTCACCAGCTTACACCAGCTCAAGAATAGCCATTGGTGCAGCGTCGCCGCGACGGAAGCCAGTCTTCAGTACGCGGGTGTAGCCGCCATTGCGATCCTTGTAAGATGGGGCGATTTCGTGGAAGAGTTTGTAAGCAACGTCTTCGTCCATGAGATAGCCGACTGCCTGACGATAAGCAGCCAGGTCACCCTTCTTGCCTAAGGTGATCATTTTATCCACCATGCGGCGAACTTCCTTCGCCTTTACTTCGGTGGTTTCAACCTTACCGTGCATGAGCACGGAGGTGGTCATATTACGGAGAATCGCACGACGGTGTGCGCTATCAGTCCCGATTTTACGATGATTCATCCCTGAACCTCCTTATTATTCCTCGTTAGATTTTAATGACAAGCCGAGAGCCGCCATCTTTTTCTGAACCTCTTCGAGAGATTTCTTCCCAAGATTGCGGACTTTCATCATGTCGTCCTTGCTCTTCTGCGTCAGCTCAAGAACCGTGTTGATACCGGCACGTTTGAGGCAGTTGTAGGAACGGACAGAAAGATCGAGTTCTTCGATCGTCATATCGAGAACCTTATCCTTCTCTTCCTCCTCCTTCTCGATCATAACCTGCATGTCGCGCATATTGTCATTGAGCCCAATGAAGAGCTGCAGATGATCGACGAGGATGCGCGCTGCCAGGGACAATGCATCGGCAGGCTTGATGTTGCCGTTGCAGGAAATGTCCATGATGAGCTTATCGTACTCAGTATTGTTGCCAACACGGGTATCTTCAATGGAGAAGTTGACCTTATGTACAGGCGTGTAGATCGAATCGACAGGAATGGTGCCGATTGGCAGACCATCCTTCTTATTCTTATCCGCTGACACATAGCCACGTCCAGTTTCAACGACCATTTCGATATACAAACGACTGTTTGTATCCAAAGTGGCGATGTGTAAATCTTTGTTCAACACTTCAACGGCGTCTGTGGTGATGATATCACCAGCAGTGACTTCGCCTTCTTCAGTAGCATCGATGATGATGATCTGTGGTTCATCAGAGCTGCTCTTCAGCGCCAGGGATTTGATGTTGAGAATGATCTCAGCAACGTCTTCCTTGACACCAGGAACGGTAGAAAACTCATGCAAAACACCATCAATTTTAATGGATGTGACTGCTGCCCCTGGAATAGAGGATAAGAGAATACGGCGCAGGGAATTCCCCAGCGTTACGCCATAGCCTCGTTCAAGTGGTTCGACAACGAATTTGCCATAGGTATTGTCATCACTCTGCTCAACACATTCAATGCGTGGCTTTTCTATTTCAATCATTCATAATCCTCCCATATGATAGGCTCTGCAGATTGTTACGATGCTAAAGGATTACTTGTTGTACAATTCGACGATCATCTGTTCGTTGACAGGGATGTCGATTTCTTCGCGCTTAGGAACAGCAACGATCTTTACGCTGTGGTTCGCAGCATCGAGTTCCATCCAGGATGGGATGTGAGCAAGATCCTGGTTAGCCAGGAATTCTTTGAAGTGTGGAGAGTTGGCGCTCTTTTCCTTCATCTGGATCACGTCGCCAACCTTCACCTGCATGGAAGGAATGTTGGCCTTCTTGCCGTTGATGGTGAAGTGGTTGTGAACAACCATCTGACGGCATTCGCGGCGGGTCTTACCAAAGCCGGCGCGGAAAACAACATTGTCAAAACGCTGTTCGAGCATGATGATGAGGTTTTCACCAGCAGGGCCTTCGAGCTTCTTCGCTTTTTCGAAATAGTTTCTGAAAGGCTTTTCCATTACGCCGTAGATGAATTTGGCTTTCTGCTTTTCCTGTAACTGCATGCCGTATTCGCTCTGTTTTTTGCGCATTCTCTTTGGTTCGCGGTTGGATTCTTTGCTGTAACCGAGTTCAGCAGGAGAAATGCCCAATGCACGGCATCTTTTAACGATTGGTTCTCTGTTTCTTGCCATCTGATTGAACCCTCCTTATACTCTTCTGCGTTTTGGTGGACGGCAGCCATTGTGTGGGATTGGCGTAACGTCCTTGATCATGCTGACTTCAAGACCGGCTGCCTGCAAAGCACGAATAGCGGCTTCACGACCAGCGCCTGGGCCCTTAACAAGGCATTCGATCTCTTTGAGACCGTGTTCCATAGCAGCCTTTGCAGCCGTTTCAGCAGCGACCTGCGCAGCGTATGGGGTGCTCTTACGGGAGCCACGGAAGCCCATGCCACCGGCACTTGCCCAGCTGATGGCGTTACCATTCACGTCAGTGATGGTGACCAGAGTATTGTTGAAGCTGCTCTTGATATGAGCAACGCCTTTTTCAATGTTCTTACGTTCTTTACGACGAACGCGAGTCGTTTTTCTTGGTTTTGCCACTTTGTCTCACCCCTATTACTTTTTACGCTTACCAGATGCAGACTTTTTGCCCTTGCGGGTTCTAGCGTTGGTCTTGGTGTTCTGACCACGAACAGGCAGACCTTTTCTGTGACGGATGCCACGATAGCAGCCGATTTCAGTCAGGCGCTTGATGTTGAGGCTTACTTCACGGCGAAGGTCACCTTCAACGGTGTAATCGTCAATAAGACGACGAAGCTTTTCTTCTTCTTCATCCGTCAGATCGCGTACGCGGGTGTCAGGGTTGATCCCTGCTTCTGCAACGAGTTTTTCAGCGGTAGGGCCGCCGATGCCATATATATAGGTAAGACCGATAACGATACGTTTATCTCTTGGCAGGTCGATACCAGCAATTCTTGCCATTTAATGCACCTCCTGGGTTTAGCCTTGTACTTGCTTATGCTTTGGGTTTTCACAGATCACCATGACGCGACCTTTGCGCTTGATGACCTTGCACTTTTCACACATCGGTTTTACGGATGCTCTAACTTTCATATTATGAAGCCTCCTTGTGAGAAACTCGAAATTTTACTTAAATCTATAGGTGATTCTGCCACGTGTCAGATCGTACGGAGAAAGTTCAACCGTGACACGATCCCCCGGCAGGATCTTAATAAAGTTCATACGAATCTTTCCGCTGATATGAGCCAATATGGTATAACCGTTTTCCAGTTCGACCTTAAACATGGCATTCGGTAGAGATTCAACAACTGTGCCTTGAAGCTCAATAACGTCTTTACTCATGTTTTTCTCCTTTTATTATAGAGCGGTTAAAATGACTGGTCCATCCTCAGTGATAGCGATGGTATTTTCATAGTGACAGGAAAGCTTTCCATCCAAAGTCACCGTTGTCCAGTTGTCCTGCAAAACCTCAACCTCGTAGGTACCCAGGTTGATCATTGGTTCTACAGCCAGACACATACCGACTTTCAGGCGAGGACCGTGTCCCGGCTTCCCATAATTTGGTATTTGCGGATCTTCATGCATCTTCGTGCCAATGCCATGACCGCAGAAATCACGGACAACGCCGTATCCGCGATCTTCAGCGTAGACCTGAATCGCATGACCGATATCCGAAAGACGATTACCTTCATGGGCTTCTTCCATACCACAGAAGAAACTCTGACGTGTATCGTCGATCAGCTTTTGCGCTTCGTCGCTGATTTTCCCACAGGCGACCGTTCTCGCTGCGTCACCGTGGTAGCCATCCAGAATGGCACCAACATCGAAGCTGATGATATCCCCTTCGCGAACAATAATGTCCGCAGAAGGGATACCATGTACAACTACTTCATTGATCGAGGCGCAGATCGATCCTGGGAACCCGCAATAGTTCTTGAAGGAAGGGATCGCTCCTCGACTTCGAATATAACGCTCAGCAATCTCATCGAGTTCGAGCGTACTCATACCTGGGCGTAAAGACTCTGCCAATAATTGATGAGTCTCGGCAACGATGCGGCCCGCTTCACGCATTAAATCTATTTCGTGTGAAGATTTAATCGTAATCATGCCTCATGCCCCAACTTCTGCATGATTTCCTTTGTGACGAGAGCCATGTCTTGATCCCCGTTGATAGGGATCAAATCGCCTTTTTCCTTGTAATAAGCAATGAGTGGCGCTGTGTTCTTTTCATAGACGGAAAGTCTATTGTGGGCAGTTTCTTCAGTGTCATCATCACGTTGATACAAGGCGCTGCCATCATTATCGCAAATTCCTTCAACCTTTGGTGGGTTGAACAGCGTATGATAGGATGCTTTGCATGTTGGACAGATACGGCGACCAGTCAGTCTGGCAACGAGCTTGTCGAGCGGTACTTCGATATCGACAGCACCATCGAGCTTGTACCCGAGATCCTTCATGATCTGATCAAGAGCATCTGCCTGAGCGACTGTGCGAGGGAAACCATCAAGGATGCACCCCTTCTTGCAGTCGTCCTCAGCGAGACGTTCACGGACGATGCCAATCGTAACTTCATCCGGAACGAGTTCGCCGCGGTCCATATACCCTTTGGCTTCCAAGCCGAGTGGTGTCTGGTCCGCCTGAGCCTTGCGGAACATATCGCCAGTGGAGATATGTGGGATGTCAAGGATCTTTTTCAATTCGTCAGCCTGGGTGCCTTTACCGGCGCCCGGAGGGCCCATTAGTAAAATATGCATTTTCTCACCCTCTATTTTTATTTCATAAAGCCTTCGTAGTTTCTCATCATCATGTTGGACTCAATCTGCTTCATTGTGTCAATTGCTACACCAACAACAATCAAGAGAGAGGTACCGCCGAAGTACAGATCCATGTTGGCCACGCCCATGAGGACGGCTGGAAGTACAGCGATGCAGGCCAGGAACAGACCGCCAAAGAAGGTGATACGACTCATGACTTTCATGATATATTCGCTGGTTGGGCGGCCTGGACGGATACCAGGGATGAACCCACCGTTTTTGCGGATATTATCAGCCACATCGATTGGGTTGAAGGTAATTGAAGAATAGAAGTAGGTGAAGAAGATGATCAGTACAGCGTAGATCAGGTTGTATGCTACATTATCAAAGCTGAAATTCTGACTGATCCAACTTGCCACAGCATTGTCTGGGAAGAAGCTTGCGATGGTGCCAGGGAAAAACATCAAACTCATTGCGAAGATGACTGGAATAACCCCGGCGGAGTTGACTTTGATAGGGATATGCGTGGACTGACCACCATACATCTTGCGTCCGACGACGCGCTTAGCATATTGGACAGGCACACGACGTTCGCCCTGATTGACGATGATGACGCAGATGATTGCTGCGAGAGCGACAATCAGGAAGATCAGGATAAACACGATATTCATTACGCCTTGCTGCGCATACTCAATCAAATATGCGATCCCACCAGGGATACGGGAAACGATCCCCGCGAAAATGATCAAGCTGATCCCATTGCCAATCCCTTTTTCGGTGATGAGCTCACCGATCCACATCAAGCAAGCAGTACCAGCGGTGAGAGAGAGAATGACGACGATCATGCTCATAACCGAAGCGTCGGCCATCGCGCCACTGTTGCGGAAGTAGAACGCCATCCCAAGTGCCTGGATGAAACCAAGACCAACGGTCAAATATCTCGTATACTCAACAATCTTCTTGCGGTCATCTTTTGCGATCGCTTCCAAACGTGGGAAAATAACGGTCAGAAGCTGAATGATGATCGACGCGTTAATATATGGCGTGATGCTCATCGCAAAGATGGAAACGTTTTTCAGTGCGCTCCCGGAGATCGTATCAAAGAAACCAAGGAGCTTGATCTGTTCAATCAGTGCTGCAATCTGCGTTTTATCAATGCCCGGAACTGGAATGTGACTCCCAATGCGGAAAATCAAGAACATCATTAAAGTAAAGAGGATCTTCTTGCGCATCTCTTGAGTTTTAAGGGCGTCACGCAAGGTCTCTAACATTAGTCAATAACCTCTACGGTGCCACCAGCTGCTTCGATTTTTTCTTTTGCAGAAGCGCTGAAAGCATGTGCTTTAACAGTCAGAGCTTTGGTGATTTCACCATTGCCGAGGACTTTGACACCGCCATTTTTCATCTGTTTTACTTTGCCGCATTCTACGAGGCTTTCTGGAGTAACAACAGTGCCTGCTTCAAATGCATCCAAAGTAGAAACATTGATGGTGGAGAAAGTGGTTTTGAACTTTGCGTTGCTGAAACCACGTTTTGGGAGACGACGCTGGATTGGGGTCTGGCCACCTTCAAATGCTGGGCCCTTACCGCCACCGGAACGTGCTTTCTGACCCTTATGGCCCTTGCCGGCAGTCTTACCGAGGCCGGAACCGATACCGCGGCCTTTACGCTTGAGGCTGTGCTTGGAGCCTTCAGCTGGTTGTAATTCATGCAGTTTCAATGTAACGTCACCTCCTAATTAGTTGATCTCTTCTACAGTGACGAGGTGGTTGATCTTGGTCACCATGCCACGGATAGAAGCATTATCAGGACGTACTACAGTGCTATTGGTCTTACCTAAGCCAAGTGCCTTAACGACTTTTCTTTGAGCTTCACTGGCACCGATCACACTGCGGGTTAAAGTGATTTTCAATTCTGCCATCATAGACCTCCTTAGCCTAAGATCTCTTCAACAGTCTTGCCACGCAATTTGGCAACCTGTTCAGCACTCTTCATGCTCTGAAGACCGGCGATCGTTGCACGAACGATGTTGATCTGGTTGTCGGAACGCAGGGACTTGGTGAGGATATTGGAGATACCTGCCAATTCTGCTACGGCACGGACAGCGCCGCCTGCGATAACCCCGGTACCTTCGGAAGCAGGCTTCAGCATTACGCGAGCTGCACCGAAACGACCGATTGTTTCATGAGGAATGGTGCCACCTTCAACGACTGGTACACGGATGAGGTTTTTCTTAGCGTCCTCAACACCCTTGCGGATGGCTTCAGGAACTTCACCTGCTTTACCCATGCCGACGCCGACAATCCCGTCACCGTTACCAACGACGACGAGCGCGCTGAAGCTAAAACGACGACCACCTTTAACAACCTTAGCAACGCGGTTGATGGTTACTACACGTTCTTCCAAGTCAAGTACACTTGCATCGATAATTTCTCTTGTCACGTTTTTCCCTCCTTCAGCGTTTATTAGAAGTCTAAGCCAGCTTCTCTGGCACCTTCAGCCAAAGCTTTGATGCGGCCATGATAAATGTTACCGCCGCGGTCAAATACGACCTTGGTGATACCGGCATCAAGTGCTTTCTTGGCAACGGCTTCACCGACAGCCTTTGCTGCATCGGTCTTCGTGCCTTCTGCTTCGACATTCAAGGTGGAAGCGCTGACGAGCGTTACACCCTTCACATCATCGATGATCTGCGCATAGATGTGCTTTGCGCTGCGGAAAACCGCGAGGCGAGGACGTTCAGGTGTACCCGTAATGCGGAAACGCATTCTTTTATGCTTATGCGTGCGGATTTTCTTTCTAGGATATTCTTTTTTCAAAACGGTTCACTCCTTTCCCGCCTATTACTTAGAACCAGTCTTACCAGCCTTGATCTTAACAACTTCGCCTTCGTAGCGAATACCTTTACCTTTATAAGGTTCTGGTGGACGCACGTTGCGAACGTCGGCTGCGATCGCGCCAACGAGCTGTTTGTCAATGCCCTTGACAATGATCTTGGTCTGTTCTGGAACTTCAAAAGTAATACCGTCAACAGGTTCCATTTCTACTGGATGAGAGTAGCCGGCGCTGATAACGAGCTTGGTGCCCTGCAGGGCAGCTCTGTAGCCGACACCCTTCATGGTCAGCGTCTTGGAATAGCCTTCGGTGACACCGACGACCATGTTGTTGATCAGGCTGCGGGTCAAGCCCCAAAGTGCATTATATGTTTTAACGTCGCCATTTGGGCAAGCGACAGTAACTTCTCCGTTTTCAGCTTTGATCACCATATCAGGATGGAGCGCCTTGGTGAGTTCGCCCTTAGGACCTTTTACAGTGACAACGTTGTCTTCGGAGATTTCTACAGTAACACCATCTGGAATGGCGACTGGAAGTTTACCAATACGAGACATGTTTTACCCTCCTAAGACAAATTACCAAATGTAGCAGATAACTTCGCCGCCCAAGCCGGCTTTACGTGCTTCCTTATCGGTCATGATCCCCTTAGAGGTGGAGATGATGGCGATACCGAGACCACCAAGAACCTTTGGCACATTGTCGCTCTTGCAATAACGACGGAGACCTGGCTTGGAGATTCTCTTCAGCCCGGTGATGACGCGTTCGCGATTTGGGCCATACTTCAGGGATACAACGATCTTGCCCTGAACATTATCATCAACTACTTCGTAGTCCTTGATGAAACCTTCGTTTTTAAGAATTTCAGCAAGGTGAACTTTGGTCTTAGAAGCAGGAATTTCTACTTTTTCATGCATCTGCATGTTTGCATTGCGGATACGAGTTAAGAAATCCGCGATTGGATCTGACATTACCATTAAATGATGACCTCCTTCCGAATGTGATGCTTACCAGCTAGACTTGGTTACGCCTGGCAGTTCACCTTTGCTAGCCAATTCGCGGAAGCATACACGGCAAAGGCCGAACTTTCTCATGTACCCGTGTGGACGTCCGCAGACTTTGCATCTGTTGTGTTCACGTACTTTATATTTAGGTTTCTTATGGACAATCTTGGATGTCTTGGCCAATTTTCTTACCTCCTGTTAACCTGCGAAAGGCATGCCGAGCATCTTCAGGAGCTCTTTACCTTCTTCGTCCGACTTAGCGGTAGTGGTAAATACGATCTGCATACCTCTGATCTTATCAATTTTATCGTAATCGATTTCTGGGAAAATCAGCTGTTCGGTCAGGCCGAGGCTGTAATTACCGCGACCGTCGAAGCTTTTGCCAGAAACACCATGAAAGTCTCTAACGCGAGGCAATGCGACGTTGAACAAACGGTCAACGAATTCATACATGCGGTCACCACGAAGGGTTACTTTAACGCCGATTGGCATACCTTCACGAATCTTGAACCCTGCGATGGATTTCTTAGCGCGGGTCACGACTGGTTTCTGACCGGCAATGCGAGTAATATCATCAACAGCACCATCGAGCGCCTTAGGGTTGTCTACTGCTTCGCCTAAGCCAATATTGATGGTCACCTTGTCAAGCTTTGGAATAGCCATGACGTTGGTAATGCCGAATTTTTCCTGCAGCGCAGGAGCGATTTCTGCAACGTACTTATCTTTTAATCTAGCCACTTGTAGACCTCCTCCCTATTAATATTCCTTGCCACTCGACTTCAAGATGCGAACTTTCTTACCATCAACAAACTTATAGCCGATGCGGGAGCCTTTCTTTGCAGATGCATCGTATGCCATAACGTTGGATACGTGAATTGGCATTGGCTTGTCAATGATACCACCCTGAGGATTGGCTTGAGAAGGTTTGGTGTGGCGCTTTGCAACAGCTACGCCTTCAACGATGACGCGCTGTTCATCAGGCAGAGCCTTGATAACCTTGCCGACTTTACCTTTATCTTTACCAGAAATGACGATGACTTCGTCACCTTTGCGGATTTTCATTTTAGGCACTGTATTCACCTCCGGGGAATTAAAGTACTTCAGGTGCCAAGCTGACGATCTTCATGAAGTCCTTTTCACGAAGCTCTCTGGCAACAGGCCCAAAGATACGTGTTCCTCTTGGGCTCTTATCTTCTTTGATGATAACAGCTGCATTTTCGCTAAAGCGAATATAAGAGCCGTCTGGACGTTTTACAGGGCGGGTAGTACGAACAACGACCGCCTTCACAACATCACCCTTCTTGACAACGCCACCGGGTGTTGCTTCTTTAACTGCACAAACGATGATGTCACCTACGGAAGCATAGCGACGCTTTGTACCGCCAAGCACGCGGATACAAAGGAGTTCCTTCGCGCCAGTGTTATCACCGACTTTAAGTCTGGTTTCTTGTTGAATCATTGCGAGCTTTCCTCCTTTCGAGCTTACGATGCCTTATACGATCGGTGCCTTTTCAAGGATTTCGACGAGGCGCCATCTTTTGGTCTTAGACAAAGGACGGGTTTCCATGATCTTTACACGGTCCCCAACTTTAGCCTCGTTAAGCTCGTCATGGGCTTTGAAGTGGTTGGTGTTCTTCGCAAGCTTTCCATAGAGAGGATGGCGGCGAGGACTATCAACATCAACTACAATTGTCTTGTCCATTTTGTCGGAACTAACAATGCCAATACGTACTTTTCTATGGTTACGTTCTGCCACTTTATTTCCTCCTTATACTCACGCCTGAGCAGCGATCTCGCGTTCGCGGATCACTGTCTTAGCTCTAGCGATATCTTTTCTAACCTGCTTCAGCTGCATAGGGTTTTCAAGTTGGCCGGTAGCCATCTGAAAACGCAGGTTAAAGAGTTCTTCTTTAAGTTCTACAACCTTCTTGTTCAACTCTTCAGTGGAGAGTTCTCTTAAGGTTTCAGCCTTCATTAGCAACAGCCTCCATTTCTTCCCTTTTCACGATCTTGCACTTGCAAGGCAGTTTGTGCATGGCCAGACGAAGTGCTTCACGTGCAGTTTCTTCTGGCACGCCGCTGACTTCGAACATCACACGACCTGGCTTAACGATTGCTACCCAGTAGTCCGGAGCACCTTTCCCGGAACCCATGCGGACTTCTGCTGGCTTAGCGGTTACAGGCTGGTCTGGGAAAATTTTGATCCAAACCTTACCACCACGTTTGATATAACGGGTCATAGCGATACGGGCAGCTTCGATCTGACGGCTGGTAACCCAGGCACCGGTGGTAGCCTGAAGACCAAATTCACCGTAGGTGACCTTCGTGCCCTTATGAGCTTCCCCACCGAGTTTTCTACGATGTGGGCGACGCCATTTAGTTCTCTTAGGCATTAACATAATTAGCGTCCTCCTTCTTTGCTGTCGTCGAGGATTTCACCATTGTAAATCCATACTTTGATACCAATCTTACCATAGGTGGTATCTGCTTCATAGAAACCGTAATCGATATCTGCGCGAAGGGTGTGCAGAGGAACCTTGCCTTCGGTGACCCATTCGGTGCGCGCGATATCAGCGCCAGCCAGACGGCCTGCGCAGCTAACCTTGATACCCTGAGCGCCGGCTTTGACCGCTCTCTGGATGTGCTGTTTCATAGCACGGCGGTAAGCGACACGGTTTTCAAGTGCCTGAGCAATGGATTCAGCGATGAGCTGAGCATTTGCTTCTGGGTGTTTCACTTCGACAACGCTGATAGAAACAGACTTGCCGGTGAGTTTTTCGAGTTCTCCACGAAGAACTTCGATTGCGGAACCGTTGCGGCCGATAACGATACCAGGTTTTGCGGTATGGATGGTGACTTTGATTTTGGTGTTACCGGTACGTTCAATGACGATTCTTGCGATACCGCTGTCGAAAAGTTTGTCCTTAACGAATTTACGAACTTTGAAATCTTCATGGAGGAGATCGACATAGTTTTTATCGTCAGCATACCATCTAGCATCCCAATCGCGGATGATGCCAACACGAATGCCAATTGGATTTACTTTCTGTCCCACAGTTTTCCTCCTTATCTTTCACTTACCATGATGGTGATATGGCTGGTTCTCTTTTTGATACCGTCGGCACGACCCATTGCGCGTGGTTTGTAGCGCTTGATGCTTGGTCCCTGATCAACATATGCGGTGCTGACGTAGAGGTTTTCAGCGTCCATATCATAGTTGTGCTCTGCGTTTGCAACAGCGGATTTGAGTACCTTCGTTACGATCGCAGAACCTTTATGTGGAGTGAATTTTAAGATACTGTAAGCTTCCTGAACGCTTTTGCCACGGATCAGGTCAACGACCTGGCGGGCTTTGCGTGGGGAAATTCTAATGTGTTTTGCACATGCTTTTGCTTCCACTTATTGTACTCCTTTCTGCTCATCGAGAACGACTGGATTTTTCGTCACCTGCATGACCTTTGTAGGTGCGGGTAGGTGCGAATTCGCCAAGTTTATGACCGACCATATCTTCGGTGACATACACTGGAATGTGCTTTCTGCCATCGTGCACGGCAAAAGTATGACCAATGAATTCAGGGAAGATGGTGGAAGAACGTGACCAGGTCTTGATCACAGATTTTTCATTGCTTTCATTCATTGCTACGACCTTTTTGTAGAGCTTTTCATCGACAAAAGGTCCTTTTTTGAGAGATCTGCTCATGAATGAATTGCCTCCTTTCGATTACGTCCGGCTATTATTTGCCTTTTCTAGGTGTCACGATGAACTTGTTGCTAAGGTTTTTCTTCTTGCGGGTCTTACCGCCATGAGCAACCTTACCCCAAGGGCTGACAGGGGATTTGCGGCCGACTGGTGCGCGACCTTCACCACCACCATGTGGGTGATCGTTAGGGTTCATTACAGAACCACGAACGGTAGGACGAACGCCCATCCAACGGCTGCGGCCTGCCTTACCGATGTTGATGTTGGCGTGTTCGCCGTTACCAACAACACCGATGGTAGCGCGGCAAGTAAGAAGAATCTTGCGAACTTCACCGGAAGGAAGACGGAGCATTGCATATTTGCCTTCCTTAGCCATCAACTGTGCGCTCACACCGGCGCTACGGCAGATCTGGCCGCCGCGGCCTGGATGCAGCTCGATGTTGTGGACCAAGGTACCAACTGGGATGTTGGCCAGTGGCAGTGCATTACCGGTTTTGATATCCGCATCTGGACCGGAGTAGATGACATCCCCAACCTGCAGACCGGCAGGAGCGATGATGTAACGCTTTTCACCGTCTACATAGTGGAGCAGAGCGATGCGGCTGGAGCGGTTTGGATCGTATTCAATGGTAGCTACGCGAGCTGGAATACCATCTTTCAAACGCTTAAAGTCAATGATACGATATTTTCTCTTGTGACCGCCGCCATGATGACGAACAGTGATGCGGCCATAGCTGTTGCGGCCGGCGTGTTTCTTCAGCGGTACAAGCAGGGATTTCTCAGGCTTGTTCGTGGTGATTTCTTCAAAAGAAGAAACAGTCATTTGACGCACACCAGGAGAAGTCGGTTTAAATGATCTCAGTGCCATTTTGTTCCTCCTTTAGTTATTAAAGACCTTCAAATACTTCAATGCTGTCGCCTTCACGCAGAGTAACGACGGCTTTCTTCCAGCTGGCAGTCATGCCCTGGGTGCGGCCCATGCGTTTCATCTTGCCGTGAACGTTAACAGTGTTTACATTAACGACGGTAACTTTGAAGATTTCTTCGATTGCATTTTTGATTTCGATTTTGTTGGCATCCTTTGCAACCTTGAAGCAGTATTTGTTTTCCTGCATCAGGTCAACGCTTTTTTCGGTGACAACTGGTTTGATGATGATTTCTCTTGCCAATTTCATTACGCCAACACCTCCTCAACCTTTGCAACGGCATCCTTGGTGAGAACGAGGGTGTTGTTGTTCAAGATTTCGTAGGTGTTCAGCTCAGCAACAGTCACAGGGGTTACACCAGCGATGTTGCGTGCGCTCTTGATAACAACTTCATCGATCTCAGGAAGAACGAGCAGCGTCTTCTTTTCAGTGCCAAGTGCTTCCAGCACTTTGATCATTTCTTTGGTCTTTGGTGCTTCGAAGCTCAGTGCATCGACAACAACCATTGCTTCTTCGCTCACCTTATCGGAAAGTGCAGAACGCATAGCCAAAGAAACTTTCTTCTTGTTTACGCGGTAGGAATAATCTCTTGGCTTTGGCCCAAAGATGATGGAACCGCCGCGCCACAGTGGAGAACGGGACGTACCGGCACGGGCACGACCAGTACCTTTCTGGCGCCATGGCTTACGGCCACCGCCTCTGACTTCGCCGCGGGACTTGGTGCTGTGAGTACCCTTGCGCAGACCAGCCAAATAGTTAACAACGACTTCATGCATGACTGCTTTGTTTGGTTCGATGCCGAAGATCTCTTCGTTCAGAGTCAGTTCTTCAACTTCAGCGCCCTGCATGTTTTTTACTTTGATTACTGGCATGTATTCTCCTCCTTTCCTTACTTATGGCTCTTAACGCTTTCTTTAACAACCACAAGGCTGTTCTTAGCCCCTGGAACGGAGCCTTTGATCAAGAGCAGATTATTTTCAACGTCGACCTTAACGACTTTAAGGTTCTGAACGGTTACGTTCTTATTCCCAGCACGCCCAGGCATCAAATGGCCTTTGAATACGTGATGAGGACCGGCAGCGCCAACAGACCCGGTTTTTCTCTTGTGCTTGGAACCGTGTGTCATAGGCCCACGATGGCGGCCGTAGCGCTTAATGGTACCAGCAAAACCTTTGCCCTTGCTTACGCCAGAAACGTCGATCGCTTCACCTTCAGCAAAGACATCAGCTTTGATCTCGTCACCATTGTTGTAGCTAGATGGATCGTCTACGCGGATTTCGCGGAGATACTTTCTAGCGGCTACACCGGCCTTGTCGAAATGCCCCTTGATAGGTTTCTTAACCTGTACAGGCTTGATATCGCCAAAGCCGACCTGAACAGCATTATAACCGTCAGTATCAATTGTTTTTACCTGGGTGACTACGCATGGACCTGCAGCAACAACCGTTACAGGAACCAGCACACCTTCTGGAGTGAAGATCTGAGTCATCCCGATTTTCTTACCCAAAATGGCTTTCATTCGAACTGCCACCTCCTTTTTCTATTATAATTTGATTTCGATTTCAACGCCGCTTGGCAGATCCAAACGCATCAAGGCTTCTACAGTCTTGTTGGTGTGTTCGGTGATGTCAATGAGACGTTTGTGGGTTCTGGTTTCGAACTGTTCTCTGCTGTCTTTGTTGACGTGTGGAGAACGGAGAACGGTGTAAACTGCTTTTTCAGTTGGCAGTGGGACTGGGCCGGAAACGGTGGCGCCAGTCTTCTTGGCAGTTTCCACGATCTTGCTTGCGCTCTGATCAAGCACTTTGTGATCAAAAGCTTTCAAGCGGATTCTGATTTTACTTCTTGCCATTATTTTTCCTCCTTGATTTCGCCCGATTGACGGGCTGCTCCGCGGGAGTTCCCTAGAACACGGCCTCAGGTGTGTCCATTCGCCTAGCAATCTCCCGCATCATTGCTTAATTTCAGGCACCGCTCAAGTTTAACACACAGGTCAGGCTTTTGCAAGGGATTTTTGTTTATTTTTCGCGGGTTTCAGCGATTTTTTACTGTAAAATTTTCTGTCAAAAAGTCGTCTGAAAACTCTCAACGCGCAGCCAAAAATTTTCAGAAAAAAGCGCTACATCAATTTCTGACCTTTACTGATCTTCTGCTATCTATTTTTATTTCCAAAGCAAAAATTCGCCGCGTGCCCATCGATTTTGATGAGCGCGCGGCGCGGTTCACGTTCAGCCCTCCTGCTGGCGGCTGAGTTTTTTATTCTTATTATATTTTGCGCGATCGTCGGCTTTGAGGAAGCGCTTGCGGAGGCGCAGTTCTTTCGGTGTGACTTCGAGATATTCATCGTCGTTCAGGAACGCGATGCACTGCTCGAGAGACATGTCGCGGGCGCCTTTGAGCTGGACAGCGTCGTCCTTGCCGGCGGCGCGGGTGTTGGTGAGCTTTTTGCCCTTGCAGACGTTAACGGCGATATCCTGATCGCGGTTGGATTCCCCGATGATCATTCCTTCGTAAACGTTTACGCCTGGTCCGACAAAGAGGGTGCCACGCTCTTCGGCACTGGAAAGGCCATAGGCGGTGGTGGTGCCAGTTTCAAAAACGATGAGCGCACCGCTGCGACGCCCTTCGATGTAGCCACTGTAGCGGCGATAATCTTCGAAGGTGGCATTCATGATGCCGTAGCCGTGGGTGTCGGTGAGGAACTGGGTGCGAAAGCCGACGAGGCCGCGAGATGGGATGATGTATTCGAGGCGCACTTCGCCGTTGCGGTTCTGCATATTGCGCATTTCGCCCTTGCGGGTACTCATTTTTTCCATGACGGTGCCCATATATTCTTCCGGCACATCAAGGGTAACGTATTCGTACGGCTCCATTTTCACGCCGTCTTCCTCATGAATAATGACCTGCGGCATGGAAACCTGGAATTCGAGGCCTTCTCTGCGCATTTTTTCAATGAGGATCGAGAGATGCAGCTCACCGCGGCCAGCCACGCGGAACATATCGGCGCTGTCTGTTTCAGAAACATGCAGCGCGATGTCGCTCTCTGCTTCTTTCTGAAGACGTGCCCAGAGCTTGCGGCTGGTGATCGGATCGCCATCCTTGCCGGCGAACGGAGAATTGTTGATGAGGAACATCATTTCCAAGGTTGGTTCTTCGATCTTGATGAACGGCATTGGGTCAAGCTGGTTCTGGGCGCAGATGGTTTCGCCGACGTTGATCTCGCCGAGGCCGCTGACGGCAACGATCTCACCGACAGCAGCTTCATCGATCGGCGTGTGCTTCAACCCTTTGAAACCGAAGAGCTTAGTGACGCGCACATTGCGCACTTTCCCGTCACGATTCATGATGGAAACCATATCATTGGTGTGAATGGTACCGCGGTTGATGGTGGCAATGGCAATCTTTCCGACAAACTCATTGTAATCCATGAGGGTGATTTGTGCCTGCAACGGACCTGCCGGATCGCCCTTCGGTGATGGGATATATCGAATTATGGCATCGAGGAGTGGCTTCAAATTGTCACCAAGATCGTCCGGATCTTCGCTGGCCACCCCTTTAACGCCACTGGCATAGATCACAGGAAAATCAAGCTGATCCTCTGAGGCATCGAGATCGATAAAGAGGTCGATGACTTCGTCAACAACTTCGCTTGGACGCACGAATGGTTTGTCCATTTTATTGATGACGACGATCGGCGTCAGATTTGCTGCCAGCGCTTTCTTTAATACAAAGCGTGTCTGCGGCATGCAGCCTTCGTAAGCATCGACAACGAGCAGCACGCCGTCGACCATCTTCATGATGCGTTCGACCTCGCCGCCAAAATCGGCGTGCCCTGGGGTGTCGACGATATTGATGCGGCAATCGTCGTAGTCGATGGATGTATTTTTAGCGAGGATGGTGATCCCTTTTTCACGTTCCAGGTCGTTCGAGTCCATGACGCGCTCGACAACGGTCTCGTTGGCGCGGAAGGTTCCGCTTTGGCGCAGCATCTGGTCTACGAGGGTCGTCTTGCCATGGTCGACATGCGCAATGATGGCGATATTGCGAATTTTCGATTGGTTGAGCATCGTTTCCTCCTAATTAAATAGCGAAAGATTGAAAAAAATTCCTGAAAATACAACAACCGGTCAAGAAAATCTTGACCGGTCGCTTGTTGATATTAGTTTTCAGCTGCTACTGGAGCTTCAGCCTTGGTGCCGACTTTACGGCCGTCATAATAGCCGCAAGCAGGGCATACACGGTGTGGAAGCTTTGGTTCGTGGCAGTTAGGGCAGGTCATAGACTGAACGGAGTCGAGCTTGGACCATGCGCTGCGTTTTCTGTGAGTTCTGGATTTGCCTCTCTTACTTTTCTGTAATCCCATCTATTACACCTCCCCAATCATTCATCCTGAAGCTGCGCGAGGATCGCCCAGCGTGGATCTATTTCTGTATTTTCACAATCGCAAGGACCGTCGTTAAGGTTCGCGCCACAGTGTGGACACAGGCCCTTGCAGTCAGGCCGACATAAATGCCGAAGTGGTAACTGTGTCAGTATAGCATTAAGCACGAGATAATTCAAGTCCAAATGTACATCATCGTAGATCCAATTTTCTGTTTCGAGCTGTTCGCGATCGCCGCCGTGTTCTGCGAGCACATCCACGTCGTGGGTGCTCATGAGAATCTCGTCGATCTCGAAATCCAGCGGATAAACCACCGGCGCCAGGCACATATCGCACACTGTTTCGATGGTCGCCTGCACGCGTGCGTGCAGCGTCACCCGCCGCTCGCCACCGACAAGCTCGGCGTCGATTTGCACCGGACCATTCAGCACCAGGCCATTTGTCAGTCCGTCAAGTTTGTCGCTGTCGAGAGAAACCGACATCCGCCTGCCGGGATTTTGCCGCAGGCTGGATAAATCTACGATCAAAGCCATGTTTTATCTCCTTGTGCATGATACACTTCAACCTAAACAATTATAAGCGCGCGTATTTTTCTTGTCAAGGAAGGAGTGCGGATTTTCGGCGAAAATTTTTCGCGAAAAATGGCTGTTATTTTTCTCAAGCTTTACGAGATTTTTTTAGACGCAGCGCCGGAAATATTGTACAATATCTCTGTTACACTGAAAGCCAACGATCATTATATTATATAAGGAAAGGAGGTTCTCATGAATAAAACGTTCAAGCGCGCGCTGTCGGCACTGCTGGTGCTTGGTGTGCTGACGCTGCCCTGCGGCCTCAGCCTCGATCGCGAAGCGCTGGCCGAAAGCATTGTGCAGCCTGTCCACGCGGCGACGCCGGCGCTCACAAGCGAGCACATCGCCTACATCGCCGGCTATCCCGACGGGACGATGGCGCCAAACGACACCGTCACCCGCGCGGAAGCGGTCACCTTTCTCTATCGTTTGCTGGCAGAGCCCGACAGCGGCACAGCGCCCTGCGAATATACTGACGTCACAGACGACGACTGGTTCGCCGAGCCGGTGCGCGCTGTCTGTCGGCTGGGACTGATCGCCAACGGCACGGATTTTCGCCCGGATGACGCCATCACCCGCGCAGAATTTGTGGCCATTCTCGTAAAGCTCGCCGGCGACGTCACCAGCGATGCGCACTTCAGCGATGTGCCGGAGGATCACTGGGCTGCCGATGTGATCGCCAAGGCTGCCACGCTGGGCTGGGTGCTCGGCTACAAGGACGGTACGTTCCAGCCTGACAAAACCCTCACCCGTGCTGAAGCCTGCGCGATCTTTAACCGCGTCACCGCGCGCAGCGGCGACAAAGAGCAGGCGGCTGCGCTGCTCACCCTCGGACTGTACAGCGACGTAACAGCGGATCACTGGGCCGGTACTGACATCGTTGAGGCCTCCATTTCCCACACGCCTGGCCAAACGCTGCTCAGCGAACACTGGGATGCGATCGACACTGGTTCCCACCATTTCACGCCTGGCATCCACGAGGTAAACGGTGCGCGTTACGCCGTCGACCGCGACGGGCTGCTTCTGACAGAGCAAACGATCGGCGCTTACACAGCTGGCGCCAACGGCATCCTCGCGCAAACCTCCCGCAGCTTTGCGTCGGCGGTTCCATACATCAGCCAGCTCGACGGGCTGGATGCAGAAATGGGCTGTGAACCGATCAGCGCGCTCATGGGGCTCAAGGGAAAAGGCTTTGCCGAGGACGTGACGCCACAGGAATTTCTCGACGACCTGCCTTACGCCGAATCTAATCCGGCGGATGGCTTCGTCGGCTCGCCGTACTACAGCGACGGCCGCTACAGCTCCATTGATCCTGCGCCGCTGGCCGACTACTGCAACGCGCTCTGCGGCATCGATCTCTGCGCCGACATCAGCGGCTATTCCGTCGAGGATGTGCGGCGCGAGCTGCTCGCCGGCAATTATATCGTCGCTTATCAGACATTCTGGTGGAAACCGGTGAGCTACGCCGATTTCAGCGTCGATGGCAGTCTCACGCCGATGGTCGCCAACAACCACGTGCGTCTCATCTGCGGCTACGATCCTGAGCGCGGCTATCTCGTGAGCGATCCCTACAATTATTATAACGCCTGGCGCACCGACCAGTATTGGGTCGCCAGCGGATTCTTCGACTACTGCTGGAACCAGCGCCAGATGGGCATGGTCATCCGCTAAGTCTTAATCAATGCACGCTTTTCTTTCATTAAGAGAAGCGTGTTTTTTTATTGTCAGCACAGCACCTTTCCGCTACAATATTATCAAGGAAAAATAACAAAGGAGCGACCAATTATGAAACAATCTCTACGACGTCTCACCGCCGGCGGGCTCGCACTCTGCTTTGCGCTCTCGCTCACGGCGTTGCCGGCGCTGGCCGACGATACAGCAGCGCCGGACGCATCTGTGACGACAGCGGAAGCGACGCCAGCCTCTGGCGATAACACCGAGGTCCTGCCGCCGGAAGATCCTGGCAACGAACCGGAACAGCCAACAGAAGAACCGAGCGAGGAGCCTGACACGCCGCAGACAATCGCCACCACCTGGACCAGCGCCCATGTGCGCTATCTCGGCGGCTACGAGGATCGCAGCGTGCGCCCTGAGCGTCAGGTCACCCGCGCGGAAGCAGCGGCGATCGTTTATCGTCTGCTCGAAGATCCGGAAGCTGGCACAGGCTCCTGCTCCTACGGCGATGTCAACGACAGCGACTGGTTTGCGATCAACGTGCGCGCGCTCTGTCGGCTCGGGCTTTTTGACGACGGCGCTGCGTTCCGTCCAAACGAACCGATTACCCGCGCAGAAATGGTCGATCTCTTGACACGCTTAGCGCCGGAAACTGCTGTGACGGTTTCTTTTAGCGATGTGCCGGCGGATTACTGGGCTGCGGAGCAGATCGGTATCGCTGCATCCCTCGGCTGGGTCGGCGGTTATGAAGACGGCACGTTCCGTCCGGAAAACGGGCTCACGCGCGCCGAAGCCTGCTCGATCATTAACCGTGTCACTGGTCGCTACGGCGACAGTGCACAAGCGCAGAAGCTCATGGGTCTGGGGCTCTACACAGACATGACGGCGTCTCACTGGGCTGCGGTTACTGTTGCTGAAGCGTCGATCGATCACCAGCACAGCGGCAGCGACGCTGCTGAAACCTGGAGCGGTGTCGCGCTCGGAAGCTACACATTCACGCCTGGCGTTCACGAAATCTCTGGCCAGCTTTACAGCGTCGATCGCTACGGAAAGCTGGCACTCAACAAAAATGTCGGTGCTTATTGGGCAGATGCAAACGGCGTGCTCACACAGACGGCGTCCTCTTACCAGCAGAGCTATGTGCCATACATCAGCCAGATCGATAATATCTACGCCTGGGTCGGCTGCGAACCAGTGAGCGCGCTCATGGGCCTCAAAACCTACGGCTATGCACAGGATGTCCACGTCACAACCTTCCTTAATAACCTGCCGTTTTCCTCCTCCAATCCTGAGTGGGGATTTGTCGGCTCGCCGTATGTTGTTGACAATTCCCTGCGCACAACAATCTATCCCGCCGCCCTCGCTGAATACTGCAACAGCTATTGCAACGGCGCAGAAGTTTGCGCAGATTTCCGCGGCGCTTCTGTGGAAGAATTGCGCCAGGAACTGCTCGCTGGGAATATGGTCGTGGCGTACGAGACGCTCTGGTGGGAGCAGCCACGCTATCGCAACTACTGGATCGACGGACAGTTGCAGAGCCTCGTCTACAACAACCACGCCATCCTCGTCTACGGCTACGATCCTGCGCGCGGCTATCTGGTGAGCGATCCGTACAATTATTACAACCGCGGCCAAACCTACCAATACTGGGAAAACGCCGCCACCTTTGACAATATCTGGAACCAGCGCAAGGTCGGCATGGTCATGCGCTGAGCGCCTGCGCACCTTCTTCGGAAGGTGCGTTTTTCTTTGCTGGCGCATTGCTTCGCTGCGCATTCGGCGGTAAAATATAAGTATAAACAAAACAAGGAGGAGATCATTATGGGCCATCATTTGCGACGTTTTATCAGCTGGGCGCTTTTGCTCGCGCTGCCACTGTCGACTGCAGTGACGCCAGCTTTTGCTGAAGAAAACACGTCAACAGAATATGCTGCAGCAACCGACGCGTGTACGCCGGAAATTGCTGCCAACGGTAGCGGCGAAAATGCTGCAGCCATCGGCGAAAACACCGAGCCACCGCTGGAAGAAGATCCTGCTGGCGAACAAACACCGCCCGACCAGGAGCCCGTCACCGAACCTGAACAGCCAGCGGAAGATCCTGGTGAATCATCAGAACCACCAGCAACCGATCCCAGCGTGATCGCCACCACCTGGACCAGCGCCCATGTGCGCTATCTCGGTGGCTACGAGGATCGCAGCGTGCGCCCTGAGCGTCAGGTCACCCGCGCGGAAGCAGCGGCGATCGTTTATCGTCTGCTCGAAGATCCGGAAGCTGGCACAGGCTCCTGCTCCTACGGCGATGTCAACGACAGCGACTGGTTTGCGATCAACGTGCGCGCGCTCTGTCGGCTCGGGCTTTTTGACGACGGCGCTGCGTTCCGTCCAAACGAACCGATCACCCGTGCTGAAATGGTAGATCTCTTGACACGCTTAGCGCCGGAAACTGCTGTGACGGTTTCCTTCAGCGATGTGCCGGCGGATTACTGGGCGGCGGAGCAGATCGGTATTGCTGCATCCCTTGGCTGGGTCGGCGGCTATGAAGACGGCACGTTCCGTCCGGAAAACGGCCTCACGCGCGCCGAAGCCTGCTCGATCATCAACCGCGTTACTGGCCGCTACGGCGACAGTGCCCAGGCACAGAAGCTCATGGGCCTGGGGCTCTACACAGACATGACGGCGTCTCACTGGGCTGCCATCACGGTCGCTGAAGCGTCGGTCGCTCACGAAAATGTTGGTAGCGGCGCTGCAGAAATCTGGAGCGGTGTCGCGCTCGGAAGCTACACATTCACGCCTGGCGTCCACGACATCTCCGGCCAGCTTTACAGCGTCGATCGCTACGGAAAGTTGGCACTCAACAAAAATGTCGGTGCTTATTGGGCAGATGCAAACGGCGTGCTCACACAGACGGCGTCCTCTTACCAGCAGAGCTATGTGCCATACATCAGCCAGATCGACGAGATTTACGCCTGGATGGGCTGCGAGCCGATCAGCGCGCTCATGGGACTCAAAACCTTCGGCTACGCACAAAATGTGACGCCGACTGCATTTCTGAACGCGCTGCCGATCACCAGCTCCGATCCTGCGAAAGGCTTTGTCGGCTCGCCGTATCACAGCGACGGACGCTACAGCTCCATCGATCCAGCGCCGCTCGCCGATTTCTGCAACCGCTACACAAACGGCGCTGACGTTTGCGAAGTGTTCAACGGAAAATCTGTGACCGACGTGCAGCGCGAACTGCTCGCCGGCAACATGATCGTCGCCTGGCAAACGTTTTCCTGGGCGCCGGTGCGTTACGGCAATTTCCTCATCAATGGTACCTACCAAGCGCGCGTCGCCAACAACCACGTGCGTCTGATCTGCGGCTACGATCCTGCGCGCGGCTATTTCGTCAGCGATCCCTACAATCTGCAAAACCGCGGCCAGATCTACCAGTATTGGGTCAGCGCCCAAAGCTTTGAATCCTGCTGGAACGAGCGCAAGATGGGCATGGTCATGCGCTGAGTTTGTGCATTCTTTACCATTTTCCCACGTCAGGATTCACAAAAACGTGGTAAAATAATAGCAATAACAATGTCGCGGCGAATTGCCGCAGGATAATGAACAGGAGGCCTATCTATGAGCAAAAAGATCTTACTGCTTTGCGGTGACTACACCGAAGATTACGAAACCATGGTCCCATTCCAGGCACTTTCGATGCTCGGCTATCAGGTGGACGCTGTCTGCCCGGGAAAGAAAGCTGGTGACACGGTAGCCACCGCCATCCACGATTTTCTCGGGAAACAGACCTACACCGAACTGACTGGCCACAATTTTGCCTTGACTGCTGATTTCGACGCTGTCAACACTGCCGACTACGCCGGACTTTTCATCACCGGTGGCCGCGCACCGGAATACATCCGCCTGAATCCTCGCGTGATCGAGATCGTGCAGGAATTTTTCCAGGCTGAAAAACCTGTCGCTGCCATCTGCCATGGTCCTCAGGTGCTGACTGCTGCTGGCGTGCTGAAAGGCTACAAAGCCACCTGCTACGAAGCTGTCGGTCCAGATATCACCCTCGCTGGTGGCGAATATGTGAACGTTCCTGCCGATCAGGCGGTCGTCGACAAAAACCTCGTCACCTCTCCGGCATGGCCTGGCAACACGGCGATCTGCCGCGAATTTGCCAAACTTCTTGGCGCCAAGATCGAGATCTGAGTTTTCCGCACAGCAAAAGCTGCCGCTCCGCGTGGAGCAGCAGCTTTTTTTCGCGCATATTTTTCGCAGATTTAACGTCTTTGCTATAGCATTTTTTGTGCGATTCCACTACACTGGTAGATGGTATTTTTCCGCAAAGGAGTTCATTATGGCATCATTTAAACTCACAAAACTGGAACGCAACTGGATTTTCTACGACGTGGGCAACTCAGCATTCACACTGCTGATCACGACGATCATGCCGATCTATTTCAACAGCCTGGCAGAGAGCGCTGGACTGTCGAGCGTCGATTATCTGGCTTACTGGGGCTATGCCGCATCGATCGTCACACTGGTGGTGGCGTTCATGGGGCCGACCTTCGGCACGTTGGCAGACCCGCGCGGCTTCAAGCGACCGATCTTTCTGCTGTTTCTGGTGATCGGGCTGGCTGGCTGTGTGCTTTTGGGCGCATCCAGCAACTGGCTGATCTTCCTCGTGATCTTCGTCGTCGCAAAGATCGGCTATCAGGCGAGCCTGATCTTCTACGATTCCATGCTTTCAGACGTCACCACCCACGAGCGCATGGACATGATCTCATCCTGCGGCTACGCCTGGGGCTATATCGGCAGCTGCGCGCCATTCATCCTCTCGCTGGCGCTGGTGCTCGGCGGCGGAGCCATCGGCATCTCGATGACGCTGGCGATGCAGCTGGCATTTTGTATCACGGCTGCGTGGTGGCTGATTTTCACGCTGCCGCTCCTGAAAAGCTACGAGCAGAAGCATTACGTCGAGCGTCCGAAGCACGCCGTGCGCGAAAGCTTTGCACGGCTGGGCCGCACGTTCAAAAACGTCAAAGCTGAGAAAAAGGTTTTCTTTTTCCTCCTGGCGTTCTTTTTCTACATCGACGGGGTCTACACGATCATCGACATGGCCACAGCCTACGGCACCGCGCTTGGGCTCGACACCACCGGCTTGCTCCTGGCGCTGTTGGTGACGCAGATCGTCGCTTTTCCGTTCGCGATCCTTTTCGGCCGGCTGGCAGCGCGCTACGCAACTGCTAAGCTGATCACCATCTGCATCCTCGCGTATTTCGGTATCGCTGTTTTCGCGATCTTTCTCGAGCATCAGTGGCAGTTCTGGCTCCTGGCAGTCATGGTCGGCATGTTCCAGGGCGGCATCCAGGCGCTCTCGCGTTCCTATTTCACACGCATTATCCCGCCGCAGCAGTCCGGCGAATATTTCGGGCTTCTGGATATCTGCGGCAAGGGCGCATCCTTCATGGGCACGACCCTCGTCAGCGCCGTCAGCCAGCTCACCGGCGACATCAACACTGGCGTCGGCATGATCGCTATCCTCTTCATCGTCGGCATGTTCTTCTTCCGCGTGACAGTGCACATCAAAAGCTAAAAAATGCTCAGCCTCTCGCCATGAACCGCCCCCTGTCAAGTAGATAGGGTAAATAACAAAAATATTGTTTCAAACG